>DATDFV010000229.1:0-4542 GCA_036522415.1 Pyrinomonadaceae bacterium | reverse complement strand
GGAATTCAGAGCGTTGAGCAACTGGCCAAAAAGAATCCGCGCCGTATGTACACCGAACTTTGCCGGCTCAAAGGCCCGCAGGATATCTGCTGTCTTGATGTATTCACTGCGGCTGTCGCACAGGCAAAGAATCCCAATTTGCCAATCGAACAAAGGCAATGGTGGTACTGGAGCAAGAAAAGGAAGGCATCTGATGGCAAAGGATAAGGCCACCGTGACCACGCCTGATTTGGTGGTTTTGAGTCTGCTCGCCGAACGACCGATGCATGGCTATGAAGTTAATGCTGAGCTGGAACGGCGTCAGGCTCGAGATTGGGTCGCGATCTCCCGGCCGCAGATTTATTACTCGCTGGAGAAATTGGTGCGTCAGGGTCTACTCGCTGAATCTGCCGACACTGGAGTTGTCCTTGGCGCAGACCGTCGGGTCTTGAGAACAAGTGCGAAGGGTCGAACAGTCCTCGCGCGAGAATTAGAGCGTGACAGTTGGACGAATCAGCGTGAACGGCCGGCGTTTCTAACCTGGCTTGCGCTCTCGTGGCAAGCAAGTCGACTCGCGGTGAAGCAGCAGATCCAACGGCGTTTGAAATTTCTTGAAACAGAAGTTGAGCGTGAGGAAAAAACATTAGAGGACGTGCGCGATGAAGTCGGTCATGAATACCACGAAGCGGTTTGGATGTTGAAGCTGACGATTGCTCAACTGAAATCCGAACTAGTGTGGGTGAAACAGGTCGCACGTGAACTTCCGAAGCGCGCGACCGCTGCGAACCCCAAGGTTTTGGCTGCGTCTCGCCAACGGCGGAGGGTTGGTTAAGTTTAGAGAGTGTCCGACGAACTTTAGTTTGTCGTGGTTGCCATCACAAAACTGTCGTCTTAACAACAACGTTTCGCTAATCGAATGCACGACAAATTAAAGTTCGCCGGACGTCAATTTGGAGGAAGCTATTATGAAAACAATCATACGCATTTCGTTTCTAATATTATCGTTGGCGCTCTGTTTCCCACTTACGGCTCCGTCACACGCTCAAGAGTCGAATAAGACTTTTGAAGATGACGTTCTCAATAATCTCGCCGGTGATTGGACGTTAAGCCGAAAGATGCACGGTCAGAACTCCTCGAGCACGGTCCATGCTGAATGGGTGTTGAATCATCAGTTCCTTTTCATTCACATGAAAGAGCAAAGCAATCCTTCGCAGTACGAGGCGAGGGTCTACATTGGTTATGACACTGCGAGCAAGAAATACATTGTGCATTGGATCGATATGTTTGGTGGACGTGTTTCGGAGACACTTGGCTATGGAACCCGTGAAGGGAATTCGATCAAGCTTGAATTCAATTACCCCGACGGACTGTTTCACAACACGCTCACCTGGCATCCGGAAACAAAGGGTTGGACAAACTTGCTGGAGCAAAAGGATCCGAAGGGTAACTGGGCGATCTTCGCGGAAGAAGTTCTGAGACGGAGTTAGAAATATACTCAGGCTAGCGCGCTCAGCCTAACAAAGTTAAGATGAACGCCGTTTGTTATTCTAATACTCGGCGATCGCGTCAGTGCCCGCACTCATTACTATTGGTCAACAATTGGGTCGTTACGAAGTCCGCTCGAAGATCGGCGAGGGTGGCATGGGCGAAGTTTATCTGGCCGAAGACACGCGGCTACATCGCAACGTCGCGTTGAAAATTCTCCCGCCGGACCTCGCAGCGAACAAAGATCGGATGCGGCGCTTCGAACAGGAGGCTACTGCGGCAGCAGCACTCAATCATCCGAATGTTGCCCACATCTACGAGATCGGCGAAAGCGATGGCGTGAACTTCATAGCGATGGAGTTCATCGATGGAGTTACGTTACGCGCGAAGATTCATCAGGAAGAGACTGATCTGCGAAGACTGCTGCGATATTTGCAGCACGTCGCCGAAGGGTTAGCGAAGGCGCATGCGGCCGGGATCGTCCACCGCGATCTCAAACCCGACAACATCATGATCACGCGTGATGGTTATGCCAAGATTCTGGACTTCGGACTAGCAAAACTTCTCGAACCGAGAACGCTGTCGGGCGGTGATTCCAGTGAAGTGGCAACGGCCGTCATGCCGCAACATTCAACACCCGGTGCAATCATGGGAACCGTTGGTTACATGTCGCCGGAACAAGCTCAGGGGAAAGTCAAAGAAATCGATCATCGCTCGGACATCTTCTCGTTCGGCTGCATCTTGTTTGAAAGCGCAACCGGGAAGAAGCCTTTTGCTGGTGACTCGGTCGTTAAGTCGCTGCACATGGTGATCTACGAGGCAGCACCGTCGATCAGCGAATTAAACCCTGCCTTGCCCACCGAACTACAACGCATCGTGCGGCGCTGTCTCGCAAAAGATCCGGACGAAAGGTATCAATCGATCAAAGATGTGGCGATTGAGTTAAAGGAGCTGCGCCGCGAACTGGAAGGAGGTGACTTTGATACGACCGTGCCACCACCTTCAAAGAGCAAGACAAGTAGCCTGTCGTCTGCTGACGAAACCCACGGCACCTCAACCGGCACGCCGTCACTTTCAACGCGCGCATCGAGCGCTGAGTACGTCGTATCCGGGATCAGGCAACACAAACTCGCCGCGATCGTTACCGTGCTCGTCGTAATTGCGGCCGCAGTGTCAGTTATTCTTTACCTGCGCGCGCGAACAACGAACGCAGCGATCAAATCAATCGCCGTGATGCCCTTCGTCAACACTACTGGTAATGCGGATCTCGAATACCTTTCGGACGGCATAACGGAAAGTCTTATCAATAACCTTTCACAGATTTCGATGTTGTCGGTAAAGGCGCGCAGTTCAACCTTTCGATATAAAGGCAAGGACATTGAGCCACAGCAAGTAGCCTCCGATCTAAAGGTGCAAGCTGTCTTGAACGGACGTGTTGCTCAACGCGGCGATAACCTGACGATCAGCCTCGATCTGGTGGATGGAACCACTGGCAATCAGATCTGGGGCGAACAATATTCGCGAACGATGGGAGACCTTGCGTCTTTGCAAGGCGAGATCGCGCGGGATGTCTCACAAAAGCTTCGCTTCCGCCTGACGAATGCGGAAGAACCCCGTGTAGTTAAAAATCAAACACAGAATACCGAGGCCTACCAGCTTTATCTGCAAGGTCGCTACAACTGGAACAAACGTACTGATCCGACAACAGACAAAGCTATCGAATATTTTCAGCAAGCTATAGAGAAAGACCCCAACTACGCAATGGCTTATGTAGGACTGGCGGAAAGCTATTCGATCGCCAATCGACCGAGTGACGAAAGGGCTTCAAAAGTCAAAGCGGCAGCCCTAAAGGCTCTCGAGATCGATCCAACTCTTGGCGAACCTCATGCGTCTTTGGGGGGTGTGAAGGATCTTTATGAACACGACTTAGCAGGTGCCGAAAAAGAATACAAGCGGGCCATCGACCTGAACCCCAATTACGCTAGTGCCTATCATTGGTATGCAGAATTTCTTGGAGAGCAAGGTCGATTTGACGAAGGCTTGGCCAATTGGAAAAAAGCATTGGAATTAGATCCATTTTCACTCGCCATTGGCACGGATTATGGTCTCGAGTACTTGTACTACTCGCGCAAATACGATCAGGCCGTGGACTATCTAAATAAGTTAGTTGAAATGGATCCGAATTACGTCCGCACTCACACATATCTTGCGACGGTGTACGAGACAATGGGCCGATATGACGATGCGATAAGTGAGATTGAGAAACGCGTCGCCTTGCAAGGAATGAAGCCCGAGGAGATTGCAAACGGAAAGCGAGTGCTCATCGATGCGTTGAAAGCAGACGGCGCAAAGGGTTATTGGTCGAAGGCTCTGGAATTCACGATGCAGGACACGAAGAAAGGCGAAAACGTTCCCGCCCTTACCGTGGCACGTATTTACGCAGAGCTCGGGCAACGCGACGAGGCTTTCAAGTGGCTTGAAAAAGCGTTTGATAATAAGGAGACGGACCTCGTGTATTTGAAGGTTTCGCCTATATGGGACAAGCTGCGCGACGACCCGCGCTTTGCTGAAATGCTACGTCGGCTCGGTTTTTCGGCATGACGGTGGATAAAATGATTTGATAGCCCGTGCGGTTGACCTTCTACAAACGCATTTGCTATAAAAAACGTTCGCGTTTTTGAGAGTGATGCTCACTATCTGAACGACGACACATTCCGCAGTAGCTCAATGGCAGAGCATTCGGCTGTTAACCGAAGGGTTGGTAGTTCGAATCTACCACGGGGAGCCATTCGAAGCGCCGGGATCAGCCCCGGCGTTTCTTTTTGAGCCGGCATAAAGGGCATGAACGGAATAGAACATACTTAATAAGCTTACCATTGCGAGTTGTCGAGTAAATCTCATACCGTTCATACCGTTCATACCGGCTATCCAAAATGCCTGAAATCTCTGAACAACAAATACTGACTGCCCTGAGCGCCATCCAGGACCCCGATCTCCACCGGGACATCGTGACGCTTGGATTCGTCAAGGATATCCGAATCTGCGGCGGCGCCGTCGCCTTCAAGATAGAGCTGACCA
>DATDFV010000228.1:0-39681 GCA_036522415.1 Pyrinomonadaceae bacterium | reverse complement strand
CGTCGTGCGCTACCATGATCAGCGCGCAACTGTTCGCTAAGCAAGGTCTTTGAAGTAACTCACTTGGTTACGTTCGACGCGGGCAGGCGGGGACGCCTGCGGTCCCAGCACCGAGGTCTCGGATTATTTTCACAGCTTCTGCCGCTTGGGAAGTTTCGCTTCTTGTGCAAGCCCTCAAACGACCCCTCCACGATTGGTCTCATGCAGTTCTTAACTTATGATACCTTCCTTCTTCGATCGCCCTTGCTGGTCCGTCAGACCCGGATTCAACCATGCCCGACTCCAATTGGGAAAACCTAAAAGATCTGTTCCACGCCACGCTCGCATTGCCGCCCGCGCAACGGTCCGCCTACCTCGACGAGGCTTCGAACGGCGACGCGGCCTTACGTCAGGCGGTTGAATCACTGCTCGAGGCGCACTCAGAAACTAATAACTTCATTGACACGCCTGCCTATCAAGCTGCTGCAAATATGTTGGCTGACGAAGCCGATTTCACAGCCAACCAGACCGTTGCTCATTACAGAATTCTTTCCCTCCTAGGCGAAGGCGGGATGGGAACAGTTTATCTCGCGGAAGATACAAAGCTGCATCGTCGGGTAGCACTGAAGTTTTTGTCACGCAATTTCACGGAAGACCAGGATCGGCTGAGTCGCTTTGAACAAGAGGCACGCGCGGCATCTGCTCTCAATCATCCAAACATTCTCACGATTCATGAAATCAGCGAGTTTGAAGGGCATCGTTTTATCGCCACTGAATTCATTGAAGGTGAGACGTTACGCGAACGCTTACACTCCGAACTCAGTATCGATGATGCAGTCGAGATTTCGATTCAGATTGCCTCTGCGCTGGTCGCCGCTCACCGAGTTGGTGTTGTTCATCGCGACATCAAGCCAGAGAACATCATGATTCGTCGCGAAGACGGTCTGGTGAAAGTGCTCGACTTTGGATTGGCTAAAATGTCGCGCGCTTCCTCGATTGAGCACGTGAACAGTGTTGAAGCGCACGTCTCCGCTCATCTTAAGACCGGTCCCGGCGTCGTGATAGGCACTGTTGCCTACATGTCGCCTGAACAAGCTCGCGGTGAATCTGTGGACGCGCAAACTGACATCTGGAGCCTTGGCGTGGTGCTCTACGAGATGATCGCAGGCGCCTCACCGTTTATCGCCGCTACATCGAACGAAATCATTTCAGCGATTTTGTCTAAGACCCCTACGCCACCCTTATCGCGTCACTCGCATGATCTGCCGGATAGGTTGGTTGAAATCGTTGCGAAGGTCCTGGAAAAGGACAGTGACCACCGTTATCAAACGAGCCGGGATCTTTTGAACGATTTGAAACAGGCAAAGCAGTCGCTGCCGATCCATAGTAAGCGTGACAAATTGGCAGACAACGCGCCTCGTGATTTAGTCGGCAAGCTGACCGATCCCGTAGCAACAACGACCCGACCAACTTCAAGCGTCGAATACATTGCGAGGCAAGTAAAGGCGCACAAGCGGATCGCGATTGCACTCGCGGCAATAGTCGTGTTGGGAATTGGAAGTGCTATCACAGTTTACGAATTGCGCGTGAAACATGTTGTCGCCGCAACTGCGGCCGCACCGCAAATTAAATCGCTGGCAGTACTGCCACTGAAGTCACTCGATTCAGATCAGAACTACCTTGGGATTGGCATTGCCGATGCCGTGATCCGAAGGCTTAGTCAAACTGGACGGTTAACTGTCAGACCGACAAGCGCAGTCCTCAAGTACGTAAAAGAGGAAACTGATAGTTTGGCAGCGGCCCGCCAACTGAGTGCCGATGCGATACTGGAAGGAACCGTACAGCGTTCAGGTGATCGGCTTCGCGTATCTGTGAATCTCTTGCGAACCAGCGACGGAGTGTCGCTCTACACTGACAACTTTGATCTTGCCAAAGCCGATGTTTTTGCAATTCAGGACAAGGTGGCGCAAGAAGTTGCTTCCAGACTGCAGGTTAGTTTTGATACTAGAGGCCAATCACAGCAAGGGAAAAAATACCCAACCGACCCAAGAGCTTACGAACTGTACATAAGGGGTGTTGTCAGTCTTGATGAACGCGACGACTCGATGCCACAGATGCAGAAAAGTATCGACCTTCTGAAGCAGTCGATCAGTATCGATACGAATTACGCACTTAGTCACTCAAAGTTGGCTTTTGCCTATGCCTGGACCGCATCATCAATAGAACCAAACGATCCAAAATGGGTGGATCTAGCGAGACAGGAAATAACTAAGGCGCAGGAATTGGACCCAAATCTCGCGGAGACACACTTTGTTCATGCATATCTACTTTGGACCGCATACGAGGGTTATCAGAACGAGGCTGCAATTCGGGAACTGTTCCTCGCCAAACAACTGAATCCCAACAGCTGCAGTCCTGATCTGCCGGCGATCCTGGGCCATGTGGGCCTTGAGGAGCTGGCTACCCGCGAACTAAAACGAGCGCGTGAAATAGATCCGACGAGTTATAGCCTGATGGATGTGCAGCAGTTCTTGCCTTTCTTTCGCGCTGATGCCGATACATGGTTCTTAGAATTTGAAAAGACTAACAATTTGCGACAGATGTTGTTGTGGTATTACTTGCGGAAGGGCCGGCTCGGCGACGCACAGAAACTAATCAACGAACGGTTACCTCAGGCTCCAAACAATCCCGGACTCTTGCTGTCACGAGCCCTGCTTCTTGCTTTGAAGGGTGACTTTCAGCAAGCCATCGTAGGAGTTCCGGACATCGTCGCTAAGGTTGAGCTTCATAATCAGAGCCGTCATCATATGACTTATGACGCTGCCTGTATTTATGCACTCGCCGGTAACAGTCTTGAAGCAGTTAAATGGTTAAAAGAAACTGCAAACACCGGCTTTCCAAACTATCCTCTCTTCGAACGCGATCCGTTTCTGAATCGAATTCGACAAGCGCCTGAGTTCATTCAGTTCATGTCAGATCAAAAAACTCAGTGGGAGAAGCGGCGCACGGAGTTTGGGTCATAGATCTTAGAGATCTTCTCTGCGCTATCTCTGCGCCCTCTGCGTCTCCGCGGTGGTCTTAGTCTGTTTGGTATTGATGAGCATGATCCAGGAAATGCACGAACCACATCACCGCAGAGACGCAGAGATCGCAGAGATAGCGCAGAGGTTTCTATGTGATCTTAGTGACTGCGAGTCTTAGCGATGAAGAAGGTTCTTGACTGATTTCGAGGCGTCACAACGCTTCTACTTGATTTGGTTGAAGAGCTTTGTTGCTCGCGCCTGGTCGATCCTCTGAAGTATTCGATACTGCTGCAAAGCAGCGTTTCGATTATTCAGTGCGAGATATGACATCCCGAGGTTGTAGTGCGCCGAAGCATAATCAGTTTTTTGATTGATCGCGGTCAGGTAGCTCTGAACGGCCTCGTTGTAGCGACCTAATTGATGTAGCGCATAACCTAACTCGTTATGGGCCTCAGGATAGTTGGACTGTATTTGGATCGCCTTCCGTAACTCAACTACTGCTTCGTTATAGCGTTCGAGATCGTTGTAACACCAACCGAGGTTGTATTCAGCAGTGGCATTACCGGGTCGGAGTTCCAAACCACGCTTATAGGAATTGGCAGCTAAAGTGTATTGCTTTGTGTTGTAGTAATAAACGTCGCCCAAGCCAAGATGCGCCAGGCCCATATCAGGCTTGAGCCGAATTGCTTGCTGATAATCCTCTATAGCTTCCGTATAGCGGCCAAGGTTTCGCAGAGCGTAACCCATCTCGTTGTAGGCTTCCGGGTAATTCGTTTGGTAGCTAATCGCCAACTTCAGTTCACGTACGGCGTCGTCATAGTTCTTCTGTTCGTTATGAATCCAACCAAGTTCGTAGTGTGCTCCGGCGTAGTCAGGCTTGATGCGAATAGTGGTATTGAATGCAGTTGCCGCTTCGGCGTACCGCTCTAATTTCTTATACGCATACCCCAACTCAAAGTGAGCTGCAGCGTAGTTCGGCGTTTGTGCGACAGCGCGTTTCAGAGGATCTATCGCAGATTCGTAGTCTTCCTTGTCGTTGTAGATCCACCCGATGCGGTACCAGGCTGAACCCATGTTTGGATTTATTTGCACAGCCTTCAGATAAGCATCTAGTGCTTCGGTATATTTTTGGGCGCTATAAAGCGTCTCGCCCTGCTGGTAATAACCGTCCGCGGTCGGTGTTTTTGTGTCCGTTGTAGTGCGCGTAGGCGTCACTCGCCTGGCCGGTGAAGTGGTCGTTGTACGCCGTGTAGTTGTGGGCTTTGTTGAAGGACGACTGGTACTGCCTCCAATCATGCCTCCACCCGTTATACCTGATGGATCATGTTGAGCCAGCGCAATGCTGCTACAACCGAGCACAAGAAGAACAATAATCACGAGGGATAGACGAGGGATGAAGTTAGACATCGGCTGCTCCTTGAGTGAACGGCGGTTTAGCTGATGGCATTATAGCGCTGCGGCTAGGAATTTCAGATTTAAGATTTCAGATTTAAGATTGGTTTTTGGTCTTTGGTCTTTGATTTCTAATCGGTGCGACACAGCAAGCCAAATACCGAAGACCAAAAACCAAAGACCAATCTGAAATCTTCAATCTGAAATCACAATATGTTCACCGCTCGACCTGCCAGCAACGCAATGACCACCAGCGAAATCGATGCTTGAATCATCATTAGGACTTTCGCCCAACGCGAAAGGACGGGTACGTCAGTCGGAGAGAAAGCAGTACTGGTGTTGAACGCGAGGAAGAGATAATCAATGAAGTTCGGTTCCCATTCTTCTTCACCGGCAGCCACCTTTGCCTCGGGATGCATCGTCATCTGTGGGAACAGAAACGCTCCGTCCGTGTGTCCACGTGTTAGAGCTCTCTGATGAGGCCCGCCTCCATCCAAATGCCAATACCATGAAGCAAACACTAAAACGTTGGCGGCCCACAGCAAAGCCGCAGAACGTAAGAGTTGAGATGGCGTGACTTCATGTACGGTCACTAACTTAATCAGCAATGCCAGCGATAAGATCATCGCTGCCGTAACCACGCCGTTTAGGATATAGCCCAACAACTCGTTCACTTCATGATTACCGCGGCGGTGAGAAACGCTGATGGGCACCAGAAGCGACGTCACAACAGTTGGAAGCAGCCAGCGGGGACCGCTCAGCATATTCGGAGGCAATGCGGCATATAAACCGGCTACCGCCAACATCGCGACGCGATTAGGCCAGCGCGGTTCGGCATTTTTCGTAACGCTGAGCTGCATAATCACTCAACTCGCCCTCGGTCGTGGAAGCCATCTGCCAACTCTGTAAGAGTATTTTTCATACGACTCGCCAAACTGTCGTCGAAGCGAAGGCTCCTCGTAAAACACAACGAACAAATATGCCAGTACTATGAAGATTACAGCTTCAATAATGATGACTGTTGAGTCAAACACAACAGCTTCGCCAATCAGAATCGTCACAACCGACACGTACATCGGATTGCGGACGTATTTGTAAAGTCCTCGAACAACGAGCTCTTTGGGAGCATCTATTGGTGCCAACGTGCCGTGACCTTCTGAGAAGAACTGCCAAATGCAGCCAAGCAGTCCCGCCGCGCCGATCAATATTAAAGGAAGGCCGAGGTATTGAAACCAATGAAAATACCTCACGGGAACGATGTATGAGAGCCAGTAAGGTATGAGCACTGTGACTGTCCCCGGCAAAAGGAAAGTGAAAAACAAACTGCGAAGTAGAAGCATGACTCGTGGTGACTTATTGCTTGCGAACGTCCGGTCTTAACCAACCATTGCGAATGTGTAACTGCTGCGGCGTCGGGTTTGGTAAGCTGACCAACGTAAATGCCTTGAAGGTGTGCGTGCCAAACGTCACTGGGATCTCGACATCCTTACCGTCACGAACCACAGTTAACTTTACGGTCTTGCTGCCGACCGAATTGATCGGATAGCCGATTGCTGACTGACCATCGACCTTCACGATCACATCCTTCGGCCGCAATCCAGCAATGGATGCCGCTGAGTTTGGTTCAACAAATTGGACGGCAAAACCACTGGGCGTCTGGTTGACGGAAAAAGGGATATCCACTTCCCGTTGCTCGTTTTTTTCAAGCTGATAGCCCGCATAACCAAATATCTGATGATAGTTCGGAACCTCAGTTCCAAAAACGTACTTGCGATAGAAATCGTGATAGTCCTTTTGAGTCATCCGATTGATGACCGCGATCATGTCTTCGGTCGTAAATCCTCGACCGCGTTTATAGAAGTCCGAAAACAGAGACCGCATTACATCGTCAAGGCTTCGCTTGCCGTGGGTATCGTTCAGGATTGAAAGGTCGAGCAAGGCTCCAAGGTTTTCTCCCTGTGTGTAATAAGAAATAGCGAACGCGACAGGTGTGTCGTAGCCTACCCAGGTTGAAACCGAGGATTCGGCTGGAGAAATGTAAGTTCGCGCCTCGTTGTTCTCGATGCTCGCGGCGACTTCAGCCGCTCGTCCCAGGAAATCTTCGAGGCTCATTAATCCTGCACGATATTGCGCGACAACGCTGTAATAACTGGTGAAGCCTTCCGAAACCCACAGCAGCGGAGTTTCATTCTCACGTGAATAGTCGTACGGCCACATCTCGGCGGGACGTATTCGTTTGACATTCCACAGGTGAAAGTATTCATGCGCGGCGGTGCCGATTAGCTCTTTCGGTGTGGGTGCGCTCGACTGGCGGACAAATGCAACGAATGAGTTGAGATGTTCAAGCGCGCCACCCGCGTTCGATTCCGGAGGCGCAAAGAAATAGAACATTAGATATTTGTCGTAAGGCAATCCGCCAAAGATCGCGCTATCGGCCTTAATTATCTTCGCCATCATCTCAGTGAACTGATGGGATTTTTCAGCATCGAATGAACCAGCCGGCGTCGCGACGAAATAATGCGGCTTGCCTTCGACCTCGAACTGCGTGACATCAAAATTTCCCATCTCCGTCGGAGCGTCGACAAGCGTGTCATAATCCGTGGCAGTAAATGTCATCGGATCGCTCGTCTCTTTTAAGGCGGAGATGATTTTCCAACCGGATGGAATGTGGAAATGAATCGTTGAAGGTTCTTTGCGATGGCCTTCTACCTGCAGGAACAACTCGATTCCAGTAAAGAAGGCAAAATCAGTCGTGACCTTCGCCTGGTTCAGCGCGAGGATAGACGCACGATAGTCGTAGTCGATCTTTATTTCGCTGATGCCCCTGGTGGCAACGTGCCAGGTCTGTTTTTTCGACATGGTGTGAGGAAGAATTTTTCCCGAGCGATCTGTAATGCGAAACTTCAGAACATTCCTGAAGTAGTTCTCAACCGTGTACCAGCCTGGGGTCCATGCCGGCAAGCTTAAGGCAAGCGCCGGCTGATTGATATTCCTGATTACGGTACTTACATGGAACTCTTGAGTCGCGGGATCGGAAAGACTGACGGTGTAATCGATTCGAAGTGTGCCTCTTTGCGCATGGACGCCTTGCGCCAGGAGAAAAAGGAGAACAAGGACCACGGGCGAATGGCGCCGAATCGTGTACATAGGCGCCATCATAGGTAAGCACGATCGGACTCACAAGCTTTCTCGTCAATTAACAACACCGATTTGCAGGCTTTGCACTTTCGACTTTTGACTTTGGACTTATCACGTGACCTTCGGAAACTCGACTATCCACTTGGCGATTAGTTTCGCATCGCGGCCGACACCACCGATTAGAGTTGAAGACATACTTTGCTGAAATGGAAGTCAGTCAGTACCACCTCGCGGTAGCGGGTCGGTACGCAGTCGCAAAATCAATCGACAAGATCACTGCGCACCCACCCGCTGCCGCGAGGTGGCACTGACCGCTTCCAGTATGATGGCGCTCGTCGCACTATGTAATCTATGGATGACTTCACTGTAACGACTTCCTCATCGCCACACTGTTGACCGGCGAAAGACACGCCTTATCACGCACGTACCCGCAACGCTCGTAAAAGCCAACGGACTCGACCGCCGCATTCGTTCTCACTGCACTGCATTTCTTTGTTAACGCAAACTGGTCGGCCAGTCGGAGTAAAGCTCGTCCGTGACCCTGTCGTTGAAAATCTTCTCGGATTGCTACTCTTCTCAACCACGCCTCTGATTCACATACATCGATTCGAACAACCCCGATGATCTCTCCTTGAAAAAGGAGAATGAGAGGATAATTACCAACTTTCATATCGTCGGGATGATTCTCAAGATAGTCGTTCTTGCCTCGGTTTTCGAAGAGCACCTTACGACGAATCTCATGAAAAGCGCGCCATTCCTCGTCCGTTTCCGGTGCTCGTAATTCATACCCTGGCTTAAGCATATGCCCACCAATTACGCGGATGACACAGATTGTACGCCAACCGAGGTGAGCTACAATCTGCGTAATCAGCGTAATCTGCGGATGACTTTTTGATTGCACACTTGATCGATTTGATCTATAGCTTTCTCTCATCTGCGTCTGCTCACCTGGAAACTCGACAACCGGAAACAACTTTCTATTCAAGAGGTCTGAGCACATGTGGGACATTCTTAAACAAAATCTGAAGTTCAGCACGCGCGCACTCTTAAAAACTCCTGGCTTCACCTTCACCGGATTGTTAACACTTGCGCTTGGCATTGGTGCAACCACCGCGATTTTCAGCGTCGTGTATGCGGTGTTCGAACCAATGCCCTATCCAAATCCGGATCAACTTGTGATGGTCTGGTCAAAAGCAAATGGCGATAGAAACTCAACACCAATCACTGACTACGTCGATTGGAAACAACGAAGCTCGTCATTCGAAAGCCTGAACGGATGGACGCGTGGATCATTTAACGTGGGCACAACTGAGAGACCTGAACAAGTATTCGGGGCATTACGCACGCCCGGGTTCTTCACGATGGAGGGTTTACCTCTCATGCTCGGACGCGACTTTCTTCCTGAAGAAGGTCAGCCGGGCAGGGATCACGTAGTCATCCTCAGCAATCGATTATGGACTCGCGCGTTTGACGCAGACCGCGAAATTGTCGGCAAGCGGATTCAGATGAATGGTGAACCCTACACGGTCGTCGGTGTCTTACCTCCGGGGATTCACGACCGCTTACCCTCGCAGTTGTGGGTGCCGCTTGTAGCTCAAACAGATCCAACTAAACCCGCTCCAGGGTCAGTGTTGGTGATGGGTCGATTGAAAGACGGCGTGTCGTTAGCTCAGGCACAGGCTGAGATGAATGGTCTCGCGGATCAAATACAAGCTGAGCGTCCGAAGCGAATTGCAAACACCGTAAGTGTTGAGCCTCTGCATTTGAACTTTCTGACTGATGCTACCAGAACAAACCTCTGGCTATTGTTCGGCGCCGTTGGTCTTCTTCTATTGATCGCTTGTGTCAACGTAGCAAATCTCCTGTTCGTGCGAGGCACGACGCGTCAACGCGAAGTTGCTGTAAGAGCAGCACTGGGTGCGTCGAGAGCGCGAGTATTCTCACAGCTAATCACTGAAAGTTTGCTTCTAGCTGTGCTGGGTGGCGCCGCTGGCATTCTGCTGGCCGTAACAATCATTCGTTTCATAGAAGCAGTCATGCCTCCCGTCGGGACGATGATTCCTTCTGAGGCAGACATCAGAATCAGTATCCCAGTCCTAATCTTTACGATCGGCGTGACTGCCATTGCCGGGTTGTTGTTTGGATCAGCACCGGCCTGGCAGGCAACTCGGCTCGACCTGAATGAAGTGCTTAAGTCAGGAGGACGGACCGGATCGGGCGGTGCAAAACGCAATGCTCGTCGCTTACTGGTGATCGCTGAGTTCGCACTCGCGCTTACTTTGATTGCAAGTGGTGGTCTTGCACTCAAGAGCTTCTGGAACTTATCCCAGATTGATCTGGGTATTCGTGGCGAGAATGTTCTTGCCTTCAGTTTGCCAATCCCAGATAAACGTCTGAAAGGTCCGGATCAAATCAAGTCGTACTACCGGCAAATGCTGGATAAGATCCAAGTAGTACCGGGCGTGAAAAGCGCAGCAGTCATGACGGGCATTCCTGCAGGTGGCCCAAGTGGTGGCGTTCGATTCACGATCCTTGGTCAGCCAGTTACGAATCCCTCTGAGCGCCCCTTATCAACCTTGAACCAAATATCTGCTGGATATGTTGATACTCTGGGAATACGCATCACGAAGGGCCGGGCCATCGACGAGCACGACACTGACACGAGCACGCGCGTGGCCATGGTCAATGAAAACTTTGTAAACCGGTTCTTCCCTGGGACAGATCCGCTTACTCAACGCATCGTGTTCTATGAAACAAGACCTGGCGAGTCGCAGCCAACTCCTGTAGAGCTTCAGGTCATAGGCGTGTTTCACAACGTTCGTGGCGCAGGGATCCGCGAAGAGTATCCCGAGATCGATATGCCGTTCTGGCAAAGTCCGCGCTTGCAATCTTCTATAGTGTTGAAGACTGACGGCAACCCAAAAGCCGTTCTTAAGAGTGTCGCAGCCGCAGTCAGTTCGGTAGATCCTGACATGCCGCTTGGAGGTGCAAAAACCGTTGATGAAATTGTTAGTGAAGCATTGGCCATCGACCGTTTCAGCGTGGTCCTGTTTGCGTGCTTTGGTGCGTTAGGTCTGTGTCTCGCGGCAGTTGGCATTTACGGCGTCATGTCTTTTGGTGTCGCGCAGCGTACTCACGAATTTGGTATTCGCATCGCACTTGGTGCTCAACGTTCGAGAGTAATAGGTTTGGTTTTGAGAGAAGGAACGGTGCTGGCTGTTATCGGAGGATTAATCGGACTGATCGGTGCTTACCTCGTGCGACGTGCAATGCAGATCACGCTGTTTGGCGTACCCGCTATTGATGTTCGCGCGTTCGGAATGATGTTCTTGTTGTTGTTGATGTCGGCACTAATCGCATGTGTGGTCCCTGCATTAAGAGCGAGCAGAGTCGAACCACTCGAGGCGCTGAGGACTGAGTGAAAAGGTGCCTTTTGCTTAATCAATAGTGAATAGGTCCAATAAGTCCTATAGGTCCTATCTCTACTAACCTGAGCTGAGCCTTTGACAGTGCTGAAACTGTAACAATCGTCATTGAAAAACTTGGCTTGCCCGAATATCTGTACGAAAACGATGGCGACTTTTCTACTCTTCATTGAATCCGTTCTTTTGATTCTGATCTTCTGCGTACCAGCTGTCTTCAGTTTTCGTCCGCTTCAAACACGTCAAGAGCAAACACCACCGAACTTACGAGTCCGCGCTATTCTCGGAGGACACACGAAAAACATTGACCGAATCGCCTTTAGTCCCGATGGTAAACAAATCGCGACCACCAGCGAAGACTATGTAGTGCGAATATGGGACACCTATACCGGCGAGCTCAAAGAAACTCTTTCCGGCGAAGCTAGAGCCAAATGGGAGCAAGAGAGGTGGTACTACAATTGGCAACACATGAGGACCCACGAATTTCCTGATGAGGTCGTTGGTCGCCTAAAACAAATATTGGCTGGCGGCGCTAATCGTTTAGCGATCAGCCCTGACAAGCGTTTGATGATAACCGTTAGAACGAAAGATCCGGACGCATTTAGAAAACATGAATTTCTGGAGTTGTGGGATGTTTCAACCGGGGAACTTAAGCTCACGTTTGAAGAGATTCCCTATGGCATCACGGAAGTTTCCTGGAGTACCAATGGTAAATCCATCGTTGTTGAAGGTGACCAACGAACCAAGGCTCGGCTAATGGATGTTCTAACGGGTCGCGTTAAAGCGAAGCTACCTTACGAGGCTTGCAGCCCTGACCAATTTTTCGGTGCAGGCATTTGTAGGTCGTTTACTTTTAACGCAGATGGGAGTGTATTTACGAAGGAGAAGAATCCGCTCAGACTATGGAGCGCCGATACTGGGGAACTTTTGGCTGAGTTAAAATCTGCAGTGCATCCAGCGACATTCAGTCCGACAGACACGCACTTGTTAGTAACCACAAGCAAGGACAAAAAGGCGGCGATAGTGTGGGAGTTGGTGCCGGGCGCCAGCAAGGAGGAGCAGTAGGCAGGAGCAGGAGCCGTGCGTTGGGCTTCAGTAGTTAATAGGACCTATACGTCCCATAGGTCCTATTGTCCCTACCTACACACTGCGGGGACACCGCCGCGCAATTGCAATTCCTTTCCTATCCAGTCAACTCGATCACACCACGACTGCAGGTCGTTGAATTCATGACTTGTGTTGTATGTCTTCGAAACTTTCGGTTGTGAGGCCGCCGTCTCATATCTTTTCGCATTAGCCACAGAGATGAACCGATCCCAACGCGCGAACTGAAAAAATAAGTGCGTAGGTGCGGCATTTCCCACAAACTTCTCCGGATCAATCGAACCAATCAATTGAACATATTTTGCAATCTGGTCGGGTTTGTATTGTTGCCGCACGTCTTTCGAATATTCATCGTCACCGGAGAAGTCAGTGATGTTGGGCAAGCCTCCCATCAGGACAACTGCTTTTACTCTCTTATCAACTCCGGCTAGCGCGCCACCCCAGGTTGCACCAAGACTATGACCAACATAAGCAACTCGTTTCGGATCCACATCCGAGCGCGACAGCAACAGATCCAAACCACGTCTGGCGTCTATGACGAGCTGAGTATAGAGATCGAAATCTTTTTGAGGATTGTCCATGAACGATGGTCCGGCCACCCATTCGGGCCGGCGATATGGAGCGTCGATCATCAAAGAGACCACTCCGGCCTTCGCGTATAACAAAGCTTCAGACAGAAACTCAGTGCGGTTGCCCTGGCCCCAATGAACAAACTCGATCGCGGCAAATGGTCCGCGCGCTTTTGGAATAACAAGGTACGCCGGAACTCGCCCACCCTTCGGACTTGCGTAAGAGACGTCATGAACCGTTGCGTCGGAAAGATTCTCAACACCGGCCTCGCGAAAGTCCAGAGGCGCTTGATCGTTGTAAGAGAATGGTCCTTGCCCCGGGTTTGATTGACTACGGGTTATTGTTGACACTGAAACCAGCAGAGTTATCAAGAGTACCGGGGTGCTAACCTGCAAACGATTAATCATGGGTGTAATCTCCACAACGTCCGATATGCTGTTCGCTTGTCGTCAGCAGGTCAGAACCGAAACGCGGTAGCGTCTGGTTTGCCGAATACAAGGACTTGGTTGGTTGAGGGACCCGACGCTACCGCGTATCGGTTCTGACTCGATGACGACAATCCGACTCATATGCGCTGCAGTTCGTATTGCTACGACCCGATCGGCAACGAATTTTACGCGATTCCCGAAAAGCTTGCTTCACCGCGTGAGATTCTGCATGGTGGCGGTTAACATTCATATATGACTTCACGATTGTTACCCTGCTTCTTGCTGGTCCTTTCGTTGCAGGTTGCGGGTCTCGGACAGACTGCTCCAATTAAGCGGCTTGAGCGGCTCCATGTCCAAATTTCCTATATCAGATCCAAAGATGACACGTTAATTACTTACGAATGCCAGGGTAACGGACTTACCCTGCTAATAGTTCATGGAGGTACAGGCGACCGCACCCGTTGGACGCCTTTATTTCCATTTTTCAGATCGCAGTTCACTGTCTGCGCGATGGACCGACGTGGTCATGGCGAAAGCGAAACCGGATCCAACTATTCCCTACAGAAGGAAATCGAGGATGTCCTGGCCGTGGTGAATTCTCGACCCGGTCCGGTGTTTGTGCTGGGACATTCGATTGGCGGTGTGTTCGCTCTTGAAGCGGCGTTGCAAACAAACAAGATTGCCAAGCTCGTGCTTTATGAGCCGCCCTTGCAGGATGGAGATCACACGGCTATTGCGGATCAGATGGAGAAGTTAATCAAGACAGGTAAACGAGAACAAGCGCTGGAGATGTTTCTTAGCGAGATCGTGAAGGTATCGCCCAAAGAAATCGAGACAATGAAAGCACGGCCCAGCTGGCCTAATCGCGTCGCATCTATCGACATCCAGATTCGGGAGATTCGAGCGCTCAGCAAATACAGGTTCGACGAGCAACGATTTACTACTCTTCATACGCAGGCGCTTCTGCTTGCCGGTAGCAAAACGTCGTCTCCTCAGCTAAAACAGGCAACCGATTTGTTGAAGAGGACGCTACCCAATTCGGTGATGATCGAGTTAGAAGGTCAGGAACACAATGCGATGGATACAATTCCGAAGCAGTTTGCTGAGGTGGTTACTAAGTTTCTCTTGCCCCAGTAGACATCGTTTTCAGAGCGTTCCGCCATATTCTGAGGTCTCATTCTCACCGGGCTTAGTCCGGTGGCCAGGAGCATCGCAGTGGTGGAACCGTTTCAACGGTTTTTTGAGTGGGACTACGTCGAGGGTTCATTGCGCCACAGGTAAACCGCTAAAACGGTTAACGATTTCTCTCAATTCGTGCAACACCAGGCTGAAGCCCGGTGAGAATGAGACTCGGGCGCTACTGCACAGTCTTTCACAACCACCCACCTTTGAAGCTGGCACGATGCAGACCGCTACTTATATACGGACATTTTTTCATCAGCTCCCATAAAAACCCCGTGAGATAATTCTCGCACATGATTACGACCGGTCCCTGATCGAGCCCGTAGTAGCCTTTGGAGATCCATCCTCCCTCATTTTCATCTTCGCCTATGAAGGTAGGATTGAAGCTGCACTTGAAACCATAATCACTGGTCATATCCGGATAGACATCATTGAAATTCTGTAACGTCGGTAAGACGATTTCAGGCGCGAATGGCAATGACGCCACAACCGCCCAGGGCGCGATGGTGCCGTCATCCGGTCCGTAAGGTGCGCCTCGTGCTTCATAGTCAAAAAAGCGCCGATCGATTCCGTCAACCTTCAACACTGCCGGACCAGGGCCATCGGATGCTGTAATTCCCCAGGCGCTTTCGTTGTAGCCTCTGAACTCACGAGGGTTTCGAACACAATATTCCTGCTGTACATAAGTTGCCCGGCGGCTGTTCTCGAAATAGTCAATTCCCTTCTCTCGCATGAATTCGTCTTGTATTCCACGAAAGTCGATCCACAAGTGAGAAAGTTGATGGATAAACAATGGCCCAGCATAGAGAAACTCTTGCCCGTAGATTTCCTTCCATTCATAACTCGATGTAAAAGCGCTGTAAGTTTCACGCGGCAACGGAAAAGTCGGAGAAGCAAGGCCAAGAACGTGAAGTATGATTGCTTCGTTGTAGCCTTCCCAGGTGTACGGAAGGAAACCAGATTCAGGTTGCCATGCCATGCATATCTTTCCATTTTCATTAACAGCCCATTGCCAGTCCACTCGACGATAAAGTTCATCACCAAGGTTGCGAAGCTCATGTTCCGCTTCCGTGTCGTAGTTGAAGTAAGTGGCACATGAGAGCATTCCTGCGATTAGGATCGCAGTGTCGATTGTCGAAAGTTCACACTCCCATGCTCGGCGACCAGTATCCATGTGAAGAAAGTGATAGTAGAAACCTTTGTAGCCGGTGGCGTCACGTGCCGTGCTTTGCTCGCTGGCCCAAAAGAAGCGCAACGTCGCAAGAACACGCTCGACGGCCTCGTCGCGGTTGATGAACTTGCGTTCGACGCCAATCGGATACGACGCGAGTCCTAAACCGATAGCAGCGATGCTGGAGTGCGAACCTTTCCGCGTGCTGTCAGGAACCAGACCGTTTTGTGGGTTAGTTTCGTGAATAAAGTAGCTGAAGGTGTCGTTTTGGAGAGTATGAAGATCAGTTGAACTGAGCGGTTGTGGCTTCATTCCCTTACCCATAGATTAGCTGCTCGACGAATGCCGAACTTGGATGCAGTCAGTACCACCTCGCGGTAGCGGGTGGGTGCGAAGCTTGTTTGTCGAGATCTTGAGTGCGCACCCACCCGCTAGCGCGAGGCGGTACTGACTGCATCCAAGCCAGGTTCCAGAAACGATTCATCTGAGAACACTACTTCGAAGTGCACGTCGCACAACTTCGGTAGTCAAGCCGTAAACAAAGTGAGACGCGAGCGCATAAACATGCGTCGAAACTGGATACCCTGTAGGTCCCTTGGCAAGTCCCAAGAGTGGCACTGCTGCCTCGTCAATCCCCAGCCAAACGGCAGTACCAAAGGGGACTCCTGCTCCTGCGGTCACCGCCGGAGCGAACTCTGCAACCAACCCGTAAACGGCACCGGATGTGCCGCCAGTGGTGTAATGCACAGCATTGCCTGCCCATCCCTTTTCATCATCTTGCAGACTATGGTCGAAGAGCGTTTCCGAAACCTTTTCTGCGGCTTTCACCGTTGCGGGCTCCTCGTTACTCTTCTCCGTTTCGTTTGGAACATTTTGCGACTGTACGTTCATGGCCACTTTCATCCAGACTGATTGAAACTCCTCCATCACCCATGATGCGACAACTCCGCCGAGAGCTCCCGCAACGACGCCCTTCCAGACGCTGGGCTGGTGGTTCGTGATATTCCCGCTTGAATCCATTGCTCCTCCAATTACTTCGGATCTCTTTTCGGGGGTTTCTGAGGGAAACGAGGGTTGCGGAATGTTAACATTCGAGTCAGCTATTTTGTAAGCGCCTTAAATACCACGAACCTCGCGTCGCGGCCTCGGTTTTCAGTGAATTCAATCTTAGGAATCTGCCAAGGCGTCGTCCTCGATGGCTCATAGGACAGAAGTTCTCTAACGGGATACACGAACGCTCTTCTGTCGGAGCGCGGCCGTCCTCGGCCGCCCCCGTCGAATAGAACCAATCAGTAAGTCCTCGTGGTTCGGTTGCTCTTTAAGGATTCTGTCCATGCGACGCTCCATTCCAAGAATGGGGCTTATATTCAACGGGGCGGCCGAGGACGGCCGCGCTCCGACAGAAGAGCGTTCGTGTATCCGGTCAGGAAACTTCTGTCCAGCGAGCGGTCGACGTCTGCTATCTTTTATCCGCTCGTCCATGTTTGGCGAAAAGCGAGATCTTCGAGATGTCTGTACACAAACTTGCTCACCTATTTCTAACTGTGGCTCTCACCGTTTGCTTTGCAATTCGCGCCGAATCGTCACCCCAGGTCAGTCGATCAAAACAACAACCACGCGTTGATGCGAATCTGGTGGAAGAGTTCTCGTTCGTAATCAAAGATCTCAAGGTTGATCATCAAGGAGGTAACACGCTGAATATCACCGTGAGGTATCGCTACAAGGCAAAGGTGCAGGTGAGTGATTATCCGGACTTTCGTTTGGTAGCGAAAGACATCGAAACGTTTCTGACCACTTACCCAAACGACACCGATTATTGGGAGATTGTTAATAAGAAGATCACGCTCTTAGTTCTCAACAGATATTCTGCGATTGCATCAGTGAAGTCTCAAATAGATGTGTCGCCCTCGGCAGCTGTTCCATATTTCCGTTCCAGTATCACCACTCGAGTCAGAACCATCCGTACATAGAAAAACTGTCCGCAGATTCCACAGATTACGCAGATTCAGAAAAATCCTTAAACATCTGCGTAATCTGTGTAATCTGCGGATTGTGTTCAGTGTGTCGCCAACAACATCACTCCTTCACCGCCACTGAAGATCCCTGCCACACATCCGGTCATCAACGTTGCCAACGTGGCAGCCAAAAGAGCTCGCAAACCCAGACTCGCAAGATCATCACGGCGAGACGGAGCCAGTATTGCAGTACCACCAACGAAGATTGCCACAGCCGCGACGTGCGCAAATCCGCAAAGCGCGTAACTCAGAATCACCACAGTCCGTGGATCTGTGATCTGGCCACTCGAGATTGACTGTGCGAGATGATTATATGAAACCACCTCAGTAAGAATGACTCGTTCTCCCAACAAACGAGCTGCTAGAGGGACATCGCTGCGTTGGACTCCAAGAAGAAAGGCGAACGGATAGAAAAGCCAACTCAACATTCTGATCAGCGATAGCGGCTCAGTCATACCCAGCCAGGAACTCAAACTCCCCAGCACCTTATCGATTAGTGCAACCAGTCCAAGCACGGCAATGAGTAATGCCGAGATCCCGGCTGCCAATTTCAACCCCTCCATAGCTCCCTCGACGATCGAACTGATCAAATTCTTTGAGCGCGTTGACTCATCGTCCGGCGGAACTTCGGCAAGCGTCTCCGGTATCTCCGTCTCAGGTAGCAGCAGCTTCGCCACAACTACACACGCAGGAATGGCAACGATGGAAGCGGACAGCAGGTGCCCGGCAATCTGTGGAAAGACTCCAGTCATGAATGCTACATAGACGCCAAGCGAACTCGACGCCACCGTCGCTAAACCGGTTGTCAAAACTAGTAACAACTCAGAACGTGTCATTTTGGGGAGATATGGTCGTATGACGAGGGCGGATTCGATTCCAACAAAAATGTTCGCGGCGCCACATAGCGATTCCGCGCCACTGATTCGCATAGTCCGATGAAAGAGTTTGGCGAACAGTCGTACGAAGATCTGCAGGATGCGAAGGTGATATAGCATCGACGTCACAGCCGAAAAGAAAATGACCACAGGCAGGACTTGAAACAGAAGAATGAAGCCAACCGATCCCGGCTCACCAGGGCCAGCGGCCAGCGGTCCAAAAAGAAAAACTGAACCGCTCTTCGAAGCACTCAGTAGCGCGAGTACAGCATCGTTAAGCCAGATCAAGATTCGATGGGAAACAGGCAGTCGAAAGATGATCAGACCAAGAAGAAGTTGAAGGGCGATGCCCCAGGCGATCGTTCTCCATGCAACTCCTCGTCTGTTAATAGAGAGCAACCAGCAGATCGCTACAAAGATTATGAAGCCTGCGAGTGACACCAGGTGATGCATCATGCATTCGTCCTCTTAGTTTGTTGTTGGGTAGATTGACTGCGGATTGTAGCCGAGAGTGATGCTTTGGCAAGGTTAGTCGACCATCGTCGTCGAACAGAAGTACTCATCATTAACACACGAGAGCTCTTCTGTCGGAGCGCGGCCGTCCTCGGCCGCCCCCGTCGAATACAAGCCCTGGCGATTCAACGCTTGGCGCACTTACCACAATACCGAGTCACAGCTGGGTTCTATTCGACGGGGGCGGCCGAGGACGGCCGCGCTCCGACAGAAGAGCTCTCGTGTGTTAATGATGAGTACTTCTGTTCGACGAAGATTGCCGAGAGTCACTTCGGCGAAATGTCTCGACGTACGTAGAAAAGCAGATCCGTTGATGGCGGATCGATTCCTAATTGACGGATCATTCCAACAACTTGCCCGCGGTGCATCGTCGAGTGATTGACTACGTGCTGCATCTGATTAACCAGCCGCATGGAACTGGGATCGCCGCTGAGAAGTTTAAATGCCAGCTCGTCCGCCAAACTCGAATCAGCCAACTGTGAGACGTATCTCTTTCGATTGTGAACGACGCCATTCCATCGTTCTTTCAATGTTGGGAGGTCGGCACATGATTCAGTCGTCCATTGAGACCACGCTTCAGCCTTCGCAGGAGACCTTCCATTCCATCGTTCCAGCCAGATCCACTCGGCGCCGGCCATGTGCAACAAGGTTCCAAAGATCGATTTATGACTGATACTGAAATCTCGACGCAGTTGGTCGTTTGGTAATTTGCCCGCCGCGTCCATCGCCAGCTCGTTGGCCCACTCTGTGTAGTCGAAGAGGTGTTTGATGTCTATCAGATCCATATTCATCCTTACTTCCGCAAGAAGAATTCTCCGCGCTTCCTCTGCGTTCTCTGCGTCTCTGCGGTTGGAGAAATTGGTGCTGCGATCTTACCGCAGAGACGCAGAGAACGCAGAGGAGCGCTGAGAGTTTCTAAGAAGACCCTCCAATCTGATCAAACGCCACGTTCCCGATTCGATACTTCTGCCAATCTTTATAATCGAAATGCCACCACTCAGCTTCGTACACAGTAAACCCTTCTGACTCCATCGCTGCTCTCAAAAGATCGCGATGCCAGCGCTGTAGAGACGTGCCGCCGGGATAGTCAGGGTAAGCGCGGTCCGTCGTTTCATCGTAAGTGCTGACCATCTCTATCGGCCTTCCAGTCTTAAGGTCATACAACGTTATATCGACTGCGCAGCCACGATTGTGCCGCGAGCCTTTCGACGGATCAGCGACAAACTTCTTCTTATCTTCCGGCGTCGCATCCCAAAACACCTTGGTTACATACCATGGCCGATAAGCATCGTGAACCAACAGTCCATAACCGGATGCTTTCAGCTTTCGATTGGCACGAACCACCGCTTCCGCTGCGGGCCGCTGCATAAAAGCGCGAGGCTCAGAATAGAAGACGGTTCCGAAAAGGTTGTTTGTGGTGGCATAGCGAATTTCGAGTTTGATTGTCGGATCCAGTTTTCTGAGTTCGACCAAATCGGTCGGCAAAAAATCTCCTGTTTCGTCGGGTGGCTGAGCAGCCCGTGCCTCTTTGATCAGAGTTGACACAGGTCGTAAAGGTTCAACGCGAAGTTGGTTCGATCCCTCTTCTGGTCCGAGCGGCCTCCGCTTGTATGGAATCGTTCCGATCTCTACTTGCGTTACCTTCCCGCGCGAGTCCCGCGTGAAGATTATGGGTGTCGAGTTTGATTCAGATTGAAAGTTATCCCTCGAGCTCTGCTTCAGTGTTTGACGATCGGTTCTGTTTAAAAGTGTCTGAAGCTTTCCCTGGTCTTCGAGAATAATGACAGTGTCGTTGCCGTGAACGTATTCACCGATGAGTGGCCGCCAACTTGCTGGTGCAGGTTTAGGTTTCGGAGTTGATTGAGCTGAAAGGCTGCCAGCTAACGAAAGCAGGCAAATGACAACGATCAGAATCTTTGTTCGCATCGAGTTTGGATAAGAAGATAAACGATAAGCACTTCTTCTCTGCGCTTCCTCTGCGTTCTCTGCGTCTCTGCGGTTGAAAAATCTGGGCGCCCGTTATTACCGCAAAGACGCAGAGAACGCAGAGGCAGCGCAGAGAATTTTACAATTCCTTGAGACGAACCTATTTGTGAACAGTCGCTCTTACAGCATTCTGAATCTTTTCGAGCGCTCCTTGCAGCACGTCGTCTTCACGCGCAATGCACAGACGCATGTAGCTTCGATGTTCGTCGCTGTCAGCAAATGCGCTTCCCGGCACGGCTGCGACACCGTTCGCTAACAACATCTCATTGAACTCAACCGCATCGTCATAAGGGTCAGGAATTCGCGCCCACACATAGAATGCTGATCCTGACTCGTAAACCTGGAACCCAGCGTTTGTCAGAGCCTCTACTGCCACTGTTCGTTTCGTAGCAAATCTGTCTCGCAATCGACGATAGTAATCAGGATCGGCCATTAGTACCTGAGCGAGAGCGAGTTGAAGTGGTGTTGGCGAACAAACGTAAAAGACATTGTTTGCATTGTTGAGCGGAGCAATCAGTTTAGGATCGCCATAGACATATCCGAGCCGCCAACCCGAGATGTTCCACGATTTGGAAAATGAATTGACGGTAATTGTTCTCTCCCACATTCCATCCAGAGACGCCATCGAAATATGCGGTTTCTCACCCAAAGCGTGATGCTCATAGACTTCGTCAGCAATGCAGAGGAGATCCAGCTCCCGACATACCGCAGCGATGCCCTTGAGTTCATCGTGTGTAAAAACTTTTCCTGTTGGATTCGCTGGACTACAGGCAATGATGGCTCGCAATGGAAAGCGCTCGCGGTTCTTCCACTCGAGACAGCTCCGGCGTAGCTCGTTTAAATCGAGCTCGAGATTCGGACCATGTAAAGGAAACACATTTGATGCGCCACCCAATTCGTCGAGAATTCGCCGGTGATATGGGTAATAAGGTTCGAAAACCAACGCGGACACATTCTTCAAGTGGGTATGTGCGACGGCAATCAGCGCCGCTGTCGCTCCCGGAGTAATCAGCAGCTGTAAAGGAATTGCATTTGGATCGACTTTGAGGTTGTTGAAGAGTGCGATTTTCTTAGCGACGGCTTCGCGTAGTTCGCTCACACCCTCCGCTGGACTGTAATGATTTCGACTCGCATGGATCAATTCACTTGCGGCTTGCGCAAGCTGCGGACTGATGGCTAACTCCGATTGCCCTTGTACGAGATTCCCACTTGGCGGAACCAGTCTGGTGATCGTTCTGATATCTGGTTTACTTCTTGATGTCATCTTGGTTGTTGCTGTTCCTTGCATAGTTTTCTCTGCTTCTCTCGGGTCTCCGCGGTGCACCAGTGTGTCTGCAAATTTCCACAGCAGAGACGCAGAGAACGCAAAGGAAGCGCAGAGTTTTAGTACGTGGAACTGAAATGCAAAAGATTACCCGCAAAAGCGAACCACAGGACGCCGAAACAAGCAAGCAGCAAAAGGGTTGCCTGCAATTTCATCCAGATGCTCCAGCGTTTGCCGGTCCAGGTCGAGATCGCATTGATTAGAACGATCAGAGTTCCAACGGCGCCCAGCACACCTATGACCTGAATCAAATGGAACCATAGTGTGCCTCGATCGCTAAATACCTCGAGGTGTGTCAGCCCATACGTTGCAAGTCCCAGCAAAGCGGCGATAAAGATCAAGTCCAGTGCAAAGACAACTCGAACAAGAATGCGTATCCACCATTCCCTTGGCGTCAGTTCTAATTTTCGACCGAAGTGTCGCCGCACAAACCACGAGACCGGCCAGAGTATCAACGTCAGCAACATCAGGCCGAGCGAGCTTAACAACACAGTTGTCAGGAATTTTCCGTTTTGGCCGATGCCGATTCGTTGGCCAACAAAGAAGGGATACGGCAGCACCAACATCATCTGTCCGTTCTGATCGGGCTTGAAGATCAGTTTGTCCTGACCATCTCGCTCACGAAATGTCATCGGACCTATGGCTTGCCAGCGCTTTGGCTTACCATTCGGACCCGTGAGCTGTGGAACTTCAATGTCGCCGTCGTCAACAGGGGAAACTGCAAACTGCCCAAGCAATGAAGCAGTCTTGAGAAATGAATGTTCGCTGCGCCGACTTAGCATATACGTGCCCGAGACAGTCTTGGCATCCTCTTTGGCAGTCGAGGAAGTAGCCGAGGCGGGCGTGTACGGGAAATAGCGATCGAGGAACGCGTGCCAAAGGTCTAATCTCCCTTGCCCCCCTTGCCCAGCACTGTTGTACGAAACGAAGAAACCAACGTTCTTTGCGAGCACGAGATGCAGATCACTGTGGAAGTAGATAGTGTCACCTCCGTGTCCGATGATTCGTTGACCGTTGCGAGATTCTTCGTAAAACCCGTAGCACATTGCATTCGTTGCGTCATCCAGTCCAAACAACCTGCTATGCATCAGCTGAGCTGTCTCGGGTTTCAATATTCTGGCGTCGGCCAATTGACCATTTTGTAGATGCGCCATCATGAATTGCGCCATGTCAGCTGCGGAGCTGCTTAGACTACCTGCGGGAAATGGATTTACCACTTCGAACGGCTGTGGGTCATCGGAACCGAGCCGGTAGCCGCCGGACATCAACGGAGCAAGATTCGATGGTAGTGGTTGACTAAACGATGAGTGGTCCATGTGAAGCGGTTTGAAGATGTTCTCCGCGATGTACTGGTCAAAGGGATGACCTGAGACGCGCTCCACAATGTAACCTGCAAGAGCAGTAGCATAGTTCGAATAGGCGGGCACGGTGCCGGGCGGGTAAATGCGATCCGGTATATGTGCCTTCAAATACTGCCCGAGATTGGGACTACTGGAATTCTCTGCGAACAGATCTTTGACCTGCTCCTCGAAACCCGGCGTATGCGTCATGATATTTTTAAGCGTGATCGGCTTGCCGAACGCGTCGGGAATTTTGAAGTCGAGATAAGTATTCACATCCTTATCAAGATCAAGCTTTCCCTGTTCAAACAATTGCATGACGGCGGTCCAGGTAAACAGTTTCGAAATCGAACCCGGACGAAACAAGGTCTCTTTCGGTGAGACCAGTTTCTTGTTTTTGACGTCGGCGTAACCGTAGCCTTTAGCGAAGAGCAATTTGCCATCTTTAACGACAGAGATCGTCACACCGGCGATGTTGTCCTTGGCGATTTGTAGCGGAACTAATCCATCCAGAAAATTCTCAACATCAGTCGCCGTCATCTCGTGAGGCTCAGTTTGCTGTGCAGGCGTTGCCGCAGTTTCAGGGCCCTCCTTTTTTACCAGCGGAGACTTCTCGGGAACCTGGCCCAGCACGCTAAGCCCAACCAACGAAACAATCATCAGCACAGCAATCAATCTCGTCATGATTACCACTCCTGCAAGTTTTTATTTAAACGGACCAGATCTCGGTAAGAACCCGCTCAAAGTTGCCGCCCAGAATACCCTCAATATCTGCGTCACTGTATTTGCGCCGAATGAGTCCTTCCGTTAGATCAAACATCCGTTTTGGGTGGTTCAAACCTTCGATGTCGATCTTCTCGCGAAAGGCGTAACTCCCTTTGTAACTGGCACGAAGTTTCTTGTTGAGTTCAGGAGGCATCGCGTCATAGCCCCATAAATCAATATCACTTCCGACACCGAGGTGCTCTGGCCCAATTAGTTTTCGCACGTAATCAAAATGATCGAGAACGTGTTCTACGGTAGTTGGTTCATCGCCCTTCACAAACATTCGTACTCCAGTAATCCCCATGACGCTGCCAGCCTGCCCAACCTTCCTGATAGCTTCGTCCGTCTTCAAACGCGGATGACCAGGAACCAACGCGCGACAATTAGAGTGCGTAATCAACACTGGTTTCTTCGAAATCTCAAACGCTTCCAGCGTAGTACGGTCTCCACAATGTGATACATCGACGGCCATGCCTACTTTGTTCATTCGTTCGATGATTGCAACGCCAAAATCCGAGATGCCCTCGTCTCGCCGTTCAGTTGAACCATTGCCTATTAGATTTCGCGCGTTATAGGTCAATTGAGAAACTCGTTGACCAAGTCCACGAAAGAAATCCACATCATCGGGACGGCGGAAGTGTTCAGAGTTTTGCAGTCCCAGCAGAATCCCTACCTTGCCCGACTTTTTAACGCGTTTGAGATCAGCCACGTTGCCGATGCGCATGAAGTGGTCCACATCATTCGCGATAAAACCATTCCAATGCGCGAAGTATTGGAGTGCACTCTCATAAGCATCAGGACCACCGATGCCAATCGATTGATGAAAGACGTTGATATTTGAATCGAGATAAGGTTGAACGTCAGCCGCAGTAAGTAATTCAGGGTTTTTAAACCATCTGGCTTCTTTGTCGAAATCGAGCGTCATGACACTCAGCATGTCAATTACTGTGGTTCTTCCGATCAGTTCAACGGATTTTGAGGAGTATTCGGTCGGTGAATTCGCGAAAAGCTGGAAGCGCCCACGATTGAACATCGGCGCAGCAGCGACGCCAGCGACTGCGAGACTACCACGCTTCAGCAGATCGCGTCTCGTGATTCCGCTTTTGGATTTCATCTTTAATTCTTAGTCTTGTTCGTGTTATTTCGTGTGATTTCGTGGATCGTACCGGGCTGCAAAGAGAACGATCGACGAAATCACACTAACTAACACGAACGAGCCATCACTTCGTCAGGACCGGTAACGCGATATAAGACGCATGCTGGCCTGAGCGAAACACTTTCTGAGTAGCTGATTGGAAGTCAGACTCTTTCGCTACGAAAATATTCGACACAAAAGTCTGCGGATTACGATCGTAAAGTGGAAACCATGTGCTTTGAACTTGCACCATTATCCGGTGCCCTTTAAGAAACGCGTGGTTAGCAGTATGTAGATCGATCGTGTATTCAACTGGACGATTTGCCGGAATCGGCTCCGGGCGCGTAAACGAGTTGCGGAACCGTCCGCGGAGAATTTCATTAGCAATCATCAACTGATAACCACCCATCTTTGGATCTTTGGGATAACTCTCTGGGTAGACATCGATGAGCTTTACAACCCAATCACTATCTGTTCCTGAAGTGGACGCGAAAAGATGGGCCACAATATTGCCCGCAATTACCGTGTCTTCAGTAAGCGCGTCTGTTTCCCATGTGAGCACATCCGAACGATTCTCAACGAACCGTTGATCTTCGAGCAGCCATGTGGACCAACGCGATCCACCTTGATCTGCAGGATTGTAAGTTGGTTCGATCGGACGCGGCCTGTACGGCACGGGGTGAGCCGGGTCAGAAACATAGCTATCGTATTGGTCCTTTGATTCGGACGGAGGCTCAAATGACAATTGGCCGTTTCCGCGGATGTAAAGTTTGCGTTGGGTAATGTTGTCACGTGGCGGCCACGCATCAAACGAGCTCCACTTGTTCGTGCCCGTCTCGAATGTCAAAGCCTCCGGCTGTTTCAGCTGTCCTTTGTCCTTTAAATAATAGGCAAACCAGGGATGCAGAACATCCGAGCGAAAATATTGGCTAACCGGGCTGGCAAAATCGATGTTACCTAGTTTGTCGCCCGTCGGACGATTCCAACCCCCGTGATTCCACGGCCCCGCAACAAGATGATTGACGTGATTGGTGTCGGTCTTTTCCAGAACTTCGTAGGCCTTAACTGGACCGTAGAAATCCTCCTGATCCCACCAGCCCGCAACATGGATGATCGGGACAGTCACTTTTTTAAGTTGGTTGACCAACGCTTGATGCTGCCAGAACTCATCGTAATTCGGATGAGAGACAAAGTTATTCCAGGTCGGAAGTTTTCCGTGAAAGTATTTTTCGTCTACATTCGAAAGCGGTCCAAGCCGCAAATACCATTGATAAGTGTCGTAGCGATCGAACTTGAAGTTGCTTGTTAGATTCGATGTTTCGAGCGCATAGCAATATTCGAAACCATAGGTGAGTCGGAACGCTCCATTGTGATGAAAATCGTCACCGAGGAACATATCTGCCGGCGTCGCTTCTTCGATGACAGCTTTCAAAGCAGGGTGTGGCTCAAGCACTGCCATAACAACCAACCAACCCGGATATGATGTACCAAACATTCCCACACGGCCGTTGTTATTAGGTATGTTCTTGATCATCCAGTCTATTGTGTCGTACGTGTCGGTTGTTTCATCTATAGCTTTCGCATTCGCTGGGTCACGCAGTGGTCGCAACATCACGAATTGACCTTCCGACTTAAAGCGGCCTCGAATGTCCTGAAACGCAAAGATAAAAGGATCGTCAATTAAGTCCTTCAAAATGCCACTCGGAAATACGTTATACATACCGTCGATGCCGTATGGTGTTCGGTTGAACAGGATCGGCAATGATCCAGTGTGAGACTTTGGCGCATAAATTATCGTGTGCAGTTTCACACCATCGCGCATGGGAATCATTTGTTCGATTTTGTCGAAGCCCTCTGGAGGATCCGGTGGCTCAGACTGGGCCTGGGCCACTCCGGGGAAAACAATAACGATGAGCGCGACGAGTTTGATTAAACTACGCAAGCTTCGATTGGTCATCGAGCGTCTCCGAATTGTTGGACAGGCTGATAGCCTGTCGCGTTGTTCGCATCACTGTCTTGCATTGGCTTTGCAGGAAAAGCGAAAATCCCCCAAACGTGCCGTGTAGGGGATTCACCTTTTTGCAGCGGAGCTCTTGATTGTGTAGAAGGCACTTGAACGATCCCAAAACTGCCGTTTGGGGGATTTTGCTTCTTGTGCAAAGCCTCTTGCATTCACACTGGATCCTTATTCATGAGCCAACGACAGGCTGACAGCCTGTCGTACGGCGGGACGTGATCATCGGGGCTTCGACACTCGATCAATCGGCGCTGGTCTGGGCACGCGTTTCACCGGATTCTGCTCCAACAATTTCATTGCTTCCTGCACCGCGCGCTCGATCTGTGGATCATGACCATTGATTACCGCTGCCGGAGTGTACTCAACCTCAACGTCTGGGGAGACGCCTTCATTCTCGACGGCCCATTTACCTGATAGATCGTAAAAGGCCAGAATAGGTGCAGTGATACCGTTGCCATCGATTATGGCCGGCACTCCAAGAGTGCCAACCAATCCGCCCCACGTGCGCGTGCCAACCATCGGTCCAAGTTTCCTTTGATGGAACATATAAGGAAGGGCGTCGCCACCTGAGCCAGCCGACTCGTTGATGATCATTACTTTCGGTCCGTAGATTCCTGCCGTAGGCGAAGTCGTTGGTTGACCATCGCGTTGGACGAAGTATCCCATCAGTTTTCGATCCAACTCGTTCACAATGTAATCTGCGACCTGACCGCCGTGGTTGTAGCGTTCGTCAATGATCGCACCTTCTTTATCCTGCTGAGCGTAGTAGTAACGAGTGAAAGATGTATAACCGGGACCCGCGGTATTAGGGAGCCAGACATAAGCCAGACGACCATTGGAGAGCTTATCAACGAGACGTCGGTTGTCTTCTATCCACGCACGAGTTCGCAATCCATCATCGTTTGCAACTGGAACAACCGTAATCACGCGTGAGCCCTCGAGGGACGGATTTTTTCCTACGCGGATTAGGGTCTGCCGATTTGCAGTACCTTCGAAAACACTGAAGAGATTAGTCGGCGGAGCGAGCGCCTGACCGTTCACTTCAAGAAGGTAGTCGCCTTCATTCACCTGGATTCCGGGAGCGCTAAGTGGCGCTCGCAAATCGGGATTCCAGTTCTCCCCTGTATAGATTCGCTTGATTCGATAGCGCCCGTTCTCAATAGTGAAGTCAGCACCTAACATGCCGACTGAGACAGGATCCTCGGCTGGAACATCTCCGGCGCCGAGCATGTACGAGTGGCCCACGGTGAGCTCCCCGCCGACCATAGCAACCAAATAATTAAGGTCGGCTCGATGGCCAACGTAAGGAAGGAGCGCTTTATACTTATCGTATATTGCCTGCCAGTCGTTGCCGTGGAATTTTGGATCGTAGAAGTACTCCCGCTGGATTCGCCAGTTCTCACGATATATCTGTTCCCACTCGGCGCGAGGATCGACTCGCATCTCAAGTTGCGCAACATTAAGTGGACCGTCGCCGACCTTAACAGGAGCCGGACGATCAGTTGGCACGACTCCCCACGTGTTCGGAGCGACGCCCTGATATAGAAGCTTCTTCCTGTCGTTTGAAAGTGAATACGATCTAATGCCTTCAAGAAACGGCGCGGCGGCTCGATCTTTGATCTGATATCTCTGCAATCGAAGTGATGGTTGTCCCGGCGACGTCGGTTCAGTGTAATAGAAGCTCCCCGCAGCACCTGCTGTCAGGTTGCCGTATTCTCCGGGCGGGACACTGGTCGCGAGAATTCGTTGTGTTATTCCATCAAAATCGATCCGTACTGCGACCGCAGGCGGAGCGGCTGGTGGCCTTTGCGGAGCCGCACCCTCGGGCGGTTTGGGTGGTTCATCCCCAGTCTCGGGTAAAAGCGGTGACGGTTCCGTCGCGCTGAGAACGGTTAAATAAATGGCCCGGCGGACAGGCCGATCGATTGAGCTCATCTCCAGCCAGCCAGTGCTGGGCCCAAAGTTTGTGCTCGCCATGAAGTAGAGATACTTACCACCCGCATCAAATGCAGGCGAAATTGAATCTGCGAGACCGTCGGTGATCTGGTGCGACTTCTTATCAGCTAATGAGTAAACGAAGATCGCGCGTAAATGACTCGGCAAGTTTTTCGAATAAGTGATCCACTTCGAATCCGGAGACCAGGTAGCATCAAATGAACGCGCTGGATCAGGGTAATCGTCCGTATCGATCTTCGTGGCATTGCCGGCGGGTATCTCGATGGTCCACAGATTACGGTGATTGTCTTGAAGCAGGATTTGGCTTCCGTCAGGTGACCAGACTGGTGCTGAAAAGAAAGCCGTTGACGGCAACTTGATCGCTCTTGGCATGGTCAGGCCCAGTGGATCGCCAAACATAAGTTGATATTCACCGCTTGCATCAGAGAGCCAGGCGAGTTGAGTTCCATCAGGTGACCATGCGGGATTTCGTTCATGAGACCCGGAACTCTGCGTCAAATTTCTGTAATCGCCTTTTTCAGCGGGAACCGTAAAGATTTCTCCACGCGCTTCGAATGCGGCACGCACGCCTGTCGGCGAAAGTGTGGCATTACGGATCATGCTCGCGACTTTTTTGAACTGCGGTCGCGCCCAGGGCAGATCTCCGGCCACTTGAATGTTCAGTCTTTGCTCTTTTCCGGATGCAGCGTCGACGAGATATATGTAACCGGCCTGTTCATAAACAACCGCGTCAGGACCAGCGGTGGCAGTCATGACATCGAAGTCGTCGTGATGAGTGAGTTGTTTGACTTGTTTTGAGTCAGTGTTGTAGGCGAATAGATTTGTAGTGAAATTACGATCCGAAAGAAAATAGATCGTCTTTCCGATCCACATAGGCAGCGTATCGTTACTGTTGGTCCAGGGAAGTTTTTCTACCGAGTAGTCAGCGAGATTCATTATCAGAACAGGGTGAGTTCGGCCGCCACGATAATGCCGCCACATGCTGGTCTCGTACCAGTCAGGTATGAAGACTGTATTCATCTCTTCATACGCTAAGCGACGACCGTCAGGTGAATACGATCCGCTAAAAGCACGAGGCATGGGCAGTGGTTCCGGAAGTCCTCCATCAACACTCACGCTCCAAAGTCGAACATATGATTGCGGCGGAGCGGTGTCGCGACCAGAAGCGAAGATCACGCGACGCCCATCCGGTGACCATCCTCGAACGCGATCAATGGCGGGATGATAAGTAAGCCGCTTGGGATCACCACCAGCAGCAGATACAACGTAAACATCTGTGTTTCCGGCAATGGTTGCACTAAAAGCTATCTGCGATCCATCCGGTGAGAAGAAGGGATCGATCTCAACCGAAGGAGTTGAGGTGAGTCGACGCGCAGTACCACCGGATCGAGAAACTATCCATAGGTCGCCGGCATATTCAAACGCTACTGAATCACGACTGACGGTCGGGTGACGCAGCAGTCGAGTGCCTTGAGCAAGGCTGATGTGAGTCACATAAAAAAGAAGTAGAAGTGCGCTGGTAAGTTTTAAGAGCTTCATGGTTTCCGGGATTAGGATTTGGTTTGTGCTTTGAAGAAGTCGCGAAAGAAATGCGGAGCGCGGTGCTGGGAGCGCAGGAGTCCTCGCGTGCTTATGTCCGATATGCTTTCGTTTCTCGTGACGTCGAGAATGACCAGCAGATTTCTGAGTCGAAGTTAGCGCTTTGATCCAAAGGGACGCTTTGGAACGCACGACAAGCTAAAGCGTATCGGACATAAGGACGCCAGGACGCCTGCACCCAGCACGGCGGTCCCAGTTTGAAACAATGGTTCCCTAAAACTCGAATCTCAATCCCACCTGACCCTCTCGGCCTGGTAGTACTTGTGAAACTGACGCGAACGGACTGTTTTTAACATTCTGTTGCGTTTGAACAGCAGCTGGGTTTTGCCTGTTGAATATATTAAAAAACTCAAACAATGCCTGGACCTTCACACGTTCGGTGATGTCGAACCTCTTGGCAAACCGCAAGTCTAGATTGACGAAAGGCGGACTTGTAAAAGCATTACGACCGGCACCTGGGCCATGGTCGATCGTGTTAAAAGTTCCATCTCCATCCGGATCCTCGGTCACAAGCGCGCCTCGGCTGTAATGAAAACCGCTTTGTGCTCGAAAGATTCCGCTTATCTGAACCTTCCACGGAAGTTCCAAGAGTCCGTTGAGCTGGAAGACGTGATCCACTGAAAGATCCGACGGACCTTTATCCAGATCTGGTCCATTCAGAAATGTGCCTGCCCTTTGCACAAAATGACCGGTGCTACTGATGAAGGAGCTGGTTTCATTGGTTTTGTGATTCACCGGATCAACAACTACAGGCACTGCGCCAACAAAGCTATCAGACGGCAGAGAATTGATTCCCAACTGGTTATCCGTTTCGTTTGCGAAAGCGTAATCGCCACTCAAGGTGAAGCGCCTCGTCAGTCGTTTTGTGAAAGCGACCACAAGACCATCGTAATCACCGTGATACCATGGACCAAAGGTATGGATCGGTCCCGCCGCAAATGGTGCCAGGAAGGTTCGAATCCCGACTCTGGTCTGGAAGCCAATGTTGGCCTCGCGATCTCCGAGCATATTGTTCATCTCGCGATGATAGTAATCCGCTTCGATCACAATATTCCGGATCTCTCGTTGCACGCCGATGCTAACACTGCTTGTATAGGGCGTTTTGAATGTTCGATCGACGTCAGTGGGAAAGAGCTGAGCAGGTATTGCGGGATGAGTCAATGCACCAAAAGGACCCCAGAAAAAGAAACCATTTGGTTTTCCGACGGCTGCCGCAGCCTGCGTTAAATACTGATCCGGAGAAAGCCCGGACAGCGACTGAATATTGCTCACATTAACCACGGCACCTGCGGGAATCAGAGCGTGACCTGGGGCAACAACTTTATTCAACCTGTCAATTCCGATAAATAACCCAGGCGAGAACGGACAAGCCACGTTCCCCGCGGTGATCTGAGCGTCAGTCAGGTTTGGTGAGATGCATAGTCCGCTAGGCGGGAAGAGTTGCGCATTAACCGCCGCAACAATGAATGATGGAACTGCCTCAAATAATCGCGGGTACGAAAACGGTTGTATCACGCGCCTGTCAGCGCCGCCGAAGGCTGGTACATCTCGAACCAGACCAAGCCGAAACTGATCATAGAAGTGTCCCCAATGTCCGCGGATGATGGTTTTCGGTGTTAGCGCCCACGCGAAACCGACTCGCGGTGAGATGTTAGTCTTCGTTTTGAACTCAGAGTCATAGTCCCAACGCATGCCAAGATTCAGAGTGAGTCGCGGATGAAACTTCCAGTCATCCTGAACAAACAATGCGTTGTAGTTGTTGCGCAAGCGAATTTGATTAGCCGCGGGTGTCAGGCCACCAACAGTGGTCTGCGTAAAGAACCCCGAATTTACAGGTCCAAGAGCGATGAAGTCAGGAACCGTAGCAAAGAGCTGAAGGTTCAGAATGGACGACTCGAGGCCATCGACACGGGTCCGCAGGAAATTCCAACCAAACTTCACATTGTGATCACCAAAGAGCTTGTTGGCATTTGCAGAAAGCGAAGTGTACTTCTGGTCCAATGCTGTTCGCGATGTATTGTTGCCAAAGGAGGGTGAACCCAGATCTCCGAAAAGAGGGAGTCCCGAATTCGTAGTGAACATATTGAATGTAGTACCTACACCCGCGTCAGGATGAGCAGGTCGCGTTTCAGACGTGTCCCCTCGATAACCTCCACGGAGTGTTAAGACCCAGGGGTTACCTTTATCGCCCGCCAGAACCGTGTCACTAAACGCGAGCAATAAATGGCGAGCACCGGTGTCATTTCTTCTGGACGGCAAGGCAGTGGAATTTGAAAGAGGCAGAAACTCGCTGACGTTACCATTGGTATAACTAACTGACTGGCTGAGACTATGCCGGCCAAGCAGCTCGTCAAACTTGAGAAAGCCACGTGTATCAAAGGTACGAGAGGGATTATCAAACCCTGCTTCAAAGTCCTTGATGACCTGCGGCGTATTCGGTTGGAACACAAAGTTTAGCTCGCGATTTTCTCTGATCCTCTCGCCAGAGCCAAAGAAGAAAACCTTGTCTTTGACGATCGGACCACCAAGAGCAACGCTGCCATCCCAACGTTGGAGAAACGGAACATCCGCACCTGAGTTTAATGAATTCGACGAATCGAACGCGTTATTGCGAAAGAAGATTGAAGCTAGTCCGTGATAGTCGTTGGTTCCGCTCTTAGTAATCACGTTGACGAGGGCACCAGAAGCTTGTCCAAACTCTGCTCTGAATCCCGCAGTCAATACCTGAAACTCTGCGATGGTCTCCTGATTGAATTGTGAAGCTGCTCCTCCAGTCACAGTATCCTTATTTGGATGACCATCGATAAGAAAGTTGTTGTTTCCTGCGCGTTCCCCCAAAACTGGCGTTGCGTTATCGCTGCCAACGTCCGCTTGCCGGTTAACGACAACGCCGGGCACTAGCTGCATTAAGTCCAAATAGTTACGACCGTTAGTCGGCATTTCGCGAATCTGTTTCGGCGTAACAGTTGACCCAGTCGCGGATCCGGTAGGGTTCAGCAGTTCGGCTGCTTCGATCACCTGGACCTGCCCCTGAACGGCTTCAACTTCAAGTGGAATATCCACCGTCAACGTTCGGTTAAGCGTGAGCTCGATGTTGTCGAAGTTTCGAGTCGCGAACCCGGTGTGGGTAATCGACATGGAATAGACTCCGGCGGGCAAAGCAGTAACTCTGTAGAAACCGTTCTCATCGCTCGTCGAGGTACGTTCGATACCCAAAGCAGCAGACTTCACCACAACCTGCGCCCCACTTACCACGCTGCCGCGCGCGTCTTTTATGGTGCCTTCAATTGTTGAGATTGTTGTTTGAGTGAATGCGCGGGGAGCGACAACGAGAGAAAGCAAGATTGCGAACGATAGTAGCGCAAGTGACCTCAGAGGCCGCTGGTCGCGCCTACACCGCTGCACAGAAATAACGCCTGACTCCTTCATAATTCCGCCTCCTGCGACGAGAGTTGTTGGAACCCATCCCTGTTTTTGTAACTGCGATTGGAACGTGCCGGAACTTGGAAGCAACGCGCTGTTCAGTGAATGAAAATCAGATACCTGACAATCAGCGTAGCGGTATATAACATCGTCCGTTGCATCGTGTCAATTCTCTACAACAGTTGTTGCACCGGGAAAACTGGTGTGCTATTTTCTCGCGGCCATGCAGCGTGCCCTGGATCATCAACAACAGCACACACCGCAGAGCATCCAGATTGAAGCCGTCGAGATGAGGTTAATACGTCTGCCGCTGCTCGAACCGTTTGAAACCAGTTTCGGGAAAATAGACTCTCGATTGATCTTTTTGGTATGTCTCCACTCAGATGGATTGAGAGGTTGGGGTGAAGTGGTTGCAGCCGAACGCCCTCTTTACAGCTATGAGACTGTCGGCACGGCCTTTCACGTAATCCGAGACTTCCTTGGTCCAGCACTGCTAACGGTACCCATCGAAGGACTTGCCGATCTCGCAAAACGACTGGCTCCTTTTCGTGGACACAACATGGCGAAGGCAGGTCTCGAACTTGCCTACATGGATCTGCTGGCTCAGGCGACGCAACAGTCGTTGTCTGCTTTAATTGGCGGCACTCAAAAGCAAGTAGCGGTAGGTGTCAGTCTCGGAATCCAACCAACGGTTTCTCAACTTCTTGATCGAGTTGAACGATTCCTCAGCCTTGGCTATCAGCGAATCAAACTAAAAATCAAACCCGGGTGGGATCTGGATGTTGTTGATGAGGTCCGCCGTCGCAACCCAAACATATTGCTTTCCGTTGATGCGAATTCGGCTTACACGTTGAACGATAGCGATCATCTCAAAGGGCTCGATCAATACGACCTGCTGATGGTTGAGCAGCCTCTGCCAAATGATGATCTTGTGGATCATGCAAAACTACAGAAGTTGATTCGCACGGACATATGCCTTGACGAGAGCATTGTTGGTCAGCGACAAGCAACGGCAGCCCTGGAGTTGGAAAGCTGCCGGATAATCAACATCAAAATCGGACGCGTCGGCGGTTATTCAGAAGCTCTGCCCATTCATGACTTGTGTGCTTCAAAAGGAATCCCCGTATGGTGCGGAGGCATGCTCGAATCAGGTATCGGACGGGCGCACAACATCGCTCTCGCAAGCTTGCACGGGTTTACTTTGCCCGGTGACATTTCCGCCAGCTCACGCTATTTTGCACGAGACATCATCTGTCCTGAGGTTACCGTGTCAGATGGCACGGTGAAGGTTCCTCAAGGAGTCGGCCTCGGCTTTGAAGTTGATATCGAGTTCATTGAGCAACTAACCGAAACTCAGGAGTACATCTCGCGACAAGGCGCGTGACTTCGCCGCGCGCGTAACAAGGAGCGAATCATGACAGCAGGGAAGGTAGTGAATAATCGCGACCTGAACAGCTCCAAGTCTTCTCTCACCTCACTCGAAGTACGCTTTGCAACATCATCTTTGAGTGGCAGTCGCCGTCGTTTAATCAGAGAGATTCTGGACAAACACGAAGAGACTTTTTTTCTCTCGTCGCGAGAGATGGCGAAACGCTACAACGTTGACGCTGCAACAATCGTTCGCAGTGTGCAGGCCCTCGGCTATGAGCGCTTTGCGGATTTTGCTGCCGACCTTCGCCAACACTTCGTCAATCACATTACGCCCTACACAGTTCTGAAGGCCGCTACACAACAAAAACGGAGTGTCGTCGATCAAGTTGAGCATTGTCTGCATCGAGACAGTGAAAGTTTGAGTGTTTTGCGGTCGAGCCTGGAGGCGACTCGCGTCGTCGATCTGGCAAAGAGGATTCATGGCGCACGGCGTCTGCTTGTCGTGGGTGTGGATCTTGCAGCATCGTTAGCCTGGTTTCTTGCTTATGGTCTAACGCCGTTAGGCTTTGACGCTCACGCGCCAGTTGGCAGTACGGGAAACCTGCAACACAAAATCGATCTGCTAACAAAAAATGATCTTTTGGTTGCGATTAGCTTTGGACGATGTCTCCGGGAAACCGTTGAAGCCGTTGATCGCGCACACGCGCGTGGAATTCCCACCTTCGGTATTACTGATAGCGACACATCACCAATTGCACTGCATTGTGAGGACTATCTCGTAGCGCCAACCAGCAGCCCATCGTTCACCGGTTCTTACGTAGCTCCAATGGCGTTGATAAATTCGATCATTGTGGCTTGTGCGCACTTGAGACCCAAGCGCGCGCTGGCGATGTTGGGCCGTACGGAACAGGAGTATAGAACCGGAACACGTTGGTATCAGGAACCGGTGAGACGAAGCCGAGCCATGACAGATGGGACCAAAACCAGCGGCCGCAATAACACAAAAAAGAAGCCGTAAAAGGATTGAAGTCAGCGCCTCCTCGCGGCTGAAAAATAATCAGAGACCTCGGTCCTGGGAGCGACAGGCGTCCCCCGCCTGCCCGCGTCAAACGTAACCAAGTAAGTTAACTCCACGACCTTGCCTAGCGAACAGTTGCGCCCCGATCAGGGTAGCGCGCGACGCGGGCAGGCGGGGACGCCTTCGCTCCCAGCACCGAGATCTCTGATTACTTTCACGGTTGGTACTGAATTCTTTTGATTAGAACAGCCGGCTGGTCCCGGTGTGATATGCGTACCAGATGCCAAAACAAATGCTGAGTGCGGCGGCAACTGTTTGCAATTGCCGATGTATTTGATCGAGGTTTCGTGAGGTGAGTGCGAACGGCAGGCCCAACAATCCAGACATCAAGACCATCCCGACGATCGATCCTAGTCCGAAAATAGCCAGGTACAAGAACCCAATCAAGGATGAGTTAATCTGCGTCAAGACGAGCAGCGTCAAGGCTCCTGAACCAGCGAGTCCGTGCATCGTGCCAATAAGTAGAGGCTTTATTCCAACTCGTGAGACCGTATGCGAGTGGCGAGAAGTTGAAGACGGTTCGTGTTTCTTTTCGTGCTCGTGAAAGTGAATGTGCTTATGCTTCAACCCATCATGACTGTGTTCGTGTACGTGGATTTGAGTTCCCTTCCTCAACGCACGCCAAAGGGCACTTATGCCGAGACCGATGATCATTAACGCAACACCGAACTCCAACAAGCCACTCACTCTCTCGGGAATCGCCACTCGCAACAACAACGCGATCGCTCCAACGACCAACAACGACGCGGTGTGACCAGCGCCCCAAAGCGCCCCAACGATCGCGGAACGAAACACGTTCTTGTGCTGACTAACGATCGTCGAAATGGCGACCACGTGATCGACTTCGGTCGCATGTTTCAGACCGAGCGTGAACCCGATGATCAAAACGGTTACTGCGCTCAGTGAACCTACATTCTCTAACATATGCGTGGTAATTGTTCTCCGACGAGCATGTCAACAATTCTCGTTCCACCAAAAGCAGTGCGCATTGAAACTATTCCAGCTGGCTCCGCTTTAACTTCTCCGAAAATACTCGCAGCAGCACCATACTTGTTTTGTTTCATTCGGGCAACGAGCGCGTGCGCCAATTCCGCCGAGACAATCGCGACGAGTTTTCCCTCGTTTGCGACATAGAGGGGATCGAGACCAAGTATCTCGCATCCGCCACTACCGTGAGCCAGGGTGATGTGCGTATCGGTGAAACGATGCGACGAGAACGTCAACGCCTCTTTTACAACTCCGGACAATGGAACGAGTTTGAGATACAATTTGATTCCACTGTGCGCAATTGAGCCAAGTCCACGCCATTCGAAGTACTCCCTGGGTTCAAAAACTTCTGACAAAACTTCCAAGCGATGAGTATAGTCGGCTGCGTAATCACTCCTTTTCCTCTCTGATGACTTGCGACAAAGGTTCAACCTCTTCGACAGAGAAGAAGAACCGATGACCGGGTTGACGCAACATGCCGAAATCGCGATCGCGATCGTCGTCCAGTACAACAGCAAGGTGTGCATGCGGTCTTTTATTTCGACACATACGATCCTCCGAAATGAGCATGGCGCATTCGTATCCCTGCTGGATCCTCCCGAGGCATATAAGAAGATCGCCTCGGAGTGCAAGAACAGTGGAACCGTCCTCGGTCGCCCCCGTCGAACAGAACCAACTCGACTGTATACACGCACGATTTGTCGCAGCGCGTCTCCAGTAAATAAGGTTGCATGCATTAATCCAGTTGGTTCTGTTCGACGGGGGCGGCCGAGGACGGACGCGCTCCGACAAAAGAGCTTGCGTGTCTCCGGTCGAGGTGCCTCTGATCGATGATTGCCGTTTCGCGCACGATCCCCTTGCTGGAGGTGAGACATAACTGCTAAACATCTCCGCAGTCTGAAGGCGCGACCAACTAAAGTTCGTCGGACATTTCACTTATGCGTGTTTTGCTTGTAGAAGATGAACCACGAATGGCGCAGGTAATCATGAAAGGCCTGCGCGAGCAAAGCTATGCCGTTGACGTAGCTAACGACGCTCAAACTGCTCTGTACCTCGCATCAATCAATGACTACGACGTTATTGTGCTCGACGTTCTCCTTCCCGATCGTGATGGATATGAAGTGTGTCGTGAACTTCGCACGCGTCGAAACCCAACTCCAATCCTGATGCTCACGGCGCGCGCAACGATTGAGGATCGTCTTACTGGTTTTGAAGCGGGCGCTGACGACTATTTGACCAAGCCCTTCTCGTTTCGCGAATTGCTGGCGCGCCTGCATGCGCTGCTACGAAGAGATTCACAACTCCGCCCGGACATTCTCGAGATTGCAGATCTGGTCGTTGACTCAGCGGGCCATAAAGTGTCGAGAGCCGACCAGGAGATTCAATTAACTGCAAAGGAATATGCGCTTTTGGAGTACCTGGCTCGTCGGGTAGGGCAACTCGTGTCGCGCGGTGAAATCGCAGCACATGTTTGGGATGATTCGTTCGATCCTTTTTCAAATGCGATTGAGGTCTATATCAATCGACTCAGAAAAAAGATCGACGAGCAACACGCAACGAAGTTACTTCACACACGTCGCGGCGAGGGTTACATCCTCGAGCCACGAGATCAGTAGAAATAGGACCTATTGGTCCTTCGGTCCACCAAAACACAAAAAACACACAAGACACAAACTGATCTAACCTCAGCAATCACTGTCGAAGCACCTTTCATTAATCTTCCATTAAGGTTCTGATCGCTATACTCGGATTCAACCGTTTTAATATGTTTCTACGAGTGAGATCGAAGGCGATCCCCCTTTTGGTACTCATTCCGCTCGTGTGTTTACCTGCTGCAACCCTGGCCCAGGTTTCACAATCGACTCCTCCGACGAATCAATCAAATCAA
>DATDFV010000227.1:0-21497 GCA_036522415.1 Pyrinomonadaceae bacterium | reverse complement strand
ATTATCTCGGCCCCTGCCAAGAACGAAGACATCACGATTGTGCTGGGCGTTAATGAAGAACGGTACAATCCGGCAGAACATAACATCATTTCGAACGCGTCGTGTACGACGAATTGTCTGGCTCCGGTTGCCAAAGTAGTGCATGAGAAGTTTGGAATTCGTTCTGCGCAGATGACGACCATTCATTCGTATACAAACGACCAACAACTCCTTGATCTGCCGCATAAAGATATGCGTCGTGCACGCGCCGCGGCTTTATCGATGATTCCAACTTCCACCGGTGCCGCTAAAGCTGTAGCACTTGTCTTACCCGAGCTGAAAGGTAAATTCGACGGCATTTCTGTGCGAGTTCCGACTCCGAACGTTTCACTGGTGGACGTTGTCATGGATTTGGAGAAGGAAACGACTGCGGAAGAGGTGAATCGCGCACTGAAGGATGCTGCTAATGAAGAGTTGAATGGCATCCTGGCGTTCTCCGAAGAGCCCTTGGTCTCTGTCGACTTCAAACAAAACTCAAACTCGTCAATCGTTGATGCCGAATATACGAAAGTGATTGGCGGAAACATGTTGAAGGTACTTTCGTGGTATGACAACGAGTGGGGGTATTCGTGTCGTGTTAGAGATTTGATCAAGTACATCGCGGGGAAAGGGCTCTAAGTTGGCTTTAGGCCTTGGGTCTTTGGCCTTTGTTTCAAACGGAGGTCGAAAGACCAAAAACCAAAGACCAAAGACCAATGATGCAAAAACTCTCCATCAAAGATCTCGATCTCTCCGGCAAACGCGTGTTCATTCGGGTCGACTTCAACGTGCCAATCAAAGACGGCAAGGTTGAAGACGATACACGGATTCGTGCTTCTTTGCCGACAATCAAGTACGCACTGGATCATGGAGCCCGCGTCATTCTTGCTTCGCATCTTGGTCGACCTAAGGGTCAACGCGTAGACAAGTACAGTCTCAAACCCGTCGCCGAACATCTTGAGGAATTGCTTGGCAAACCGGTGCAGTTTGCAGAAGACTGCGTTGGTGAGGGACCAAAAGCGAAAGCGTCAAACCTAAAGAGTGGCGAGGTCCTGCTTTTGGAAAATCTTCGCTTCCATGCTGAAGAAGAGAAGAACGACGATGCGTTCGCTAAACAACTCGCGGAACTCTGCGATGTTTACGTAAATGACGCATTTGGTTCTGCACACCGCGCCCATGCCTCAACTGCCGGCATCACAAAGTATGTCTCAAAAGCGGCGGCCGGATTGTTGATGGAGAAAGAGCTCGAGTACCTTGGACGTGCGATCAATAACCCCGAGCATCCATTCGTCTCGATCCTTGGTGGTGCGAAAGTTTCTGACAAGATCCCCGTAATCAACGCACTGATCGATCGCGGCGTTGATAAGATTCTGATCGGCGGCGCAATGGCCTACACGTTCCTCAAAGCAGAAGGATTTACGGTTGGCAAGTCGATGGTTGAAGACAACATGTTGCAGACCGCCCTTGGTATCAAGAGGCGAGCTGAAGAGAAGGGAATTGCTTTCCTGCTTCCGACTGATCATCAGGTTGTCGATAGCTACGAGCCCGTGAAGGGAGAAGACATAGTTGCGAAAACCATTCCGATCGAGTTTACGAATATTGGTTTGGTCGGCATGGATATTGGAGTCGAAACAGTCGCGCACTTTGCTGCAGCTCTTGCGGATGCGAGGATGGTCATTTGGAACGGACCGATGGGCGTCTTTGAGGAACCACCATTCGATCAGGGAACCATTGGCGTAGCCAAGGCGGTTGCGGAGGCAGCTGATCGTGGGGCAATTGTTATCGTCGGTGGTGGAGACTCTGTTTCAGCAGTAACCAAAGCAGGCGTCGCCGATCGTATTACACACATCTCGACCGGGGGTGGGGCAACTTTGGAATTTCTGGCTGGTGAAACACTGCCGGGAGTTGAAGCGTTAACTGATAAATAGAACTTTGTTCTTCGTGCTTTGCTCTTTGTGCTTTGAATTCAGTACCAAGAACAAAGTACAAAACACAAAGCACGGTTTTGCTTATGCGTAAACCCGTAATCGCCGGAAACTGGAAGATGTACAAGTCGCTTGGCGACGCTGTCGAAACGGCACTCGCTCTGAAGCCACTTGTCGCGAATGCCAATCATTGCGAAGTCGTAATTGCACCTGTTTTCACGGCTATTAAGACAGTCGCGGATCGACTTGAAGGTTCGAACATCAAAGTCGCTGGCCAGGATTGCTCGACTGAAGTTGAAGAGGGGGCACACACGGGAGAAGTCGCTGCCTTCATGTTACGAGACGTGGGCGCGCGGTACGTTATCGTTGGACATTCGGAGCGACGGCAATTGTATTTCGAGACCGATTCAATGGTCAGTCGAAAAGCTCGAGCAGCAATCGACAGCGGACTTACGGTCATTGTGTGCGTTGGTGAAAGCCTGGCGCAGCGAGATCAGGGCATTGCAGAAAATGTTGTTGCAGGGCAATTAAAGGGCGGATTCAACGATTTGACAGCCCAGGACCTCGACCGTATCATCCTCGCCTACGAACCGGTTTGGGCTATTGGCACGGGACGTACAGCGACGCCGGAGCAAGCGCAGGAAATGCACGCGTTTATCCGGCGCGTTTTCGCGGATAGGCACTCCACTGGAGCAGCCGAAGCGTTGCGAATCCTTTACGGCGGCTCCGTCAAACCAGACAACATAGCCGGACTGATGTCACAGCCTGACATTGACGGTGCTTTGGTCGGCGGGGCGAGTTTGAAGGCGGATAGTTTCGCGAAGATAGTTAACTACAAATCGTGAATCGTTAATCGCAAATAGTGAATCGTTATTGCTTTCGATTTACGATTCACGATTCACGATTTACGATTCACGATTCACGAGGAGTCCTGATTTGTTCACTTACATCTTATACGGCTTATTTATACTGTCCTGTATAGTCTTGATCGTTAGTATTCTCTTGCAACCGGGAAAAGCCGATGCAGGCGCGCTCTTTTCGAGTAGTCTTTCCAGCACAGCATTTGGTCCGCGCGGCACCGCGAGCTTGTTGGCAAAGATTACGATCGGTGCAGCGGGAGTTTTCATGCTCGTTGCTTTGATGTTGTCGTTGCCGACGCTGACTGGTTCGCGTTCAGTTTTACAATCGAATCCGGAGAGTGCGCCGATCGCAACACCGAGCCCGTCGCCCACGCAGCAGCAGGCAGCGCCGGCTGCGACAACTGCTCCCGCTTCGTCTGCTCCAGCTGCATCACCGTCTGCGAGTAAGAAGTAGTTTTGCTTTTGTTTGAAAAGGAATTGTTTGTCCAATTGCTTTGATGTCCGATATGCTTTAGCTTGTCGTGACTCGACAAACACGAACGTTCATTGATTTCGCTTTACGGTTAGGCGCTAATGATTTCTCCGACGTGCGTTGTTTGTAACCTTACGATAAAACAGACGCATATCGGACATTTGAAATATCCCGCTCACCCAAATGCCGAAGTGGCGGAACTGGCAGACGCGCACGTTTGAGGGGCGTGTGAGGTAACTCGTGGGGGTTCGAGTCCCCCCTTCGGCACCACCTAAACCCTTTAGACTCAATGCCTTCACTTCACATCTTGGACCAAGGTTCGAGAGTGAGATGAGACAGCTGTTAATCTCTACTGTGTAGACCACTCTCTCTCTCTGGATCTGAAAACGCAATGGAAGCGCAGTGTCATGAAATAACAAAACGGCTAGAGGGGTGGAGGGATGGCGATGAGTCGGCTCTTGAAAACCTGATGGGAACGTCCCTTTAGGCGCGCGTAATTCGCTGCCACGGCCAAACCCGACAGCTTGATTCCTCAGGCGAGTGCTCACGCGCTGCTTCGAACACTTTCTCAATGTGTTGTCATCGTTCAGGTGTCACATCGATTCTCATAAAGCTGCGCTATCGGAAATTCGTGATCAATACAACCTGAGTGTTCAGCGGCCCGCGCGCTATAGCGAGTCGTTTTCCGTCTTGTGACAAGTCGAAAGAAGAAATGTAGTCTGATTTAAAGTCCGTAATCTGCTTCCTTGGGCCTCCCTGGAGCGGTTGTACCCATATGTTCGAGATCGACCCGCGGGTTTCAACGAAACAGATACCGCTTGCATCGGGAAGCCAGGAGGGCGGTATCGGATTTCCGAGCGCGAGCTCAAACAATCCGACGCGTTCGCCGTTTTCAAATGATCGTACCTGAAAATATTCCTTTCGTGTCTTAAAGTCATAATAGGTAGACGCAATTAACTTATTGTCTGGAGACACTCTGGCCACCCCCGTTTCATCGCTAACCTTCGAAGGCGCTCCACCTGTTGGTGGTACCTTCCAAAGTGCCGAAGCTTGGGATTGCGGTAACGATTCATATACAATCCACTGACCATCTGGTGAAAAAGTCGGCCAGCTCTCAGAACCAGCGTTCGTTAACTGTGTTTGGTTCCTTCCATCAATATTCATTTTCCAGACCGTGCGGCGTCCTCCGTCCTGAGAAAGAGCAAAGGCAATGTACTGACCATCTCTAGAAATCGATGGGTGCTCATGATAGCCAGGCCCATCAGTCAATGCCTGTTGATTACTCCCGCTTTGATCCATGATTCGTAGTTGAGCCGCTCCTTTGTCGTATGAGGAGAAAACTATGTGACCATCAGGTGTCCAAGCAACTTCACGATCATCGCCAAAACTAATTTGCTTGAGACTTTGTGGATCCATGACAGAAAGTGTCCAGACCTGCGATGTCAGATCCGAGGTCAGGCCGAGCAGCTTTGTCGAGTCGGCGGTCTGCGTTATATCCACGTAGTTATTTACATCATTTGTTACCCTCCTCAATTCGGCGGCAGGGTACGAGATCTGCCAAATTTGCGTTGGCGATCCAACTTCAGATTGTGCAGCCAGAATTAAACCACTGCCATCTGATAGCCAATCAATATTTTGCACTTCAAACCAGGTCTGAGCGCCAACTTGCCTCTCTGCGTTGTCTGCTAGTGAAATCGCAAACAACGCCTGTCGTCTCTGGTCGACCTCTCCCATATAGATAATAAGATTTCCATCAGGTGACCATGCGGGGCCACTCGCTAACACAGGCGACGGGGTTTCCCGAGTATGTAGTATTCTTTCGACAGTGCTATCAAGATTAGCTATCACAACGTCGTAAGATCGTGAATCTGGCGACAGCCGTTTGAATGTGATTTCTCTACCATTCGGCGAAAACGAAATAGCCGAGTTCACATTGCTGATGATTTTGTTGACTGAGCCACCCAATACGGGAACACGATAAAGATCCGAGCCATCTGAGTAATAGACGTAGCTCCCGTCTCGTGAAAAACGCAATGCGTAACCTAGGATTGGACATTTGATTGCGGACGAAATTTGAACCGAACTATTTGTCGCCAAGTGCTTGATCCAAACGCTGCAATCCTGCCCCTTTTCCAGCATATAGCCGAAATAGTTACCATCAGGAGAGATTGTCGCGTCCATGATTTTGCCGTCGGCACTCACTCTTGTGATCTGCAATGGCGACCTAACACCTGATTGATCTTTTCCCTTAAGTTTGTACAAACCGTATAGCGACGCTAAAACACCTATCGCAATAATCGACAGGATTGCTATCACGATCTTCTTGTGTTGTCTGATCTCGCTTATGAGGTACTCAGCACTTGAGGTCGCACGAAGGTCGACTGCTTGAGTGCCGCTAGGTAATTTGTCGTTTTGGGTCATTTGACCAGTTGCAAATACTTGCTCACTCAGTTTCATTGACGCCACATTTTTCGCCGAAGAGGTATGACCGAGCTCAATATGGCTGTCCAGTGCTCGCCGCAAGCTCTTCATGTCAACGGCGAGATCTTTGACACTCTGATAACGCTCTTCTCTGTCTTTACGGAGCATTTTCCCGATAATGCGATTTAACTCTTCCGGCGCATCACTGATCACTGATGTTATTGGTGAAGCCTCAGTCTTCAGGATTGCGGCAATGACATCGCTCATGCTTTCGCCAGCGAACGGGGTCTTTCCGACAACCATCTCGTAAAGCACTACACCCAAACTCCAGATGTCTGTGCGTGGATCAACCTCACGGCCTCGCGCCTGTTCAGGTGACATGTAAGTCGCCGTACCCATCACCACACCTGACTCAGTCTGCACCATGCGCAACGTTGGGGCTTCACCGGAAGTGACGGACTTAGCTTGCTCGCCTAACTTTGCCAGACCAAAGTCGAGCACCTTAACGTAACCGTCAGTCCGCAGCATGATGTTCTCGGGTTTGATGTCCCGATGAACTATCCCAGCCAAGTGCGCCGCAGAGAGCGCCGACGCCACCTGAATTGCAATGTCGAGAATCTCTGGCAACTCTAGCTGGCCAGCGTTAATACGATGGCGCAGGGTGACACCGTCGATGAATTCGGTGGCGATGAAATAGCCGTGTTCGGTTTGTCCGATGTCGTGAATGGTGAGGATGTTAGGATGATTAAGAGCCGAAGCCGCTCTTGCTTCTTGTTCGAAGCGATGCAACCTGGCTTTGTTCTTCACAAACTCAGCCGGCAATATCTTGAGCGCTACACGGCGGTGCAGTCGAGTGTCCTGGGCCAGGTAAACTTCACCCATGCCACCGCGACCAAGTTCACGCACAACTTGATAGTGACCAATCTGATGTCCGATCAACTGTGCTTCGAAACTCTGACGTTCGTCGGGAATAAGATCTGCAGCCGGAGATTCGATAAAACTCTTGGCTTGTGCGTGATGGGCCAACAGCGATTCGACTTCGCGTCGTAACTCTTCATCACCAGTGCAGGTGCGTTCGAGAAACGTAGTGCGTTCTTCAGGCGCATAATCACGGGCCGCTTCAAACACTTTCTCAATCTGTTGCCATCGTTCAGGCGTCACAACTTCTCACCTCGCGATATTTCGCGATGCAACCAAGCCTTTGCATTCTGCCACTGACGAATCACGGTTCGCGCAGAGACTCCCATCACTTCAGCGGTCTCTTCGATCGATAAGCCAGTGAAAACCGCAACTCCACCATCCGACTCTTCTGAAGATCCATTGAGTAAGCACAAGAAACTTGTTACCTAAAATTCGAGATCAAGACTATATCGGTTGATTGATGACCACGGGCAACGGCGAGGCGCTTTCCGTCTTTCGACCAGTCGAACCATGTAATGTCATCAGAGCCAAGGTCAATGAGCTCTTTCGGTGCTCCACCCGCGATTGGTTGACTCCAAAGTTTTCCTCGATCCGCATAGGTCAAAGCGCGCCCGTCAGGGCTCCATCGAGCGAACGCAAAATTATTGAACCTATGGATGACTTCTCCACCTTCAAACGGAAGTATTGCCGCTCCTATTTGGGGGTTCATCTTCGGATCGAGGTAGCCGCAAACTATTAGTTTTCCATCGGGTGAAACTGAAGCGCCGAAGGCATTCTCCTTGATACGTACCGACTCGCCTCCTTCTAACGGCACTTTCCCTACATACCACGGAAAAGTCGTTCCCCCAGGATACAAACCCGAGTAGACCACCCAAAGTCCGTCCAGCGACAAGCCATCCGCGGACTCGCCATTTCCAAAGGTCAGCTGCTTGAGGTTGCTGCCATCGATGTCCATTCTCCAAATGTGAGTGATACCCTCCGTGTCAGGAGAACTAAAGACAACGTAGCGGCCATCAGGGGTCACATAGGGGTTACTGCCCCCTTTGCTATTGTCGGTGAGCTGCTTTTGGCCGGTTCCATCATCATTTGCCTTCCAGATCTGCCAGTGCCCCGTAGCGTTTGACGAATATGCGATGCTGTTATCCGGCGCCCATGACAGTCCGTTGTATCCATCGTTATTACCCAAAGAGATCTGACGGCCATGATTAACGTCCAGGTTTTGAAAGACCCAGATGTTAGAGACCAAATTGACAGACGGTGCAACCAAGGTCTGGGAATCTGACGTTACGCTTACATGCAAATAGCTGTTTAGATCATTAGTAATTCGGTGGACCTCACCGCCGGGATATGAGGCAAGCCATAGTTGCAATGACTGCACTTCTGGCCATCGAGGTAGAACCGAAAATCCTCGCTGGTCAGGCTCATTCGCAGCGATCAAAAGACCACTACCGTCACTCAGCCAAGCGATGTCGCGCACATCGCCCCACTTCTCCGATTTCAGCGGTACTTGTGCTCCATCATCCACTCGCAAATGGATGATATACTGCTGAAATGATTTGTCGCCGGCGATGACGCTAATGGTCTTTCCGTCGGGCGACCATGAAATCCCTGAGCCTCCGAACCACTCAGGATTAATTCGCTTGGCGAGTATTTGTTCGTTAGTGCCGTCTGCATTGGCAATCACTATTTGCGATTCGCTGTTTTCTAGCTGGAATCTCTCGAAAGCGAATTTGCGGTTATCAGGTGAGAAGGTGATGGCACTATGCACATTGGCGAGAATAGTTCTTGGCGCTCCTCCCAGTGTGGACACTTGGTAAAGCGACGGTACTAACTTTCCAAACTCATTTTTGCCAAAATATAGGTAGTTTCCATCGGCGGAGAAGGTCAAACCAAACAATTCCCCGTCCTTCAAGGCTGAGCCAATCTGGATGTTATTTGAGGTCGCAACCTGCCGAATCCAGAGGCTTTGATCATCAGTCGTGTAAGCCACATACTTGCCATCTCTTGAGATCGTTGCTGCGCGAATGATGCCGGTTGTCGTGAGTCGGCTTATCGTCATTTTCTCATTCAGTAGGGGTGTCCGTTCATTTCGCCAAGTCAACCTGTAGATACCGAGTGCTGCAGCGAGTCCCGCAATAGCAACCCCAATCAGAAGCAAAGTTGCACCGCCCGGATGCTGTTTGGTTTCGGAGAGTAGATATTCTGCACTGGAAGTAGGGCGCGCAGGTGGTTCATTACCCGTAGAAGCCGCAATTCCTAGCTTTGCCCCGTATGTAAGCGGCCTGCTCTGTTTGCTACTACTCAGGGGTGGTCGCGAAGAAATTTCCAGTTCTGAAGCGAATTCCAAGTCTCGTTTGAGAGTTTTCAAGTCCACTGCCATATCCAACACAGTTTGGTACCGCTCCTCGCGTTTCTTGCGCACTGCCTTTCTACAAATTCGTTGGAGCTCGGCTGGCGTCTCCGGTTCAAGGGAAGTTAAAGAGAGCGGCTCAGTTTTTAGAATAGCCGCGATTACATCACTCATAGTCTCGCCTTCAAACGGAGATCTGCCAGCAACCATCTCATAGAGCACCACTCCCAGACTCCAGATATCAGTCCGCGCGTCCACGTCTTTTCCGCGCGCCTGTTCTGGCGACATGTATGTCGCGGTGCCCATGACGACTCCAGTCTCCGTCTGGACCATCCGCAGTGTGGCGGCTTCACCCGAGGTGGTGGGTTGTTCCGTTTCAATCAACTTCGCCAAACCAAAGTCCAACACTTTGATGTAGCCATCACGGCGCAGCATGATGTTTTCCGGCTTAATGTCGCGGTGCACGATTCCCGCTTGATGGGCAGAAGCAAGCGCGGACGCAACCTGAATGGCGATATCGAGCGCTTCTTTCAACTCCAGTGGAGAATCATTCAGACGCTGACGAAGAGTGATGCCGTCGATGAATTCTGTAGCGATAAAGTAACCGTGCGCTGTTTGGCCAATGTCATGGATGGTGAGAATGTTGGGATGATTCAGGGCCGAGGCGGCCCGTGCTTCCTGCTCAAAGCGATGCAGTCTGTCTTTGTTCTTTACGAATTCGGCAGGTAGCAACTTCAGAGCGACCCGACGGTGCAAACGAATATCCTGGGCCAGGTAAACTACACCCATGCCCCCTCGTCCGATTGGCTGGAGAACTTGGTAGTGGCCCACCTCCTGGCCCGCTAATGAATTCTGAGCACTCTTCTCCAACTCATCATGGTTGAGATCTACAGCGGGAGTCTCAATAAAGCTGCCGGCTTGCTGCTGATGGAACAGTAAGGACTCAACCTCGCGACGCAACTCTTGATCGCGAGCGCAGACTTGGTCCAAGAAAGCGCCACGCTCCATAGGTGCAAGCTCACGTGCCGCTTCTAATACCTTCTCGACCTCTTGCCAACGTTCAGGCGTCATCGGCTACCTTTGCTCATTTCCCGGTGCAACCAAGCCTTGACAGTTTGCCATTGACGATTCACGCCTCGCGGCGAAATACCCATGACCTCCGCCGTTTCCTCAATTGATAGGCCACTGAAGAAACGCAATTCAACCATTCGACTTTTTTGTGCGTCGATCATCTCTAATTTGGTTAATGCTGCATCAAGCTCAAGTAGGTTTACTTCAGGTTCAGCGGCAATAGCTACAGCCTCATCCAGCTGTATTGTCTCTGCCGTTCCGCCTCGCTTCTGAGCCTGCCGAGCTCTTGCATGGTCGACGAGAATTTCTCTCATCATGCGAGCGGCAATTGCGAAGAAATGGGCGCGGTTCTGCCATTGGACATTTGCTTCGTTGATGAGTCGTAGATACACCTCATGCACGAGGGCCGTTGGCTGCAAACTATGATTAAGTCGCTCACGACGAAGGTAACGGGCAGCCTGGCGCCTCAGTTCGTCATACACGAGCGGCACTAGTTTCTCTAAGGCGTGCTGGTCACCATCTCTCCAGGCGATCAGTAGGTCGGTAATGTGGCTTTGCCGTGAATGAGTCACCTGTCCCGTTATCAAGTTGAGTTACTAGTGGATCGACCTCAGGGCGGAACTAACTCACTTCTTATCCGCGGGTGTTCTCTTAGTCAGGGCGAAATTATCGCACGAATCGTCTCGAAAAATACCAGAGATGTGGCGTGATCTTCTTCTGATTTTCGCATTTCAGAATGAGGGTCGGATTGCAACCGGTCTTAAATGAGCTAAGGCGAACCAAGCAAGCAGCTTCAGTCAGCTCCCTGGAAGAAGCGCCTGAATCTAGATTGTATGAGTTCATGGTTATTACTACTTTTACACCCGTTCCGGGTATCAACAATTCAAGGAGGCCTCTTCATGAAACGCTTTACTCACTGCACATTCCTACGCGCCATCGGAGTAATCCTATTGATCGTCGTGTTGAGGAGCGGAACTTCTACAGCGCAGACGCCACTGCCATCACCAAGCCCAGCTCCCACGCCTATAACTAAGACAGGGCAAATTCTGGTAAATGGTCAGTCGACCGTAGGCCATGTTACGAAGTGGATAGATTCCACCAACAACGGGACGGGAATAATTGGCGATTCGGTGTTGACCGAATCTCCGACAGGGACGGTTGGTATTGGAACTAATCCATTCGGCGCTTTTAGGTGGCAGCAGATGGCGGTAACGCTATGAGCGGCATTTTTGGCCTCAGTGGTCGGCGACGGGTCTTTGGGGTCAGAGCACCAACTCCTCCGGAATTGGAGTTAAAGGCGTTAACACTGCAGGAGGTCTCGCAGCGAGGTTCGAAGGTAACGTCACGACAATTTCGGATGGGGGTTCATCGAACGATGTTGGTCTCAACACTATTCTTAGACTGCAGCCAATCTCGCAGCTAAAAGGAATTGGTCTGGGCTTCGGTAGCGCTTCAGCGACGCAGAGCCGTGCCAGCATAGTTGCGCCCGGGAGGGAAATCGTGCCTCTTGATCAGAGCCTTTTGTTCTTTACGGGTTTAGCTGATATCCCTGTTCAGCCTTACTCAAGTGCGAAACTATCAATTATGTCCAATGGGAACATCGGTGTGGGAACGACGAATCCCAGAACCAAATTTCACGTAGCCGGGGCCGGACAGTTCGATGGCAATGTCGGCATAGGAATGGTTCTGCCAACAAGTTCAGAACTCTTACACGTGGAAGCGAATACCGGGGCCGTCGCAGGTTCTTTTGTCAATAACAACAATACGAACACGAATGATGCTCTGTTCGCATTGCACACTGGTCTAGGAAATGCTTTTCGCGCTCGCAACACACAGGTGAGCGGCAGAGCGGGACTCTTCGAAACGACTAACCCAAATAGCAGTTCACCTACACTTGAAACTAGTGCAGTCGGTTCTGGTCCAGCCTTGCGAGCAATAAATGTAGGAGCAGGCCCCGCAGGTGTTTTTGTTGGTAATGTCAACGTGAACGGCACTCTTAGTGCAACGAGTCTCAACGCTGCAAACCTCACTAGTGCAGGTACGCTAAACGCCTCAACGAATCCTGTCGATTGGACGCAATTGAAAAACGTTCCGGCCCCATTAGCATCAGGCCAACTAGTGCAAACGATCAACGGTCTCTCTTCCGATCTGACTCTCGCAGCTGGGAATGACGTCGCCATCGCTATCGCGGGGAATACACTTACTATCTCGTCAATAGCGGTCCCAGCGAGCAATCCACTCCAATTGGCCACACTACATTGGTACAGCGCGAGCACAAATGCAGTATTTGATGTACCAGGGAATCTTGCTGGAATTGGCTTCGATGGTGCCAACATGTGGGTTGCGCTTGATTCGGCTGGTAGTGGCAATCAAGTAAGTAAGGTACGCGCGAGTGATGGTGCAGTTCTTGGTACCTACACTGCTGGCCCCGCAGGTACCTGGCCTTATGGGATTGCCTTTGACGGAGCGAATATTTGGGTCTCTGCTGAAAACGGTGGAGTCACAAAATTGCGTGCGAGCGATGGCGTTGAGCTTGGAACGTACGCGGCTGGCAATGCCCCTCGTCGACTGGCGTTTGATGGCTCCAATATCTGGGTCGCCAATTGGGAAGGTGGTACCGTTACTAAGATTCGTGCATCGGACGGCTCAAATCAGGGGAGCTATGCCGTAGGTGTTAATCCACACGGCGTTGCGTTTGATGGGAACAACATTTGGGTTACTTCACAAGCAGGAACTGTGATGAAACTGCGAACCGCTGACGGAGCGAATCTCGCTACTTACAACGTCGGTTGCGGCGCGAATGACGTTGCCTTCGATGGTACTAACATGTGGGTTGCGACTGAGTGCGGCGTTGTTAAGAAGCTTCGCGCAAGCGACGGTGCTTGTCCAAATGGCAACTGCACTTTTAGCGTCGGTAACACTCCTCTCCTGGGTATCGTCTTTGACGGCACTAACGTTTGGGTCACAGGTCGATACGACGGAACTGTCACCAAACTCCGGGCAAGCGATGGCTCGATCCAAGGCACGATTCCTTCAACAACACCCTATGCAATAGCCTTTGATGGTGCGTTCGTTTGGGTTACGAATTCTACCGTAGGAAAGTTATCTAAGTATTAGAGATTTGTCCCACTCGATTCTGAGCTCAGCTGAATCCACTCTACGAACAAACTGTTCGTGACGATTCATCGTGACGATTGATGTTGACGATTGATCTTAATCAGACTCGAGAATTGTCATATAAGTTGGGGTCACAACTAGGCCCACAAGATTGTGCAGAACGTGCAGTTGAAGCAGTGGAGGCAATGCGAAATGTTCTTAGGAAATTTGGTGCTTGTTGATTCTAAAAGAATTGAACCACCGTCGAGCAATACCCTGAACATGTAGGTTTAAGACAAACAATTCAATAGAGAAATTTTGGTGTCTGTTTGGTGTCTACTATAGCAGAGCACCAGTGAGACTAAAGAGAATCCTGAGTACTTAAGCGACGAAATCTAAATTCTTTTGGCAAGAGAGGTTACGCGTAATTAGTTTACTTCAAAGAACTTAGGTCGAGTGCTGAGATCGAGTCCCCCCTTCGGCAAATCAAGTCTAAGTTAACTATTATCAATCATTTAGCGGAAGCGATGTTGATTGGTACGGAGCTAGGTAGCTGGTCGAAGAATGTCGTCGGTGGGGACGTCTAATCACAGGGAAGGGAGTCGAGTTCCGGATTCGACACCCCTCCTCTAACATCCCTAGTTTCAGTCGCTTCAAATTCCTGGTGTCTATCGACTCGGCGAAATATGTCTGACGACGACGCTATCGCTTGTTGTTCGATCCTCTTAGTATCAAAGAGGAGATGCGACAATCCTGCGTGGACAACCGTCCTTGTCATTCCTTCAATCTGACGTCAAAACCTAGCAAGTTAATTCCGACTCGGCTAGACTTGCGACTCCATCTACGTGGACCCGCGAGACGGTTCCTTTCCAAGCAGGCAGCCAGCACTCCAAGAAAGCCAACCAGTGCGTACATCGATTTCTCCTGGCGATCGAATAAGCAAATCCGCTCTGCGCGGGCGGAACGGGTGCGATCTATTTGACAAACGACACTTGAGACAATTATCGCTCTTCTCATTTATCAGCCCGTCAAAGAGAGAAGCGGTTCGCTGTTGGCCATCAGAGAGGAATCCGACTGCACAGATAACAGAGATGACTTTCGTAACAAACCTATTTCGCAATATCAGGTCTAATCTTTACGAGTCCGACCCTGACTAGGCGACGAATGTCGAGACGATGACGATCAACGCTGGGACAAAACTTGGTCGTCATGAAATCCACTCACAACTCGGAGCGGGTGGAATGGGCGAAGTTTATCGTGCGCGCGATGAGAAGTTGAATCGCGATGTGGCGATCAAAGTTCTGCCTGCGGTGTTCTCACAGGACGGAGATCGGTTGCGGCGATTCGAACAAGAAGCACAAGCCGCGGGTGCCTTGAATCATCCGAACATTCTCGCGGTCTATGATGTCGGCATACATGACGGTGCGCCATACATCGTTTCAGAACTGCTCGAGGGTGAAGAGCTGCGCGAGCAACTCAATGACTTCCCACTCCCGCAGCGCAAAGCGCTCGACTACGCCCAACAGATTGCCCAGGGTCTGGCAGCGGCGCATGAACGAGGGATCACTCATCGTGATCTCAAGCCGGAAAATCTCTTCGTCACCACTGATGACCGCGTGAAGATCCTGGATTTCGGTTTGGCGAAGCTGCGGCCACTGCGCAACCAGAGTGTCAGTTCCGAGATCGACACCCGGCGACAGATTACCGATCCCGGCACGGTGATGGGCACAGTCGGTTACATGTCACCGGAACAAGTGCGCGGGCACGAAGCGGATCATCGTTCAGACATCTTCTCGTTCGGCTCAATCCTGTATGAGATGCTCACCGGTCAACGCGCATTTCGCCGCGATACGATTGCCGAGACGATGACGGCGATTCTGAAAGAAGAGCCGCCGGAACTCAGCGAGACGAACGCGAAAATCAATCCCCAACTAGAAAAGATTGTACGACGATGTTTAGAGAAGAAACCCGAAGGAAGATTTCATTCGGCAAGCGATCTCGCTTTCGCGATCGAGAGTCTCTCGGGAACGGCAACCAATTCCGGCCAGACGCTGACGGCGCTGACTACATTCTCAACAGGATCGCGAATAGTTAAGCATCTGCCCTGGATTGTTGCAGGCGTTCTGTTCATCGCGCTTCTTGCAGCGCTGCCATTCGTCGTCTCATCTCGCCGCCGCGCGCCGATGGACCAGGCGGTCATCCGCGTTTCCGTTCTCCCACCAGAGAAGTCAACACTTTCCACCGTCACGGTTTCGCCTGATGGCCAGCGCCTCGCCTTCATCGCCACGAACACCACGGGCAGGACGCTGCTCTGGGTGCGCCCGCTCGATTCCCTCGCGGCCCAGCCACTAGCCGGCACCGAGAATGCCAATAACCCTTTCTGGTCTCCCGACAATCGTTTCATCGGGTTTTTCGCGGACGGGAAACTGAAGAAGGTCGAGTTCACGGGTGGATCGCCGAGCACGCTGTGCAATGCACCGAACGGTCGAGGTGGCGCCTGGAACCGCGACGATGTCATCGTCTTTGCGCCCGACAATAGAAGTGGATTATCTCGAGTCTCAGCGGTAGGCGGTGAGCCATCACCGGTGACGACGCTCGACTCTGCACGCCAGGAAAGCACTCACCGCTTTCCTCAGTTCTTGCCGGACGGCCGCCACTTCCTATATTTCGCTCGAAGCGCGCAGCCTGAGAACCGCGGAATCTACGTCAGCTCACTCGATCAGCAACAACCCAAGCGCATCATGAGCACCGATACGAACGGTGCGTACGCACCGCCCGGTTACTTGCTCTTTCCTCGAGAAGGAACGCTAATGGCCCAAGCGTTCGATGCGGCCTCGCTCGCACTGACGGGCGCGCCCTTTCGTGTCGCCGAACAAGTGGGAAATCTCAGGACGAATAACGAAGCCTACTTCTCGGCCTCAGAGACTGGCGTACTGGTCTATCAGAGTGGCGGCACGGCGAAGACACAACTCGCCTGGTTTGATCGCAGCGGCAAACAGCTTGGCGCTCCCGGCCCGCCAGGCGAGTATCTATTCCCCTCGCTTTCGCCCGACGAAAAGCGAGCCGCGATAGACCGCAATACTGAGCAGACTGGCACTTACGACATTTGGCTGCTGGACCTGGCGCGCGGCATTCCTTCGCGCTTTACGTTTGACCCGGCAAGCGACGTGTATCCAGTCTGGTCGCCGGATGGCAGCCGCATCGTCTTCGGCTCAAGCCGTGACGGGGCTTGGAGTCTCTATCAGAAATCATCGAGCGGCGCAGGGAGCGAAGAAGCGATTCTCAAATCAAGCGACCGGAAATGGCCCAGCGACTGGTCATCGGACGGACGTTTCATCCTCTATACGCTAATTAGTCCCGACACCCAGGCGGATTTATGGGTGATCCCTTTATTCGGAGATCCCCAGCCGATCCCATTCTTACAGACGAAGTTCGATGAGAGAAATGGTGTCTTTTCTCCCGACGGCAAATGGATTGCCTATCAATCGAACGACTCGGGCAACTATCAAGTGTGGGTCCAGAGCTTTCCGGCTGGTAGCAAGTGGCAGGTTTCCAGCGAGGGCGGAACTTGGCCACGCTTCCGGCGCGACGGGAAAGAATTGTTCTATCTGGCGGCGAACGGAAAGCTCATGGCCGTGGAGGTGAAGGCCAATACTTCCGGCTTGGAGTTCAGCGCGCCCAAGCCGCTGTTCGACACGCATAGCACTGATCGATACGCCGTGACGGCCGACGGGCAGCGGTTTCTGATGAGCACGCCGGTCGAAGAATCCGCCTCCGCACCAATCACGGTGATATTGAACTGGACAGCGGAGGCGAAGCGATGATTTCGCACGGCACAAAACTCGGCCGTTACGAAATCCGCTCCCAGATTGGCGCGGGCGGAATGGGTGAGGTGTATCGCGCGCGCGATGAAAAGTTGAATCGCGATGTGGCGATCAAGATATTGCCGGAAGCCTTTGCGCAGCATTCCGATCGTCTTGCTCGGTTCAAGCGCGAAGCCCAAGTGCTGGCATCGCTGAATCATCCAAACATTGCTTCCATTTATGGATTCGAAGAGTCAAACGGATTCATGGCGCTGGCGATGGAACTCGTTGAAGGTCCAACTCTCGCCGATCGTCTCGCCGCTGGTCCGATTCCTGTCGACGAAGTGCTAACCATCGCGCGCCAGATTGCCGCAGCGCTCGAAGCTGCGCATGAGCGTGGCATCATCCATCGCGATATCAAGCCAGCAAACGTAAAAGTTACTGAAGATGATGTCGTCAAAGTTCTCGACTTCGGGCTTGCCAAAAATTTTGTTGATGAAACACCCAAGTCTGATCTGTCTCACTCGCCCACTCTCATCAAAGGGACACAGGAGGGAATGATTCTGGGCACCGCCTCCTACATGAGTCCGGAGCAGGCTAAGGGCAAAGTCGTAGATAAGCGGTCAGACGTGTGGGCATTCGGCTGCGTGCTTTTTGAAATGCTGACCGCCAAGCAAAGCTTCAGTGGGGAAACGCTAACTGACATCTTAGCCTCGGTTGTTCGCGCTGAGCCTGATTGGAATCTTCTGCCAGCCTCTACGCCGGAAGCGATACGACGGTTGCTGCGTCGTTGTCTTACCAAAGATCCGAAGCAGAGACTGCGCGATATTGGTGAAGCCCGAATCACGATTGAGGATTTTCAGTCGGGCAGACTCGAAGAAATCACAACAACACTTAACAGACCGCCGCCCCTTAAGAAAAATCTGCTTTGGGCTGGCGCGATTGCATTGGCCTTCATTCTCGGTGGCTTGGGCATGTGGTTGCTGCGCCCAGTCAGTTCCGAAATGCCGCTGCGCAAAACGGAGCTTCAAATCCCCGGATTGGACCTCAGCATTTACTACGGGTACAGTATTTCGCCCAATGCCAGGAGCATTGCCTATGTCAGTAACAACCGGCTCTGGATACGCGACTTGGATGGTCTCGAGCCCCGCGAAGTTCCAAACACCGACAACGCTTCACACCCATTCTGGTCGCCCGACAGCTCCTACGTCGGATACGTGATCGGAAAGAAGATGTGGAAGGTGTCCAGCGCCGGCGCGGGCAGCACAGTGATAACTGATCTGCCCGACCTCTTAACTGGCGCCGGAGCCGCGAGCTGGCGGGCTGACGGAGTCATCATCTTCACCACTGGAAGCGGTGGGTTGTTTCAGGTGCCGGCCCAGGGCGGAGACCCAACACCGCTACTCAATGTGGGAGCGGACGAAGCTGACTTTCACTCTGTCTCAGTTCTGCCGGACGGTCGCGGAGTCCTTTTCGCCGTTCATCGCTCGGTCCAGGGCATCGACACCATTGCCATGTTCGACGGTAAGTCTCGCAAGAATCTGCTTCAGCTCGAGGGCCAACGGATTGACCACCCGGTGTATTCCCGAACGGGGCACATTCTATTTGAGCGCCGGATAACAAATCCGGGAATCTGGGCGCTGCCATTTTCGCTTAGTCGGCTTGAAGTCACCGGCGAACCGTTTCTGGTTGTTCCAAGTGCGGGTCCGCCCAGAGTCGCTGATGATGGAACGCTGGTCTTCGGCTTTGTCGAACGCGGTGCCTCCACCAGGTTGGTGTGGATGGATCGCGCCGGGAAGATTGTGAGTAACATTCAACCTGAAGCCTTACCATCTCAGTTGCCTTCTCTTCGACTGTCGCCGGACGGCAAGCAGTTGGTCCAGGCAACTCGCGATTCAGGCAAAACCGATTATTGGATTGTGAACCTGGCGCGCGGTACCCGCACGAGGTTAACGAGCGGCAACTCCTCGCGCGGATGGTTCTGCGGATGGACCCCAGAAGGGAAAAGCGTTCTGTACTCATCGCGTGATGCGTCAAACGACTACACAGTAATGTTGAAGGCGCCTGATGGTACTGGCGACGCTAAGGAACTTCTCAAAGCAAAGGAGGCATCGTTTTCTCAGGACGGGAAGTTCATCATTTATAGCACTTCGGAACCGGTGCGAGGACAACAGGGGTGGGATCTGTGGTACGTCGGAACCGAACCAGCAGCGAAACCTTTGCCGTTTCTGGTGACGCCCAAAGATGAAAGGTATGCGGAGTTTTCGCCCGACGGCAATTACGTAGCCTACGCTTCAAATGAATCAGGGCGCTACGAGGTTTATCTCAAGCCGTTTCCCAGCGGCGAAGGTATTTCAAGAGTCTCATTAGATGGCGGCTCGTTACCACGGTGGAGTCATCGCGGAGACGAACTGTTCTTTGTTTGGGGCAACGACATCATGGCGGTGCACGTTCAAACGAAGCCGACGCTGGTGCTGGGCCAAACGCAGAAGCTCTTCTCGCGGAGACTCGTTCCTGCGGATCGTGCTGAAGGGTTTTACGATTCCTATGATGTTTCGGCTGACGGCCAGCGTTTCGTAATGCTCCAGAGCGATGAACAACAAACCACGAGTCAAAAGCTGACAATCATTCAAAACTGGTTTGCAGAATTTAAGGACCGGCAGAAATAGGTGATCGCGAATGCGCCGCATGATATTGCCGCAGTGAATACGAGCGCGCTGAAACCTTTAATTACCTGAAGCGCGCTTCGAATGAAACCCGCGCTGCGTTTGGTGCTGAAGCAGCCTACAAGGAAGAATACTACAACGAAAAATCCGACAACGATCTATCGGCGGCGGGGATCGCGAGAGCGAGGACCGCAGCTGTTCCAAGTGGCAGCCATATGTGGAAGCGGTCGAAATAGCCTATGAGGTATGTATAGAGTGCATATATTAGACTGAGATACATGCCGACAGGGATTGCCACGGAGAGCATATTAGCGAAAGGGCCGATGCGGGCTTGTGCTCGATGAAGTAGGCTGCGACGTGCAGCCCGGCACCAGTTGCGACGATGCATGTGATGATCAGCATCTGGCTGTATCCCCAGACGAATGATTTGCCGCGATGGGCGTGTAGTATAGGTGCGGAGGGCATCATAAAATAGACCCACCACATTCCGAAGGTAAGGCCGGTGCCGGCGATCCCAACCAATGCGGCGTCGAGCGTCCACCCTGGGCCTCGACTACAGCTGACAGACTCGCGACAGTTCCCACTACTCCTTCTCCGAGAGCGATGATCGCAAAAAGACTGTTACGCTCGACTATGTGATGAGCATGCCACGGTGTACCGCCGTTTCGTTTCTCAGCAGAAGCGGGCCGGCGAGTTCGATCAGGAAGAGCAGGGCCATGTAGGTAAACGTCACCGCATTTGAGAAATTCAGAAAGACCGAGATGGCCCATCCAACCTGAGCTACTGAGATCGTAACTGCGTAAGTAAGGCAGGTACGCCGACGTTTGGGATCCTGTTTCGCCGCTCGCAACCATTGAAAAACTATCGCGACACGCATGACCACGTAGCCCATCACCATGATCGAGTTGTCGAGAGGTTGATCATGCTCTAGCGATGCGAACGCCCTCGGCACCCCGAGCGCGAGTATCAATACGCCAATCATCTGCACCATCGTGGCGACGCGAAAGATCCAATCGTCAGTGTCATAGGCTGACGCAAACCAAGAGAAATTAATCCAGGCCCAACAGATACCAAAGCTTGTAAATCCAAATCCGATCAATGCGTTTGCGTAGTGCCCTTCGGCAACTGCATGGGCGAACTGGGAGGAGCCGAGTCCAAAAGCGATCACGAAAGTCAGATCAAAGAGCAGTTCCAACGGTGTCGCGGTGCGGTTATCCTCATGAGGATCTCGGCCACGCATCCTCCTCGAATGATGGTGAAGAGTTTCAGAGATGGTCATATGATTCTTCTCAGCTTTTTGCAGTCTTAAAACCACAAGAGTGACAACTCAGCCCACCGCTTATCATCTAACATCTAACGAGTATGTTTTTGGTGTCTATTGGTGTCTATTATAGGAGTGCACCAATGAGAATAAAGAGAATCCTGAGTATTTGAGAGACGAAATCTAAATTCTTTGGACGAAGGCGGTTACCCGTAATTAGTTCACTGAGAAGAACTTAGTTGGCGCGCAGAGATCGAGTCCCCCCTTCGGCAAATCCCACTCATAAGTTTCTGGTATCAGTAATTTACGAAGGTTGCCGAAGCTTGCACTCGGCACCCAGGCAGCATATAGACACCAAACACTCAAGTAACTCGGGCGTCAAATAGACACCAAACGTTCTTGAGACTTGCCCTGATAGGAAGTAAAGCCGCTCACGCCTGCGGCCCATTCTTTCAAATGAGCGCTGACAAGATGACAAACCTAAGGATCACGGAGCAAAGCAGGAGTTACTTCAGTGGCGGCGTAGTTGGCGGAGGCTTGCGATGGTGCGTTGCTTGTTCGTACGCATAAGCGAATGCAAACAAGTGGCCTTCGTCCCAGGGGCGGCCAAAGATCGTCAGGCCTGCAGGTAGC
>DATDFV010000226.1:0-14473 GCA_036522415.1 Pyrinomonadaceae bacterium | reverse complement strand
TCACGCCGGACAGCTCGGCCGTTCGTCGCGCAGGGCTGTTCGATACCGAGGGGTTCGGAAGTTGACTTCTGCGGGTCGCCAGCTTCCGTCACGCCATCATTTGACCCGCTGTGTTCTTCTCCTCCGGTAGCCGGCTCGCCGTAATGGCCGGCCTCGTCAACGTGTTCTGGAGCAACCTCATTCGATCCACTTAGGGCGGCTTCGATTCCCAGGGCACCTGCCGCACCGTTGCGGTTTTCGGCAATGACTGCTTTGATTCCTGCGATCTCGTCCTCATAACGAGCTGGCAGATCTCCAGGTTTGTCGTCTGGAATTAGCTATCGGAACAATTTGCCCTTCGACGTGTCTAATTTCCCGGTTCGCGAAAACAACAATGACGTTCAGTCATGCCTATGATCTTTTCATAATTCTTATCGGTGCGTTGTTGTTGCTCTGGAGAGTAGGCCAAATGGACCGGCATTACGCATGGAGGGTCTTGTTACTTACTGCGGTTCTCAGTTCGTTTTTTCTTTATCTCTTCTGTGTGTTCCCTGAACCCACACCGTACGACTATGATCAATTTTCAAACTCCGGAAACCAGTTCTAACCTGACGACTGTCTGAAATGGATTTGTTCTTTTTTCGAAGTGAAGTATAAGCCCGTGACTAGCTGGTTGACTCACAGACAGACGCAGATCGAACAAGCCCCAACCCCAACACACGAAAGCTCTTCTGTCGGAGCGCGGCAGTCCTCGGCCGCCCCGTCGAACAGTACCGTGATGGATTGCAAACGGAGACTTGTCAACTCAAGCATTAGGGTACTGTTCGCGGGGGCGGCCGAGGGCTGCCGCGCTCCGACAAGAAGAGCTTTCGTGTCTCAAGGGTTGGGGCTTCTGTTCGACGGGGCATTACGTGACGCTCACTAACCAAAACATTACCGATCTTGTCTTCGTCTTCACGGGAGTGATGCTGGTGTTCAGGAAAGTGGCGCAGATGGAGCGTCATCACACGTTGAGAGTGTTTCTGCTGACGGCGATTCTCAGTATCGGTGTGATCTGTTTCTTTCTGATGTATGGATTCACGCTGGGGAATCTACCATCCATGCAGGATTGCGAGCCTCAGCAGTTCTGTCTGATGGAGTAAAGGATCGAGCGAGCGCGTTGGAGAGGGCCTGGTTGGGTGAGTAACGACAAACTGAAGTTTATCGGACGTTCTTATTTCACGTCAGTCTTCACGTCGGTAATCAACACGGCATCGCGCAAGAGCGTCCCGCGTGAGCACGCCAGTATCTTCCCATCGTTCGAATAAGCAAATCCTGTTATCAAGCCGTCCTTGAAATCCGTGATCTGCTTCGCTGGTCCACCCGACAGCGACTGGCTCCAGAGATTAGTCACGTTGTTTGCGTTCACCGTGTAAATCACGGACTTCCCATCGACTGACCATTGCACGAGTGTCGGTACGGTGCCCTGGGATGGAATATCAAAATACTTCTCTTCACCACTGCCCTCAAAAGGAATGACCCCGATCCGGTTCGGAGGCGCATAAGGGTCACCTGAATCTGCATATGTAAACATGATCAACTTGCCGTCCGGCGAGACTCTTCCGCCCGCAGCTCGCTTGTCTGTGATCAGTTGAGCCGTTCCACCTTCAATTGGGACCTTGAAAATCTGAGGCTGTGAACCCGCGGCTGAAGTATAGATCACCCACTTGCTGTCCGGTGAAATTGTCGGCAGCGCGTCGGCTGGTCCATTAGTCAGCCTGACCTGGTTGCTGCCGTCTACATTCATGCGCCACGTTGTTTTCACCCCATCTCGCAACGACGAGTAGACGATGTACCTGCCGTCCGGCGACACAACCGGCGACGTATTCTGCGCTCCGTTCGCCGTCAACTGTTTGCGGTTCTCACCATTCTGGTCCATGAACCAGATATCAGGCACGCCACTGTCTTCAGTTGAGGTCACTGCAATATGACCGTCAGGAGTCCACGCAACACTGTTGCCTCCGGTCCCATAGAAGCCAACATTCCCCGTACCTAAACGCACCGCTTTAGTCGCGTCACCACCGGGCACGACGTACAAATTAACAAGGCCCTGGGCCTGGACCGTCGTGAACTTCCTGCTGTCGGCGGTCAATCCAATCGCACGATACGGATTCAAATCATTTGTAACGCGCCGTACCTTCCCGTCCGGATAGCCGACATACCAGACTTGTGATTCTCGTGGACTGTCGCCGCCAACCACCAACAGTCCGCTCATATCGGATAGCCACTGTGTTCTCGCGGCGAATTGCCAACGGTATGAAGACAACTCCCGCTCGCTTCCATCGTCGACTGAAAAAGATGTCAGCCTGGACCAGCCTCCGACAGAAGTAACAGTTGCGGCAACAAGTTTTCCATCCGGCGACCACGATGGCCCAGTAAAGAAGGAAGGAGAAAACTTTTCAGGCAGCTTCTTGACGGCCAAGTCGTGTTGGTCGCTGCCGTCGATGTTGGCAATCACCAGCGCGCTGTCGCCCTGATTCGGATAGTTGCCGCGAATGAGCACGAAGCGCTTGCCATCCGGTGAAAAACTTATCGGACCATCAATTCTCTCCAACACCTTGACCGGCGTACCACCCAACACCGGAATACGATAGAGCGTTCCTGCATTCAGCGCCTCTTTAACTGCATAGAACAGCTCAGTGCCATCGGGTGAAAACGTCAAGCCAAAAAATCCTACTGGCGCGGGAGGCACGATCAGTTTGTCGTTCGCTGCATTAACCTGGCGAATATATAAACTCTGAGTACCACGGGTGCTCAAAGCGTAAACCACGTACTTCCCATCAGGAGAGATGGTGGCGTCGATTGCATTGCCTGAGTTTGTAATCCGCGAGATGCGCACATCCCAAAAACGTTCAACAGGCCGCGGGCGATTCACGTATTTGTAAATTCCGAAAGTCGCGCCGGCAATGATTAAGACCAGCGCAACCAATGCGAGTGCAGTTCCGAACTTGTGGCGTTTGATCTCAATACTGAGTGACTCAGTTATCGAGGTAATCGCGCTTCGTGGCTCAGTCGTTTGCGCAACAGGCAAAGCGCTCGTCGCGCCTGAATCAGTCGAATCCGGCACAGTTGAGCGCTCGAGCTTTTCCTGAAACTCCAGCTCCTGTTTTAGCGACTTAAGATCAAGCCAGAGGTCCTTCACCACCTGATATCGTTCTTCCCGATCCTTGCGGAGTGTTTTCGAAACGATCCGATTGAGTTCGGGCGGCATGCCGGGCTTGATCTGTGAAAGTGACGGTGGCTCCGTTTTCAGAATCGAAGCGAGAGTGTCGCTGGGAGTCTCACCATGAAACGGTTTCTGCAGCGTGATCATTTCATACATCATCGCGCCCAGACTAAAGATGTCTGATCGGCCATCCACCGCGAGACCGCGCGCCTGTTCCGGCGACATGTAACCCGCAGTGCCGATAACGATTCCCGATCCGGTTCGTACCTGGATCGTTGGCGCTTCGGACGAAACCTGAGGCGAAGCTTGTTCGCTTAACTTCGCCAAACCAAAGTCCAACACTTTCACGTAACCATCCGGACGTAGCATCACGTTTTCAGGTTTGATGTCGCGATGAACGATACCGGCCTTGTGTGCTGCAGACAGTGCGTCCGCAATTTGAATGGCGATATTAAGTGTTTCGGAGAGCGACAACCGCGCACGCGACAAACGCTGACGCAGAGTTTCGCCTTCAACAAACTCCGTCGCGATTACGTGCGATCCTTCGAATTCCTGAATTTCGTAGATCGTGATGATGTTTGGATGATTCAGTGCGGACGCCGCACGCGCTTCCTGCTCAAACCGGCGAAGTCGATCGATATCAGTCGTAAAAGAAACTGGCAGTAGTTTCAATGCAACCTTACGACTTAGTCGCTGATCCTGGGCCAAATAGACTTCACCCATTCCGCCTCTGCTGATGAACGATAGCACCTGGTAGCTACCGATCTTCTGGCCCGACTTCAATTCAACCTTTTCTTCACTCAACCACGAGGCCCCCTGGTAGGCAGGCTGATCGATGAATTCGCCACTCTTGTCGTTCGCCGCGATCAACGACTCCACCTCGCTTCTTAACTCGTTGTCGTTAGCGCACCGCTCCTGCAGGAAAGAATTTCTCTCCTGTGGCGGATACTTTATCGCCAAAGCAAAGACTTCTTTAACCTTTTGCCAGCGTTCGGGACTCATAAGCGACTTGTTCTATTTGAGCTCCATCATCCATATGTTGCTGGTGATCTCAGCGTACTCATATACAATCTGATTGCCCAAGGGCGACCAGGCAGGATAACGAACGAAAGAATTGGCCTTTGTGTAATGCGTTAGTTGCTTCTCTATTTTCGTGCTGCGCGAGATCCAGTAAATATTCCAAACTCCATCGCGCTGACCTGCAAAAGCGATTTTATCTCCGTCACCAGACCAGCTGTGCGCCCAGCTCTTACCGTGACCAAAAGTTAACTGAGCTGATTGGCCGCCACCAGCAGGCATAACCATGAGCTGCTCATCCTCACCTTGCTTCCACTCATAGGCGACTAGTTGACTATCCGGCGACCATGTCGGAAAACCCATCAGCGTATTTCCAAAAGTTAGTTGTTTCCTTGATCCATCTTTGACGCGTGCTGTCCAGACATTCAACGCTCCGTTTTGAATATAGTTATAAGCCACTTGTTGACCGTCAGGCGAAAGCTGAGCGTACTGAACGCCATCACCCAAATCCAAAAAGGGCTCTTCTTTGCCGGTCGCCAGTGAGATGGTCCACAGCATTAAATGATTGTTGGCGCGATCTGAGAGGAAGGCCAGCTTGTCTCCGCTCGGGAACCAATTGGCCTGGCTATCAGTGGCAGGATTGTTTGTCACCTGGACGAGGTTCTGTCCATTATCATCAGAAACCCAGATGTCCGCGCTCGTTCCTGGTCGCCACCTGTTCAGCGCAAACTTGTGACCATCTGGAGAAAAGCGGCCGAGATTACTTCTGATACTGGTGTCAGGTGAAAAGGCAGTGGGCAAACCAATAGATTCAAAGGTGCGAGGAGATAATGGAACAGTCCAGAGGTTACTTTGGATCCTGTTAGCGGTATAGACGATTCGATGTCCATCGGGGCTAATTGTCGGATTACCAAATTGCACACCTGGTCCCGCCGCCGCTACCAGTATCGCCTCACCAATCGGATCACCGGATGGCGATACCTTGATACGCATTAGTTCACCATTGAATCGACCGGCAAAATAGATGTAAGCCCCGTCGTGCGCGTAGACTGGTTTGCTTCCACCACTAATCTTCCTGGTATCTCGACCGTCACTTCCCACGGACCAAATATTCGACTGAATATAGTCTGACTCTTCGAATACGATTCGTTTGCCGTCTGGTGACCACGAAGGTGAGTTGTGTCCTCCGGCGGGAGTTCCTGTCTGACTGACTTGTCTTGGCTGCCCCCCTTCAGATGGCACAATCCAAATCGTAGAAGGCGCCAGAGCCTGGGAAACAAAAACTTCGCCAGGGAGGCCGGATTGAAAAGCGATGTTTGATCCATCTGGCGACCACGACGGCTTGGCGCCGAATTCAGTCAGTTGTTTGGGATTACCACCAAGCGTAGATATCAGCCAAATGCCACCGCGTTTTTGCGAGTGGTAAACGATCCGCTGGCCATCAGGTGACCATGCTGGATGCACGTTTTGCTGTCCATCTTTGGTCAATTGCAATTCTTCGCCGCCCACAGCAAGTTGTTTGACATATATCTCAAACGTGCCGCTTCGATCAGAACTGTAAACAACCGATTTGCCGTCCGGAGAGAGTGATGGAAATAAGTCGAGACCTGTCGAGAAGGTGATCTGTGTTGTCTGAAGAACGTCGGCTTTCTCGTTAGTCTCCGTTCGTGGTCGAGTGGCAATTCTATAAATCGTTACCGCACCAAGCGCTGCAGCAATTATCAGTGTTACGAGTACAACAACAACACCAGTCCTGTGACTCTTGAGTTCAACACTTAGTGAGTGTGTGATCGTGGAGATGGCCGTCTTTAGCTCGGTAGTATCTCTTTCGATTGAATCGGTGCGCGTCTCCTCGGCGCTGCTCCTGCCGCGACTCTTCGTCTGAAAATCGACATCTTCCTTTAAACTCTTCAAGTCGAGTAATAAGTCCTGGATAACTTGATAACGTTCCTCACGATCTTTGCGAATGGCCTTGTTGATAATCCGGGTCAATTCAGACGGAGCGTCAGGCGCGTACTTTGTGATAGGTGGTGGCTCAGTCTTTAAAATGGCTGCTAGTACGTCGCTCGTTGTTTCTCCGTCAAACGGTTTTTCAGCCGTTACCATTTCATAGAGCAATACTCCCAAATTGAAGATGTCGGACCGGGTATCTATTGCCTGTGCACGCGCCTGCTCCGGTGACATATAACCGACGGTACCCAGGATGATTCCGGATCCAGTAGGAATTTGTCTGGTTGAGTCTTCAGGGCTTGCTATTTGAATCTTCGACTCGATGGACTTAGCCAAGCCGAAGTCGAGCACTTTCACGTAGCCATCAGGTCGAATCATTACGTTTTCAGGCTTGATGTCGCGATGGATAATTCCAGCCTTGTGAGCGGCCGAAACTGCATCAACTACCTGTATGGCGATGTTAAGCGTTTCAGATAGCGATAGCGCTGACCGGCTTAACCGCTGTCTTAACGTTTCCCCTTCAACAAACTCCGTGGCGATCAGGTGGGTGGAGTCAAACTCCTCGATGTCGTAGATCGTTATGATGTTTGGATGATTGAGGGCTGATGCTGCTTGAGCCTCACGTTTAAATCGGCTCAGGCGATCACGATCTTTTGTGAAAGACACTGGGAGAACCTTTAAAGCGACCTTTCGATTCAACCGCCGATCCTGGGCGAGATAAACTTCGCCCATTCCACCACGGCCTATGAGTGACAAGATCGTATAGGTGCCGACGGATTGACCAACGGCTAACTCGATCTGTCTTTCCGTTAACCAGGATGCGCGCTCGTAGGCCGGATCATCAATAAACTCTCCAGTCTTCTCGTGCCAGGCAATCAATGATTCGACTTCACCACGCAGACCCGGATCGTCCGAACACGCTTCCGAAAGAAACGGGTTCCTCTCCTCGGGCAGGTACCGAATGGCCGAGTTGAAGATGGCTTTAACTTGTTGCCAACGTTCGGGCGTCATGATTTCAGGGCTCTAGTAATAACGCGTAACTGGCGGGACAAGTCCCTCATTTGGAGTGCGGCGGCCTGCCGCCGCTTTGGTACAGGCGATGTTAAAGGCACGCCCTCGCCTTCAGTTAAAAAGCTTGCGAAATCCTGCCACGACCTCGGCGAACCGGTCATTATCTAATGGAAAGCTGATCGACAGCTTCAACGCTTCTTCTTCTTCCCAATCATATGAGAGCCTGAACAACCGTACCTTCACCCCTAGATGACCTGAGTTATCAATTGAGAATATGTCGAGGACCAGAGGATTGTACTCGCTCAGAGAACTCAAATTCGAAAGGGTTATCGAACCATTGCGTGTTCTGTTTAACTGATCGAGCTGCCTCAAAAAGTCATCGAGATTTTCACACGAGAACCAAACCGAAGGAATCTCTCCACGAAATGTGTTACTTGAGGCGACCACTGAATACGACACATTCCCATGCCCAGGCGAGCCCTCCGGCTCTTTTTCGCGGTAAGTAATTTCTACGAATGATAGATCGTTTCCAAGCGGCATCTGATAAACCCGAGTCCATTAGCGAGCTAAGGGTCCGATGTAACAAAGCGACGGCAGGCGGTCGCACTCCAAAGTCATTCCAACTGCTTCCGCAACCACGCTCGGGCCATCTTCCAGTCGCGCTCCACCGTGGCGTGTCCGACGCCGAGCACTTCTGCTGTTTCGTCTATTGAAAGGCCACCAAAAAACTTCAGCTCCACGATCTTGCTTTGCTGCGGATCCATCTTCGCCAACTCATCCAAAGCTTCATTCAGCGCCAACAAATCAACTCCCGAGTCTTTCAGAACCTTTTCCGCGCTGGTTATCGACAGACGCTGTTGTTCCGATCCACCACGTTTCGCCGCCTGACGTTGTCGCGCATGGTCTACAAGAATGCGACGCATCAGCTGGGCGGATATTCCGAAAAATTGGGCGCGGTTTTGCCATTTCGCATTCTTCTGATCGACCAATCTTAAATATGCCTCGTTGACCAGCGCAGTTGGCTGCAAAGTGTGGCCTTGACGTTCCCGTCGTAAATAGTTGGAGGCCAGTCTCCGCAGTTCGCTGTAAACCAGAGGCATTAGCCGGTCCAGCGCCGCCTGGTCCCCTTTGCTCCAATCAATTAGTAACTGAGTTACGCCTTCGGGAGTCGACATTATCAGTGCTCCGATAGTTCGGATAGGCAGGAAAAGAGCCTGAATTCTACAACAATTCTGATGACGTGAGGGAATCTGGCCGGAACTCCCGCGTTACTAAATGAGAGGCAAAACGAGCGAAGACTTAAACACAAAGTTCTGCCGCTCCCCGAAGGGAAAAGTCTTCGATTCAAAAAACAGCCTCGAGAGAAAGAGGTCACATTATGAAAAAGCAGATCTACATTGCATCTTTGGTTTTGGTCGTGCTCGTTGCTGTCACCGCTCAGGCGCAGTCGAGAAGTAATCAACAACTGCGGTTCCACGTTCCCTTCCCATTCAACGCCGGCAACAGCGTGTTACCAGCCGGTGATTACAGGGTGACGATTGTGAATCCCTCATCTGACCACAGCGTGCTGCGCATCACGAGTTCAGATGGAAAGTCAACGATGATACGAACCGTCGATGTTGAAGGCTGGGCCGCGGCGAAAGCGAAACTGTCCTTCCGGCACTACGGCGACCGTTACTTTCTAGCTCAAGTTTGGATGGCTGGAGAAGCGACAGGATTTGTAGCGCCAACGTCAAAGACGGAGAAAGCGCTTCGCCAACAACTCGGAATATCGAACAAGAACTTCGGCACCGTAGCGATTAACGGTTTCTAATCAGTACGCGGATACGTCAGCCGGCAGAAGTTGGGGAACTCCTTGCCGGCTGACAGCGGGAGAGAGAGATTCATTTGTCATTGGTCATTTTCCATTTCTCATTTTCCATTTGACCCCGACAAGTTCATGCGCGTTGGCATGAACCACATCACCGTCAAATCGAAATTCGTAGAACAAATGGAAAATGAGAAATAGAAAATGACCAATGACAAATAGATCTCTCTCTCCCGTCTTTCTTCCGACGTGATGATGTTCCCTTCCTAATTTCTCCTCCCTGACATAGACTCCCCCTCACCTTATGCCCCACATCCGCACGGAAGCGATCGCCGGCATCACTACGTTCTTCACGATGTCGTACATCCTGATCGTTAATCCCGCCATCCTTTCCACACCCGGCACGGGTATGGCTTTTAGTGGCGTATTAACAGCGACGGTCCTTGTTTGCATGGTTATGACGTTGCTGATGGGTTTGTACGCGAAGCTTCCGTTCGCTGTCGCACCCGGTATGGGTATCAATGCCTTTTTCACTTTCACGATCATACTGACTCAGAAGATCTGGTGGCAGACTGCGCTCGGCATCATCTTCTGGGCCGGCGTTTTGTTTCTGCTCATCTCAATTACGCCGATTCGCGAAACGATAGCCAAAGCGATTCCCAGCGAACTACGAATTGGAACAGCTGCAGGCATTGGTCTCTTTCTCACCTTCATTGGTCTAAAGAACGCAGGCGTCATCACCGGAGATCCGGTCACGCTCGTGAAACTTGCGGTGTTGGGAAAGGAAGCGCAGCTGGCGATTCTCGGTTTTGTTGTAATGCTGGCTCTCATGATTCGGCGCAGTATTTTTGCTTTCCTCGCTGGAATTTTTTTGGTGACGTTGGTGGCCTGGCTTCGCGGCATGCTGCAAACACCCGAGCACTTATTCAGCGCGCCGGATTTTCATACTGTCTTTCTGAAACTTGATGTTGTCGGCGCATTAAAGCTCTCGCTGTTGCCCGCTGTCATTGCGATTCTCTTCACGGACTTGTTCGACTCCATCTCTACTTTCATTGGTGTTGCTCATGCAGCAGAACTCCTGGATGAACAAAGAAACCCAAAGAATTTGCGACAAGGTCTGATAGTGGATTCTCTGGCAACGTTCGGCGCCGGTTTGGCAGGCACATCGTCAGGTACTGCTTATATCGAGAGCATTGCGGGCATCAACGTTGGTGGCCGAACGGGACTCACGTCAGTGTTCACAGCGCTCTGCTTCTTGCCGTGTTTTTTTATCGCGCCGCTCGCCGGGATGGTTCCACTGTATGCAACCGCACCGGTTCTAATTCTGGTTGGCGCCTCAATGTTCAGAAGTGTGCGTGAGATTGCTTTCTCAAAAATCGAAGAGGGCTTACCGGCTTTTTTGACTATAATCCTGATCCCCCTGACGTTTTCGATTACCCAGGGAATTCTCTGGGGATTCATTTCACACGTTGTTCTTTATCTCTTAGTCGGCCGCCGTCGCGACATTCATCCCGTGATGTATGTGCTGGCATTGATCTCGATTGGATTGCTGTTGTTGGAACACGTACGGTTCTAGGTTGTTATCCGCAGATTACACAGATTACACAGATTGTTTTTAGCGTTTGGACCGCTTCAATGAATCAAACTCTGTGTAATCTGCGTAATCTGCGTAATCTGCGGATATCACTCCGGAGGAGTGGGATGTTTATAGATCGCGAAGGTTTGAAAGTGCGCACTCCTTTAGGAGTGCCATGTTCTTCATGGAGCTGCTGTTTTGAATTTGAACCATACTGCATATGAGCTGTTTTCCTTCGCATATGCTTGCGGAACATTGCACTCCTAAAGGAGTGGGCAGTCCTTTATAATTCGGATCTATAAACATCCCACTCCTTCGGAGTGAAGATGAACTTCGAAGAACCAGCAAACGCATCCAAGAGGGTTGTTTCTGTAGTGTAATTGCGAAATAGTCCCAACAAGTAGAGAAGTATCATGTCGCACCGTTATCCCTTCATCTCGTTCCTTGCGATCTTAGTCCTCTGTTCATCAACGCACGCGCAGTCGCCAACTCCCAGTCCGTCTCCGAACGATCGCGGGCTGGGTATTCAAAGTTCGGCAGCGGCGGGCACTCAAAGTAGTCAGCAAGCCAAAGAAGCGAAACCAGAACTCGTTCTCCAAACGGGCTATAGTGATCTCTACGGGGCAACACGTTTGGTATTCAGTCCCGACGGTCGCTTGCTCGCAACAACATCGTTTCGTGCCGGCGCAATAAAACTGTGGGAGACTGCCACCAGCCGCAAATTGCGCGAATTCCAAACCGGCAATGCGGCGGCAAACAATCTCGCGCCGCCAATCGCTTTCAGTCGTGACAATCGCTTCATCGCTGCTGCAGGAGGAGACAACACAACAAAAGTTTGGGACGTTTCCACCGGACGCGAAGTTCAGACGCTGGCTGGTCCGCAAGGTTCTGCCGCTGCTTCGTTTGGTGTTTTCTTTATCGGCTTCACGCCTGACAATCGTGTAGTCACAGTTGGCGACGCTGTTCGCGTTTGGGATCTGTCGACTGGAAAAGAATTACGCACGATCGAAGGGTCCGCACTAACAACCGCCGGCTTCAATGGTTCTGAAGGTGCCATGGTGTTGACACCTGACGGCAGTCAGCTGACGCTGACCACAAATGAAGCGATACGTTCCGTCGATCTTTCGACGGGAAAAGAACTCCGCAACGTGAAAATGCCGGACGATCGAGTCGATTCGCTTCAACTCAGTTTCAACTCGAACGGAAATCTGCTCGCCGCGGGAATCGTTAACAAACATCTCAAGCTGTGGAACTTCACCACTAAGAGTTCAAAAGATCTGACTCCCACCGTTAAAGAATTTAGCCAGGTCAGGTTTAGTCGCGATGGTCAGTTGTTGTTGCTTAGTGAAAACTACACTGTACGAATCTGGAATACAGAAACGACCAACGAGCTAACGCAGTTGAAGGTGCCCAACTCCGGACTCTCTTCAGACTATGCCGACGCTTTTGCGACTCTTAGTGAGGACGGGAAAAAAATCGCAACTGGTGGGTTCGGCACCGAAACAATTATTTGGGAGACGGAAACCGGCAAGCAGATAGCGAAGATGAATGGTCGCACTAACCTCGCTTACAACGTGAGATTTAGTGACGATGGTAATCAGCTTTCTGTCGGTGGGCGTACACGTTGGGATCTGCGTACTGGTCGCGGCCTGCGTGTATCTCCAAACATTCAGCGGAACGTCTTCCCGATTCAGAGTCCTGATTCGCGAGTGCTGGCTGTGATCAAGCCAAACACCGCTGTGCTGTCCATCGTCGAGGCTGCTTCGGGACGTCAACTGTTTGAGTTGAAACCTTCGGGAGATGCTGGTGTGATTGAGCGCGCGCGGTTCAGTCACGACGGGACGTTGCTTGTGGCGACGTACGGTCCGAATCCCAACGCACCAATGTCACCGGGATCTCTGACGCGCGGAAGTTCAGTCAAGATTTGGGATGTAAAGTCAGGCGCTGAGCTTCAGTCTTTGAGCGGGAGCGAGGCTGCAGTAGAGGCCGAGTTCAGTGACGACGCAAAGACATTGGTAACGATCGGTTCAATGGGGGAGATAGTTCTTTGGGACACTCGCTCGGGGAGCAAGTTGCGAGAGCTGAGTTCGTCGCCGATGAAAAGCATGACTGACATGATGAAGGGCGCACAGTCCGGGCGCATGCCTACCAGCATGCCAAACATGGCAGATCTTTCCGCGATGATGACAAACGTTCTCGGAACGATGTCTGCCGGAACCATGGGCAGGAAGGTTACATCAGCGGCGTTCACTCCGGATGGTCGCTTCCTCGCAACAGGAGGAGTTGAGTCAAAGGCAAACATTGATCTGGCGGCAATGATGAGCGGGGCGATGGATCCGAAAAAGCAAAAGAAGTCAAAGCAGCCACAAGATCCAAACGACTTTATGAAGGATCTAAAAGTCGAAGCCAGCGCAAAACTGCAGCTTTGGGACGTTGCCAGCGGACAGGAAGTGGTATCGCTGAAGGCGCCTGGCCGTGCAGTAACCAAAGTCGCTTTCAGCAGAGACGGAAAACTGCTCGCAACTGGTAGCAACGATAACTCGATCGCGATCTGGGATGTCGCAGCCCAGCGCGAACTAAAGACGTTAACCGGACATGCAGCCGCGATCGAATCGATGGATTTCAGTCCTGACAATAGATTGTTGGCAACTGCCGGCGAAGATGGCGCGACATTTCTCTGGGACACGAATTCTGGCGAACATCTGTTGACACTGATCTCGCTCGACGATGGTGGCGAGTGGATGGTAGTGAATCCGCAGGGTTTGTTTGATGGAACTCCCTTGACGTGGAACCAGATTCTTTGGCGTTACAACAACGACACTTTCAACGTAGCTCCCATCGAGTGGTTCTTCAATGAGTTCTACTATCCAGGTCTGCTTGCTGATGTGTTCTTTGGAAAACGACCGCAAGTCGCACAAGACATTTCCAAAAAAGACCGCAGACAGCCCGTGGTTAAACTCTCGGTGGTTGGCGATACTCCAGCCTCTGGTGTCACTTCGCGAACAGTCAAACTCAAGATCGACATCACTGATGCACCAGCCGATAAGGACAATGCAAAAGGATCAGGCGCCCGAGACGTTCGTCTATTTCGTAACGGTTCTTTGGTTAAGGTCTGGCATGGCGACGTTTTGAACGGACAATCGAGTGTCACGCTCGAGCAGGACATCACGGTAATTGCTGGTCCTAATCGGCTGGTTGCGTATGCTTTCAACAAAGATAACGTCAAGAGCAAAGACGCACCGCTGGTATTTACCGGCGCGCCAGCGTTGAAGCGCAAAGGCGTGGCTTACATCATCGCGGTTGGAATAAACGAGTATGAAAATAATCAGTACAACTTGAAGTACGCAGTTGCCGACGCACAAAGTTTTGCGGACGAGGTTCGCGCAAGACAGACACAAATAGGCGACTTCGATCGAGTTGAAGTGATCACGCTTTTGAATCAAGATGCCACCAAGTCAAATATTCTAACTGCACTAAAACGACTGAGCGGCGCATCGGGTCCGCCAAGTTTGAAGGCTTCGCCGCTTGATTCTCTGAAACGAGTGGAGCCTGAAGATACCGTAATCATCTACTACGCCGGACATGGAACTGCGCAAGCTGCACGGTTCTATTTGATCCCGCACGATCTCGGTTATTCCGGTGAACGAACCAAGCTGACCGAACAAGGCTTGAACACGATCCTCGCTCACAGCATTTCAGACGTTGAGATAGAAGACGCTGTTGAAGGTCTGGATGCCGGACACCTTTTGCTGGTGATCGATGCGTGTAACTCCGGCCAGGCACTGGAGGCAGAAGAAAAACGGCGTGGGCCAATGAATTCTAAAGGTCTCGCACAGTTAGCCTATGAAAAAGGAATGTACATTCTGACAGCGGCGCAAAGTTTTCAGGCGGCGCTCGAAGCTGCGCAGCTGGGGCATGGTTTGTTGAC
>DATDFV010000225.1:0-7910 GCA_036522415.1 Pyrinomonadaceae bacterium | reverse complement strand
TCACAGCGCATTATGGAGAAGGTACCCGATAATCGGCACGCCAACCAGAACCAACCAGCCTCCAGCGCGGACGAGACAAGCAGGTGTCGAGCTCGTAATAAGCTGACCAGCGGCGGTTCCGGCATACTCGCCCAATGCCTCTGGAAACCAGATGCACGCCATCGGAAGGAGCAGAATTGTCGCCATCACCAGCACCACCTCTGGACCCTTTGCGTAGGCGCGCAATAAATAGGCACTGTAAATCGCAAGAGATAAGCCTCTGTTAAGAAAAGAAGTCATTGGCCAGACCAATGCTGAAAAAACGCAACTGCCTCCTGAAGGTTGTACTTGAAAGTCATGGCCTCGGAGGTTCAAGCTTCTCGTGTGCAGTTTTCCACATTCCGTCGGCCCGATCGAAGAAGTAGCTAGTTGCATTTGACATCGCGGTAACTGGCTCGTTGTCGGTCCCGGAAACTGTCTCCACACTTTGCCACGCGTTACCGAACCATATGAACTGGCTCTTTTGCATAGGTAGTCGCTTAATATCCCAAGTCCCGCTGAGATCTAAGTCTTGAAGCACCTGATCATCATTATTTTCGCCTCTGTTAAAGAGCCACAATTGCAAGGGCTTATCGTGCGCATCCGTTCGTATACGTACAGATACGGGGCCAGAACGATCGACCGTGCCCCGCTCATCAGCATCAATATCTGTGCCGACGGACACATTGGCCCACCCTCTCTGGTTTTTGGACTGCTTAAATGAAAAGACGGTGGCATTCTTCTCGGTAACAACGAGGAAAGAGCGATTCTCAGGAAAGCGCCTTTCAACGAGAATAGAAAACGGTTTCTTGCCGACGTAAAGGTTGTATCCAGAGTATTCGCTCCAAGATGTTATCCGCCGTTTGACCTCGACAGCAATAAATATTGCACTCGCAACTACGACAAACAGTAATACATGCCAGAATCTTAATCGCATCGCCCGCTTCAGTGACGTTCACCAGCTTGGCTCACGTGCTCACACATTTTCTTTCTCTTCTCTACCTTATCATAAGCTTTATAACAGTTGGGATCGTCTGCCGGTGGATTAGCCGAACACTCAGCATATTCGTCATAAGCCTCTCTTTCTTTCTTGACTGCGTATCCAGTTGGGAAGATTTTCCCAGCTCCGGCGATGCCGCCGGCGATCGCATCAAGAACACTGTCGATCCAGTGAAGCAAACCGTCACCCTCACCCATCGGATCGATTCCATTGAGGGGGTTGTTATGAACATACCTGTAAAGATTGACGTCGGCGGCACCGAACCCCATCGGATCATTCTGCGCAAGGTTGTCTAAACTACCTGGGGAGATCCAACTGCGACGATTGTGAACCCCGAGATCGAGATTTCCAAGTTCTCCAATGGGATCGCGGCTGAGCCAGCGTCCCAGATCTGGATCGTAGAAGCGGTGGACCGCCATGATTAGACCGCTCGCGGAATGGCGATAGAGTCCGGTGAAATTGAAATCTGTCGACACTGTGTTGAGCACGGTTGTCGATCTTCCCCACGAATCGTAGTCGTAGCGCGCAACGACGGCGTCGTTGGTCTTGAACATTTCCCGGATCGAGCCGAGATGATCGCGCGTGTAGAAATATTTGGTGCCGCTATACTGGCCTTGCGGATAGACGAACAGTGTCACGGCATCATTGGTGTCTCGGAATTCGCACATGTCATTGCCGCACCAGACGAATTTCCGGGTTGAAGTGACCGAGCCGTTTGTCTTCTCGACGATTTTGGCGCAGCGGCTCAGGCCATCATACGTAAACTCGCTGCGGTTGGTTGTGCCGGAGTTGATCGCTACCAGCCGATTGGCTCCGTCCCACTCGAACGTGCGCGTCAACCCGTCATTGACCAGGCTGCCATTGAAATCGTATGTAAGGTTACGATTGGTTCCGCCGCTCTGCGAGGTGATCTCATTGACAAGGTTGGGCGTCGATGTTGTGTTGGTCGTTCCAACTGTTTCTGAGGTGCGATTGTTGGCCCAATCGTAGTCATAAAGGTAATTGGTGATCAGCGCATTGGTCGCGTCATTTTTTAAGGGTGCGCGCTTCAACTGATCGGCATTGTCGTAGGTTAAATCGTAGCGTTGCGGCGCGGGCGAGAGGCCGGGGTAATTCTTTTTCCAAGTCAGGACCTGACCTTCGTGGTCGTAGGTGTAGTCGAACTGCGAAATCAGCGCACTCGTGCTCGTGCGATTTAGGATCTGTTGGAGGCGTTTGTCCCCCAGATTATCGAAGTAACTGTAGTGGGCCGTCTGGTTATTCGGCGGATAGGTTAAAGTGTCGAGCCGGTTCGTGACACCGACATAGCCGTAAGTGAACATGCCGAGCTTGTTCGTATCGGTGGTCACCCGGCCAAGGCTGTCGAATACCCACGTCTCCGAGTTGTTTCCCCCATTGATGGATCGCGTGTTGATGCGGCCAACGCTATCATACCCAAAAACTATGGTGTCGTTCGCCAGCGGGCCGTTAATGCTGGCAAGCCGCCCTGAGCCGGGAATGACCGGATCGGTGATTGGATAGTATCCGTAGGCGGTCGGGCCCGAGCCGTCCGTCATGGTCAAGACGCGATTGTAATTGGAATCGTAAGTAAAACTGACCGATGGCGTAGGCGGAACGAGCGGCTGACCGTTGGTGTCGGTGTAGGTGATCTGCTGAACATTATCGTCGAGGAAATAAGTGTAGTTGGTTCGCTGGCTTTTGGCATCGGTTGAGGACTGCAAGCGGCTGGTCGCGCCGACACTTTGTGCGGCCGTTTGGCCGTCGTAGAGGTAATTGATCGCCGTGCCATCAGCGAACAGCTTTTGGTAAACGCGTCCCTCAATGTCGCGGTTGAACGTTGTGGTATGATTTAATACCGGGTCGGTGATGCTGGCGAGCTCCCCACAGCCGCACCAGCCAAACCGGGTTTTGTGACCTAGCGGGTCGGCAATCCAATCCATGTGCCGGTTCGAATCGTAGTGCCGCGTAGTGACCAGGCCGCGCCGATCGATGCTCGTTGTCAGATCAAGGATCGGGACTGGTCCCTGGCCAAAATCCTGCGTGTACTGAAACTGCTTCGTGGTGGTGTCGGGATAACTGATCAGAGTGGGCCGGTCGAGGTTGTCGTAGGTAGTTGTGACCGTGTATCCGTCCGAGTCTGTTACCATGTTGATGCGGTTGAAGGCGTCGTAGGAAAACGATAGGACGGCGGAGGCATTGTTCACCGGTGGGCTCGTTATCGAGGTGAGATAGCCGCTCGGATGCCCAGGCGAGCCATCACCATACCCGAAGGTGGTTGTACCATCGCCATTTGCGCGTGTGAGGATTTGACCGTTGGTGTCATAAGTGAACGTTGTCCCGATGGCCCAATCAGTACTACTCAAGGGCTCGTGCTTGGCATTGTAGGTGTGCTGCTCAATAAGGTCCGCGGGCTGCCCGTCGGGATCGATCTGGTGCCCGTTGGGATTTCTCTGATACACTTGGAGCAGATCGACGTTGTTTGTGTCGTAAACGTAACTCGTCACGCGGGGGCTCGGACTCGGCTGCGGATCGGTCACTTGGGTTACTTTCCCGATGCTGTTGTAACTGTACTGCCGCAACTGCGTGCTACCATTGCCCACCACTCGTGCGACTTTCGATGGCGAGGACAACGTGACTCCCCAGTCGGCGTAAGATGCGGTTTGGCCGGGATAGTTGTACCAGACGCGGTTCTCCAGCGGCCGCTTCTCGCTCTCCAAAATATTCGAACTGTACAGATTGCCCCCGTAATAGCCGTGAACCCAATGCCAGATTCTTGCTTTCGTATAGTTCGTGCCGAGGTTTGGATCGGGCGGGAACAGTTCCATCGTCTTTTTATCCCAGTAATAAGTGTTCCTGTACTTCAGCCACTGGTTCCAAACCATTAAACCGGTAGGCACGACAGTTGGAGATTCGCTGTCGGGGACATCGTTGAAGTCATTGTTCGAATTGAATTCTGCATGTTCTGTGCCGGTCGGATCAGTCGCGTCAAGCCATCGCCTATACCCGGATTCGCCATAGCTGAATGTTGTCGTATCATACGGAGTCGTCATCGTATTGATGAAGTCAGTTCCGGTCTGGTAGCCAAACTGAGAAGTGATTCCGACTACGTCGGTTATCTTGTTCAATTGCCGTGGGGTCGACGTAGTATAATCGAATTGGGCAAACCGACCGAACGGATCAGTGACTTTCCAAATCAGGTAATAGTCTGGACCTGTGTTCTGGTCGCTTAGATGGGTGATCGTTGTGCTTTGCCCGAGCGCATCTGTAACTGAAGTAAGCCTCCGAGTAGTAGTGTCGTAGTTAAAGGTGATTGCATTGCCAGCAGGATCGATGCGCTGAGTCAAAAAGATATTGGGCGGACTTGCTCCATCGGAGAAAGCGTAAACGTCCTTCGAACCGTTCGGATATTGACGTTCGTAGTAGAGCGAGGGCGAAGTAAATCGGGTCAGAGTCGTTTGGCTATCGCGCTGCACGGCGTAAGTCGTGCCGTTGTATAGGTAAAGCTCGGCGCCTCCTCCACTGAGGACGACTGTGACATTGGAAGTAGAGTTGCCCGGGTCTTTTACGTAAGAGAGCCAGTCATATGTCCATTTCTGTCCGAGATTCGAAAACATGAGATTCGCCGGTTGATTGGCCTCACGCTGGTTGTACGTCACCTTGAACTTCATGGAAGGGCCGCGCGGCGGTGTGTACCCCACTGGCGTGTCCACGATATTCAGGCTCATTACCAGCGCGTGAAAATTGTAGTGAGCCATTCCCTGGTCGCAATCATCGTCCTTGCACTTTTTGTCGTTCGACGTGTCGTGGTTGGGATCGCCAAGCCCCGCATTTCCTTTTCCCCAGATTCTGCTTCCCTCACCATCGGGGACGGATTCCCATCCCGTTGGCAAGTCACCGGCAGGAATCAGGAAGTAGCCGCTGCACTCCGCATCCAGCGCGGCTGCACTGATCCAAATATCATAGGCAAATGTTGGATCTTTGACCAAGTACCGTCCCCGATCTTCCTTAACGAGCGCCGCGTAGTGGCCGATCTTCCAATTCACCAGACATGGGACGGGAACGCATGCACCTTGATGACGCTTCGCCATGCGAAATTCCATTCCCGCCCGGCTAGCGAGAGTTTGCAGTTGCGATAAAGAGAAGCCATTCACGCTCGATTGCGCCTCCCGCAAAACAGTTGGGGGCAATTCAGTAGGCGAGTGCGTTGCAGCGAACAGATTGGAAAGTGCCAGGGGCCCGCACAGGAACGCTTCTTCGGGCTTGTTTTTCATCATCCAGAAGCCCTGCTTGACGCCCGAGATTTTTTCGGTTGCCGAACCTCTGATCTCCCGTCCTTGGATTTGTTCGAGTAGCGGCTCAAGTATTTCGTAGCGGCCGACGCGCGCGTTGAGTTCCATCAACTCGGCCAGGGCACGGTCTGCCGACGCTTTGAGCTGCGGTTGAGTTTCAGTTTTTAGGAGATTCCACGCCTCGTTCCAACTTTCGACCGCCTTGGAGAAATAACCCGTCCACCGATAAAGAATTCCCAAATTCAGCAGGATCGATGCACGCCACCTCGAGGTTGGATATGCCGAAAGGAATTGAGTGATCGCAGAAACATCGTCGTTACTCGCTTTGTGCAAGTACGCGCTGATTGCGCCCGCAAGGGCGAGATTCTCCGCTGTGTCCTGTTGTTGGGCAGTCGGGAGAAGCGGTTCCTCGAAAACCCGCGCCCGCGAAATTTCGGCGTCAGTCGGCTCGCTCGAGAACTGAGGAAATTGAGCCGAAGGCGCAGTTTGTGAAATTGTGCGGTTCGCTTGAACATTCTTCGCTGTGGCCAATGATCGATGATGGTCGGCCGATGGAACTGCGGGCGAACTTGAGAGAGCCGCCGTGCAAACCTGCACGGGTGCCCCCATCGATATCTGGGCCATAGCCAATATGGCACTGATGACGCGAAGACGTAGCGGTAAATGAAAGTTCATCCCGCGATTGGAATGGACGTCGCCTTGTGTAGGCAATTGAAACAGTTTGGAACAGTTGGCTACTTATCCACAACAATTCACAGGAGCTATCGTTCAGCGACCCAGCAAATTTTTACGAACCAGACGCCTTAAATTGCGGAGTACTTGATATGCAGGCGAAACGCGGCCAGCAGAGAGGACGTAGATTGCCCGGGTTGGCGCGGCTCACCGACTTCGACTTCGGAACGGCGCAGCGGGGTAGAAACCGCAATAGTGCGCTTGAGGCGCTGCTGCGCCATGTTGCTCTCTCCGCGCGCGGCTCAGAAGTGCAGCCGTTCTATTCAATCCGGGAAGTGGCCAGCCGGTTCCACTTCTCACCAACGACGGTTTCACGGATTTTCGGGCGACTCAAAGCCGAAGGGCTGCTGACGCAGCTTTGGGGTTCGAACACGTCCCTGGAACCGACAGGCGTAAACCGGCGGCTACGGGTCCGTGGATTTGTCGCACAGCTGGTGACAATCGCGGCAATCAGTACAAATCGACAATGCCGCGAGCTCGTTAATGTGATCTCAGACGAGCTGTGGAAGCTGCGATTTGCGTCGCGTTTGTGGTTTTACGACCAAAACGAAAGCGATCCTGCCCTTCTCTTTCAAGCTATCGTTTCGACAACTCCGGATGCGGTCGTCTGCATCATGCCAGACGGTTGGACCAAAGCGCTGATGCACCGCTTCAGGAGATATGGTCTTGCGGTAATTGCGATTCATGACAGGAGCCTTGCGCGCGAGCAAGTCCGCGCGTTGAATCACCCGGCGACGTATCGGCCATTAATGAGCCGCCGCGAGGGTTAGCCTTGGCGTTGCCGCGCGGAGCTGGTGCCGTACGATCATTCTTTTTCCTAATCGAATCCGCCAGCGGGGAAGATGTGTGAGGCTAGGCGAAAGCCAGCGAGCGTTTCTGCGACCGTGCCTTAGGCGGGATGGTTGGCAGACTAGCGTCCCATCACATATTATATGACAGACGCTGCACATCCATCGAGCTTTGCGCTGCTCTCTGGGTATTGAGCGAAAGCAAGCGAGTAAGAGTTCTAACGTCCCGCCGCTTTGCTGGTCAAATCTTTTGTGCGTGACGGAGGAGTGGGCTTTCTCTCAGGCAAGATCGACATCTTCGATTTGTGCCACCTCGCTTGCGTGGCCGCGACAATTCTCATGGCCGTCGTCTTCTTCGCCGGCTGCGAAACGGACAAAACTACGCAGAGCGAATCAAACTGGATCATGCAGAAAACCGACAGCGGTCACGAAGTCCATGGCGAAGTCGGCGCGATCTACGGAGCAAGCGCACGCTAGCTCAAACTTGATTCCCGCTCTCTGCGCTTGGGCGTGAGGCGAAAGGCCAGCAAATTATGGGCTGTCAGCGATGGAAATGGTTGCCTGCTTTTTCGTGCCGAGCTTGTAGCCGCTGCCGGGTTGCAAGGTCATGATCGCCGTCTCGGTGCCTTCGGTCACGTGATCTGTTTTGGCTTGGAGCTTGACCGCGGCCGAAGCCTGACCGGTCAGGATGGTGACCTGTCCGCCTGAGGGATTCAACGTGTAGTCGCTCGCCGATGTAGCCGTGCCGCTCATCGTATAGGTAACAATCGTATTCTGCGTGACCGCGGAGGAAGCGCTGACCCGATATGTCGCAGTCTGACCTTCGTTGATCTGTGTTCGCGACACCGAGAGATTAACTTTTATCGGAGCCGGAGTTGGTATTGGGGTAGGAGTTGCGGTTGGACTGGGGGTTGGTGTGGGAGTGGGTGTTGGCGTTGCGGTGGATTCGGGTGTGGGTGTAGGTGTAGGAGTCGGCGCGGCGCACGACGCAAGATAACGGACAACGGCAAAGTCGTAATTTGAACCGTCGGAGCTCGCCCCGACGACGACGATTTTGCCGTCGTCTTGGATCGCCACAGCGTC
>DATDFV010000224.1:0-17552 GCA_036522415.1 Pyrinomonadaceae bacterium | reverse complement strand
TGTGGTAATGACATACTTAACTCCTTCATTTACTAATTCCTGACTTTTTCGTTTTCCACCGAACAGAGACCCTTTGACTGAATCCACGAAAGCTCTTCTGTCGGAGCGCGGTCGTCCTCGGCCGCCCCCGTCGAGCAGAACGCACTCATTTTTACAGAGCTGGAAATACTGCAGCGGCCTCGATAGATCATGAGCCATTGGGATCTGCTACTGGGTTCTATTTAACGGGGGCGGCCGAGGACGACCGCGCTCCGACAGAAGAGCTTTCGTGTATCCGGTCAAAAGGCTTCTGTTCGATGGAAAATGGAAAATGACAAATGAGAGTCTTGTTCATATTAAGATTGCCCCGTCCTCTCCCGATATGCGTTATAGCTCTCCATCAAAGCCATGTAGAGCAACGTCCCGACGGTCTGTGCGCCGTCTCCATTCGGGTGTGTCAGGTCTGCTCCGACGAGGTGTTTTCGTCCTTCATGCCATCGGGCCATCGTTCCTTCACCACCCATTGCTTCAAACATGTTTAGAAATGCACAGTGAGTTTCGAGGGCGACGCGTCGTTGCATCTCGACGATCTTGGGAATCGACGGCAATGTGATCACTCTTCCACCGGGCGCGCGCTTGCCGCGATCCATCGGCGAAACGATCAGAATCGAAGCAGTTGGTAGCGCAGTGCGCACTCGGCGCACAACTTCCTTCAGCTCGCGCTCGTATCGCTGCATTTGATCGTCCGATGCGTATTCACTTTCGTTTGTGCCGTAGTTGAGAACGACGAGATTTGGATTACGGTGCTGCAGCTGTTCGGTCCAGTGTTGCTCGTTCATTACCGTTGCGAGCAGACCTGCAAAAGCACCGTTCACGCCGAGACTGTCGTAAACAACACCAGTGTCATCGTTTTCCAGGACGGCGCCGAATAGACGGACGTCTCCACTGACCGTCTTCACTGAAAACGAGTTTGCACTACCCTTCGTCGCAAGTTCTGCAAAAGCGGATTTTTCCTGGTCGGCAGATGTGGAAACAAGTCGACTTTCATTGTCGCTTGCGTCAATGGTGAATTGGCCACCAGTTGGTTGTTGAAGATAGTAAATTTCAAAGCGTGAGAATTTCTTTCCGGTATCACCAGTCTGCGCTGGAGCAAACCGCGCATATTTGCCCGGTCCATTGCCAAAGAACGCGACGCCTCCCAGTCCGAATTCGCCATCACGTGTTCGTGGATTCATGAACGAGCTATCGATCCAACCGCCACCAGGTGAAAATGAGATTGCCTGGTGACCATACCAATCCCACGGGCGATCGATCAGAATGAAACCGTGCCCTGAGTCCCCAAACCGCTCCTGCATTAACTCTCGCGTAGTTCCAGTAATGCCATCATTCGTTATAGGTGAATCGCCGTAATGCGTGATGCGGGTAATTGCGCCTTTCTCCTTGCGATCGGTTCGAACCAGAGAAGCGTTGAATGAATCCATGGCGTGATCGGGGTCTTCAATCAGTTGATCAGCACACACCTGATTCGTCGGTTTTGGAGGGCTTACCTTGGTTGGTTCAGCTGAGTTCTCTTCATTCGTTGGGAGCGTGTTCGCGGAGGCTGAATGCTGCTTAAACGAAACGAGCTCGCTCGCGTGAGGCAAGAGTTCCCGATAGTTTTGGCCTTTAAGAATTAACTTGGCCTGCAGACGAGGAATTGCGAGCGGAAGTAGCGCAAAGAGAATCACAAAGAAGATCATGCGGGCCGGTTTACCCGCAATATTATTCTCACCTGGCTTTAGACTGGTGACAGACGCTTTGCTTATTGCTTGGAACCGTTTGAACGGTTTTCTCTTGTTAATGACAAACAAAATAAGTTCCTCCGGCGGAAACCGTTGAAACGGTTCCCCCACTAATGACGATTTCTTCACCGGGCTGAAGCCCGGTGAGAAGGAAAGAGGATTCAACGAGAGAGTCAGAAGTTTCCATAGATAAATTGCACCTCTGCTCCCGACACGTAATACAGACAAAAAGCAATTGAGAGTACGACCACCGCCTGGGCCGGAGAGGGCAACCATGCCCATGCTTCTCGCAATCTGGTGGTAGCTCTGATCGGAATGAAATGAGAAGCAAAACCCAAAATGAGTAGTAGTAAGAGAGACGTTGGTAAATTCGAAGTTGAGAACTGTAGAGTAGTCAGTCGTTTCAAAACTGCAATTGCCTGCGAGAGGTCCTGGCTGCGAAAAACGATCCAGGTGAGACAGACGAAATGAAACGTTGCGACTGTCGCAACAACTTTTGGCCAGTATGATTTGTCTGGCCTGGGTGTGCGTCTACCGCTCCACCAGTGTGTGACTGACAGTCCGAGACCATGCATGGCTCCCCAAATAACAAACGTCCACGAGGCGCCGTGCCACAGACCACCAATTAAGAAAGTGAGGAAGAGGTTGCGATAAAGATTGAAGCGTCTTTTTCTCAAACCACCGATAGAGATATAGACGTAATCAAACAGCCAGTTGGAAAGCGAGATGTGCCAACGCTTCCAGAAGTCCCGCAGGTTCTGTGCGCGATAGGGTGAGTTGAAATTGTCAGGGAGTTTGAAACCAAGCAGCATCGCGGAGCCAATGGCGATGTCGCTGTATCCCGAGAAGTCGCAGTAGATCTGAAGCGCGTAGCCGTAGATTGCCGCAAGTGTTTCGAGCGACGAGTAAAGCTGCGGCTGATCAAAAACGCGATCGACGAGGTTCATCCCGATCATGTCAGCGATCGCCACTTTTTTTACGAGCCCGACAAGTATCAGAAAGATTGCTTCAACACCTTGTTCGTTCTCCATTTTCGGTTGTGAGAACTGCGGCAGGAGCTCTTTGGCTCTTACTACCGGTCCGGCAATCAATGTCGGGAAAAACGCAACGAACGCGAGATAGTCGAAGTAGCGACCGGTTGCCGGCATTGTTTTGCGATAGACGTCAATCACATAACTCAGCGAACGAAAAGTTAGGAACGAAAGCCCTAAAGGAATGACGAGGTCTTCGATGAGGAAAGACCTCGACTGTACGTGGAGTAGCTCGAGAAGAGCTGTGGTGGAGGTGCTGAAGAAGTTGAGGTACTTGAAAACGATCAGTGTGCCTACGTCCGTCAGTGTGCTGGTAATTAAGAGTGCTCGTCGCAGGCGCGGGCGAGTTGTTAATGAAATGCCGCGCGCTGTCAGAAAGTCGATTGTTGAAAGCCCAAAGAGCAGGGGAACGAATGCTGGGTTCCAGAGAGCATAGAAGTAATAACTCGCGAGTAGTATTACGATGACGCGGAGACTGCGACGTCGAGCGACAGACCAATAGACGAAGAAGACGATCGTCAGGAAGAGCCAGTATTTGCCGGTTGTGAATAGCATGCGCGTCTTTGTGTTAGCTCATAGCCAACCTGCACACGCTATTTTCTTTGTTTCAGAGATTTTGATTAGCGTTGCGGCAACGGTGTTAGCGAAGGAGAGCCATGATAGTGAGTTGAGTGCGAATGCGAAATTAAACTGTGGCTGTCCACATCCGAACATTTATCCGCAGATTACGCAGATTACACAGATTCGAACACAGGTTTTGAATGAAGGGTCTAATCAAAGAATCTGCGTAATCTGTGTTTAATCTGTGGATAGTTGTTTTAATGGTAAGATTCGTCTCTGGCATTCCGAAGATCTTCGTAAAAAAGATCCGCAAGCTTCGCGTAGCCGGCGGCCGTCAAATGCACGCGATCTGGTTGGGCCAGTCCTGAGCGCGCCCACTTCTCCATTGAGCCAGCGCCACCCATCGCATCGAAAGCGCTCCAAAATGCAGAGTTGTTCGAAATTGCAGCGCGACGTTCCGCAGAAACCAGTTCCTTTAGTCGAGCAGTCAACAGCAGGTCGCCACGATCGGGTGGGGCAAATACAAGAATGGATGCGTTAGGGGCTGCATCGTGAAAAAGTTGGAGGATCTCATTCAGCAACGACTCATATGAGATGTCAGTACAGGTGGCGTCAGTCAATTCGTTTGTTCCATACGCGAGGATTATCAGGTTCGGGTCGCGCGCTTTAATTGCGGCACGTAATCCCGGTTGGTTCCAGCTAAGGATGCGACTGGCTTTAGCTCCATTGATCCCAAACACGTCGTAACTCACGCCACCGGCTAAGTGCTCAGCGACAATTCCAAGCAAACGCACTCGACCAGGACTCAACGTCCTCACCTCGAGCCGGTGTGGTGCATCATCCGGTACATCGATGGCGATAGAATCCAACTTCGACACTCGTGAATTGAGTAGCAGTGGTTCTTCGAGTGCATCCACTCCATCGATCGTGATTTCCACCTTGCCACCATTGGGTTGTCGCGCGAAGTAGACTTCAAAATGATTCGCTGACGCTTCCAGCCAGGCACGCTCACCGGGATCACTTGTTGCTATGTTGATTCCAGCAGGTCCGTACAGCGCGTCTGCTGAGTATTTGCCACCAATCCCTTCAACAACCCAACCTTCTGTGAAGCCTGAAGAGACGCCACGTCTTTTGGTCGCCATCGGATTGCGCGGCACGATGAAGCCGGCTCCTCCGTCGCCAAAGTCTGTCTGGAATCGTTCACGTATTTCGCGAGTCAGGACATCCGCAGCGACATGTGAATCACCGAAGTGCATGATTCGAACGGGATCCACTCGCTGTTTGGTTTGGACAGCGGCGAGTGCTTGAAAGAACTTCGTAAGCGCTTCGGTATTTTCAATGCGAGTTTCTCTGTGTGATCTCTGTGCTCTCTGTGTCTCTGTGGTGATTTTGCTGTTTTGTTTCCCAATGACCTCAGAGACACAGAGGGCACAGAGCTTGCAGAGAGAAGAAGGCAGGAAGAGCAACGCAACAATCGGTAAGATAAGAACGGACGTGCGAGAGATTCTCTTCACCTCTCACAAGGTGTCAGTGGATCAGGGTTGAGATCAACCGTGCTTGCCACAGTCATACCCCTGTGAGAGCATACGAAGCGCGGTCCGAATTGATAATCACTCAAAGCACAATGGTCTCCGATTGAGTGGAGTCAGTACCACCTCGCGGTAGCGGGTGGGTGCGCAGCTTGGTTCGTTGATAGATCTCGAGGCTCCGCACCCACCCGCTACCGCGAGGTGGTACTGACTTCCTTCCATCGAAGCTGAGAAATGATAACCTGATGTCTACCGCCTCAACTTCAAAAAACCGAGTCTCCCGAAAAGCAAGTTCATTTACCGAGTCTGTAATTCGCGAGATGACTCGCGAGGCGCTCAAGCATGGTGCCGTCAATCTCTCGCAGGGCTTTCCTGATTTTGCCGCTCCCGACGACATCAAAAAGAAGGCAATGGAAGCGATCGCTAAGGATGTGAATCAGTATGCAATCACCTGGGGTTCGAAAGACTTTCGCGACGCCATTGCCAGAAAGACCAGGTGGTACCTGGGATTTGAAATTGATCCGGAAACGGAAATCACGGTTACCTGCGGATCAACTGAGGGAATGATCTCAGCGATGATGGCCACAGTCGATCCAGGTGATGAAGTTGTCGTGTTTGAGCCGTTCTACGAGAACTACGGGCCCGATGCGATTCTTTCAGATGCCACGCCGCGGTATGTTTCTCTGCGCGCGCCTGACTGGAGTTTTGACAGGACCGAACTGCGCGCAGCATTCAACGAAAAGACCAGAGCGATTATCGTTTGCAATCCGAACAACCCGACCGGAAAAGTTTTCACTCGTGATGAGATGGAGTTCATTGGCTCGTTATGCAAGGAGTTCGATGCACTTTGCTTCACTGATGAAATCTATGAACACATTCTGTATCCGCGTGACGGCGCCGACATCAAACACATTTCGATGGCGCAGCTTGAGGGCATGCGTGAGCGAACGGTTATCGTAAACTCGATGTCGAAGACGTATTCCGTGACCGGCTGGCGAGTTGGCTATTGCATTGCACCGCCGGAAATCACAAGCGGCATACGCAAAGTGCATGACTTCCTGACTGTGGGTGCTGCAGCGCCATTGCAAGCAGCTGGAGCATACGCACTCTCGTTGCCTGGTGAATACTACGAAAAATTGCAACGGGAATATCAGGTTCGACGCGATGTGTTGTTGCCGGTGCTTGAGGGTGCGGGATTCTCAACCTTCGTCCCCGATGGGGCGTACTACATCATGACCGACATTTCGGCTTTTGGTTTTTCCGATGACGTTGAGTTTACGAAACATTTGATTCGCGAAATTGGTGTGGCATGTGTGCCGGGCTCGAGCTTTTATAGTGTTTCAAGTCTCGGCAAGCAGCAAGTAAGATTCTGTTTTTGTAAGAAGGATGAAACGCTGAATCGCGCTGCTGAGCGATTGTCGAAATTGCAACAGCGTGTCTAATGTTTCTCTGCGTTTCATCTGCGTTCTCTGCGTCTCTGCGGTAGAACTTTTGCCGGCAACGTTGAAATCGCAGAGACGCAAAGAGCGCAGAGGAAGCGCAGAGATCTCCCCAACCGCAGTTAGTTCAATCAATCTTATGACTCGTTTGATAGGTACCGCACTTTTGTCTGTGGCGTTGTGTGCGGGAACCACTATCGCCCAACACCTGCCGGATACGACTTACAAGACTATCGTCGAGCATCCTGCCTATTCGAAAACCTCCCCCCGTGTAATGTTTGATGAAGCTCATTACAACTTTCACACATCCACCGGCCGCTATAAACCGTTCGCTGATCTTTTGATGAACGATGGTTATCGAATCGTCGTTAACCGTCAGTCATTCACGAAGAAATCACTTGAGAGCTTTAAGCTGCTCGTGATTGCGAATGCATTAGCAGAGGATATTGACGAAGCCGGCGCCGATAAGCCCGCGTTTTCAGACGAGGAGTGTGAAGCGGTCCGGGACTGGGTGAAGAGTGGTGGGTCACTGTTGTTGATTGCCGATCCAGGTCCGTTTGGAAAGTCTGCAGCGACGCTCGCGAAACAATTTGGCGTTGAGATGGAAAGTAGCGTTACTGAGGACTCTGCCAATAGCGCCGAAGAGTATCGGGCAAGCCTGATTGTTTACTCTCGCGACAATCATCAGCTCCTGGATCATCCAATAACCAGTGGACGTGATCCATCCGAAAAGATCGGGCGCGTGGTTGTTTTCGGTGGCCAATCGATGAAAGGTGGCCAGGATGCGTTTGCCTTTCTGAAACTTGCCGACTCCGCCCGTGACGTTAAACGGAATGATGATGGGCAGGCGACTTCTGCCACGTCCGCTGCCGGCAGATCTCAGGGTCTGGCGATTAAGTTTGGTGGAGGAAAAGTTGTTGTACTTGCCGAGGCTGATATGTTGTCGGCCCTTCTCGGGAATCCTCCGGAGAATGAACCCATTGGAATGAATTACCCCGGCATTGATAACAAACAGCTCACGTTGAACATCATGCATTGGCTGTCGGGTCTGTTGAAATAAGACTTGGCCTTTGGTCTTTGGGCCTTTGGTCTTCGATCTTCGCAAAAACACCAAAGACCGAAAGCCAAAGTCCAAAGGCCAAAGTCCAAAGGCCGATCCTAAGATCCATTTATTCTTCTTCCAACAACCTCGTCGTATTCTCCGTGACGCTCGGTTGGTGGGCCATTTCGCGGGTGTTGGGCCGGCGCGGAAAGTCGCTGATAGGAATGGTTTGCTGCGGTGGTAGTTGGGCCGGTTTCGCTTCGGAAATTGATCGCTGCCTCTCCTTGTTTTCCACTGGGTCTATCTTCAGGAACAGGAAAGCGTAAAGGAACCTGAACAAGCCGATGAAGCCAAGCATGAAGAAAGTAAACGCGCCGATCTTTGCAATGCCTTCGTAAATCCCGTGCGCGTCGAACCAGAAAGTGCAAGCCATAGCAACGGCCCAGGAAAACAGAGTCAGAATGAAGCTTTCGGTTGCCACGCGCGATCTGTGCGAACGTCGATTAGTATTAGGCTGGGCAGGAAGCATGCCATCGCTGTTTAGCAGGAGCGTAACGGTCTCGAGAGGGAACCCGCAACGAGAGCAATAACGCATCTCATCGGAGGTTTGTGCCTGGCTGCATTTTGGACAGAACATAGCTGGCTCTACTAACGACAGGAGGGTTTGGAAAGTTCAAGTGATTGCCGATTTCCGATTGCCAATTGCCGATTGGTTCTTGCGCCAATAGCTCGTTCAGATCCATACGGCAAAAATCGGAAATCGGCAATCGGAAATTGGCAATACTTCATGTGGGATCGTAAACGTCAGATCGTTTGGATCGCAGCCGGGTTGATCCTGGGGACCTATATTTCATATTCCGATTCGCTGGACGAACAGGGCAAGTTCGTCCCTCGCTTCTTTGTGTTCATGGAAACACTGGTGCTGATAATCATGGGAGTGTTGTTTTATTTGTATTCGAGGAAGAAGCGGTGAATCTCAGATTTAAGATTTCAGATTGAAGATTGTGCTTTGTACTTGGTGCTTTGTAGTTACTGCTTTGTGCTTTGTTTTTCGTAACGCCTGGCAAAGGACAAAGTACCAAGTACTACGCACAATCTTCAATCTGAAATCTTAAATCTGAAATTATTAGTTGGGTTGTTGCATCGATTTCGCCCGCACCAGAATTCCTTCATTACCCACGACCAACAAACTGCGTGGTTGACCGTACGGCGTGCTCGACGGGACGTATGAAAGCACGTAACGGTTCTTGCGCAACTCATCGCAGATCGCTTTCGCTGCATCGGCTGCATGATCGATTGGAAAGATCTGACCGCCGGTTCCTTCCGCCAGCTTGTCGATTACTACACGCGGTTTTGGCACATCGCGACGAATTGCTCCTCGAGTTCGATCCACCGCCTGCACTGCATAGACCACGACATTTTCTGCTTGTAGTTCAGCCATTGTTTGTTCGAAGGTCGATTTGCTGCCGCGGTCCAGCCCATCGCTAATCACAACGATGATTCGCTTCTGTCCCTGCAGCGGGCGAAGCGCTTCTTCGATAACTGCACGAATCGCGTCGAATAGAAATGGCTGACCCTTTTTGCGAAATAGTTTGAGTGACGATTCGATTGATTTGGCGTCGTCGGTCCAATCAGCAACAATCTCTGCGTGCTCGTCGTAGCCAACGATTAAAAGTTTGTCGCCTTCATAAATCTCATAAGCAAACTCCCGCGTTGCCTGCTCGAGCTTTTCAACGTCAGCTCGGATCGTTAACGAATTGTCTACCAACAAGACAATATGCGCAGGAGATGGATCAGGAGTGAAGTTTCTGATTGACTGCTCTACGCCGTTATCGTAAACAGATAACTCTTTGCTACTGATCGGAGTCGTTTTATTGTCCTCACGTCGAGCGACAACATTCACCATCACTCCGCCGGTGGCGCTTGCAAGCGGACGATTTCCCGATTGTGCGAGTAATGAGGTTGCGATAGTGGCGACAGCAACAAAAGCCACGAGTGCGCGCGGGTATACCTTGTGTCTGCGACTTAAAGATGCTGAGAAGGTTGACCTACCCAATACGGCCGCCATGGCAAGGAGTTAATCGCCAGAAGCTTTTGGAGGTGAAGCTTTGTCGGTAGTTGATTTAGCCGGGGAGCTCTCTTTGGTCTTCTTGTCGGATTTCTTTTCCGCTGCTGGTTCGGATTCCGACTTCTCACTCTTAGTTGCCTTATTCGAGTAATCGGTCACATACCAGCCTGAGCCTTTAAACTGAATCGCCGGTGCGGAGATTACCTTCTCCAGTCGACCGCCGCACTTCTTACACCTGGTCAAAGGCTTGTCGCTAACTTTTTGAAAGGCTTCCGTGTGCGCTTTGCACTTCCGGCACTCGTACTCGTAAATCGGCATATCCACAAGATTACACAGATTACGCAGATTTTTCCAATGAGCGATGGGTCCAGGTCGCATCATAAAATCTGCGTAATCTGTGTAATCTGCGGATACAGCTTCTTTGCAACTCGCTCATGGCTCGTCTATGATCCCGAGCACTCAAGCGGGTCATCTCCCAGCTTAGCTTCAACATGTCAAATAGCGCACAGTCACTGTCACTCGAACGCAAGATCAAAATGCACGAAGCGCGTGAGGCGATTATCAATCGTCTTGCGATGACTCTGCCAAGTGCGATCAATCTCGATCGTTTTCTCAATGTCATCGTGTCAGAGCTCGGTCGGATGATGAATGTCGATCGGTGCGACGTTATTCAGCTCACTTCGGCGAGCGAGCTGCGAATCAGTCATGAGTGGCGGTCGTCCAGCGATGTTGCTTCCAGCCTGGGGACGGTCATTCCGCTTGATTTGAAACAGCTTTCGGATCGGGTCGACATCGGGAAACCCATTCGTTTGGACGATACTGCCGCGCCGGGGTTGGACCAGAAAGTCCGGTTCCTTGCGGCAAGTTTGGGCACACGATCTTTACTGGTTGTGCCCGTGGTTCTGGGTGATGACGTTCTGGGACTAGTCGGGCTTCACATGACGCGAACGCTTCGCGAGTGGCTCGATGACGAGGTCTCGTTTCTGCAATCCATTGCCGGGCAGATCGCGGTTGGCTATCAATACACCAGGTTGTACACCGACAAGGAGCGCGAGGCCGAAACAAAGCGTGCACTTCTTTCAATCGCAAACGCACTGAATGCGAGGTCGGACTTTCGTGAGGTCTCAGGTTTAGTTCTCGAACGCGCTGTTGCACTCGTCGGTGCGGACTACTCCGCGCTCGGAGTGTTGGATCGAAACGCAAATCGAATAAGCCTCGCAGCCTTCAAGGCTGCCCCGCACGCTTCGATCGATCAGGTCCAGGGACTTCTCGATCAGCATGGTCAGTCGCTCGACGTTACGGCGTTTCCCGCGATGCTTGAAGTCGTAGCGCAGGGCAAGACATTGCGTCTACTTGAAACTGACTTGCCGTTTCCGTTTCGCATGCTGTTCAACTCGATACTTGGCGGTCGAGCTGCACTCGTCGCGCCTGTTCGAGTTGGTGGGCAAACATTTGGATTGCTTGGGCTCGTTTGGAGTGAAGCCAGAGAAGGATTTCAGGAACACGAGGTAGCCCTGGTCGAAGGCATCGCCGACCAGATCGGCACCGCGCTAGAACGTGATCAGCTTTCCGCGGAGATCATGCATCTGCGGAGTGCGCTCCACGAACGTTATGGCGAAGAGCGAATCATCGGACAGACCGCCGCAATCAGACGGGCGATTGAACTCGCATTGAGCGTTGCTGATACACAAACGACTGTTTTGATTGAAGGTGAATCCGGAACTGGGAAGGAGTTGCTCGCTAACTTGATTCACTACAATTCGGGTCGCGAGGATCAGCCTTATGTGAAACTCAACTGCGGCGCGATTCCGGAAACGCTAATTGAGTCGGAGCTGTTTGGACATGAAAAAGGTGCGTTCACAGATGCGCGTGCTTTGCGTCGTGGACGTTTTGAAGAGGCGAACGGTGGAACGTTGTTTCTGGATGAAGTCGGTGAGATGAGTTTGTCGGCGCAGGTCCGGCTGCTCAGGGTTATGCAGGATGGAGAGTTCACGCGCGTCGGTGGAAATGAAGTGGTCAAGACAGATGTGCGGGTGATAGCAGCTTCGAACGTTGACTTGAAGCGGGCAGTTGAGCTTGGAAGTTTTCGTCAGGATCTTTTTTACAGGTTGTCGGTCTTTCCGATAAAGCTACCCTCGTTGCGCGAACGCCCGGAAGACATTCATCCACTCGTGATTCACTTCATCGAGCATTACAAACAGAAAACTGGTCGATTCATTTCAGGGATTTCAAAAGATGCGCTCCAGGCTCTGATCACTTACGAGTGGCAGGGAAACGTTCGCGAACTGGAAAACGCGATCGAGCGAGCTGTAATCATTGCCTCGGGAAGGCAAATTGAGTTGGAAGACTTGCCCGAAGCCATTTCAAAGATCGCACTTGAAGCCAGAGACCGGATCAAAGTTGAACGAGCGCGGGCCGCGAGCGAAGGCAGAACCACAACATTTGAGGTGACAGTTCCGTCTTCAATGGAAGAGATTGAGCGGCAGGCAATCGAGGCGACGCTGGATTACACGGAAGGCGACAAGTCACACGCGGCGCGGGCGCTGGGCATCGGGCGAAAGACGCTCTATCGGAAGTTGGAGCAGTACAACGGAAGCGGGAAGCGAGACCGGTACGACTAAGATCGAGCCATGTCCGACGAACTTTTTAGTTTGTCGTGTGCGGATTGAAGCTGTCTAATAGAATGTGAGAGCGTGTAGGGCTCCCACGACAAACTAAAGTTCGTCGGACAACTGGCAACTGAAAAATGTCAAATGATATATGGAAAATGATTGGTTCCGCTTTCCTCTCTCTGGCCCCATTTGCTATAGTCCAGTACTGAATAATCCCTCGTAATTTTTACGAAACCAGCGAAGCAATAGGGCCTCGCTTTTAAGAAAGGACCCAAGAAATGGGACAAGACGATTATCGGCGAGATAGCGGCGACAGCATCTCAACCAGACTAACTTACCTGCTGATTGGCGGAGGCATTGGAGCGGTGATTGCCCTGCTTTTTGCTCCTAAGTCAGGTCAGGAACTACGCGGCGATATCGCTGATGCCACTCGAAAAGGCATTGACCGTTCGCGCGAAGCGGCTCAGCAACTCGGAGAAAGAGCCGGTGAGTATTATCAAACTGGCCGCGAACGTGCCGGCGAGTACTATGAAGCTACTCGTGATCGCGCTGCTGAACTCTATTCTCAAGCTGCTGAAAAAGTTGGCGAGGTCGCACAAACAGCTCGTGACGCTGCATCTAGACAAACCAACACGGTCGCTGCTGCAATCGATGCCGGCAAGAAAGCTTACCAGGAAGAGAAGCGCAAGACTGAAATGTCCGGCCGCATTGAAGCTGCGCCGAACTACGGAGAGAAGGCGAACTGAATCATTGCCGATTGTAGATTGCCGATTTCCAATTTTCTTCAATCGGCAATTGGCAATCGGAAATCGGCAATAACGAGAAATGACTTTCCTGGCCCTTCAAATGTCCGCTCGCGATCCGCTCTTCTGGATCATGGTTGTGATTGCGGCGTCGTTTATCGTTATCGCAATTGCGATGGTCGCGATTGCTGTGTTCGTCAATCGCGCGGTGAAATCGGTTGGACGCCTGGAAAGCAAGATGGAGCCTTTGATTGAACGCGTCACGGTGATAAGCGAGCAGGGTAAACAAATTGCCGTTCAAGGTAAGTTCATCGCCGAACAGTTCACCGCAGTGTCGGGTCATCTTTCGACAGCGACGATGCACTTCTCCGAATCGTTGGCGATAGTAAAGAGTGAAGTTGCTGAACTCAAAGCACTCGTCAGCGACACTGCCGTGGAAGCTCGCGACAAGGTGGAGTTGGTAAGCAGGACAATTGATCGAACTAATCGGCAGGTGGCACTCACGACGGACTTTATACAAACGAAAGTCATCGAACCGGCGCGAGAACTGGCAGCGATTATGGCGGGCTTCCGCCGCGGCCTCGAGGTCCTCGTTGCGCCAATGCCGAAGCCCATTAATCAAACCTACTCAGAGGATGAGATGTTTATCGGTTGACCCGAACACCAACGGAAGATTTCACCAAACCCGAACCATCAAGTCCAAAGATGGTTCGGGCTTTTTAGTGGCTATAGCACCTATTCGACCTATATGACCTATTCTACTGACCACTGACTACTGACCACTGACGAAAAATTGCTAAGATGCACCTTAAACACTTATGTCGACTGAAACGCCACTCGATTTAAAGAAGACAGTTAATCTGCCAAAGACGGCATTTTCCCAAAAAGCCAACCTGGCGCAGGCTGAGCCCGCCCGTTTGAAGAAATGGGAAGAACTCGACCTCTATCGTCTGATTCGTGAAGCCCGGGCCGGAGCTGAAAAATTCATCATGCACGACGGGCCGCCGTACGCCAACGCCGATATCCATTTGGGCACGGCGATGAACAAGGTCTTGAAGGATTTCATCATTAAGTCGCGAACGATGATGGGGTATGACGCTCCGTACGTTCCCGGTTACGACTGCCATGGCTTGCCGATCGAGCTTTACGTCGATCGGAAACTCGGTGCGAAGAAAGCCAACATGTCGGCGGTTTCAATTCGTCGCGCTTGTCGCGAACATGCGGCTCAGGCGCTCAAAAACCAGACACGTGACTTCAAACGTCTCGGCATTCTTGGAACCTGGGACGATCCGTATCTCACGATGTCGAATCACTACGAAGCCGAAACCGCGCGCATGTTCGCTCGCTTCGTGGAACGCGGATATGTCTACAAAGGTGCCCGGCCCGTTTACTGGTGTATTCACGATCAAACGGCGTTAGCGGAAGCCGAGGTCGAATATCATCAACATACCAGTCCGTCTGTCTATGTGAAGTTTCCCCTGCGCAGTGATCCAGCCTTGATCGATCCGTCGCTCGCCGGCAGGAAAGTTTTTGTTCTGATCTGGACGACCACTCCATGGACGTTGCCTGCAAACCTCGGAATAGCAGTGCATCCTGACTTTGAGTACTCCGCATTCGAATACAAAGACGAGGTCTACATCGTCGCCACTGAACTGTTGGAAGCAGTTGCAGCGAAGTGTGGGTTGAAAACAGCCGAAGGTGAACAGCCGCGGGTACTCGCCAGGTTCTCAGGATCAAAACTCGATCGTCTTGAATGTGGTCACGCATGGCTCGATCGTCCGTCACTGTTGATGGTCGGTGAACACGTGACACTGGGCGGCGAGGCTGACGCGGAAACTGAACTCGATGTTGCCGAAGCGCAAAAGAAAGCTCCGGATAGCAAGGCAGGGACAGGGGCAGTCCACACTGCGCCCGGTCATGGTCACGACGACTTCGTAATTGGCAAACGATACGGACTCGACATCTATTGTCCCGTCGACAATGCCGGACGATTTACTCCCGAAGTTGAACACTTCGCAGGACAACGCGTGTTCGAAGCAAACCCTCAGATTGTTCAATTCATGAAGGAGCGCGGTGTTTTGCTGTTCACTGAGAATTACGAGCACCGGTATCCGCATTGCTGGCGATGCAAGAATCCCGTGATCTTCCGTGCAACTCCGCAATGGTTCATCGCGATGGACCAGGCGCACGAATCGACCGTCGAGAAAGATGAAGACGGACGCGATCGTACAAACTTCACTGACAACTTGCCTGAGACGCCGGCAAGATCTCTGCGTGCTGCCGCAATCAGTGAAATTGAAAATGTGAAGTGGATTCCGGCGTGGGGCGTGGATCGAATGCGCAATATGCTGAAAGGACGTCCGGATTGGTGTGTCTCTCGGCAAAGAGTTTGGGGCGTTTCGATTCCGGTTTTCTATTGCGCTAAATGCAACGAAGCGGTTGCCGAACCTGCTGTGATCAATCACGTCGCCGATATCTTCGAGAAGGAATCGGGCGACGCATGGTACGTAAGGGAAGCCAGCGACCTTTTACCTGAAGGTTATGTCTGCAAAGGGTGTGGTGCGGCGGAGTGGACGAAGGAAACGGATATTCTCGACGTGTGGTTCGACAGTGGAACCTCTTCCATCGCAGTTCTCGAGAATCGACCGGAGCTTCGCTGGCCTGCGGATGTTTACATCGAAGGCGGCGACCAATTCCGCGGTTGGTTCAATTCTTCATTAATGGTAGGGCTCGCAGCGCATGATCGGGCCCCATACAAAACGGTCATAACACATGGTTGGACGTTGGATGCTCAGGGAAGGGCAATGCATAAGTCCGCTGGCAATGCCATCGAGCCTGACGTGGTAATCAAACAATCAGGCGCAGAGATTATTCGCTTGTGGTGCGCCTCTTCGAATTATTTCGACGACATGCGCGGCTCTGACGAGATTCTGCAGCGTGTTACTGACGGCTATCGGAAACTGAGAAACACGGCACGGTTTGCTCTGGGAAATCTGCACGGCTTCAATCCGCTAAACGACAGCGTGCCATTTGCCGAAATGGAGGAGATTGATCGCTGGGCGTTGGCTGAACTTGACCAGGTGATTGGGAAAGTTCTCGCGGCGTACCAATCATTTGAGTTCCACCTCGTTTATCACGCGCTTTACAACTTCGCGACGGTTACGCTCTCGGCTCGTTACTTCGACATCATCAAAGATCGACTCTATACGTTTGCCCCGCGTAACAAGGCCCGACGGTCAGCTCAAACCGCGCTGTTTGCGATTGCGGATGCGTTGGCGCGGATGTTAGGACCGATACTTGTCTTTACGGCAGATGAGGTTTGGGAAAACTTGCCCGGTCGAGGTGAAGCGGAACCGTCCGTGCATATGTCGCTATTTCCAGAGGCGAGCGAAGTTGACCATAGCAATGTGTTGGCAGATTGGGGTGCGTTATTCGAAGTTCGCGATCAGGTTCTGCGGACGCTGGAAGAGGCTCGAGTCGCAAAAGAAATTGGCAGCTCACTCGAAGCGAAAGTCACACTGACGGCTACCGGCAACACAATGCGGTTGTTGCAGAGTCATGAAAGCGAACTGCGATACATTTTCATCGTATCTCAAGTTGAGCTGAGTGAAGCTGATGAGCTAACGATCTCGGTCTCTCGTGCAGATGGTGAGAAATGCGAGCGGTGTTGGAATTACTCGACGAGGGTTGGTGAGTCTGCAAAGTTTCCGACAGTTTGCGAGCGTTGTGCTGCGGCGTTGGATGAGATGGGTACATGGGAAAATGTATAGGACGTATATGACCTATAGGAACCTATTCTACTGATTCGTGAATTCAGCATCTAATAAGTTATGAGCGCAGAGAATCCGACGGCACCAGTTACAACACGCGCGCGCCTTGGCTGGCGTGTCGGTTACCTGATTGCCGCGTTCGGCATTTACCTCGTCGATCAATCGTCGAAAGCCTGGGCGGTTCGCTCCCTCCGTTTTGGTGATGGCAAACAGCTCATTAACGGTGTTCTTGATCTCGTTTATACCGAAAACCCCGGAATTGCTTTTGGCCAGCTTCAGGAAGGCGGATCATTCGGTCGATGGTTTTTTGTCGTGTTGGCTACGGCGGCGGCAATCGCGGTACTTTATTATTTCATGCGCACGCCACGTAACGATGATCGGGTGCTTGGCGCCTGCGCGCTGTTGTTAGCGGGAATTCTAGGAAATTTGACCGACCGCGTCCGACTCGGCTATGTCATTGATTTCATCGTTCTACATGCGGGCAACTATCATTGGCCAACTTTCAACGTAGCTGATGCCAGCATTACTCTGGGAGCGATTTTGTTAGCGCTCGATTTGATATTTGGGAGTCAACGGTCTGTGAGGTTGTCAGAATAGGTCCTATAGGTCCTATTGATTTGTCATGTACCCAGAAATTTTTCACATCGGTTCCTTCCCCATAAACACCTATGGCGTTTTTCTCGCGATTGCGTTTCTCTGCGCGATCCTTGTTGCCGTCAGATTGGCGGCACGCGACGGTCTCCCGCGTGAACGGATCTACGACTTGAGTTTATGGATGCTGCTTGGTGGGTTAATTGGTTCAAAAATCCTGATGCTCTTCACGGAGCCCGAGTACCGTGATCATCCACTCCAACTGTTGTCCCTTGATTTCCTGCGTTCAGGCGGCGTCTTTTATGGTGGATTGATCGGAGCAGTGCTCACCGGTTATTTCCTGATGAAGCGCTACAAGCTGCCATGGTGGAAGACCGCTGATGCGTGTGCGCCTGGGATCGCTATC
>DATDFV010000223.1:0-25044 GCA_036522415.1 Pyrinomonadaceae bacterium | reverse complement strand
CGTCACCTGCGCATAGCTGGGATAGCTCGTAGCATCGTTTACCACTGCATAACCGTCTGAGCCGTACACTCCATGCCAGGTACCCTGAGTCGTAGTGTCGACCCGGACGAACGTTGCTCCTGTGCCCGGTGTTGGTGTTGGCGTTGGTGTCGGCGTCGGTGTTGGCGTCGGTGTTGGGGTTGGTGTTGGTGTTGGCGTTGGTGTTGGTGTTGGTGTTGGCGTTGGTGTCGGCGTTGGTGTCGGTGTGGGCGTTGGTGTCGGTGCGGGCGTCGGCGTTGGTGTCGGTGTGGGCGTTGGTGTCGGCGTCGGCGTTGGGCTACCGCCAGTAAGCGCAAAATTCTGGATAGTCGTACCACCAGAAGAAACATTTACGTTATTGGCCGCCGCACCTGAATATCCTGCCGCTGACACATTCATTTGGTACGAACCTGTCAGCAGGTTACTGAAGCTGTAGAAGCCGTTCGAATCAGTTTTCAAAACATGAATGCCTGCGCTCACCATCGCACCGCTGATCGCACTCATCGTGACCGCATCGGTAACCGTTCCCTGGAGAGTACCAACCGGGTTCGGTGTGCACTGAGAGAATTTGAATGATCCGATTCGGGTCTTCCAATTATCCTGGGCAAGGGTTGTCGGTTGGGAATCGTAGTACTCATTCGTATACCAGAACCTACAACCATCAGTGTCGATCGTCATCGCACTATAGTCGCCCCAGCGGTTGTTGAGAGTGCCGTCAGAAAACAGACAACACTGGAAGCCCGTCCCTTCGATCAGTGACGTTTCACCCTGACCGAGCGTGTTTAGAGGATCGTTGACCAGGCGACCTGCGTAACGAATCGCGGGGTACATCGTGGTGTCAGAGACACTGTACCCCAGGGCCATGTCACCATTCTTATCTAAAGCAAGACTCGGCATGAATCGATGCTTCGAATCGGGCGCCCAGGTTCCTTGCTGTACTGGACCAGATGTAACAACGGTGCCACTCGTCACATTCAACTGGTACCAACGAATCTGCGCGATGTTAGGGGTGCCACCACTACCAACTGTCTGCGTTAGCCACAACGACTCGATCCCATTCAAATTCTGATACTGGTTCTGCATCATCACTCGATGGGTAAGCGTATCGAGAGCATTGCCATCCTTCTCAGGCGCGTTACTCGGTCCGGAACTGAAACTGGAGATATTGACGTTCGACGGACCAGTTAGACTCGAATTCGCGGGCACCGCGTAATCTGCGTGGAACTTCCACACGCGAGCTCTCGCAGTTCCCCAAATCGACGCTAAATAGTTCGGGGTGCCGGAAAGAGGTTGGTTCCCATTGTTTCGCACATTGCTAGGCAGGAGACTGAAAATTGAAACGCCCTGAGTGCTCTTCGGCAGAGCAAAACTAACGACATGAGCTGTGAGGCCACTTTCCATCTCGGATCTGTTGAAGGCCCATACTTGCGCGTTTTGGAATGATCCACTGCCGGTCGTCGCAAAGATGTTCGCTGTCATGTAAATGCCGTCGGGCCAAACGCTGAGTTTGGGATAATCCGGGATCTTTCCACCCGACGCTGTTTGCCAGGCATAAAAATACCAACCGCCGGAAACGGGGTCGCTGGTTCGCGACACGGCCATACATTGATACATCGCTCCGGAGGTGTAGTTTGACCACGCAAAATCGCTGACGATCCAACGGTCATTGAGTGCATCGTACAGTGCTACGGGATCGCCCTGATTTGAGTTGTCGCACGGTGTTCCTGTCGGCTGTTGAGAAAAGAATGTATCGAACGTGAAAGCTGCCAAACGTGTACCGGTAGCTTTACTAAAGATTCCGATGGAAGTATTCACGGCTTGGATGTAGTGATTCGGACCGACGTCTCCATTCGTATCCGGCGGCCATCCGTTACCCCAATTCGCAAAATCGAGACCGGGAAAAGCTGAGCTGGGCGTCGGTGCTGGAGCGGCCGGAGCAAAAGGTTGCAGCGCGGTATCTGGTCCGAGTGTGGACAGAAGTTCGCCAGGAGGCTCCTTTGGTTCTGGTCTTGGCTTTCTAATTTTCGGCTTAACGAGAGGAAGCCGGCCTACATCACCGTGGAAAATCTTTGGTTTTACGGGTTCCATCTCTACGCGCTTTGCCCCCGAAGACAACGCAGAGTCTTGATTTGATCTGCCAACTTCCAAAGCCGACATCTTTAGCGGGTCTGGACCTGCGTAACCAGAACTCGTTGCGCTGTTACGTTCTGCGAAGACAGACGAAAGAACGAGAGAGCCTAGCGCGACGATAATAAAGAGAAGCGTCAGGGCGCGTGACCAGTCGGTGCGCAATATTTTTCTCCGTGTACTGGCAAAACGCGGTGTATTTTTCGATGGCTTCATAGAGGAACTTCCTTAATAACCACTCAGGGACTCGGGTAAATGCAACAATGAAAACCGTTGCTGCAGGCCGCAGTTCTGGCCATTGGGGCCGTTTCACCTGGGAGCACGTTATAGAATTTCTTCACAGTTCGCCAGTTGATTGGTGCCCCCGCAGGGATTCGAACCCCGAACCAACAGATTATGAGTCTGCTGCTCTAACCGTTGAGCTACAGGGGCACAAGGTGATTTGAGATGGCAGGGGATTGTAGCGAAAAGTGAGTGGGCTGCCAAAAGTGCGAGTTGAGCCACCGTGACTGAGGACGAGCTCAGGATAACCATCCACAGATTATGCAGATACACAGATTTTGAAGAAGAGATTAGGGAATCCCTGGTTCACGCAAGAAAAATCCGCGTGCTCTGTGTCAGTCTGTGGATAGCGAAGGTTGCGAGAATGAGTTTATCCGGACGTGGCAGCGTCGGCTTCTTCGTCGCTATTCAATAGTCGCTTCCGTTCCTGCTCGAATGCAAAGGTCCGCTCCGCACTCTCACGTGCGCGACTCCAGTTTCGTTCTCCTCTGGCTTCCTCTGCAAGAGCAACTACGTACCATCTCATTTCTTCAGCAGCTTCCGGCTCGCGTTCTTCCCACGTCTCCCATTCCGCCGTACCTGAAACTCCTTCAGCTTCGCGCAGCAGCGTGGAAAGAACCGGGGCACCTTTTTCTGCAACAGCCTGGATGTGGTCTACTGCAGTATAAACTTTGTTCTTGTTGCCCGATCGCAGGTAGCTGCGAACGTGACTTCGGAGTGCCTCGTTGACAGGATCCCAACCTTGTAGTGCTTTTTTGTGCGCTTCAGTCAGATGATAAGCGAGGAGATCTGGTCTGTTGTCAAAAGCACCAGAACTAATCCAACGACTCCACATTTGTTGTAGCTCGAGAGCATCCGGGAAGTTTTCGAGCGCCACAAAGCCCAACACGTCTGCGAAACGAGATATATCCGTTCGGAGGGGCCACGTGACAAGCCTGAGAACTGCCCGGCGCTGATCGTTGTCAAACTGATCGGCATTGTCGTGAATGAATGCATAAAGCGCCTGATTATTTGGAGGGTCGCACGCGCCGAGCAGTTTGATTGCTGTCGGGATTAGTGCGGCATTGAGACGCCTCCCAACGGCACTCGCGAGTGGCAGACCGCCATCCCCCGTTTTCTCAATCCACAACGAGAGCGGTCTGGTTGCAGTGCCGGCTAAAGCGAATCCAGACGCCAGGTGATAAGCGATTGATTCATTCGGCTTCAAATCAAACAACGCGTTCAGTGCTTCATCAAGTGGGTGAAACGCTGCTTTGGATGCGGTTTCGATATTTTCCTGATGAAGGCCTTCGGAATCCAGGCAACCATAAATAAGAGGTGCAAGGTCCGGCTCTTCTCTGGCGATTTGGCGTAACTCAACGTCCAGTAAATTAAGGTCAGCGGGAGGCTGTTCGAGATCGCGAGCACGAAACAGGTCGCGCATCAAATCGTTAACAGCATCTGCGAATCCCTGTGGCGAAATTGCCTCAACTCCCAGGTGGTCCTGAAAACGTTCATGCGTGGATAAGGGATCGATGAAGATCGGAATAATGTCTTTGTTATTTTCTTTGGCGCACTCGAGTTCCAACCCGACCCACTTCGACACCGCAGAGGCATTTGAGGCGATCACCAACAACGCATCGGCAGCTTTGATCTGAGCTTGAAGGGTTTCGGTTAAAGCTGAGCCGAGACGAAGTTCGCGCTCATCGATCCACACTTTTATGCTGTGCGCGCTCAAACGACGAACTAGCCGGCGAGCAACGCGGCGATCTTTATGGGAATGACTGAGGAACACAGTTGGAGTTTGCTGTATAGACATGATGTACCTCTCCAGGATGGTTGGCTCTAACAGCGCGCGAGGTGCGCAAGGTGTTGGAGATGCGTCAGCGGATTGTAGCTCAGAGTGCGGGTGCTGCCAATCTTTCGAGCGGAGTGATAGTGACCTAATTTGAATTTCTTCCTGTGCAGTCTCTGTCCTCTGCTCTGTGGTGATTTGGCTCGTAATACAACCAGAGCAGACACAGAGAACACAGAGACTGCACAGAGAAAACCGAAATTAGGGCACCTCTTTCTGAGTCCATCGATTGGAGATCTAACCACCAACCTCGCAACTCTTCATCGGATTTGCGTAATCACTCTGTGCAAACAAAGGACGCGCCGATGAACTGCGCGTTTGAAAGATTTTTCAGTTCGAATCCGAAACTTTAAAGTTACAAAAAAGACAAAATAGGGCCATTGACACCTGAAGTTAGAAGGTGTAGTTTGCGGCCCGAAACAACTCGTCATGTTGTTTTCTTCAGCCTCATCCCCTCTCTCGCAATGTGGCTATTCATTAATCGCTTGCCTAACTTGAAATAATATTTAGAACCGGCTGACAGGTTTCGGGAGATGAGACTTGCTCATGGGTTTTGAAGCCCTCTGCGCCTCTCGTCATTTCGCATCAAGATCAGTCCTTACCTGCGAAAACACGAAGGAGATTTCTATGGCAGACACAAAAGATTCGAAGACTTTGGAAATGCGCGTGGCTGAACTCGAAGATAAGTTGGCGCAATTGCACATCTCTGAAGAGGAGATGAAGACCTATCAGAAGGTAGCTTCGAAGTTGGGAGCGGCGGCTCCATGCGAACAATGCACGGCATCGCCTTGCATCGCGGCTCAGCATCCGCCTTGCATTGCGGCTCAACAGCAACAGCCTTGCGTGGCGGCCCAAGAGAGCTCTAGCTTGCCGTTCTACTACCGGCCCATCTATTACCGCCCGATTTATTACCGGCCGATTTATTACGCCGATTGCATCCCAGGGTGCGCGCCCGGCGGCGGTGCGACTGGCGGTGGTGGCGGCTTTGGCGGTCTCGGAATGTAAGACGACCATCCTAAGGTGCGTCGTGCGCGCCTCTGCTGACGAGTTAGATCGCTTTGACCCGAAGCGCCCGTTCCCTACTGGCGGGCGGCGGCCTCCTTCTTGTGTAGGCTCGAAAGGCAGGAATTATGGACATCCTATTTGCCGTGATGCCCTTCGCGGACGTGAATCGTCCGGCCATCGGCGTAAGCTTGCTCAAGGCCGGGGTTGAGCAGGGTGGCTTCTCAGCTCATGTCGAATACTTTAGCCTGCCGTTGGCGGAGTTGATTGGATACCAGCTCTACGAGTACATCGTCAATACGCTCGGATCTGACTCAATGGCGGGTGAGTGGTTCTTCGCCGATGTGGTCTTCGACAAGACCATCCCGCACGAGCGGGAGTATATCGCAAAGATGCTGAGGCGCTACGCCACCGACGAAGAGTGGCAGGAGAAGGTGGTGCAAGCGCGCCGGTGTCGCCATGAGTTCGTTCAGCAATGTGCTGACCGCATTCGCGAGCTTAAGCCGCGCGTCGTCGGTTTTACCACCACCTTTCACCAGACCTGCGCCTGTCTCGCCGTCGCGCGACGCCTCAAAGAGTCGCCCGACCCGCCCATCATCATCTTCGGCGGCGGCAACTGCGAAGGCGAAATGGGCTTGCAGATGATCCGCTCTTTTCCCTGGATTGATTATGTCAGCACAGGTGAGGCAGACATAAGCTTGTCGCTTCTGCTCAAACACATTCTCCGAGACGACAGTTCCGAGCCGGTACCAGGCATGGTTAGACGCGAGGACGCCGAGTTAACCTGGCCAGAGCCGGTTAAGGAGATGGACGATCTGCCGTTTCCCGACTTCAGCGACTACTATGCGCGGCTTGACGCCTCGCCGCTCAAGGAGCAGATCATGCCAGCCTTTCTGATCCAAACGGCGCGCGGCTGTTGGTGGGGGGCCAAACAGCACTGCACTTTCTGCGGACTCAACGGCGACATGATGGCTTTTCGCAGCAAAAGCCCGGAGCGTGCTTTCGACGAACTGAAGTTTCTAACTGAGACTTATGGCCACAAGCGGGTCGACTGTGTGGACAATATTCTCGACATGAGATACGTCAACACGCTCTTTCCGAAATTGCGTGATAGCGGCCTAGGTATAGAACTCTTCTACGAGGTCAAGTCGAACCTCCGTTACGAACAGTTGGTGACGTTGTACGACGGCGGGCTGCGCGGCATTCAGCCAGGCGTCGAAAGCTTCAGCAATCAGATTTTGCGTTTGATGAAGAAGGGTTGCACCGGCCTCCAGAACATACAACTGCTGCGCTGGTGCGCGGAGTTGGGCATAGAGGTGGCCTACAACATCCTGACCGGCTTCCCCAACGAGTCCCCTTCGGAATATGAGCGCATGATTCAGTTAGTCCCGCTTCTGTCGCACCTGCAACCACCTATTGTCGTCTCGCCCATCCGGCTTGACCGTTTCAGCCCCTTCTTCACCCGGTCCAGCGAGTTCGGGCTGACGCGTGTCCGCCCGACCGTCAGCTATTACTACGTCTTCCCGCTCGGGCGCAGAGAACTGTCGCGGCTGGCATATTACTTCGACTATAACTATCAGGACGGCCGCGAGACACACAGCTACGTGGAGCCTTTACGACATGAGGTGAACCGCAAGTGGTGGGAAGTGTGGTTCAAGCAGCCGCCTGAGGCACGCCCCAGGCTGGACGCGCACTGCGACGGCCAGACGATCAACATCACAGACACGCGCGCGGAGGCCGTGGCAGCGAATCATCGACTCGAAGGGTTAGCCGCGCAACTCTATCTGCTCTGCGACTCGGCGCAAAGCTTGAGTCATCTACAGAAAAAGTCTACCGCGACAGCGGCGCCCGCCGATGTGCTGAAAAAGCTCGAAGAGTTGCTCGCGGCCAAGCTTATGATTGAGATGGACGGGCAGTTCTTGAGTCTGGCGGTGATGCGTACACGTGCGTCGTTGGCCGAACCCGGATCAGATTATGTCTACGCCAATATTCAACAGACCCAGGGTACCGACTCACTATTACGTCTGGTCTGAGCCCCCCGATCAGTCAGGCGATGAGGTCTTGCGCTTTGCGTCCGCGCAACGCCGGATCAAGCTCAAGGGACATTCCTTTAGGGAGTTTGAGCAGTACGTTATTCCGTTGCTCGATGGCCGGCACTCGTTTCAAGAGATCGCCGAAAGCGTAGCGGACGTTTTCGACGCCGCAGATTTGGCGGCGGGTCTTCAGATACTCGCCGACCAGAACCTGCTCACCGACACAAACGATCAGGTGCCGGCTTCAGAAGTGCGGGAGCTGTTAGCGCCGCAACTCAACTTTTTCCATGAGATGAACATAGACCCTGAAGAGATTCAGTCGCGTCTCCGGCGGGCGACCGTTACCATCTTCGGACTGGGTGGCGCAGGCGCTTCCGCGGCGCTCGCGCTCGCGTCTGCGCGCGTTGGTCATTTGAGTTGTGTTGATTCTACGACCGTCGGCGGCCCGGATAGCTACCTCTCAAGTGTCTTCTCGCCAGCGGACGTTGGCGAGTTGCGCGCTGTGGTCGTCGCGCGCAAGATGGCGGCAACAGCCCCGGAGGTCTCCGTTACCGCCCACACGGTACGTCCGGAGAACGACGATCATGTGTTCGCCCTTGTCGACGGCTCCGACTTCGTGATCAATTCTCTGGACGCTGGCGAGTCCTCGCTAGTTTACAAGCTTAACCGTGTCTGCCTTCGAGCCGGGATCAAATGGACTTCATGCGCTTTGTCTGGACCTGAGATTATTGTCGGCCCGACCGTGCATCCCGCGGAGACCGCTTGCTATCTCTGCTACAAAATGCGTTCGGTTGCTTGCGCAGGCAACCCCGACGATGAATTCGCCTTTGAGAGTTTTCTGGATCAGAGAAAACAGGATGACAGCGCGCGGCATGAGAACTTGGTTTGCGGCGTCAACCTGGCGGCCGGTCTCGTCAGCCTGGAGGCAATAAAGTCCTTATCCGGTATGCTCTCGCCTTCAGCAGTGGGCAAGATTATCGTTTTCAACCTGCTTGACCTCACTTCCACCAAACACGTGGTGCTGCGCAAACCCTGGTGTCCCGCCTGCTTCAAAATACCGATGCGGGCAGACGAGAAGACTGAGATGGCGGCAGCGGCACGTTCTTCAGCTGACGCGGGTGAGGCGAATGAACGCAGATAATCTGGATGAGGATGTCCGGCGCCTGGTCGAACTGGTAAGCCCGAAAGTCGGCGTGCTTCGCAGTCTGACGAAAGTTGTGCGTGGAGTGGAAGAGCCGAACCCTCCGGTTATGTATCAAGCCGTTCTATCGCACTTCGACTACCGCATAGCCCCGCGACTCGAACGTTTCGCAGCGGGCAAGGGACGCACGGACAGTGAGGCCATTCGCGCCGCTCTCGGCGAGGCCATCGAACACTACTGTGCCAGCCACGTTAATAAAGATATTACCAGGTTCGCGACCTGGAAAGATTTGCCGCACGCCGTTGCGCCGCCCGAGTGTGTACTCTACTCCGACGCACAATATGCGCGCCCAAGATTTCCCTATCATCGCTGGCAACCCGAAGACTTCTTAACCTGGACTCCCATGTGTGAGTTGCCGATGAACCGTGAGGTGTACGCCCCGGCACAGCAAATCTATCTCAATTTTACGGCCAGGACAGAAGAAGATTTTCTCGCGCCGATAACTTCGAATGGGCTGGCCGCCGGTCCAAATCTTGAGTTCGCCATTCTCAACGGTCTGTTCGAGTGCGTTGAGCGTGACGGGTTCCTGATTACATGGATGAACAAGCTGCCTGGTCTGGAAGTCGATTTCTCCGCATCAAACGGACTCGCCTCGAATATCAGGGAGCATTACGCGCAGCATGGGACGCAGATTCGTATCTTCAACGTAAGCACGGATATTCCTATTTACATCATGATGGCCGTGGCCCTGGACAAGACGGGTTCGGGTCCCGCCATTCTTGTCGGACTGGGATGCCACCTCAACCCTCAGGTCGCTCTCATCAAGTCGCTGCTCGAGATATGTCAAGTGCATCCGGGCGAGGTCAGTCGTTATAAGGAGCAGCCGCCAGCGCAACGTCTGCGATCTTACGAGGATGTGCGCACGCTGGACGACCACAGCGCCTTCCTAACAGTGCCGGAGCGGATTGGTGAGTGCTCCTTTCTTCTGGACAGTGGCCGCGTTCAATCCATTGAAGAGTTGCCTAACCACTCCCGCGGAAACACCACAGCAGATTTGGAAACAGTAGTGGACTTGTTGAGACGCGCGAGTTGCCGCGTCCTGTACGCGGACCTCACCACGCCGGACGTGATTGACTACGGCTTTCGCGTCGTTCGTGCGATCGCCACTGGGCTGCAGCCGATACACTTCGGCTACGGGGAGGAGCGACTCGGCGGGCGCAGACTCTTTGAAGTTCCGTATACTCTTGGGCACGCAACGGGTGTCCGAGGTGAGAGTGATCTTAATCCTTGTCCACACCCTCTCGCGTGAGGACGAGATGATTTCAGCGGACGATCCTACTAGCCTTTCTCTTCTCTATCACATCAACTCTGAGCCCTGGGATAACACCGAGGCTTATGAGGCTGCCAGGGATTACGAGGTCGAGTACAAAGACATGGGCGGCGAGCGTGAGGTAATCATGCTGCCCGCGCCGACTGAGACACCTTTAAGGCGGCTGCTGCAGGAGCGCGAGTCCTGCCGCGATTACAGCTTACGCCCGATGCCCGCGCAGGTTTTGTCAAACCTCCTTGCGTGTGGATACGGCATTATCCGCACCGCACGCCTCGACTCGATTGGGCAGATCTATCTCCGCACGACACCATCAGCCGGCGGACTCTTCCCGCTCGAAATTTATGCGCTTGCTCGACGCGTGGAGGGGACTGTCGACGGGTTGTACCATTATGACGTACGTCGCCATCGCCTGGAATTTCTCAGGGCGGGTAGTTGGTTCGCTGAGTTGGACCACACGCTACTGATGGCTCCTCTCGTTCGAGGGGCGAACCTCATATTGTTTTTGAGTGCGGTCTTCGCGCGTTCGCAGAAGAAATACGGACCGCGTGGCTACCGCTACATCATGCTTGAAGCCGGGCACGCGGCTCAAAACATCTGTCTCAGCGCCGTCGAGCAGGGTCTCGGCAGCCTGTGCATGGGTGGCTTTCTCGATGGGCGCCTTAACAACTTCCTTGGGCTCGACAGTATCAATGAGGCGGTGATTTACTCCATAGCCGTCGGCTATAAACCTCAAGGCATCCAGTGACAAAGATTTGGAGAATCGATATCGAGATCGAGTTAAAGCGATAGTCAGGGTTGCGATCCGCGAAACAAGAGGACAGGACTTTCCGCAATAGGATGAGGCAAAAGAGATGAGGTCAGTACCACCTCGCGATAGCGGGTGGGTGCGAAGCCAAGCGCTTGCGCATTAAACCTGGCTTCGCACCCGCTACCGCGAGGTGGTACTGACCGTCTGCCACTTCAATTCAGACTTCGAAAAGATGATCACGGAAACAAGACCAGTTTTTGTTTTTGAGTTAGTGCGAGTATTTCCAGAAACTCAGTTCGCGGGATTGCTTTCGCTCCCATAGCCTCCATGTGAGGTGTGAGCATTTGGATGTCAATCCAATTAAGGCCGCGCGATTTGAGGTGTTCGATCAAATGCAACAGTGCCAGCTTAGATGCATTTGGCCTGAGCGTGAACATGCTTTCACCTGAGAAGCTTCCACATCCATCTACACCGTAAACTCCGCCAACGAGTTCAGTGCCTTCCCAAACCTCAACACTGTGAGCATGGCCCGCCTGATGAAGGTCGTTATACGCGGCGATCATTTGTGGAGTGATCCAGGTTCCTGATTCAAACTTACGTTCGACTATTGCACACGAAGTGATCACTTGCATAAAAGATTCATCGATCGTGAAATCAAAAGTTGTCTTTCGTCGCGCGCGCGCAAGACTGCGGGAGACGTGAAGATCTTCGAACTCAAGGACGCCTCTTTCTTCCGGGCAACACCACGGCAGGATGTGTTCGTCGATCGGCCATGGAAAGATACCGTTACAGTAGGCGCGCAGGAGATTTGTTGTTGTGAGAGGACCGCCGAGGGCAACGATCCCATCGATCGAATTGATGGGATCCTGGAAATAGATCAGTTCATCATGAGGGGACATTACTAATTCTCTGCGTGTCAGCGTTCTCAGCGTCTCAGCGGTCAAATGGTTCAGTCTAATGTTAACCGCGGTGACGCAGAGAACGCTGAGACGCAGAGGACGTCTAAGTAATTTTTGCAGGAAACCTCAGAACCAGCCCGTCCTTATCCACTTCCACCAAAACGTCACCGCTGAGACTCTCACTGCCAAACAAAAGCCTTTCTGCGAGCGGTTCCTTTATCTTTGCCTGAATCAATCGCGCCATTGGCCTCGCGCCCAGCAGTCGATCAAAACCGTTTCGTGTTAACCATGAACGAGCGTCACTCGAAAGCTTAACCACAACTTTCTTTTCGCGTAGTTGCTGGTTTAGCTCCGCAATAAACTTGTCAACAATTTGACCAATCACTTCAGAGTCCAGCGCCTTAAACGCAATCCAGCCATCAAGTCGATTGCGAAATTCGGGACTGAACGTTCGCTCGATCGCTCCTCGGCCTTGTCCTTTGCCCTGATCTCTCTGAAACCCGATTCCGCCTTCGCTAATCTCTCGCGCTCCTGCATTGGTCGTCATGATCAGGATAACGTTTCTGAAGTCCGCTTTCTTGCCGTTGTTATCGGTGAGCGTCGCATGATCCATCACCTGAAGCAGTATGTTAAATAGATTCGGATGCGCCTTTTCAATTTCATCCAGCACCAGGACTGCATACGGAGTTCTGTTAATTGCATCCGTGAGCAACCCACCCTGATCGAATCCGACGTAACCTGGCGGCGCACCGATCAATCTCGATACTGTATGACTCTCCGCATACTCGCTCATATCGAAGCGAAGGAATTCGACGCCAAGGATCTCGGCAATTTGTTTTGCGAGTTCAGTCTTACCAACTCCCGTCGGCCCGGAAAATAGAAAACAGCCCACGGGCCTTTCAGGTTGGCCCAGTCCGGAGCGCGATAATTTGATCGCGCGCACCACCTGTTCTATCGCATGGTCCTGACCAAAGATGACTCCTTTTAACTTGTCCTCCAGTTCGCCCAGCCGAACCTTCTCCGAACTCACCACAGTCTTCGCCGGTACTTTCGCCATTCGTGCTACAACGATTTCGATGTCGCGTGTTCGAACTATCTTCGACTTTCTGGCATTAGCATTTAACTTAAGCGCCGCTCCGGCTTCATCAAGTACATCAATGGCCTTATCAGGGAGGAAACGATCGTGCATGTATTTCGCGGACATCTCGGCAGCAACTCGCAGAGCATCGGTGCTGTACTTCACGCCGTGATACTCTTCGTAGTAGCTCTTCAGTCCGTTCAGTATTCCCACCGTCTCTTCCACTGACGTTTCCGATACCTCGATCTTTTGAAAGCGACGCGCCAGAGCTCGATCTCTTTCGAACGAAGCTTTGTATTCGCCGTAGGTCGTTGAACCGATGCAGCGGAGTTCACCGGACGCCAGTGCCGGCTTGAGAATGTTTGAAGCATCCATCGAACCACCCTGGACAGCGCCTGCGCCGACAATCGTATGGATCTCGTCAATGAAGAGAATCGAACCTGGTGTCTTCTTCAGCGCGGTGATCACACCCTTGAATCTCTGTTCGAATTCACCACGATACTTCGTTCCCGCGAGGACCGCTCCCATATCAAGTGCGTACACTGTTGCGCTGCGCAGCACCTCCGGCACTTCGCCCTGGTGAATCTTCAAAGCCAGACCTTCAGCGATCGCAGTTTTACCTACGCCCGGCTCTCCAACATACACAGGATTATTTTTACGACGACGACACAGGATTTGAATTGTGCGTTGGAGCTCTTCAGTCCGACCAATAAGCGGATCAATTTGCCCGGCGGCAGCACGCTCGATCAGGTTGACAGTAAATGCCTCCAACGGATTTCGAAATGGTCTTGCTTCGCCGTCCTGCTCGTCATTGACACCGCCGGTAACGGGCTCGTCAGCAAAAGCAGAAATGCCGTGCGAGATGTAGTTGAGCACCGCGAGCCTGGTAATGCCATGCTGGCTCAAAATAAAAACGGCGTGGGAATGCTTGGCATGAAAGAGTGCCGCGAGGACACTCGCACCATTAACCTCCTTCTGTTCGCTTGCCTGTGCTTGCAAGACTGCGTACTGCAAAACGCGTTGGAAGGCGATTGTCTGTTCCGGCAAGGCGCCTGAGTCCTTGGCCATCTCCTTGTGCTCGCTGAAGAATTCTTCGAGGTCTTTCTTCAACGCATCAACGTTGCCGCCGCAGTGATAGATAACGTCGCGCGCCGACGGATCATTGAGCAACGCAAGCAGAAGATGTTCGAGTGTTACGTATTCGTGCTGGCGCGTTGTCGCTTCTGTCAATGCCAGATTTAAAGTGTTTTCAAGTTCTTTGGTGATCATCGATCAATTGTCAGGTTCATCTTCTTCCATCGTGCAGAGCAGAGGAAACTCGTTGGCCTGCGCAAGACTTGTGACCTTTTCAACTTTCATTTCCGCTACTTCATAAGTATAAACCCCGGCCAGCCCGATCCCTTGTTTGTGTACGTTGAGCATGATTCGGATCGCGTTGCCTTCGTTATGACCAAAAATTGTTTCCAGGACGAACACTACGAACTCCATGGTAGTGAAGTCGTCGTTGTGGAGAAGGACCTTGTAGAGCGGTGGCCGCTGAAGCTTCTCCTTGGTTTCCGTCTCTGTTACGACAGCGCCTGATTGTTCGAAGTCGTCGATTGGCATAACACGTTTTAGTCATTTGAGCGGCAATAGGTCCAATAGGTCCAATAGGTCCTATAGCAAGTCGACACCGCCTTTACAACAGCTTCTTGTATCCTTCCCACTGCTGTTTCTGTTTTTCCAGGAATGATATGAACCGCGCGTCTTGTCGCAGGTTGTCTAAATTGGTGTCCGAAGCAAACATTGGGTAGCAAGGGAAGCCGTCGTCCGCAGCATTCTGCAACCATTTGACTGCTTCCTCTTTTTTATTCATGCGTGCATACGCACAGGCTATGTAATACGCAGTGTGATGAAAATGACCGAAGCCCTTGCCTCTCTCTATCGCTAATTTGATCTTCTCCTCAGCTCGACCCTGTTGTCCTTCTGATGCTGCTACCACTGCCTGAAGACCTGCAAACAAACCACCGTAATCTTCAGGATGCTCTTTCAAATACTTCTCTATTACTTCTACAGCTTCGGTTTTCCTGCCAAGGTTCAAAAGGGCCCACGCAGTTTCATGATCCACCAGAGGCGGATTGACATCTCGTGGCGTCGAACGTAATCCCGTTAATGCTTGTTCATATTTACCTTCGAACAGAAGCGACTCAGAGATGCGAAACTGCGTCAGGCCATTGCTTGGATTTGTTTGCATGGACTTCTGCAATTGTGTGCGCGCTTCGTCGAAGGCTCCGATGTGAATGTAGACAAGCGCCAGATAGTTCTGAGCATCATCGACATTTGAATTTCCCGCTATCGCGCTTCGATATTCCTGGATTGCCAGCTCATGAGGAAAGTGCTTTGCGGGTGTCCACAGCAATCGCCCACGCGCCAAGTGCGCTTCCGGCAAGTCCGGATCAATATCTAAAGCCCTTTGAATAGCGACGTAAGCTTTCTCTTCCAGGTTCTTTTCGTTCGGAGTGAACAAGAACAGTCGCCAGATGCATGCCTGCGCCAACTCTGCCCAGGCCGCGGCAAATTGTGGATCCGCGAGCACTGCTTGATCGAACATGTTGATGCTGGTCTCGTTGTCCTCTTTCGTTTGACGATTGCTCGCGTAATAGCGTCCACGCAGGAAGTAGTCATACGCTTTGGGGTTGATGGGCCGCGCTCGCGAAAGACTTGTTTGTTCCTGCGGTGTTAACTTGATCTGTATCTGCTGAGTTAGATCGCGCACCACTTCGTTCTGCAGAGTCAGAATGTCGCGTAAGTCACGATTGTAAGTGTTGGACCAAAGACGAACCTCCGTAGGCCCATTGATTAGATTCACATGGATCTGTACTTGATCCCCAAAGCGTTGCACTGAGCCTTCCACGATTGCCTCAACATTCAATTCACGCGCTATCTCAGGTAACGGCTTTTTTGCACCTTTGTACGGCATTACAGAAGTCCGAGAGATCACTCTTAATGCACCTATCTTTGCAAGTCCTGCAATGACGGTTTCAGTCATCCCATCGGCGAAATAATCCTGCGAGGGATCGTTTGATAGATTAGCCATTGGCAGGACCGCGAGCGATCTAATCCCTGCTTGCACTAACGGGATTGACCGCTGTCTTCGCGACCACAGCACGTACCAACTCGCAACACCTATTAAGAGAACCAGTGCCGCAAGCAGCAAAATACGCGCTTGCGTCACTGGAAAGATCTTCGAAGTTATCGTCCTCGGGGAAGGTGACGCTGTCTTTGTTGCGGGTTGAACGAGCCGTTCTGTGTCTGAGCGCACATCCAACTCACGACCAAGCCGCTTCAGGTCATTCAGCAACTCTTCCGCCGTTTGATAGCGCCCGGAAGGATCTTTCGTCAGAGTCTTCGACACGATCTTATCCAATCCAGGCGGAACACCAGGCGCAAGTTGCGACAAAGGCACCGGCTGACGTTCGGCAATCGAGATGATCACGTCTGTAGGCGTTGCACCCGTGAACGGTTGTTGGCGGGCGATCATTTCATAGAGCACAACGCCAAGGCTCCAAAGATCCGTGCGTCGATCAACCGGCAATCCGCGGGCTTGCTCAGGCGACATGTAATAGACAGTACCTACAACCATGCCCGGTGAAGTGTGCAACATCTGTGTTGTTGCATCGTGATCGACAATTGCTGACTCACGCTCGGTCAATTTCGCAAGGCCGAAGTCCAACACCTTCACATAGCCGTCGCGGCGAAGCATGATGTTCTCAAGCTTAATATCTCGATGGATGATTCCCGCGGCGTGTGCAGCAGAAAGTGCCGAAGCTACTTGCTTCGCAGCCTCAACAGCTTCACCGATAGCCATTGGCCCATCGGTGATGCGTTCGCGCAATGTAACGCCATCGATGTATTCCATCACGATGCAGTGCCGACCGTCGTCAGTTTCAACCACTTCGTGAATCATGCAGGCGTTCGGGTGAGACAAAGCCGCTACCGCGCGTGCTTCCTGCTCAAATCTTTTCAGGTATCGCTTGTCCTGGGTGAAGTGAGTGGGTAGGAACTTGAGCGCCACTTTTCGCTCTAAACGCGTATCGTCAGCAAGGTAAACTTCGCCCATTCCACCAGCGCCGATTCTCGAGACAACCCGGTAGTGTTTGATCATCTGACCGCTGATAACCGAAGCTCTCTGATTCCTGGCCATGATCTTTGCGGCAACATCCAGCGCCGGGGACTCAATAAAATCTTCTGACTCCTGCTGATAAGCAAGCAACGACTCAACTTCGCACCGCAAGCGCTCGTCCTCGCCGCATTTTTCGCGAAGGAATGCAGAACGCTCTTCGGGCTTACGCTCCAAAGCTGCGTGATAAAGTCGTTCGACTTCGGACCAGCGCTCAGTTTTCACTGACACTCTCCTGTCCGAGTTCTCGCAAGAGCCAGACTTTTGCGAGTCTCCAGTCTCGCATAACAGTTTCTTGTGAAACTTTCAGAACCTCCGCGACTTCACTGACCGACAGACCGCCAAAGAAACGGAGTTCGACGACGCGGCCTTTTCGATCGTCGAACTGACTAAGCTTAGCCAGGGCCTCATCGAGTGCAACTAAATCGTCGTTTCGCTCTAACGGAAGCGATTCAGCTTCAGCAAGCGACACCTGTAACGCTCCGCCGCCTCGTTTCAAATAATTTCGTTCGCGCGCGAAGTCGACAAGGATGCGACGCATCAACTGCGCTGAGACTGCAAAGAAGTGGGCGCGATTTTGCCAGCGCACATTCTTCCAGTCGATCAGACGGATGTAGGCCTCGTTAACGAGTGCGGACGTTTGCAATGTATGGCCGGGGCGCTCGCGACCCATGTAATGGTGGGCAAGCCGGTGCAGTTCCGATTCAACGAGGGGGACGAGTTTTTCTAGCGCGGACTGATCTCCATCCGTCCAGGCAGTAAGCAGTCGCGTGATCTCATTCGGCGAGTGCGTCTGCATATCGCGCGGGAAAGTTAACACGCGCGAGCCCTCCGTGGAAACGGATCAATACCACCGAAGCCCCTGACCAGAGACGCGCAACCTCTTCTGTCGGAGCGCGGCCGTCCCCGGCCGCCCCCGTCAAACAGAACCCCAGCACTATGCACAGCGGACGCAAGAAGAAAGAGGGGCTTGGTGATCGATGGGGGCCGGCCGGGGACGGCCGCGCTCCGACAGAAGAGCTTCCTTGTTTGCAGTCAAGGGGCTTCTGTCCGAGGAAGGGTTCCAGTTGATTCACCTTACAGCTCCTGCATTCACTTCACGCCTTACTAAGTGGAAGCAAGTTCACGGGTCGGAAGTCCTAATGACCGAAAGAGGAGTGACACGAATCAGTGAGTTGCTTTTTATGGCAGAACCCCGACTGGTCGGGGTTCGGGTTGGCAGATTCTCTTAGGAGGTTCGGGGCCTGCTAATACTTGTTGATTCGGCGCTGCCCCGAGCAGTCGGGATTCTGGCTAAGTTCACACAACAGAGCGCAACCCCGCTGGATTACAAGAAAGTACCACACAGGAAGTTACTTCTTGCCGACCAACGAGGTTGCGCTCTGTTTTGGAGTGCGACGACCCGCCCTCGCTTTGTTACAGCGCTACGACGGGATGGCTGTTTCGAAAAAGCATCAATCTATGCTCTATAACAAAGCGACGGCAGGCCGTCGCACTCCAAAGCTAACGCTATGCTTTGGAAGTTTCGGGAGCCGTCGCAGGCACAACGTCACCCGATTTGCGCGAATGAACTGTGGCCGAGCGACGTGCCAACAGTGCAAGTGGCAGTCCAACCAAAAATGCGTGACCGATAATTTCGACGGCGAAAATCCAGGCCGGTTTGCTTGTTGTTCTGGGCCCAATCGCAGATAAGGGAACTACCAGATAGTTCATTCCCAGGTACGCGATCATTCCATAAATCAGCCCACTGGCCACGGCGTAACGAAGCACCAAAGGCAACACAAGACTGACGAGGTAATAAACGGTGGCGATACACGTCGCGACAACAAAATGCAGAAGAATGCCGAGGAAGAAGGTCTTCAAACCGCCTGCGATCGCCGCTGGTCTGCCAAGTACTCCTGCGGCCACCGATTGAAAGATACGCTGGGCTGGTGCTTTGAGAATCAATCCATAAAAAGTAAACGCGAAGATCAAGTCGAAGATACCAACCAGGACACCGCCCGCCGGAATCACTTCGAGTGCACGCGGCCGGCCTGGAGTTGTCGCGGTTAAATCGGAGTCCATGAAGATTCTCCTCTGGTTGGGTTGGTGATTCGAGCCGTGGAGTGTGGACGCGAAGTGCAGCCCCTGCAAGAGATTTGTGACGGGCTTTTAAAATCACGTGATGTATGACGATTTTTTGTGATGGACGGGTGTGGCAAACCTGCAAGAGGGCGATTGGCTGAAAGCGTGTAAGCAGGATTTCACTCCGGAGGAGTGGGATGTTTATAGAAACGAATACGACCGATGCGTCTTCACTCCGGAGGAGTGACATGAGGTCCGGCTGCTTCGAATACAGGTTCGTGCGATGTTGACAGAAGTAACATGTCACTCCTACGGAGTGAAATCACACACCACCGACTCGCATCTATAAACATCCCACTCCTCCGGAGTGTTCAAAGCTTCATTGGCCGGACGGCCTGCTGATCACACTCTCGAAATGCTCTCGGTAGCCGCGGCTAAGCGTGTGAGATGCGCCACTGTGCAACACGACGCGATATTCGCCACGAGCCCACGTCTGCAGTTCGCGGACACGATTCATGTTGACGATGGTAGACCGGTGAATACGAACAAAGATCTGAGGGTCAATCTGCGATTCAATGTTATTAAGAGTGTCCCGCAGGAGGTGTGCGGCATTACCAACCTTAAGGCGAACATAGTTGCCTTCCGCTTCAATTGAATCGACTTCGGACGCGCGCACGAAGTGGACGGTTTCACCAGCCTTGATTACGAATCGCTCCAGATAACCTGCCCTCGGCTTAATGTCCTCGAGCAGACGAATGATATGAGAGGTATCGCGGTCCTTACTTAGCGTAGCTTGCAGTGTGGCGTGGTTAATTGCCTTTGTGAATCTCTCGCGATCGAAGGGTTTCATCAGGTAATCAACCGCATGAAATTCAAAGGCCCGCAACGCGTACTCGTCGAACGCCGTAACAAAAATAACTAACGGGATGGAATTTGAATCAAGCGATTTCAATACTTCAAAACCGTCCATGTCTGGCATCTGCACGTCAAGGAAAACAATATCGGGCTGCAGTAGCGTGATCGTTTGTATCGCTTCTTGTCCATTCCGTGCCTCTCCGACAATTTTTACGTCACGATGCGACTTGAGTAGATCGCGAACCCGATCGCGTGCGAGCGGCTCATCATCGACAATCACAATCTTTAAGACAGAATTCGTCATTGAAGTGTAGCGATGTCCGATATGCGTGTGTCGTGACTCAGTCAACCGGGCCCGATCAACTCTTTCTGGTGTTGGGGCATTGTTGGCTGAGTTCACGACAAGACAGACGCATATCGGACACCGGAATGTTCATTGAAACCAGTACGCCTCGACCATCGGCGTTTTCAAGTTGGAACGAAAAGTCATGACCGTAGAACTGTTCCAATCGAGATTTTGTGTTCTTCAAGCCGATTCCCGAATTGCCATTCTGATTCGCGGTGAGGCCGGGACCGTTGTCTTCGACCTCGATTAACAGTCTGTCCTGTAGTTTTGTGGCGCGAATCATGATCAGTCCCGCCTCGGTTTGACGAGCGATGCCATGTTGGACCGCGTTCTCCACGATTGGCTGCAAAATGAGATTTGGTACCGGCACTTCGAGTGTTTGTGGATCAATTTCCAGGTTGACGGTTAATCGATCCTGAAAACGTATGCGCTCGATGTCGAGATAACATTTAAGGAATTCCAACTCCTGGTTAAAAGTGATCGTTTGCGCTTCAGATCGCGAAAGTGTCGACCGCAGAAAGTCACCCAGTCTGGCAATCATTCTGTCTGCGGTTTCTACATCTTTATGAAGCAGTGCTGCGATTGAGTTTAGCGTGTTGAAAAGAAAGTGCGGATGGATCTGCATTCTCAAAGCCTGCAGCTGCGCCTGGGCAAGTTGTGCCGACAGTCTTGACGCTCGCGCTTCCTCTTCGCGCAGTCCTCTGTAGTAATGCAAAGCGTGCGCAACAACTAGCGTCGTCCAATAGATCGTCAATCCCTGATGAAAGTAGTAGATGCCGAACGCGTTGTTACGCCAGAGTATGAAGAGAGTCGGGTAGCGCACCAGATTGACATAGCCGAGATACCAGGTTAGCGGCGACGCAGCGGACAGCACTATTAACGCAAAGACGATGCTGATTACGAGATGAATGAAGAGGTTTCGTGGAAATCGATCTCGCAATTCAAACCGAACCGCAAGCCTGAAGATCAGTGGTGACAGCATGGCCCAAAGCCAGAAGTCTGCTAAATAGCCACTTAGAGTCCGCTTAAACGAAATATTCGCGTTGTCGCGCACTGCATTCAGGTAAGCACTGAGTGCGAATGAAATACCGAGCAGGGTCCAGACGAGAAAGCCGAACGACAGCCTAATCCACCATGGCCTGGAGTTTTGTTTGGTGGCATTCATCATCATGGTTTGGAGACAGGACCAGGGGCAGGCGGCAGGAGCCGCAAAAACTAGTTAATTCTGTGTTCGGATCAATTCGTGTGATTTCGTGGATCGTCTGTTAGTGGTGGCGAGAAAAACGATTCACGAAATCACACGAAATAACACGAAAAGAACGATGGACAAACGTGAGCATTTGAGTAGCCTTTGCTGCTCCTGCTCCTGCTCCTGCTCCTGCTCCTGCTCCTGCTCCTGCTCCTGCTCCTGCTCCTGCTCCTGCTCCTGCTCGCTTATTTCAACACAGCGGCCTGCGCACTCAGATTCAATAAATGCCATCGCTGAAATGTGTTGATTGCTTCGCTAGGCATCAATCGTACGTATGCAGTTTGAAAGTAGATTCGTTCAGGTGATGGCCACTCGAGTCGCACGATTGGATTGAATGACGCCGGCGTTCCAGACTGTGTCTGAGCCGGTGGAGAAGGCGAAGACACTTTGCTGTTTGAGTTCTTGGTCTCAGCTTTGGTCGTTGCCGTCTTCTGTTCATAAACCACTGAAGCGCTGATTAGCTGATCGCCTAAAGGTAAACGAGCTTGTGTCGGTTTCTTTGCCGCCGCATCGTAGATTGCGAGATCCGTGTCGTATGCGGTCGCAACTTTCGCAGCGTCCGGAGACCATACCGGCAATGCGTCGGTCAGCTGGTCATCAAGCAATCGCTCTTTGCCATCGGGATCGATCAAACGAGGACGCCCGGCCGGTAACTTGTACTGCCGTTCGCGTGCATTCCACTCCTCTTCTTTGCAGGCAAGTGCGACCATCGCGTGGCTATCCGGCGCCCACATAAAATAGAAATAGATCAAACCTTCGCGCGCAGTCAGGGGCTTCAGATCGTCACCATCTCGATTACAAATGTAGATCTGCTCGGTTTCAAAACTTGCCACCGGTGAAAACACTGGCGGCACTGATGGTGAAGGAACAGGCGACGCATTTGGACTTGCTTCCGGTACGGCGTCCCCCAGCGGTGTAGGACTCGGCTGTGGCACCGTACGCTTATGGGCTATGAAGTTGATGTACAAACCATCGGGCGACCACGTTACCGTCTCCGGAAAAACGCAGGAGATCGCGGGCGGGATCATATTCCGGATGAACTGGCCCTCCGAGCTATAGAGATCAATGCGGAAAGCAGAACCTGGTTCATCATCTGTTCCATAGAGGGCCAGAACGCGGCGTCCATCCGGCGAAACAACGGTTCGAATCAACGCATCGTTTTGACGTTTCGGCGTGTTGAAGTCGTTTTGAACCGCTGCGAACTTGTCCGCATCCTCGATCTTCAGATCTGTTGGGGGTGAAACGTCTGGTTGTAAACGGTAAGCAAGGTTCTGAGCCGGCACATCACGCAGGATTCGAGGGCGAACGTCCTGGTGATCTACGACAGTTTTGCAGCTTATGGCTAAGGCAACCGCGGTCAGAATTGTGAGAGTAAGTGAACTCGTTGTTTTTCCAGTGTGGAATGAAAATGACCGGTCCGCCCCCATTGCGCGAGGATGATATTGATGGGTTGGCGGAGGTGTCAATTTGCAGCGAGGGAACATTATGGGACCTATTGGAGTTATAGGACCTATTCTCCTCACAACTGATCGTTTATTAATGATCTAACCAATGTGGGATTTAGCGCGAGCAGTGCCCGCAATGTACTTCGTGGTGAAAGGTGATCATCGTCGCCTTCATCAATGTCTACGCAGTTATGTTCAATGGAACGTGCCAGCCGCCGCGAGATTGATTCGTAACTTGGCGTGTCCTCTATGTACGATTTGACAGCCATCGCTCCAATTAGATCGCACGTTAGTTCTTCACTGCGCTGACCGCGAATATCCATCCCGGTCAAATCGGCTGCTTTCGATCCGACCGAACTAACGAGCATCCGCAAACTGTCGTGATCGCCATCTGCAATATGCATCAGCTCATGTGCGAGCACACTTATCATTCCTTCATCAGAGCGGAGGCCGGCGAGAAAGATCGTTCCAAAGGTGATGGTGTGCGGGCGGCTCAGGAAGACCGAAGCGTTGTCGCGCGATTCCATGTCAGGCTTCACAGTTTTGACAGCATTCACACGAGCAATTCCCTGTTGGATACGTACGCCGAGGACGCGATTACGATCGAGACCATACTCCTTCGTGAGTTGTTGCAGTGAGGCAATGACCAGAGACTTTGCGAGAGGTAGTAGACGCTGGGCGCGGGCGGCGCCGATTTTCGCTTCCGGTGTTTGCACCGGTAGTGAAGGGCGCGACTGCATTTCGTCGATTGCCATACTAGCTTTGGGATCGAGTTTCGCCTGACTACAAACCTGACCAACAGCTTCTTCGACTAACGCGCGAGCTTCGGCTGAGATAGTTCCTTTTGGGCGAGTCGAGTGTGAGCCGCTCTTGCCTTCAGTCTGTGCGAGAACAGTGCCCGGCGCACAAAAGGAGATGACAACGAAGAGAACGCCTAAAATGTTTTTGTAACGCTTGTTCATACTACTGAGCTCTTGTTCGTGTTAGTTCGTGTGAATTCGTGGATCGTCTTTTAAGTTGGCGGGGAAGAGCGATCCACGAAATCACACGAATCAACACGAACAGATAATGCCTAACGATTGCGCCAGACTGGTTTTCGTTTCTCCATGAATGCTCTTACTCCTTCATTGGCATCCGCAGATTTCATCAATTCATGGAGATAGATATTTTCTAATTCACTGAGCGCAGCGTCCAGCGATCTGCCACGTCCGAGATCCAGCGCCCGTCGCGCAAATTCGAGTGAAACGCCCGACAACTCTCGGAGCTTGGACAGGATCTCAAGCAGCTTTTGTTCAAGATGAGCAACAGGCACGAGGTGGTTGCACAAACCCAGACGAGCAGCTTCTTTCGCATCAATTATCTCGCCCGTCAACATCAATTCGCGCGCGCGTTTCTGACCAATTACCCGCGGAAGAAGCACAGCTGCCACTGGCGGAAAGACTCCGAGCTTGATTTCAGGTTGTCCGAATTTGGCTCGCTCAGAAGCGATCACGATGTCACAGGCGGCCACCAGCTCACAGCCTCCGCCTAGTGCCGGTCCGTCAACGACTGCGATAGTGGGTTTTGCTATTTGATCCAGCAAACGAAAGATTTGGTGGAAGGCATCGAGCATCTGGAAAACTGTGTCCTGAGTGTGATCTTCGATTGCGACGCCCGCGCTGAACGCGCGGCATTCTTTGTCAGCCTCAAAAACTATGGCGACCAAATCGCGGTGAGGCAGTTCTGCAATGGCGGTGGAAACCTCGCGCATCATCGCGATGTTGAAAATATTCAATGGTGGACGCGCGAAAGTAATTCGAGCGACGCGATCATCGACATTGAGTTTGAAGTGTTCTGACATTGGTCTTAGGTTTTTGGCCTTGGGTCTTTGGTTTTTGTTCTTAACTCTCTATGTTGGATCATGAGTTTCGGTTTGGTTATTTATTATTGAATCTGGAAGTCTGTTGATTCTTTATAAGGCCAAAAACCAAAAGCCAAAGACCAATCTTTATTGCCCAATACCCAGCCACGACTTATACACTTTCTTCTGAGCTTCACTCTGAGTCGGCAAGGGCACGATCCGATACGCTCCTTCAGTAGTTCTTCCCAGCTTAATCAACAGCGTGCTCAGATCGTCAAAGCGAAATATTGTCAGATTGATCAAATCGCCCGGTTTTTTCTCGGCCATGCGAGCGTCGAAGAATTCCTTAGTGACTCGCATATTATTCAGAGCCACTATCTGATCGCCCGTATTCAAACCCTGGTCATAAGCCGGAGATCCCGCCGAGACCCTTCTGACCATCAATCGATCATGGACCCACTCTGTCTCAGCACCGAAGAAAGCTTTTTCCACCGGTTTACCTTCCTCGTTCTTTGTCGTTTCCAACTGCAAGCCCGCAACATTGAGAGCCGCATTGTAATCAAGCTCATCCCGACTACGCACATACTTTGCGAA
>DATDFV010000222.1:0-16852 GCA_036522415.1 Pyrinomonadaceae bacterium | reverse complement strand
ACGTTTGCCCCTGCTTACATGGCACGCCTTTGGCGCTGACGTTTGCCCCGGCTACATGGCGCGCCTTTGGCGCTGACGTTTGCCCCGGCTACATGGCGCGCCTTTGGCGCTGACGTTTGCCCCTGCTTACATGGCGCGCCTTTGGCGCTGACGTTTGCCCCAGCTACATTGCGCGCCTTTGGCGCTGACGTTTGCCCCTGCTTACATTGCGCGCCTTTGGCGCTCAGTTCCGATTTTTTGTGAAGATTGAGTGACCCTGGATAAGTACAGATGAAGATCGCAGTCGCAGCCGAGCAAGTGTCGAAGGTCTACCGCATACGAGAGACGTATGATGGGCCACCAACTCGCCGTCTGCTGATGGCCAGATTTTTATTTGGTGAGACTTTTAAGGGCGTCGTGACCGTCCGTGAAAAGAAGGTGGTGAACAACCTCAACCTGTCACTCGCGGAAGGTGACGTGATGGCGTTGCTGGGTCCTAACGGTGCAGGTAAATCGACCTTGCTCGAGCTGATCGCTACCGGGTTGACTCCCGACGAAGGGCGGATCACTGTCAACGGCTACGACACTGTCCGGCAACGAGATCAGGCCAAACTGTTCATCACTCCCATCTTTCCGATGTTTGGAGCCCAGAACATGTGGACTGCGAGGCAAAATCTCGAGTACGCGGCTTTGCTTCACAATATTCCAAGACCGGAGATGATCTCGCGCATAGACAAGATCCTCTCCGTCATTGGTCTAGCTGCCCGTGCTGACGAACTCGTCATGCGATTCTCGACCGGAATGCGCGTGCGACTCATTCTGGGGATGGGTCTTATGATCGATGGGCCGATCTACCTCATGGACGAACCTTTCATCGGTATCGATCCCCACATGGCGATAGAAATCAGATCATTTCTCAAGGAGCAGATCATCAACCGTGGCCGATCTGTTTTGCTCGCCACAAACGTTCTGGAAGACGTCGAACACTTGTGTAATAAGGCGGCTCTGATCTGCGAAGGCCGTTTGGTTACGTGCGGCACGCTTCAGCAGCTAAAGTCGAACTTGCACCACAACGACACCATACGTCTGGAAGTCACCAGACTCAACGGAACTTCGGAGTCGCTGCTCGATTCATTACGACAACTTACCGAGACTCGGAATGTCACACTCTCTGCGCAAAATGGCTTAAGCCATTTCCAGTTATTGACGAGTGACAGTCGAGGTTGCCTGCCGGGCATTATCGAGATCATTCAAAAGGGTGGTGGAGAAATTCGCCACGTTCAAGTAATGAAACCCAGCCTTGCTGACGTGTTTCTGACTTACACGGGGCACCATCTAATGTGACGTGACGCGATGAATACAATATCCAGAGAATTAGGGAAGATTCGGTTTTTGATCCTCGCGGATTTCCGTGTGCAAATGCTGTTTCGGTTGGGAATTCTCATTCAACTGTTGAACGTAACCATCGCCGCTGCAAGCTACTATTTCCTGACCACACTTTTCCATGGCAGTTCAGAGGTCATGAAGCGATACAGCACTGACGTCGTTTCTTATATCCTCCTGGGCCTCACGATGAATCCCATTTTTACGACGAGCCTGGTCGGATTTATCTCAGCGCTGGAAACAACCTACGTCAGCCGCGCGCTGGAGCGAATAATGATGGCGCCCACCAGTCCCTACTCTCTCTTCTTTAGCCGCATGGCGAATGGTTACATCACCAGCATCATCGCTGCGCTACTGTACCTGGTCATCGGGATTGCTGTTTTTCGTGTCCGTCTCGGGACCGGAAATCCGCTCGCCGTACTACTGATTCTGTTGCTTGGAGCAATCGCAACGATTGCGGTTGGGATGCTGCTGGCACAGGTCTTCTTCTATACGTATACCGGCAAAGGCAGCGGCGGCTCAGTCGTGATCTTCGTTCAGGGCTTCATGAGTGTTTTCACGGGCGCAACCTTTCCAATAGAAGTCTTGCCAACTCCACTTCGTTGGATCTCAGCTATGCTTCCTCAAACGCATGCCATTCGAGCGGCGCGGCTCGTGCTTGCAGGACGCGCGATATTCGACACAGTAATTATTCAAGACCTGCTATTTCTGATCGGATTTTGCATGGTGATGCTGCCGGTGGGCGTCTGGTTGATGCGTAAAGGTCTCGAGCACATGAGAAAGGAAGGATATTCGCCTCAACCACGCTTTGCTACAGCGCGCCGGTTCGGATAGAGAGACGTTGAAATCAATGGTTGTAAGACGCCTCGATAACTGCGATACTCATTTCCGCTCTTACCCCCTTTTTGGCGGCTTCGGCAGTATCCTCAAACTCAGATATTGTCGAAACTTTCACAACGGACCAATGCGATCCCACTTCACGCGATCAATGGGGAAACTGATTTGTATCTGCCTGGTACTCAGCTTCGCGTTTTATACGTGCAAGGCGCAGGACTCCGCAGCCTCAAGCTTTGACGAACTTGAATCGTTTGTTCTGCAATTACTAAACACTCCACCGCAACAGCGAACAGGGTTACTGGCCGCCAACCCTAAACTCATAACTACCGGATTGCGGCAGAAGTTGGTCCGTCGTGGAAATAATCTCTTAGTTGACGGCAAATATGCTCCGGCTCTTGACGTCTACAGCCTCGCCCAAAAAGTTGCGGAACAGATCGGAGACAAAGAAGGTCTTGCGACGACCGCTTTGGACATCGGCAGCGTCTACTACTTTCAAGGTAATTATGAACTCGCGCTCGAGCGCTATCGCAAAGCGCAAGAACTTTTTACGTCTTTGGCAAATCGCTCAGAGGCAGCGAAGAGTCTTTATGGACTGGCCTTGACCTACCAGGCTCAACGAAAGTTGCCGGACGCCCTCAAGAGTTTTGAACAGGCCTTGAGTGAGTTCGAAGCGCTGAACGATCGAAATGAAATCGCAGATACATTGGCCGGCATTGGCAGCATTCAGTATGCCCAGGGCAATTATGAGGCTGCCACCAAAACGCTTCTCAGAGTCTCAAGCCTGCGCGAGACTGGTGATAGCTTCGTGGGAATTGCGGAAGCGTTTTACAGGCAAACCGATTACGCGCAGGCTTTGATCTATTACCAGCGATCGCTTGAGTCTTTCGAGCGCGAAAAGAATGTTGCGGGAGTGGTCGCTGCACTCATCGGCATTGCCAATTGCTATTACTTGCAGGGTAATTATGACGAGGCTTTGGCGGTTTCCAATCGCAGTCTCACCCTCGTTCAAAACCTCAAGGATCAATCCGGTATCGCCACCCAGTTACAAAGTATTGGGAACATTTATCGCGCCCGCGGTGACTATGGGTCAGCACTGCAAAATTATTTCGAGAGTCTCAACGCGGCCGCTACTGCAACCACTCAGGCAACCGTTGCTACGACTTTGGGGAACATCGGGCTGGTCAGAGCTTTGCAGGCGGACAATGCACAGGCGATCGAATATTTCCAGAAGAGCCTGAAAGCATTTGAAACTAACGGTGACCAGGTTGGAATGGCCCGCATGCTCAGCTCCATCGGAAACGTGCGCTTCACGCAAGGTCTCTACGATCAGGCTTTAGAAGCTTATGAAAAAAGTCTGGAGCTGTACCAGGCAAGAACGGATAACCTGAATCAGGCTCACCTCCTGCTGGGCATCGGCGCCGTTTACCTCAATCAGCAAAAATATCCATCGGCATTGGAGAAGTACCAGCAGGCGTTGGCGATCTATGAATCGTTAGGACGAACTGCTGATATTGCCGGGGCGTTAACGGAGATCGCCGGCGCGCATCGTCTGCAAAATGAATATGAAAAGGGTTTGGAGTTTGCTAACCGGGCTGTGAATCTGGCCAAAAGCAACGACCTTCCCTCCATTCTTTGGGTTGCGCTGACAGAGACCGGCAGGTTGCAGCAAGGCCTTACTCGACAAACGGAAGCACTGAATGCTTTTACCGAAGCGATCAGAATTCAGGAATCGAACCGCACCGAATCCACTGTCGGAGATGTGACAACCGACACAAGCGGCGTGCTGCCATACCTCGGGGCCATGGAAGTATTGATCGATCAAAACAATGCCGGCGCAGCTTTGCAGCAATCAGAAAACGCGAAGTCAGAGGCGCTTCGCGAAATCATTCAGCGTGGCAACTTCAAGATCACGAAAGACATGACACCGGCCGAGCAGAAAGAAGAGTCGCGCTCATTGGGTGACCTTGCTTCACTCAAGCTCCAGTTGAAAGGGATTCAGGAGCGGGACAGTAGTGAGCGTGCTGGTATTAAAGCGCTTCAAACTCGCCTGGCAGCAGCTCGTGGCGCGAGTGAATCGTTCCGCAAACAACTGTATCGGAAACACCCTCAGCTAGCTGTTTATCGAGGCGAACTTCCACCACTAAAGATCGAAGGGATACGTCCACTGCTCCACGCCGACGAGGCTATCCTCGAGTATGCAATTACCACAGACAAAGTTTTTCTGTTTGTCGTAACTGCCGGCGAGAACACAAACTCTCCGCCGCCATCACGAAAACGATTATCACAAGCCAATGCTCCGGCGTTGGTCGTTAATGCTTATCCACTTGCTGCGAAGCCTTCGCAGATTGCGGAGCTCTCGACGCGTTTTCGCCAGTCGATTGCCAATCGCGACCAGTCGTCTGCCGAGACCGCGCGTCAGCTCTACGATATTTTACTCAAGCCCGCAGAACCTCAGATTGAGACGAAATCAAAATTAATTATTGTTCCCGATGGTGTGGTGTGGGACGTCCCGTTCGTCGCGTTGCAGCCGGCCGAGACTCAGTATCTTATCGATCGGAAGACGGTGTCTTATGCAATCTCAATTTCAGCACTCAAAGAAATGCGGAAACGGAGATTGGGTCGCCCTGTACCAGCAGCAACCCTGCTTGCTTTTGGAAATCCTACGCTCTCAGACCAGGTGATGGAACGCATCAACACGACGTACAAAGGTTTGTACCTGCACCCAACGCCGGGAGAATCTGAAGAGATCCAGAAGCTGCAAACGATTTATGGCAAAACGCGCAGTCACTTCTACAACGGTACCGGAGCCACTGAGGAACGAGCGAAAGCTGAGGCGAACAGCTTTAGCACGATCCACTTCGCGACCCCCACGATTCTGGACGAGGCAGTTCCTTTGTACTCCTTCGTTGTGCTCTCTGCCGATCCGAAAGTTCCAGACGACGGACTGCTGAGGTTGTGGGAAGTCTTTAATTTAAATTCAAAGGCGAAGGTAGCCGTTTTTCCTTCCGCCGCGTCTGCTCAAAGCGAGTCGAGATCTGCTAATGGTTTGATAGCGATGAGCTGGGCGTGGTTTGTGGCGGGAACACCTACCGTGATGTTAAGCAGATGGAATGTGGACGAATCGCTCATTCCGGAATTTACCGCCGAGCTTCACCGCAGACTGCGATCATCAAACAACAAGAGCGGACCAGACTCGAATGCGGAGGCTCTTCGTCAAAGCACTCTGAAACTACGTCAATCGCTGAAAGATGATAACCCTCACGATTGGAGCGGATTCATGGTTATGGGAGACCCATGATTACGAAAGCGAACCTTAGTTTATCCGCAGCGATCCTTGTTTTGCTCGGCGCCGGGACTGCGCCGGGGCAGCGTACTGCCGAACTGCGTGGACGCGTGGTCGATCAACTTGGCGCTGTAGTCGTCGGAGCAACAGTTGTTGTTACTGGCGCTGACGGCAGCACAAAGAAAACAACCACGAACAGCGAAGGTAGGTTTTCTTTCTCCAACCTGGCGCCGGGCCGATATAGCGTAGCCATATCTGCGTCAGGCTTTGCACTCCAGGAGATAGCTGACGTGCAGGTTACAGCCGGCCGTGTACAACAGCTCGAGACTATTTTGCAGGTAGCGATTGAAACGCAGAAAGTGACAGTCGACACTAACGATCGCTCTGTGGCAATGGACACCAACGCGAGCCGGCTGGTGCTAAGGGATAAAGAGCTCGACGCCTTGCCGGACGATCCCGAAGAACTCGCTGCTGCATTGCAAGCATTAGCAGGGCCTACTGCTGGTCCAACCGGTCCGGAGATCTATGTGGACGGATTCAGTGCTACTCGACCACCGCCAAAGCAGTCCATTCGTGAAGTTCGCATTAATCAGAATACATTCTCAGCAGAATATGATCGCGTGGGCTTCGGCCGAGTTGAGGTCATTACTAAACCGGGAATGGATAGCTTTCGCGGACAGACGTTCTTCACTTTTAACGACGAGGCCCTGAATTCGCGCAATCCGTTTGCGTTCGAGCGTGCCGCTCATCAATCCCGCGCGTTCGGTGGTTTTCTCAGTGGACCACTGGTCGCGAAAAAAGCTTCCTTCTATACGGACGTTGAACGGCGCGAATTCGATGACAATGCGCTCGTCAATGCTTTGACGCTCGATGGAGATCGCACTGTCACCAGGTTCAACGAGGAGATACCCACGCCACAGCGGACTATGAGTTTTGGCCCACGGTTAGATTACCTCGTGAATACCAACAACACCCTGACTCTTCGCTACTCCTTTTTACGTGCCAGTTTTGGCAATGCCGGTGTCGGCAATTTCTCCCTTCCCTCGCGGGCCTTTGATACTGAGAGCGCGGAGCATACTCTGCAACTTACTGAAACAGCGATCATCAACAGCGTTATTAATGAATTCCGCTTTCAGTTTTACCACCGCCGGTACGAACAGAAGGAAGACTCGTCACTACCTGGTCTAAATGTGCTTGATGCGTTCTTTGGAGGCGGAGCGCAGATCGGGCAAGCGAATAATAACCAGTCTCGTTGGGAAGTTCAGAATCATACGACCTGGAGATGGGGACAGCATGTTATGAAAGCCGGCATGCGCTTGCGATACGTTCGGATATCGGATGTCGCGCCGGCAAATTTCGGTGGCACCTACACTTTCGCTGGAGGCTTAGCTCCGGAATTAACTACCGATAATCAAATCGTCCATGACAGCAATGGTCAGCCGGTTCTGATCTCAATTTCGAGCCTTGAACGGTATCGTCGAACAGTACTGTTCGAAGATCTCGGCCTCTCGCCTGAAGAAATACGTTTGCGTGGTGGTGGTGCAGCGCAGTTTTCTTTAGCCGCGGGAGATCCGGTTGCAAGGGTCAACCAGTTCGACATCGGAACATACCTGCAAGCCGACTTGCGATGGCGTCCGAATCTTACCTTAGGCCTGGGTCTGCGCTACGAAGACCAAACGAACATCCATTCGCCCCTGAATTTTGCTCCACGGCTTACTGTTGCGTGGGCGCCGTTCAGTAATGGCAAGCAACCGTTCACTACCGTGATCAGGGCCGGATTTGGTGTCTTCTACGACCGCTTCAATGAAACCCTCACCCTGGAGGCTAATCGCTTTAACCGTGCGAATCTGCAACGCTTCATTGTAACCACCGCCACTCCAAATGAAATCGCGCTACTGAACCTCTTCCCAGTCGTACCATCGGTTGCTCAGCTCTCCGCCTTGGCGGCGCCGCAGAATACGGTCGTGGTAGCTCCCGATCTCTCGGCGCCTTACACCTTGCAATCGGTTGTCAGTGTAGAGCAGCAGCTTCCGCGCAAAACCACACTGTCACTCACATTCAATAACGCGCGCGGGCTCCATCTATTGCGCTCGCGGAACATCAATGCCCCATTGCCGGGATTCGGAAGCTCTCGGCCTGATGCTGCTTTGGGAAATGTCTTCTCGTACGAATCGAGCGGCGTATTGCGCCAGAATCAACTGGTCCTCACGCTCAGGTCGCAACTAAACAGAAGGACAAGCATCTTCGCTAACTACGTGTTTGGTAAGGTGAGCAGTGACACTGATGGCCCACAGAGCTTTCCGGTGAATCAATACGATCTCAGTGGCGAGTATGGCAGAGCTTCGTTCGACATGCGTCATAGATTTTTCGCGGGCGGCTCCATCGGCGCGCCGTGGGGAGTGACATTTGATCCTTTCATCGTGGCTCTGTCCAGCCGTCCTTTCAATATTGTTACTGGACGCGATCTGAATGATGATGCCGTGTTCACCGAACGGCCTTCATTTGCGTCTGATCCTAACGCTCCGGGAGTTGTTGTCACTCCCTTCGGAGCGTTGAATCCCACCCCTTTGGCGGACGCAGTTCTCATCCCCCGCAATTTTGGCGTAGGCAGCAGCTTCTTCAGCGTTAATCTTCGCGTGAGCAAGAGCTTCGGATTCATCGATATAAAAAAGCAGAACCAGCCCGGACCATTAGACAAGCACTACAATCTCACTTTATCAGTTCTCTTTCAGAACCTGCTGAACCGCACGAACGCTGCTCCTCCCGTTGGTAATCTCAGTTCACCTTTTTTTGGAGTACCGCTAGCGCTTGATCCCGGCCTCCGCTTCGTTGGTGGAGTTGGCGGCGGATCTTTGTCCGCCGCAGCCAATCGCCGTATAGACGTGCAAGTCCGTTTCAGCTTTTGAGACAAACGGACCAGGCATCCCCCCTCTGGTTGGCACGATATCGTGATCGTAGATTTGGATGGGGGTGATCGTATGCAGTTTTTTCAAGAGCTCGGCGCTGGGATTGAGCAGCGTTGGAGGCAAAAAAACTACAGTGAAGAAGCCTTCCCGACAATTGCGGCTGACGCACTCGCTGAGGCCGACGCGATAACTAACGTTGACCCGTGGGAGATCGTTCGCCAGCTACACGCCGTTACCGACCTGCCACATCAATCAATAGAAGATAAGTTCAGTGACCTTCCCGTCGTCCTCTATCATGGACTTCGATTTCATATCGATGTCTATTTCTGGCTGGACGGAACTACTTCAATCCATCAACACGGTTTCTCGGGGGCATTCCAGGTCCTCTCCGGATCGAGTATCCACAGCCTTTATTCTTTTGCGGAAGAGCAAAAGATAAACCCACACTTCCTGATCGGACGTCTTTCTCTCAAAGAAGTGCAGTTGCTGAAAACGGGCGACATCAGGCACATCCGGTCGGGACGCGATTTCGTCCATTCACTTTTCCATCTCGACCGGCCTTCTATTACCCTGACAATCAGAACGCTTAAAGATCCGGCGGCGCTTCCTCAATTTGATTACATCAAACCGTACGTTGCTGTTAACCCGTTCCTTCGCGAGATCTCGTTCATCAAACAGATGCAGAGCGTCTCATTACTTTTGCGGGCAAAACATCCTGAGGCTGATTCGATGATCTCGGAATTTCTTTTGTCGTCTGACTTTGAGACCGCCTTTGCAGTACTTAAAACGATCTTCCAATACATGACGGACCAAGCGCGAGAACGAATGTTTCTCAAAACTGACGACGAGAATCGTGACGGGCCGCCGGAGAAGCTGCGGCTGGAAAAATTTTTTGAGACGGCTCGCCTTAAGCACGGCTCACTCGTAGATCTCATTCCCCCGCTGCTTTCGGAATTCCAAAGGCAAGACCGGCTCATTCGTCTACGAAAGCACGTGACAAAACACGAACACCGATTCTTTCTGGCTCTGCTACTGAATATCTCGGAGCGAAAATGGCTGCTCGACGTCGTGAAGCAGCATATGCCGCAGAAAGACCCGGTCGAGACGGTATGCCAGTGGGTTTCCGAGTTGGCAATGACTCCCGTCTTTGGGATGCAGGAACCAAATGCGTTAGGCATTAAAGATTTTAGCGATCTTCAGTTGGCAGTCTTGAGGCGCGCGCTCAAAGGTGCATTCTCGAAGGAGGGTTCGCATAGCGAGTCTGAAATAGAAGAGACGATGCAGTCACTGCGAAAGTCGCTGTTGCTCAAGGCGATCCTGGAGAGTCCAACTTCAGCCGCCGCGGCGTCGACTTTATCGTGAAATGAGGTCAGAACGATGGACATTCACATGATTGGCCATGCTTCAATCTTCGTAAAAACAGAAGACTGTTCGATTCTCATGGACCCGGTGCTCTGGGATCCGCATCAACAGGGATTATTTGACATCTGTCCGCGACGAGAGATCCTCCATGACCGCATCCCGGCTTGTGACCTTCTCATAATCTCTCATCGGCATCAGGACCATTTCGATCTCCGTTCGCTCGCGTTTCTGCCCAAGTATCTTGAAGTCATCATTCCTAAGGATGCTGTAATGGAAGCGTGCTTGCGTCGTTTGGGTTACACGACAATTAACACTCTGGAAGACTCCAGTGAGTTTAAAGTCGGGTCGACTACGATTACCACCACTGCATCACAAAACCGGGTGCCCGAATTCGGAGTAATCTTTGCCGATCGTTCGGGCGTCTTCTGGAATCAAGTTGATACGGTAGTTGATGTTGATCCCGCTCTGCTGCGCTTTATCAATACCCGTTACACGAGCCTTGATTTTTTATTAGCCACATGGCAACAGATGATCGAGCTCAGCTACCAGCAACACCAACCGTTGTCATTTCCCTATCAAGACTATCAGCGACTACTTACTAATATCAGCAAACTTCGGCCTGGCGCAGTAGCGCCCGGCGCAAATGGCTTTAAATACATGGGCCATGCGTCGTGGCTTAATCGGGTTGTGTTTCCCACTACGCGCGAGCGGTTTTGCGAAGACGTAAAACTTGTCTGCCCCGATTTGGACGGAAAAATTTTTGCACTGGATCCGGGAGACATCGTGACGATTGATGATCGGCAGTGCGCTTATTCGAGACAAGCCTGCAACTACGTCAGAACCATTTATGACGATCGGGAGGAACTGGACTTTCAACCGGTCAGTGTTGGCACGGACATGATCGATCACAATCCGGACAATGTACCGATTGATAAGCTCGAGAGTGTTGTAAGCGAAGAAGTTGAAACCGCGATTCCCGCGTTTATCAATGGCAGACCGTTTACTTTCACTGAACATCGCCAGTGGAAAGTGATTTATCAACTCGAGGTTGCTTTTCCGAATGGACGGAAAAAGTGGTTCATCGATTTCAGCGCCCGTAACGTTCATGCTGAGCCGGGTCGAAATCCGCTAGCTAATTACTTTGTTTTTATAACCGCGTCGAGCCTTGTCGGATTACTCGAAGGAAAAACCGATTGGGATTATGTAATGCTCGGTGGCGATTATCGCCGGTATGCGAAAGTGTATGCAGTGACACCCTTCGGCATTATTCGCCCCAGGGCCAACCTGTTTCCCGATGTCCTGGAACTAAAATTCCCTCATCAGTATGTGTTGAAGCGTTTTCTTGAACACGAGACCGAGAAGTGGTTGGGAACTGCCCTTGGAGCCGAGTCAGTATTACCTGCGATAGCGGGCGGTAAATGAGCGGCGTGCAATGAACTTCTAAGATTTTGATCACTGATCATGTGTTGTCTCGTTGGCGTTGCCTGAATTCCCGTGGTAGCGCGCTCGATACATGGAAGGTGTAAAACCATAAGCTCTCTTGAAATCGCGAGCGAAGCTATCCTTGTTGCTGGCGCCCACCGTAATCATTATCTGTTTCATATTCATGAATGACGTCTCGATCAATTCCTTGGCCTTCAACATGCGGAGTTCCTTGCAATACTGCGTTGGAGAAACGCCCATCTCGGTCTTAAAGATGTGACGCAGACGCGAAGGAGAGAGATTTACGCGGCTGGCAATCTGTTTCAGCGGAAGGGGGCGGTGAAGATCGTCATTCAGGATTTCAACGACTGTTTGTACTCTACGATCCATGGTTATCCCCCGCTTAAAGATCCCATCATTGAGTTCAGAAACTCCCTCAATGTTTTTCGGAACGGTTATATTTGGGGGATGCCGTCCACTTGAAATTACACACTCTGGGCAGACCGCAAAACGTTTGGATTGGAGCCGGAGAAGACGTGCCCGATAGGGAGGTTACACGTCCTGTTTATTGCGTAGGGCAAATGTACGTCAGGGAATTTCGACTGTCAACAGGTTCATTTAACAAAGATCTTTTGAATTTGTTGTCGAAGAATGTGCCGGTTAATTTTTGTATTCGTACGAGGAATTACCTCAGTGATACAGAGGTGAATTAGGGCACCAGCACAACACTCGGTCTGTAAGGTTTTCGCATTCACAGCGACAAATTAGGTGCCGGACAAATAAGGAGGTAACGCACTGTGGCGAATGAAGTTATTAATTTAACGGTTTAATGGTTGCGTGCTTGCTCATCACTTTGGCAGGTGCGACAGCGTTCGGAAACACTCGCATCTCGGGCTCAAGCACGAGCTTCGGGCTGCGTTTTGCTTTCGGTTCAGCGCAAAAAATAAACGAGGGCTATGATCGCGAAAGCTAGCAGGACTATGCATGGAACAAGACGGCGCCAGATGAATCGATCAATCATGTTTTCGGCTTCTATGTTTCGCGCGCACCGCGGACAGCCGCGCGCGTTCTGCTCAAGCACGTTGCCACAATCTCGACAGGTCTTTGTGCTCATAGAAGATCAGCCAGCGATTTGCTACGGACCGGCGCATACACTACTCTACTGGTCCAAGTAGTTCACATTAGTATGAATGCGCCGCAGCCTGAGTTCCCCGATGAATCTCCCGATGCTGGTCGTTGGCTGGACGACCACGGCGATTACCTTTTCAAGTATGCGGTTTTTCGACTGCGCGACAATACCGCCGCGGAAGACGCCGTGCAAGAAACTTTTCTCGCAGCACTGAAAGCTTACAAAGAATTTCAAGGGCGCGCTTCGGAGCGCACCTGGCTCGTCGGAATTCTGAAACACAAGATCGTCGATCATTTTCGACGCGCAATGCGTGAGGCGCCCCTCGGTGAAGAACCTGATGAAGGTCCCGAGCATCGCGAGTTTTTCGAACGGCCCGAGCCGTGGCAAGGTCACTGGAATAACAATTACGCGCCAAACGAATGGCATGCGACGCCGGCAGAGTTGATCGAGCGCAACGACTTCTGGAAAGTATATAGCGATTGCCTCTCGCCCTTGCCGCAACGTACTGCCAGTGCTTTCACCTTGCGCGAAGTTGACGGTCTGAAAAGCGAAGAGATCTGCGAGATTTTGAGCATTAAAGTGAACAACCTTTGGGTTATGCTTCATCGCGCTCGGCTGCATTTGCGCAACTGTCTTGAGCTAAACTGGTTCCGACGCGAACAGTGAGATGGCGCTGAAACTCTACGACAAACTAAAACACTTGATTCGCTATTGGTTCTTGCGAAGACTGCCGACTTGCCAGCAGACTGTCGAAAAGATCTCACAATCAATGGAGCGATCGCTGAGTTTGCGAGAGCGAATCAACCTGAAGCTTCACCTCTGGATTTGTGCGTGGTGCCAGTGGTACCTGGAACATCTGCACATCATCCGCGAAACTGCTCGTGCCAAAGCCGATGAGCCACCTGACTTCATCTCAGGTGCTGGTCTTTCAAACGAGGCACGGGAACGAATTCGCCGCCGCCTCACAAATCAAAATTAAACAGACTTGTAAGGTTCGACCGCCCACTTGCGACCACTGTGCAAGGATATGGATTCGTCTAACCACAATCATCAACACACTCCGAACCGATTTGGTGTTATCCCAACCGCTGTTCGACTAAACGCAAGTCCGGAATACACGGGCAAAGGCGTGACCGTGGCGTTTGTTGATTCAGGATTCTATCCACATCCGGATCTTATGACACCCGTGAACCGTGTCGTAGCTTACGAAGATCTCACCAAAGAGCGGCGCAGTTTGTTTTCTACTATGCCAGTAGAGTCATGGCAATGGCACGGGACACAGACGTCGGTTGCCGCTGCCGGTAACGGACAACTCAGTAACGGCGTGTATCGCGGGTTGGCCCACGAAGCGGAACTCGTGCTGGTGAAAGTAAGTGAACGCGGTCGCATAACTGAAGAAAATATCGCCGAGGGTATTAAATGGATAATTGCCAATCGTGAGCGTTACAACATCCGGGTGCTCAACATATCTCTGGGAGGAGACGACGATGCTCCATGTTCGAAGAGCATTGTGGATCAGGCTGCCGAGGAAGCAATCAGTCAAGGGATCGCAGTTATCGCCGCTGCCGGAAACTCAGGAGCCGAGGGCCGTCATTCTATTCCGCCCGCTAACTCACCCTCAGTAATCACGGTAGGTGGATACACAGATCATAACCAGTTGAACGGGACTGAATTTGATCTCTATCACTCAAATTTTGGTATCACTGCGGACGGAACAGTTAAACCAGAGATCGTCGCGCCCGCGATGTGGGTAGCCGCGCCCATTCTACCGGCAACAGTTTTCTATGAACGAGCTGAGGCGTTATCGCGCCTGGCTGCGGCCGTGGACTATGAACTTCGAGATCTCGCGCGCGAGTTGAAAGAAGCAGCCGAGCTCCCTGAGCAAGTCGCGAACTCAGATGCCACGGGTATTCGAGCGTATGTCGAGGCGGCGTTGCAGCAAGAGAAGATCGTAGCTGCGCATTACCAGCACGTCGATGGAACGTCTTTCGCGGCCCCGATTGTAGCGTCGGTTGTGGCCCAAATGATCCAGGCAAATCGAACTTTAACGCCAGGCGCAATCAAAAACATTCTGGTTTCCACAGCCGATCGTATTGTGACGAAGCCTGTGATTCGGCAGGGCTATGGTGTTGTGAACGGGAAGCGTGCCGTGGAACTAGCAAGAACTGAACACCACGCGCTGAACCTGGTGGGTTGCAAACCACCTCGAGTCGAGAATGGCCGCCTGATGTTTGTCTTTCATGACGATAGCGCACACAGCGTTTCGGTTGCCGGGGACTTTAACGGATGGAGCCAAGCCGCGACGCCGCTCAAACGAAATGAGTCCGGTCTTTGGTTCACAGAGATCGTGGTTCCACGAGCCGGACGTTTCGAATACAAATTCATCATCAACGGCCGGCGTTGGATTGAGGATCCGAGCAACGGCATGAAAACACCTAACAATTATGGCAGCTTAAATTCAGTTCTCGTGATCGAATGAAAAGGCAAACTTGAAGCTATTTGTAACGATTAGAACAGTATTTCGACGATGGCTTCTGCGATCGCTCCAACCGTGCGAGAAGATGGTCCCATTGATGTCCGAATCAATGGAACGCTCGCTCGGGCTTGATGAATGGTTGCAACTCAGATTGCACCTCATCGTTTGCGCCTGGTGTGCCCGCTACCTCAAACAAATCAAATTTCTCCGCCAGCTTCTCCGTACAAAGAACAACGCCGAAGGCGTAATTACTTGCTGTAAGGAATAACAACAACCAGCGACTACCTAGCAGGTGATTTTGCACATGGATCTAACTAGTCAAAACGGAATCAGTGCATTCGATATTTTGCGGCAGCGGGTGAACACGCCCTTTACGTTTATTTCGAGTGCCGCGCCGCAGACTTCGATTCGATGGCCCATACGAATGTTCGACGCACTGAAGAAACATTGGCCCGAATATCTGATGGAGGCAGCCGAGCTGGGTCTGTTCATGTTCTCCGCATGTGCATTCACGGTCCTGCTGTTCCACCCGGCATCGCCGATTGCTCAAACAATTCACGATGGCATATTTCGGCGATTGTTGATGGGAACGGCGATGGGCTCAACTGCAATAGGAATCATCTTTTCACCGCTGGGCCAGAGATCGGGAGCGCACTTTAATCCATCAGTGACGTGGACATTCTTTCGGCTCCGGAAAATAGAAGCGTGGGATGCAGCCTTCTACACACTGTTTCAATTCGCCGGTGGCATCGCCGGCGTAATGCTCGCATCGCTCACGCTCGGTAGGTTGGTCGCGCATCAATCGGTCAACTATGCCGCAACTCTTCCTGGCCCGAATGGACCAATCGTCGCGTTGTTCGCCGAGATCGTTATCTCTTTCATTCTGATGTCGGTGGTACTCACCGTCTCCAACACGAAACGATTAGCACGGTGGACGGGAATATTCGCAGGTGCTCTCGTCGCAACTTACATAACGATTGAGGCGCCGATTTCAGGCATGAGTATGAATCCGGCTCGCACCTTAAGTTCCGCAGTTGGCGCACAGGTTTGGATGTCACTCTGGATCTATTTTGTCGCGCCGCCTATCGGCATGTTGTTGGCGGCGGAAGTTTATCAACGACTCAAAGTGTGGCCCGCAGTTGCCTGCGCAAAGCTGCATCACCATAACAACCAGCGTTGCATCTTCCGGTGCAACTTTGAAGCTAACCAATAAAGGAGAATCGAAATCATGAAACGTCGAGAGTTTGCAATTGGTCTGGCGCTGCTGATGGCTACCTATCTAACCCAGTTTACGGTCGCCACTGCCACGCGCAAGGTTGAACCAACCAAGTTCACAGTTCGCGTCGAAAATGTTTCCAACCCAGAAGGGATGACGGCCTCGAACGGTCAAAAGTTTCCGTTCGCGTTATCACCCGGCATGTTTGTGTTAAGCGACAAGAGCGCCGCGCTTTTCAGCGAAGGAAAACCCGCGCGCAAGAACGGCCTCGAAATGCAGGCCGAAGACGGAGACCCGTCCGGGTTAGTTTCCTCGCTCGTGGCAATGCACCACAGCTCGAATCTGCATGGCGTCTTCAATAGACCGGTTGGCGCTATGGCCGCAGGTCCAATCCGCCCCGGCGACTCATACGAGTTTACGGTTACGGCTGCACCGGGAATGAAGCTCTTCATGACGCAGATGTTCGGCCAATCCAACGATTGGTTCTACGCGCCCGGCGCAAACGGCATTGCTCTGTTCGACGCCAAAGGCGCACCGGTCAGCGGTGATATCACAGATCAGTTTTACCTGTGGGACGCCGGCACCGAGAAAGATGAAGAGATCGGTATTGGTCCGAACCAGGGACCACGACAAAAAGGCCCGAACACCGGTGAGGACGAACACGGCGTAGTGCACCGCGTTAAAGATGAGCGCTGGGCGGGAAAGAACAAAGACTTCTTTCGAATCACGATTACGCCTGAAGGAGGCATGTAAGGAGAACAATCATGAAATCAATTATCAATCTCGCGATTTTAATTGTATTGAGCACCGTGCTTTCCATCACGGCGAAAGCTCAACTTCCAACTAAACAAGTCTTGAC
>DATDFV010000221.1:0-13217 GCA_036522415.1 Pyrinomonadaceae bacterium | reverse complement strand
CGCCAGTCCTGAATTATTCCATCAATGGGGATGTTTCTCTTTCGGTATTCACCAACCACATCAACAAGTTCCTGTTGAGACTTATAACGTTCCTTGCACTGCCAGAAGCCCCAAGCCCATCTACCAAACATCGGAGCATTTCCGGTAAGCCGCCGGTAAGAACCGATTACCTGATCAAGCGCGGGCCCATACATGAAGTAATAGTCGATTGCGTCCGCAGCTTCTGACGACCACGACACAACAGGTTTGCTGACAGGTTCACTCCACTCCAGTTTGACTTTTCCTTCCCATCTCTCATGGTAATAATCAACCCGAATCTTGTGGCGACTGTTTGCGAAGAAATGGACTCGAGCGGCGTTGGTATCAACAGAAAATGAGTTCCAATCATCGACGAGCAACTTGTCGTCTACCCAAAGTCGCACACCGTTACCACCGGCGACAAAGAAGGTGTAGTCGCCTTCCTGTCTTGCTTCAATAGAACCTGTCCAGCGCACGCTGTACTTCTTGCGTCGCTCAGTGGCTGGAATGCTTACCGGTGGTGTGTTGCCCCAGTCAAAATCTATTGCTGGATCGATTTGCGTTCGCACCAACTCTTCGAAGTTAATGCCTCTATAGTAGTGTGCTGTAAGACCGCCCGCAGCATCTGCGTCGTCGTAAAGTTGCACTGACGGAATCGCTTGCTTGTATCCGGCAGCAACACTTACATCGGTGATAGAAGGATTGTCCCAGAGAAGGCCATAACCCTTGCTTGAAACAAGGAACGGAATGGCTACTTTCATGTTTTCCTGCTGGAGATGAACAATTGTGTTGCGATAATTCATCACGCCAGCTTGATGCTGACCCAGGCCGTAGACGGCTTCGTCATCAGGAAGCACAAACTCCTGTCGGCTTTTACTACTCTTCAGATCTCCGATTTGTTCTGGCGTGAGAGACCTCTGCCCTTCAACGAGCAGCACGCTTCCGGTTCTATCGTAAAAACTAACTGCTCCATTCGTCCGGTTCACATGAACTTCAAGCGCTTGCGTCTGCAATTGAACTTCAGCCGGTGTCTCCACTAATTTCCAAGTCGTGCGCGCGGGTTGGGCGACGACGCTGAAGCTCTTGGTCTGTGGCAACTCGTCCTGAGTGAAGTAAAGAACGCGCACAACTCTCTCTGAGAATACTTGTAGTCTCAGCATTCCGGACTTCAGATTTAGCGTCACTCCATCAGACTCTCGATGGACCGAGTTAACTTCGGTAGTTATGGCATTGACACAGACAGTGAAGTGATGTGCTGCAGAGAAAATTAGAAATAAGACAACGAAACGCGCTTTCATAATGAATGGGTTCACCGGGCTTTGTGATCGCTCACTGTTGATGAGTGCTTGAATTCTGTTTGCCCCGCCTGGAGAGGCACGACACTGAGTTTAGTTCGGCGAGGCATTCTGGTCTGTGGCCTGGCCAAGTGTGTATTTCACGATCCAATCGTACGTTCGCTGCATCTTGTCCAACTGGTGATACCACTCCTGAAGATCGTGAGGTTCGCGCGGATATAGCACGAGCTCAACCGTCTTCCCGCGATCCTTGAGCGCACGGAAATATTCGAGCGCTTGCCCTCGTGGAACGACTTCATCATTGTTCCCGTGCATAATCAACAAAGGGGTCTTCACCTCATCGACGTAGGTGATCGGCGAACGTGCGCGATAGAGATCGAGCGTCTGCTTTGTAGGATTCCCATTGAAGAATGCGCCGATCATGTCAGGAATGATGGTTGTGCCGTACATGCTCTCGATATTCGAAATTCCCGCCCCCATACGCGCTGCCTTGAAGCGAGTGGTTTGGCCCACAACCCACGCGGTCATGTAGCCGCCATAGCTCCACCCCTCAAACGCTAACTTGTTTTCATCAACAATTCCGCGACGCACCAACTCGTCGACCCCACTCATGATGTCCTGATAATCACCGCCACCCCAATCCCCGATGTTCGCGCGCATGAACTTCTCACCGTAGTGTTCGCTCCCCCGCGGATTTGGATAGAGCGTCGCCCAGCCGCGCCCGGCCCACACTTGCCCCGGACAAGTGTCGGTCGCCTTGAAACCGGCGCTGACCCAACCGGTTGGTCCACCGTGAGCCTCAACGAGAAGCGGATACTTCTTGCCCAGCTGATAACCCACGGGCTTCACCAAAATACCTTCAACCGGCGTCCCATCTTTACTCTTCCACTCGATAATCTCCGTTTCACCGAGAGCGAAATTCCGGATCTGGGGATTGAGGTCAGTCAACTTGCGTGGCGAAGAGAAGGTGGGATCAGAGACATAGATGTCCGCGGGTGCATTCGAGGTCTCCATCGAGAACGCCACTGTCCGCCTATCCGCAGAAACCGAGAAGCCGCGCAGGAGTAACTTGTTTCCAAACCGTCTGTACTTCCCTGTGTCCAGGTCATACTCAAATACCAAGCTATACGCACGATCACCAGCCGCAAAAAACAGTCGATGGTTATCCAACCACTCGATGTTCAATGGAGTTACATCCGCCTGATTCAGATCAGAGATGTCTTTGTTCTCCTTTGAGGCCAAGTCGTATACCACGATATGTCTGTTCCCGATCTCACGGTCCATTATTCCGTCAGGACGAGGCGCGTGACTCTGCGGTGTGATGGAGTAGGCAATCAGCCGACCATCCGGCGACCATTTGAGCGGCAAGCCACCCACATCGGAGTGCGCTGAGATCTTCTCGATCCGTCGATTAGACAGTGACACGGTGTAAGCATCAGTTCTCTGCTCGCGCGGCAATGTCGTCGGCGAGGCGCGGTAGGCGAGTCTTGTCCCATCGGGTGACCAACTGACCGCACCCCAAATGTTGAAGTCCCCGTGCAAGATGTCCGTCGCCTTCTTTGTGGCAACGTCTATTACCCAGAGGTGAGCGAAATGGTCCCTGCCTTCCCAGACCTGAGCATCATCGCCACGCCTGCGCTTTGCTTCTTCCTCTGGTGACAATTCTTCGAGCGTGAGATAAGCGATCTGCTTCCCGTCCTTGGACCAGGAAAAAGCGTCCACTCCTTCCTTGGATGAGGTTAGTTGATACGCCTCGCCGCCGGTCGTCGGCAGGATCCAGATCTGATCTTGTACCTCTAAGCCGCTGCCACGGGCGGCAAGAAAAGCGATAAACCTTACGTCTGGTGACCAAGTTGGCGAGGACTCACCACGTTCGCCAAACGTGAGCTGCCGCGGCTCACCGCCCGACGTTGGTACAATCCAAAGGTGCGAGCGCATATCGTACTTACTACATTCGGCCCTACCCGGCTTGATTAGGTCGTCTGAGCGGGAGGCGTTCAGACATTCCCACGCGCTCACGGTATACAGGACCGCTGACCCATCCGGAGCTACTACCACATCACCGGCTGTCTTGATATCCATGAGGTTGACAAAACTCATCTGGCGTTCGGTTACTTGAGCGGTGACTGAGAAATCAATCACAAAGAGCGAGAGCACGAAAACGACGGGACGAAGGCCAGGCATAGGATAAAATCGGTTGGAGGGGTTGCAAAATTTCCGAGTTTTGAATTTCTATAGCTTGAATCTCGCAGATCGCCCCGAAAGCTGGCGACACCTACTTACCCTCACCGGGCGTGCGATCTCAGTTCCATTTGATCGAATCGATTGAAGTCCTTCGCCTTAAGGGGTGGAGCACCGTTGCGCGATTTGACATAGTCGCCATTAAAAACAAAATTACCTTCGGAATCGCGACTGATGTCGCAGAACTCGTCGAGCCACGCGTATATCTGAGTCCACATGTCGCGGATGTTGGCGGGCGATTCGAACGTATGCCCTTCTCCCGAATAGCGCAGGAAGCGTGCTCGTTTGCCTTGCCGGTACAGGGCAGTGAAGAATTCTTCAGCCTGTTGGATGGGGACTTGATCCAAGTCGCCATGAACAATCAACAGCGGTGTTTGAACGCGGTCGACGTAAAAAATTGGGCTATTACGAACATAGCGACCGAAGTCTTTCCAGGGGGGGTTCCCTATGCGCCCTTGTCCGATCTCAACGAAACTGCTCTCTAGGAATCTGTTTGGATCGTCGCCGACTTTGTATCGTGTTGCAAATGTTCCGTAAAAACTAAGGAGATCAGTTGGTCCCGCCCAAGCGATGGCTGCCTTGAAGCGATTCGTCTGCGTCACTAAGCCGTACGTGCTATAGCCACCATAGCTGTGGCCCATAACTGCCAGCCGTTGCGGATCGGCGATTCCTAGCTCGATAGCTTTGTCGATTGCTGGCAAAACGCCATTTGTTAATTCCAGCAACGGATCACTTCCAGGTTTATCTTTCCCATTCGGCTCGGACTCGAGTGGCATGCTCGGCCATAGCACCGCATAGCCACGAGCTGCCAGCAACTGAAAACCTACGTCTAATCCCGATGCTCCTGTCTGATTACTGAGACCGGTATGAGCGGTATAGAGATATGGTTTTCCCCCAAGCACATCGCTGGCATAAACCCGCGTGACTAGCGGGTACCGCTTTCCGCTTTGGTAATTCACCGGTAGCACCAACCATCCCGTTAGTTCCCTGCCATCCAGACTTCGGTAGGTGATCTTTCTACGCTCACCTTCTGCAACTTCTCGAAGGAAGGTGTTTGTCTCCGCAATCGCCCGGTACTCATTATTCCTTACAATCGACAGGAAAGTACCATTACGATCGACCACCGAGAACACCGCCACGCCGCTTTTGGCGGCAAAAGCGACTAGCTCTGCTTGCGGTGAGGGAGCTCGGATGCTAGAGAGGTTACCGGAGCCGAGATCCAGAACACCGTACTCGGTCGCGCTGGTACTCGAATACGAAACGATGATGCGGCTAAAATCGCCGGCACTGGCGTCGTCTTCTTTTGGCCAAACCACTGCGGAAATCTTCGGCGTGAACGCAGCCGTAAGATTCGTCCATTGCCCGGAGTTGAGATCTAATCGCAATACATCTCCATCCAGAACGCCAATTAAGCCCTCTCCTGTCGGCAGGAGATTGCTTGGCACAATCTTTAAGGGGATCGTCAAATTGCGCGGAGATGTTTCGGGCAAGGCCAGCCACCAGTCCAGTCGATCGTTCTTAGTGGCTGATATCAACAAGGAGTCACCTTCAGCCCAGATCAACCGATTGGGCATGGACCAGAGCCTAGGCACGGATTTGATCGTGCCGTTGCTATCGCCTCTGAAGACCTGCAAAGAATCGCTATCATAAACATCGCTCTCAGGCACGATGCCAATGAAAGCAAACTCATGACCGTGGGGAGACCATCGAAACGAACCCGGTACCACGAACCTCGCGGTAACTTGAGGAGGAATTGCGAGCCGATCTAGAGACGCAATGACAAGTTGATATGGTCCACTAGCGTCGAAGGCAATTAAACTCCAGTTAAGATAAGGTCCAGGTTTTGGATTTGGCGGCAGCCAACCCGCCCGCTTTAGAAAGGCGATAAACAACCCGTCAGGCGAGATGCTCAATTGGGTTGCAAATGAGGCAGATGCAATCGTCCATTGCCTACCCACTACATCGAAAATAGTTATTTGCCTAACCGACTTGCCTCCCAATTGAAGCGGTACTCCGCTTTCCAAAATGCTGGATGTCGGCTCGCGGCCTGCCCAAACTTTGGGCCACTCACGCATCGTAACTGTTGCCGTCTCTGTAGCCTCACGCAAGCCCCGCGGTTTCTCCCCCGGCGGAAGTAGCGTAGTCGCGAGTCGGTTGTTATCGATCCACGTAACCGGAGATTTAACGAGGGCTGGATAATCGATCCAGATACCACGGTCGCTCAACCGCTTCAGTCGTCCGGTGCTTTTTTCCCATATCCACAGACGTACGTTATCCCCGCCTCTGGTCGAGAGCATGGCGAGATAGGCGCCATCGGGCGACCAGCATGGCTCAAACCATCCACTGTTGTCCGAAGCGCCATTTGTAAGATTGATAGGTGGCGCGCCCGAAACTGACGCAAGCCAAACATCGGTGCGGTCCTGTCCGTGCAACTCCGCACCTCCAAACGCCCCAAAAACACGCGCCGAGGATAGAGACCTTCGGCGAACATAAGCGATAGTCTTACCGTCGGGTGAGACCGTGATGTCCTCAAACTGCTCGAGCTTGAATAAATCTTCAACGGTGAATGGCCTGAGCTCCTGCTGAGCGCAGACCTCGCGGCAAGGATCAAAGGTGACGCCAAACAGCGCTATCAGGAATGCCACGCAAGTACCGTAGTGCCGCCACCCGCAGTGAACACCGAAAATGAATCCGATCATACCCCTACGTCGTCTAGGCATTAGAACTCAAGTCTAAGCGCGAACTGGAATGAACGCGGGCCCCCAATCTGGTACCGCGGATTGAAACTTCCTTCTGTGGAGGTTCCACCCAGACTTTGATTGAACATTGCGGTTGCGATCCCAAAGTTCGCGCTATTAAGATCCGTAATCAATCCCCCAAAGTTCGGATGGTTCAGCAGATTGAAGCCCTCTGCTCGCAACTGCAGATTAATCTTCTCGGTTAAGCGGATCTCCCTTCTCAAAGCCATGTCGAACTGCCAGGCGGGAAACCCTCGCAGAGTATTTCTCGGGAGCGTGCCCTGCCTCGCTGCACTCGGGATGACGAATGCCGCTCGATTGAAACGTCGACCACCCGGCACCGCTGAGTCAGATATGTAGAAGGACTGCCCAGACACGACGTCCGGACGAAGACGCAAGTTCCCAAACGGTAGGATAGTTCGTGAATACCCTATATCAACGGGAGCGCCTGATCTAGCGCGAAACATCGAGTCAAACCACCAATCTTTGAATAGCGACTTCCATTGGTTACCCAAGTGCGGTGCGGGTATTCTGTAAGTTACCCCCGCACTAAAGGATTGGCGAATGTCAAAGTCGCAGTTACCGCGCTCCAGTTTGGCATTCTGAGACGTGAATCCATTAAGCGCAAAACTGTCATTGGATCCAAGATCAATGCAATGTGACCAAGTGTACGAAGCCAGAGCCTGCAGGCCTTGCGAGAGTCGGCGCTGGAACTGAAGCTGCATTGCGTGATAGTCAGAAGTGCCTCCGTTGGCGAAGAAACTCAATGTAGTGAAGTTCGGATTCGGGTTCTGGAATGTCTTGGTGATGTATTGCTTGCGCCCCGCCGCTCCCACATAAGAAGCTGAGAAGGTCTGATTATTTCCAAGCGACTGTTCGAAAGCCACATTCCACTCATACGTCACAGGCAATTTTAGATTCGGATCGGACAGGCCGTCCACCGAACCAAACGGGGGATTAGTGCTAATAGGATTAGGGGGAACTGTCGCGGCAGTCAGGGGAAAAGGCGGATTGGGTATGAACTGGAGTAGCCGGTAGGGAAAAGACGTAAGCCCTCCGGCTGCGGCCGGGTTGCTCAGATCGTAAAACATTCCCGCGCCAGCACGCATGACCAGTTCTTTCCCTTGCTGCCGCGAGATCTGATACGCGACACCAATGCGTGGCGCAAAATCACGCTTCTCCGCTTTCCATAGCGGAGTGCCAGCAGAAGTCAATGTCGCCGTTGAGAGATTTTCAACGGACGTCAGGCCATAAAGCCCCTTAGTAGATTCAGTGGGGGGCGGATCGTAATCCCATCGAGTTCCATAGGTCAGAGTTAGCCGAGGCGAAATCCTCCAAGTGTCCTGACCATACAAAGAGAGATTATAGAGCTGCACTTTGAGATTAGCCGCATCGGTGGTAATGAACCTTACGAATGATGGACTACCGCTCGTCAGCAGCCCAGACAGACTACCGAATGCAACAATGAAGTCATACTTCCGGTAACCATTGGTGGGACGCAAACGGCGGTAATCAACACCAAATTTCAATTGATGCGAAGAGGACGCCGCAATCGCGATGTTTCCTACAAGGTTAATTTGTCGTTGTGCGTTGTCCGCACTCTTACCAAATTCATAGATAGGAATTGAACCGATACCAACCCCGACTAGCGCCTCGCTCCTTGAGGAATATGGGAAGAATAACGAATCCGGAGGTACGACTGCCCCTCCAAAATTATCATTTTCTAACAGAGTCGCCCCCCTGACACGGCTCCAATTAAAACGCAGATCCGAGATTACCTTTGGATTTGACGCGATTGTGATGCCTGCTGTAAGAGTCCTAGTATTTAGCGACGTAGTGCTATGGGTGCTCATCGCAAAAACATCAGCCGCACCCTGTTGATAGAACTGCGAAGGGGCGTCGTTATAGCGCGCGAACACTTGAACACTCGCGCGAACCATATGATCCACTCTGATACTGGTTGAGTTCAGAGTAGCCGGCTGGGATATGTTGCTCGCGAACTCAGCCGTGTTATCCGCAAAGACGCGACCGTTGGGCACGGGAAAAGCGTTTAGCAGGGCCTTCAAGGCTGGCGTAAGCGTCGGCGATTGTCGCGCTGCAATCGATGGCACTAACGTGATGCGCGTACGCGGCTGGCGCAGTCTTAAGCCTTCATAGGAGAAGAAGAAGAATGTCTTGTCGCGGCCATTGTAACCAGGCTGACCTCCTCCTTCGCCAAATCTCGGCAGCAAAATCGGGCCGCTAAACGTCCCACCAAAATCATTCTGACGAGCAGCGGGCCGAGACAACCCACGGCTATTAGCGAACCAGTCGTTGGCATCCAATGCTTCATTGCGGAAATACTCGAAGGCGGCGCCGTGGAACTGGTTATTCCCCGATCGGGTAGCAATCAGCACCTGAGCACCTGGGGAATGGCCATATTCCGGGGCAAAGCTGGATGTAAGCACTTTGAACTCCTGCATAGCGTCGATCGCTACTAGAGATGTTGTTCCTCCCAAAGCAGACACCGGGGGCAGCGATCCGCCCGCCGTTTGACGAAGAGAAGGAGCGAGACCGGAAGTAACCCCTACATTCGCGCCTACTCCGTCAACCATGAAATAGTTAGCATTTGAGCGCTGGCCGTTTACGCTAAACTGGCCAGTATCGGCGTTGTTTGGCGTCACCAAAACGACTCCTGGCGTCAACTCGAGCAGCGTATTAAACGAGCGGCCATTGAGTGGGATATTCGCGACGAACTGGCGATTCACCACCGTACCAACGCTGCCATCAGTCCTCACTGTCTCCGCATCCGAATCAATCGTAACCTGCGCATTGACATCACCCGCTTTCAATTGAATTTGTAGCGCTTTCTGATCGCCCACGTTTAGCACGACGTGTTCAACGCGCACTGGAGAGAAGCCGTCGCGCTGCACTGTCACGTTGTATGCGCCGGGAGGTAATAATGGAAATACGTACGCGCCCGCATCGCTTGTCGTCGTCTGTCTTGAAAATGCTGTAGCAGTGTTAACGATCTTCACCGCGGCACCAGGAACCACAGCGCCATTCTGGTCCACCACATCACCACTGAGCGTAGCTGTGCCTGACTGCGCTAATACGACATGAGCAAAGAGGCAGCAGACAACAAAAAAGCAAAGCGCAAATACATTTCGCATTGCTGTCTGCGCATCGCGGAACTTGAGAGACGGGCGGTTCATGGTCTTAGCCTCCAAAGATTAAGAGATCAAAAGCGGCCACAGATGGACACGGATAGAACGGATTAAAAAAAGCGAGACGCTTTTCAGTGCTTGCTGATTGCTATTGCTAAGCTCTGGGCTGTTGCGACTGAACTCCAAAAGGTCGGAGTCTGGGTCACCGCACTGCGGCCACTTTTGGAGATCGTAAAGTCTGATTGAATTGATTCGTTCATCTGCGACGCAAGCTGGGCCAAGCGCGACGCAGCGCGAAATAACGCCGCATCGTCAGCGATGCTCACCTCTTCGTTTACTAGCGTGCTCGATGCGACTGAACCAAAGATTGGCGACAGTTCCTGACGAATTGCCGACGCTTCCCGCTGGAAAGCGGACGCATGTGCCGCAATCATCAACTTCCATTTAGCGCGCCCCGCAGGATCAAGTGAGCGCAAATCATCTTGCGAAAAACGCTCAACGAGATTCTTAATTGCGAACGCGTGCAACATCGCTTGATGCGATCGATTCAGCAGGCGATTCGACAAACGACTAATCTCGTCGTCCAGCTGGCGACCGGAAACGCCCTTCGATTGAAAATACCGGCGCACTTCAGCGTCCATAGGAATTACATTCGCGGTCGGCATCTCCTGGGTTACTTCGGAAGCGTCACCCGTTGACTGTGAGCGATGCCGCTCACGTTGAATTCGAGCCTGGGCTTCGGCCGCTGTCTCAATGCGAATCCTGAGTGCAGGGTTATCACTTATTGAGGCCAACGCAGCCACTATCTCCGCTTTGCGCTTTGCTGATTCGACAATGGCCTCGACATGTAGCGCGCCGTCGGCCTCGCGCTTGACGCTAACCTCCTGGCCCATATCGGCACTTATCTCGCCTAACAAGCGAAGCACCTCGACTTCGAGCGAGGCTGTTGCTACGACTGGCGACGCGGGGACACGAGCAAGCGGGGACGCGGAGATTGTCGCCGCGTCTTCGCGCCTTCCAGTCGCCGTATCTAGTAAAGCTGGCTCGGGCTCAAATACCGCGGGCGCAACGGTGGACGGGAGGCGAGTCTCAAAGGCCGTCTCAATGAAGTGATACTCGCGAGTTTCGTCGCCCTGGCGGATTATCAGTGCTTGTTCGATTGGGTGGAGATCAGCGCGATTGAGCGTCAAAGATGCCCGAATAAGAGACACGGTGACAGGGGGACCTGGCGACGCGGCGACATCCGCCTGTCCTTTATATATAGCACCATCAGATCCAACTCGGTCGCCGCTCACAGCGCCGTAGGTAATGACGTAGGAAGTAGAGGTCTCTTCTATCCGCGACTGCGTTCCAATCGGAATCAGACCGGCAAACTCTTTTGCGAAGGGCGACAGCTGCCAAACGGTGTCGAATGAAGGCGCTGCGGTGTTACCTCCATCTTTGGGTACCTGTTGAAGTTGGGGTTTGGAACCATGATGATAAAGAGTCTGAACACCATCGCTGCGTCTCCAATCACCAGCGATTAGCGCCCCCTTGTCGTCGTAGAGTCGTCGAGCGGTAATGCCTTGCGCCGCGTTTTGCCAGACCTCGATGCGATGGCGCGTCAAGAGTTGCGACGCTGAGCCGGTCGCTACCGCTCCTGACCTGGTTGCTCCATGGCTGCTCGAATCGGACCCGGTCGCTACCGCTCCTGGCGCCGACAAGAGCCGCTCTTCCAAATTAATTGTGCGGTGGATAACGGTATCTGGTCTTGCTACCAGCTCACGTTCCCTCTCGATCGATTGCGCAAGTAATACCTCAGCACTTGGCGTGACTGACGTACTTCGCGTCCTGAAGAAGAAGAGCGAGCCAAGCAGTAGCGCCGCTACAATCACCGTCGCCGTTGCCGGCTTCAACCATAATGTTGAATTGGTAATGAGCTGCAACAACCGAAGCAGCAAGAGACGCGGAGACAGGGAGACACGGGGACGCGGAGAATCGCCATCAGCGAACGCGCCCGTCGGTTTGGTCTGAGGCGCAGGTACTTCAACTTCGCTTTCTGCAACTTGTCGCTCTTGCACATCCCGTTGAGCAAAAGAACGAGCAGTGACGCCTTCAAAAGCAGTGTCGTCTAATGGCAACGATGCGTCAGAGAGCAGCGGGTCGTAATAGACCGTTTGCAACGTCGGCCAATGATCACTGAATGCCAATGAGAGATGGAGACTACGATTATCGCTTAAGAGCACTTTGAGACTCTGAGTAGCAGCGCCCAGCGGTGGCGGCTCGATGTTCATCAATAGCAGACGCACACCCTGTTCGCTGAACGCTTCCACAAAGCTGATCTTTTCGTCGAGATTAATGCTGATTGTTTGTTCGCTACGCTCTGAATCAACCTTCAACGAGCCAACTACAAAACCATTCGCGGAGAATCTTAATTCTTCAGGTCGGTGCTCGAATGTCACTTTGGCATCGCGCCGACTTCTTCTCGTAAACGTGTTACCTGGGCCAGAGACGGGCAAAGATCCGCCGCCGGTTGAATCACCTGGCCCACCGCCACCTTTTATTCGCTCGTCACGGCCACTTACATCGAAAGGATTGCGTTCGGATAGTGAGGGTATGCGCAAGATTCTATTCACCTCATCCAGACAGATCGCGCAACTAACCAGGTGCGCGAGTTGAGGACAGTCAATGGGGGATTCGTTTTCTGCGATGTAGAACTCGGCTAGCTGCTCGCTTGAGAAGCATTCACCTTTTGCTGAACTAAAGATGCGAGCGTGGATATCCTTAAAAGGATCATCGGAGGATTGGCCTTCTGTTTTGCTGTCGGACGACTCGCTCGAGTTAGCGGCCATGAAGACCAGACTATTTGGGTTTTCGAGATAGAGTCTCGCCTCCCGCCGCGCAATGCCGAGCCAATTGTCGACAACGCGTCGCGGAGTTCGAAGGATCAGTGCCGTCTCACTCGGATAATAACCATGGAAGAAACGAAGAATCAGTACGGAGCCGGCCTTCGAAGTCTCCTTGCGTAGAGTTGCGTATTCACAGATTGCCCGAAGCTCATCATGAACTTGAATTTGTGCGCGTAGATCACGAGCTCGCAATCCAAACTCGAAGGAGTCGTAACTAGCTAAGGATGCGAGTTTGGTGCTGTATGCAGCGCGCCGCACCTGGGAAAGACGAAGATTCCGTAACGTTACAAAGAGGTATCCTTCGGTGTTTGCAATCTTCTCGAGATCCGGCCGGATGAGCGTGAAATGAATGAAGGCGTCGTGCAGAAGATCCTGCGCTTGTTGCTTGTCACCTTCGGTCAGATGCAAGGCTTGAGACATGAGCCGGTCGTACCGCTCAACAAATAGATCCTCATGACTCAGTTGAATTTTGAGTGGGTTCAGCATCTGCCGCCTCTGGGTGGTGGCGATATCGGCGGCCAGAACAAGCCGCCGGGTTAAATCGATATTACAGATATCTTACGACCTTAAAGACGCTTTGAGGCAGGTCAATACACAAGAGAGGGGAGGAAATATTTTTGGGTGTAGGGGGAGCAACTACCTATAGACTGTGCGCTGATTACGCAGATTCTGACAGATAGCTGCTGTACCTCGCCCGATCAATTGCCGGATTTTTTTCGGTTAGTTGCTGAAGTGAGGGTTCAGGAGAAGTCGGGCAACGCGGTTGCTAATTCACCCGTGAAACTGAATGCAAAAGTTTGTAGGAGCGTGGAACTTCCCGTGTGCGAAGTTAGCGTACGGCCTTTAACCCGAGGAGACCAAGATAGCCGGAAATTTGATCGGCTCACCTCG
>DATDFV010000220.1:0-11407 GCA_036522415.1 Pyrinomonadaceae bacterium | reverse complement strand
AAGTTGCAGACGCTGCTTGATGTCGGTCTTGGTTACATAAAGTTAGGGCAATCGGCCACAACGCTTTCGGGAGGCGAGGCACAGCGAATCAAGCTCGCGAAGGAATTATCGAAACGAGCAACTGGTCGAACAATCTACATTTTGGATGAGCCGACAACAGGTCTTCATTTTGCGGACGTCCACAAGCTGCTCGATGTGCTGCAACGTTTGGTTTCTTTAGGCAACACAGTGATTGTCATCGAGCACAACCTGGACGTCATCAAATCGGCAGATTACATCGTGGATCTAGGACCCGAAGGTGGTGAACACGGTGGTCGCGTCGTTGCAGTTGGCACGCCCGAAGAAGTTGCCAGATCAAGACGCTCGCATACGGGCCACGCATTACGGCCGTTACTAAATGGACGTCTGACGAGAAACGGAAACGGCAATGGCAACGGCCACTCGCGGAAGGACCAACACACCGCGTGATATACTCGCGCCCCTGAAATGTCTCAGTACGACGACAATTTTCGACCCCTGGATCTAGCAAACGTCAAAACCTATCCGCTCGCCGGTCGTCATAGCAAAGTCGCTCTCGAAGATTTTGCGAAACCGATTCCTGAAAATGCGTCGACCAAAGACCTTCTTACAAGCCTACCCAACATTCTGGCTGTGCGCCGAATGCGTGAACTCGTTGATCGTATGCATCGCGCCCGAGAGTTACAGAAACCCATCATTTGGGGTATCGGTGGTCACGTAGTAAAGACGGGCCTCGCACCCATTCTTATTGATCTGATGAATCGCGGATTCTTGTGTGCGGTCGCTGCGAATGGATCAGTTCTGGTTCATGATGCTGAGATCGCAATGGTTGGTTCGACCTCAGAGGATGTTGATAGCACTTTGGGTGAAGGCGTGTTCGGAGGTGCAGATGAAACCAGCAAACTCATAAATGGCGCAGCAACAAGCGCCGCGAAAGAGAAGATCGGTTTAGGGGAAGCAGTGGGACGATCGTTGCTGGCCATGAATCCGAAGAACGCGGACTACTCACTTCTTTGCGCAAGTTATCGAGCTCGAGTTCCCTTTACCGTCCACGTAACAATTGGAGGTGATATCGCGCATTTTCATCCGCAAGTTGATGGCGCATCTTTAGGCGCGGCGACTCACACAGACTTCCGTCTACTTGCTGATATCGTTAGACACATGAATGGCGGAGGAGTTTACCTGAACATCGGATCTGCTGTTGTGTTGCCTGAAGTATTTCTCAAGTGCGTAAGTCTTGTAAGAAACCTTGGATTTCCCCTCACTGACATCACCACAGCTAATTTCGATTTCATCCAATCATATCGTCCACAAACAAATGTGGTGCGGCGGCCAACTGAGAACGGAGCAGGTCAGGGATACTCGATTACGGGCCACCACGAACTGACGATCCCCTTGCTCGCCGCCATGCTCGTGTCGAGTTAGCACCAACCGCACAGTCAACGATCTCTCTGCGTATCCTCGGCGTTCTCTGCGTCTCTGCGGCGGCTTTAATCGATTCCCCATCGGACTCGTAAATGGTTTTAGGTACTCGAAGCCACCGCAGAGCGCCTCCGCTTGTTCAAAATGCAACCAGATTAGAAAGATGAAACTCAACATACAACAAGTCGGGAAGGGTGGTTTACCCCCGCTCGTCTCCAACTTATTGATCGAGGAACAGCGGGGTAAACCACCCTTCCCGACTTGTTCTTTGCACGTTTTTCTTTTCCCCTGACCACCTGAGTGCGTAAGCAGTTTCTAGTGAGACGCAGAGAACGCCTAGGAGCATAGAGAGAACTCATTTTGGTGAAGCACCGAGAGATGCGGGTTTCTCAAATCCCCAATTGACGATCTGAAACATCTTCGGTATTCTGGCTCCTCTGAAATTGAAATCGGATTTCAATTTCGTACCTAACAGATTTTTAAGAATCGCAGCGTGCAGTACCTCCCGGCTGCTGGAAAAGGACTTGAGTTCGATGGTCTCCAGAAAGATCTTCAGTTTATTGGTGCTCACACTACTCCTTTCTTCAACTGTTTTTTACTGTCAGGGTCAAACGAAACCCACACTGAGCGGAAAAGTCCTGGATCAAAATCGAGAAGCAATTCGAGGGGCCCACGTCATCGTAGCGCGCGATGATTCCAACTTCCCTGCTTCAACTGTCACGAACGAACATGGCGAATTCTCGATTGAAGTAACAACGCAGAATTGCCGCCTTACAGTTAGTGCCGACGGGTTTGCAACTCGGATTCAGACGGTCAATTTAACTAAGCTTTCAGATCCAATTGAGATTACGCTACAAGTCGCGGACGCGAGTGCCGTCGTCACTATCACAGATAGCTCCGGGTATCTTACCGAAGCTGTTAGCAGTGCGATGCGGCACCCAACAACTCTTCGTGATATCCCGCAATCAATCAGTGTTGTCTCGCAAAAACAAATCAAGGACCAATCTCTTCAAAGTATCTCCGACGTTGTCGCATATATCCCCGGCGTGACATCCCATCAGGGTGAAAACAATCGCGACCAGTTAATTTTTCGCGGGAACAGCAGTAGCGCAGATTTTTTCGTGAATGGTGTTCGGGATGATGTTCAGTATTACCGTGACTTGTACAACATCGATCGTGTCGAAGCGATTAAGGGACCAAACTCGATGGTTTTCGGCCGAGGTGGTGGTGGCGGGGTTATCAACAGAGTTACAAAGGAACCTTCGTTCTCTTCCTCTCGCGAGTTGACGGCTCAACTTGGTTCGTTTGGTAATCGCAGATTCACAACTGATATCAACCAAAGACTGACTCGGACGCTGGCTCTTCGTCTCAACGGTCTCTACGAAAACTCAGATAGCTTCCGCCAATTTGTTGGACTTGAACGACACGCAGTGAACCCAACCCTGACGTGGGCTCCAACTAGCAACACTCGGATAACAGGGTCATACGAATTCTTTCACGACCGCCGCGTTGCTGATCGAGGCATTCCGTCATTTCATCTAAGGCCGATCGATGTTCCCATCGATACCTACTTTGGAAATCCAAATGACAGCCACGTAAGAGCTGACGTCAATCTTGCTTCGGTCGTAGTCGATCACGGTAAAGGCCGTTTCGATGTTCGCAATCGAACGTTGTTTGGTGACTATGATCGTTTTTATCAGAATTACGTCCCTGGAGCTGTAACTTCCGATAAGTCCAAGGTCACTCTTACCAGCTATAACAACGCAACTCAGCGCCGAAATATCTTTAACCAGACGGACGTTACTTTCGATACATCAACTTCTCGAATCAAGCACAGCCTTCTGGCAGGCACTGAAATCGGCCGCCAACTCACAGATAACTTCCGTAACACCGGCTTCTTCAACAACAGTTCAACCTCCATCTTAGTACCAATCGATCAGACGACCATTCCCACCCCGGTTATCTTTCGGCAAAGCGCAACTGATGCAAACAACCATTTAAAAACGAATCTCGCCGCTGCTTATGTCCAGGATCAGATTGAAATCAATCGATACCTTCAATTCGTAGCTGGCGTGCGTTTTGATTACTTTGATCTCAACTTCCATAACAATCGAACCGGTGACAATCTGCGTCGGATTGACAGACTCGTATCTCCACGCACAGGCGTAATCATCAAACCAGGTGAGGCAGTGTCACTTTATGCGAATTACTCGGTTGCTTACCTGCCCAGCTCAGGCGACCAGTTTTCATCGCTGACCTCGATTACTCAACAAGTGAAACCAGAGAAGTTCAATAACTACGAGGTAGGCGCTAAGTGGGATGTGCGGCGAGGCCTTTCTCTAACGACGGCTGTTTACAGGCAAGATCGCACCAACACTCGGGCGACGGATCCAAACGACCCTACGCGGATCCTGCAGACAGGTAGCCAGCGCACAAATGGTTTCGAATTGGGTTTGAATGGAAGCGTGATGAACCGCTGGACTATCGTTGGGGGCTACGCATTTCAAGATGCGTTTATTACCAGCGATACGACCGCAGCAAAAGCCGGCGCGCAGGTCGCACAGGTGCCGCATCATACATTGTCACTCTGGAACAATTATCGAGTCTGGCAGCGATTGAGTCTTGGCCTTGGAATCATTCGTCGTACGGATATGTTCGCGGCAATCGACAACACGGTAATACTGCCAGGATATACGCGTGCGGATGCCGGCATCTTTTACTCCGTTAACGAACACTGGCGCTTACAGGCCAACGTGCAGAACTTGTTCGATACTCGATACTACTTGAACGCAGATAATAACAATAACATCTCACCCGGCAGTGGAAGAGGCGTGCGAGTCGGACTGACAGCGAGATTCTAATTTCGGGCTTTTGAGAATTACTGCGCTTTCTCAGCCTGGAAACTCTCTGCGCTTCCTCTGCGTTCTCTGCGTCTCTGCGGTGAAAATTTAGAGCACGATTTACCGCAGAGACGCAGAGAACGCAAAGGAAGCGCAGAGAGAAACGTGTCTGCCAAAACTAAAGGCCAAAAGCCAAAGGCCGTTCTGCATGCTATACTCCCGCACTCGAAATCAGAAACCCTTGGGAGTTTAACGCGTGAACGCAGAGAGACTGGAACACTTTCGTCAAATCCTTCAAGAACAACTGCGAGACCATGTCGCTAAAGTAAGCGCAGAACAAGCTGCTGCTCTGGAGTCCGATGATGACGGTGTAAAAGACAGTGTTGACATGTCTCTCGTTGACGTTACAAAAGAGATCGCCTTCCGACTCACCGAACGCGAATCACAAATCGTCGCCGATATAGACCAGGCACTGTTGAGAATTCGAGAAGGCTCGTACGGGAAATGTGCCCGCTGCGGTAAACCTATCGATGAGCGTCGCCTCGAAGCTGTCCCCACCGCGCGTTACGACGCCGCTTGTCAGGCTATCATCGAGAGCGCAAACGGCGACGACGATCAGCCGACGCTTTAACAATCATTTTCGGTTTACAGAGGAATAGGTCAAATAGGTCCTATCCGCTTGAAAATGATCAGGCTTTCGGATGTGCCTTGTCGTAAACCTCAACCAGCTTCTCCATTGAAACGTGAGTGTAAACTTGAGTTGTTGAGAGTCGGGCGTGACCTAAGAGTTCCTGAATGTCACGAAGGTCTGCGCCGCTATCCAACAAGTGTGTCGCAAAGGAGTGGCGCAGTGCGTGAGGACTGATTCGGTGGACACCGGCGCAAATCTTGATGTACTTCTCCACCATCCTGCCAACTGAGCGCGTTGTAATTCGCGTCCCCTGATAATTCAGGAAGAGAGCTTCATCATCCCTTTCTGAAATAGGCGAATTAAACAGAAACTTGTCCCGCACCTTCAAGTAGTCTCGAATTGCACTTGCGGCAGGATCGCCAAAAGGCACGATACGCTGCTTTCGACGCTTTCCAGTTACGCGAATCAGTTGGTTGCGAAAGTCGATATCGGCGAGATTCAAAGTTGTCAACTCAGCGACTCGAACTCCCGTTGCATACATCAACTCCAACATCGCACGATCGCGTTTTCCAAGGTCTGTCCGAACGTCCGGCGTCTCGATGAACTTGATTGCTTCCTCGATCGAGAGATGTTTTGGAAGTTTCTTTTCCTGACGAGGTGTTGAGACCAGTTTCGCGGGATTACTTTCGAGTAAGCCTTCTCGAACCAGAAACTGGAAGAACGTCCGCAAGGCGGCAAGCTTTCTCGCAATCGAAGCTTTCTTCTTCTGTGTTGAGTGAAGCTCCGCCAGCCATTCGCGAATGGTGAGATGGTCTACATTTTTGAGTTCGGGAAACTTTCTTGCACCTGACTTCGGATCTGCGGGGGCTACATGATCGACAAACTGTTCAAGGTCACTGGCATAGTTACGAAGGGTATGCGCACTTACGTTGCGTTCGTAACGCAGGTGCTCGAGGAATTGCTCGATGAGCTGCTCCATACACCAAGCATTTTATCCGCAGATTACACAGATTACGCAGATTTTCTTTTGAGATGGGACAGCGGCCATTCTCTAAAAAGAAATCTGTGTAATCTGTGTAACAAATCAACAACTTCTTGTTTTTTGAGCAAGATTTCTGGTCCCAAAGGGACCAAAGTTAATAGCCGTGGGCGAGCGGCTTTGCGCGAAGCCCACGGGAAAAGGAGGGAAGATTGAAGACCCTGAAAGGGTCAGACAATGAGCCCGGTTCGACCCTTTCAGGGTCGGATGGTGTGACCGATTAGTTCCGTGGGCTTCGCGCAAAGCCGCTCGCAGACGGCTATTAACTTTCATTCTTTCAGGATGGTTTGGTTGCGGCATGAGCCGCGCTGTGTAATCTGTGGATAGAATGCTTCACCAATCGGCTTCCGACGCTGGCTTCGGGGCATAGTAGCCTTTTCGCGAACGCAGTCGAACATCATTTCGCGTTTTGATCTTCAAATCGATTACGTGCAATCGCCCGTCGCGATGTTCTGGTAGGGGGTAGTAACTGAGAACGTATTGCTGCGAGAGATCCGCGGCGATCTGATCGAATGCAACGTCGAGCTCCGAGACAGTCTTCGGGAGATAGACGGCGCCGCCAGTCTGTTCTGTAAGTTGTTCCATCCGTCTTTCCGCCGCGAGAGCCCGCAGGTTCGCTCCTTCGTAGAGACCAGTCTGAACAACGTAGACTTGAGCATCATCTGCCAGAACGTGTTGAATGACCGCCTCAAATTCACTGATTCGACTCGTCGTTTCGATTCCATCTGAAACGATAACGATCACTTTTCGACCCGAGTATGGTCGTAAATAACCCCCGGCAAGCACGATCGCATCGAACAAGGAAGTTCCACCTTCGGGTTTACCAAAGCCGGCTATTGTCTGTTCGAGCTTCGTTACATCCTTTGTCAATGGCTGCGCTAAATAGCTTTCAGTCTCAATCGAAAACACTGCGGCTTCGTCGCGCGCTCTCATTACTTTGCGGAAGAAACGGATTGCCGCATGTTTTTCAAACTCGCGCGCAAAGTCCAAACTACCGCTGTTATCAAAGAGCATCGCGAGCTGAACACTAGTTTCTGATCGACTGAGGTCACTAAGAGGTCGCAATTGACCATCAACACGCAACTCAAAGTCATCCAGCTTCAGGTTGACCAGAGCGTTGCCTCGCGAATCAACTACCGAAACAGGTATAGGCACCAGGTTCGACGAGATCCGCACCACATCATCAGGATCAATCTCATCCTTTTTGGCTGTAGCAACCTTGGTCGAGCCGCTGGGTCGTGAGGGATCCACGTGCGGGCCGGGAGTTGGTTTCGGAGTCTTACCGGGATCCCTTTGTCTTCCAGACTGGCCGAAGATGGATCCTGAAAGCAAAAGACTGAGGAAGACGGCGCAGACCAGCGGCAGATGAGCTGTCATGTGCTTACGGTTTGCACCGCTCGACTGTTGAAGTTCCGTTTGAGCCACTCGTCCCACTCTTTCAAGGCGATATCGATTTGAAGTTCACGTCTTTGACGTTTCTTACGCACTCGGCGCTGCTCTGGTTCAGGCAAAGGTGGTAAGAGCGCAAACGTAATGTTCACCGGTTGGAAGTTCTTTGTTTCAGTCTGAGAAACATAGCGCGCGAGAGCTCCGATAGCACTGCTAACTGGTGCTTGAAGCAACTCCTCGCCACGAGCCAATCGCGCCGCGTTTTGTCCGGCAAGCCAGCCAATGGCTACCGACTCCACGTAACCTTCAACTCCGGTGATTTGTCCTGCAAAAAAGACATGCGGACGCTCGCGCATCTGCATGGTTGGCAACAAAACACGAGGCGAACAGATGTAAGTGTTGCGATGAATCTGACCGAACTGTAGAAACTCAGCATTTTCTAAACCAGGTATCAACCGCAAGACGCGGGCTTGTTCACCGTATCGTAGATGATTCTGAAAGCCCACCAGGCTGTACGCGTCGGCCATTAAATTTTCCTGCCGCAGTTGTACCGCGGCGTACGGCTCGCGTCCGGTCCTGGGATCGCGTAAGCCAACCGGCTTCATCGGACCGAAACGAAGTGTATCGACCCCTCTTCGCGCTAACTCCTCAATCGGCAAACAGGCTTCGAACCAGCGCGTTTCCTCAAATCTTTGGAGCGGGACACTGTTGGCCTCAATCAATGTCGCATAAAATTTCAGGTACCGATCCTCGTCAAAAGGGCAGTTCAAATAATCATCGCCACCTTTGTCATAGCGCGCCGCGCGGAAGGCGATTGAAGTATCGATGGAGTCTGCAGAAACGATCGGTGCGATCGCGTCATAAAAATAGAGTTGATCGCTACCTGTAATCCTCATGACTTCGGCAGTCAGAGCTTCAGACGTGAGCGGGCCGGTGGCGATTATTGAGATCGACTCCGGAACCGTCGTCACTTCATCTCGTACCAGCCCGATTAGCGGGTGGTCTTCAATTTTCTGTGTAATCAACTCTGCGAATTTGAGACGGTCCACAGCGAGAGCGGCGCCAGCGGGCACGCGGGTCTCCGCTGCAACCTCCATAACCAGCGATCCGCCGCGTCTTAATTCCTCTTTCAGCAAATAGGAAGCTGTGCCGGGCTCGTCGGACTTCAAAGAGTTGGAGCAAACGATTTCCGCGAGCCTGTCGGTGCGATGCGCTGGGGTCTGGTGAACAGGGCGCATTTCGAAGAGCCTGGCCCTCACTCCTGAGTTTGCCGCTTGCCACGCAGCTTCAACGCCCGCCAAACCTCCGCCGATAACAGTGATCTCTTTCATGCCTGGCAATTATAGGTCCTATTGGTCATATCGGTCCTATTTCCCTTTACAACAAAACACGCAGATCAACGAGCTGATCTGCGTGCCTGGTTCTTGAATAGAAATTAATTCTTTAGCGCTTACGAGCTGTCTTGCGACTCCTGCCTCCAGTTCTCTTTTTCGATCCTGAGCTCTTCTTTGCAGCACGCTTCTTAGTTGCTCCACCTTTCTTTGCGGCTTTCTTAGTTGACGCCTTACTGGCAAGCAGTCTCTTAACTCCTCTTATGGGTCTTTTCTTGACTGTCTTCTTAGCTGGCTTCCTGCTTGATTTCTTAGCTGCAGGGCGCTGTTTGGCGGCTTTCTTTGCTGCCTTCTTGCTCGTCTTCTTAGCAGCCTTTTTTGTGGTTCTCTTCCGAGGTGCGCGTGTTGGCGCGGCAATTTCTGAAGGAATAACAGCCGCTGATTCTTCAACTTCGCGGGCTGCGTTTTGTTCGGGAGGCGTACCAGGAATCAACTGAGCCTCGTCCGAGCTGGGCTGATCGGCGAGCGCCTCCTGGTTCTCTCGATATTCTTCTGGGTTAATGTCTCCGCCGGCCATTTGATATCGACCGATGTTCTTGTATGCATCCTTTGGCATTCTTCCCTCCTGCATTCAATTGGAAAAAATCTCTTATTGTCGAATTGACTGGATCTGAACGGGCGTTCATCCAGAACGCCCTCCAGTTGACACCCGGAAGTGCACGTTCGTATAGTGCAACGGCGCTTCGATATTTCCCATCTTCGGCCGGCTTAGCTCAGTTGGTAGAGCGTCTGATTCGTAATTAGAAGGTCGCCGGTTCAATTCCGGCAGCCGGCTCCAAAAAAATTTCCTGAACAGTATAGTGCGGTGGCGTCCGAGTAAAAAGCTTCTTCGACGAGTGTCCGATGAACTTTAGTTTGTCGTGGTTCGGATTGAAGCCAGCTACTTTCCTCGAGCGGGTGAGGAGGCACGCACGACAAACTAAAGTTCGTCGGACATTGAATGATGGCACTTACGACCCTGCAACTCACCAACTATCAAAACGAAGGGTTTCTGGTTATCAACGACTTCGTTGATCCAACAGCGTGCGATGAACTTCGCGAGCGCGTCATCGAGATGATTCGCGAACGCGAGTCAGCCGAAGTTGCTTCAATTTTTTCCACTCGCGAACAGAACCGCATCGCAGACGAACACTTTTTACAGTCCGCTAACAACATCAGCTTCTTCTTTGAAGAGAATGCGTTCAATCCAGATGGCACTCTCAAACAAGACAAAGAATTATCGATCAACAAGATCGGACACGCGCTTCATGATCTCGATCCGGTATTCGATCGCTTCTCGCGCGCCAGCAGCATCGAGCAACTTGCCAAAGACTTAGGTGTTAATCATCCGCTGCTGTTGCAGTCGATGTACATCTTCAAGCAACCACACATCGGCGGCGAAGTTAATTGTCATCAGGACTGTACGTTTCTGTACACAGAACCTCAGGACATTCTTGGTCTATGGTTCGCGCTCGACGATGCCACTCTTGAAAACGGCTGTCTCTGGGTGTTGCCTGGTGGACACAAACGCGGACTCAAGTCACGCTGGTTGAGAACTGAAAATGGAATGCAGTTCGAAACGTTCGACACGTCGCCATGGGCTGAAGAGGAATTGATTCCCTTGGAAGTCAGGAAGGGAAGCTTGATTGTGTTGAATGGACTGCTGCCCCACCGTAGTCTGGAAAACAGATCACCGAAATCACGTCACGCTTACACGCTGCACATCATCAGCGGCGATTCAAATTATCCGTCGAACAATTGGCTTCAGCGATCAAAGGACATGCCGTTGCGCGGGTTCTAATGTCCGATATGCTTTAGCTTGTCGTGTGGTTCCAATATTCATCCGCAGATTACGCAGATTTTCGACAGAGCCAGGGCCTTGACTGATTGGACGTCGAAATCTGTGCAATCTGCGGATGAATCTTGGGACCACACGACAAGCTAAAGCATATCGGACATTTAGTTGCTCGGACGTAATAATCCGCGGAAAATGCCCTGAACTCGGACCTGGTTGGCGGGGATGCTAAGGGGTTGAAGCTGCGAATTTGCTGGCTGAAGTTCAATATTTGGACCGCGGCGGTACAGTCGCTTCAGTGTTGCCTGGTTTTCCTCGATCAGCAACGCCACCACGATTTCACCGTCACGCGCGTCGGTTCGATTCTCAATTAACGCGATATCACCGTCGCAGATATGCTCATCGATCATCGAGTCGCCTTTTACACGCAGCGCATAGACTCGATCTGGTCTAACTCGACCCAGAAGGAAACGCGGAACCGGAATCCGTTCTTCATAATCGACCACTTCAAGTGGCGCGCCCGCTGCAATTCTTCCAAGCAGTTTGACTTCGCACAGTGATTCACTGCTTGTGTCTTCCACTTTGACGTTCAAAGCGAAAGATCCGTCTTCATGTTCGCGCGTCAAGAGACCTCTCCGCTCGAGAGCAGCAATGTGCTTTGCGATCGTCGCGCGAGACTTCACGCCAAACTGTCTGGCGATTTGAGTGTATGAAGGAACGTAACCGTGGCGTTCGAGGAAACGAGTTATGTAATCGAGAATCTCTTTTTGTCGCTGCGTTCGAGGGAGCATTTGTCTATCAGCAGTTCCCGATTAGTTACCCTGCTTGTGTTAGAGCTTACATCACGTTGAAGTGACGAGGCATTCTAGAGTTCGACAAACGAATGCGTCAAGAGTTTGTTAG
>DATDFV010000219.1:0-28029 GCA_036522415.1 Pyrinomonadaceae bacterium | reverse complement strand
CAAAAGAGCAAATTCCCTACATGGCAGAAGCTGTGAAAATAATCAGAGACCTCGGTCCTGGGAGCGCAGGCGTCCCCGCCTGCCCGCGTCGAACATAACCAAGTGGATTCTTCAACGACCTTGCTTAGCAAAAAGTTGCATGCTGATCAGGGTCGCGCGCGACGTAGGCAGGCGGGGACGCCTGCGCTCCCAGGACCGAGGTCTCTGATTACTTTCAGAGAAAAAAAGAACTCGTGACAAAGGACAGCGCGCCTCTATTGCCATAATTAACTTGCCGGTGGTGTTTACCTATTAAGAACTATTTACGATCTTTAGCCCGCGGCGGATACCACAAGGAGGAAATGATGCGGAGTCTTATCATACTTGCAGTAATTTTTGTTTTTTCCGGCAGTCTGGTTGCGCAAACGTCCTCTGCCGCGGCGAGAGCTCAAGAGCTGGCTGCTTCGTTCAATAAGTTTAAGAGCATGTCCAAGACGAAGTATGGCATCACCAAACAAAAATATAAGGACGTGCACTGTGAAGCACTTGTCCGGCAAAGCGCTAACGAGTACGCCGGCGTCTACGAAGCTTCTGATTTAGGTTACGCCATTGAGATACGCGTTGGGAACGACGGAGTAGTCACCGGAGTTGGTTATGTAAACGGCTCGGTTAATTTCACCCTGGATAACGGAAGGATTGAAGCGGGTTTAGTCACCGCAACGAAGGTTTACCAGAATGGAACTCGAGAAAAATTCGAGGGGGTCTTCATTACACGCACTGACAAAGAGACTCCAACCGACCGAGGAGTCACGACGGTTGGATTGGGCGTTCATCTCACCGTGCCTGTCGAGATCAATGGTTTGACATACGACAGGTTGTTCTACCAGTTACGCTAAACGCTCCCGACACTGAGACTCTGGGAATGTGAGGCGGCCATTGCGGCCGCCTCTCATGTTTTAGTGCACTACTGCGTTCCCATTTCCGTTTACGTCTGGCTTCAGCACAATCTTAATACAACCATCTTCCTTATTCTTGAACATGTCGTAGCCTCTCGGCGCATCATCCAGACTCATAGTGTGTGTTACCACGAAGCTTGGATCGATGTCGCCGTTTTCGATTAAGCTCAACAAAGGTTTCAGGTATCGGTGGACGTGTGCCTGCCCAGTCTTGATTGTGAGTGACCGATTCATAACTGAGCCCATCGGAAACTTGTCAATGAATCCGCCGTAAACTCCAATCACCGAAACGGTGCCGCCGTTCCGACAACACATGATCGCTTCACGCAGTGCATGCGGCCGATCTGATTCCAACATCATCGCCTGTTTCACCCTGTCGTAAGCGAAGATGATCCCCGGCGCGTGGGCTTCCATACCGACGTCGTCAATGCATGCATCAGGACCACGACCACCAGTCATGTCCATCAACGCTTCATACACATTTTGTTCGCGGAAATTGATTGTTTCTGCTCCACCATCTTCGGCCATTTTGAGTCGAGCTGGAACTTCGTCAATGGCAATCACCCTGGCGGCGCCGAGGAGAAACGCACTTCGAATGGAAAATTGCCCAACCGGTCCACATCCCCAAATCGCGATGGTGTCGCCAGCTTTGATATCGCACATCTCGGCGCCCATGTACCCGGTCGGAAAGATGTCTGACAAGAAAAGCACTTGTTCGTCCGTAAGATGATCAGGAACTTTGATCGGGCCGACGTCTGCAAAAGGTACGCGCGCGTACTCTGCCTGGCCACCGGCATATCCACCTGTTAAGTGAGAATATCCAAAAAGACCTGCTGGAGAATGGCCGAACATCTTTTCCGCCATCCACGCATTCGGATTGGAGTTCTCGCAGAGTGAGAACATCTCGCTCTTACAAAAGAAGCAATTTCCACAAGCAATCGGAAAGGGAACCACCACACGGTCGCCAACCGCTAGATTTGTAACCTGCTTACCGATCTCGACGACTTCGCCCATGAACTCATGACCGAGAATGTCCCCTTTGACCATCGTTGGAATGAGCCCATTGTAAAGATGAAGGTCCGAGCCGCAGATAGCTGTCGAACTAATTTTCACGATAGCGTCGCGCTGATTGAGGATTTGTGGATCCGGTACCTCTTCGACGCGCATAACAGTCTTCCCATACCAGCAATTTGCTTTCATCGTTGGCTCGCCCTCCCTTCAGTCGATTCGTAGTTCGTGGGAACCTGGCTTGGGACAGATTCAGCCTGTTCGAGTTCGCCCGCATCAGCAGGCCGTCCCGGCCTTTGATCCATATATCCATTACCGAGAAGTGTTGCGTCCGAAACGACGACTTCTCCAACTTCCATGACCTGTTTGAAACGTCGGAGGTCATCGTCGAGTTGTTGTTCGGGTTCTTCGCCGAAAAGTTTTGCAACAGCGGCACCGACCACTCCAATGGGTGGATTGTATTGAAAGTTCACTTTCACGATCGTTCCACGTCCACCTGGTGCCTGTTGAAATTGAACGGCGCCTGCGTGATCGACATCCGAATTTTCCAGCGATCGCCACGTGATGACTTTTCCCGGTTCATCGGCGACGATCACGGCGTCCCATTCCACTTTCATACCCGCCGGTCCCTTAGCAATCCAATGGGATCTTCCATCCCCGGATTCCTCGACTGACTCGAGATGATTCATGAAACGCGCGAGGTTTCGAAAGTCACGCCAAAAGGCATAAACCTGATCAGGCTCGCGATTAACAATACACGCAGCCTTTGCCTGAATACCTTTGTGGCCCCCGTTGCCTAGTTGTCTTGCACACATCACATCCAGTGCAGTTACCGCAAGCACATTGGCTGTAGCAAAAGTGATGCGGCCACGTTTTGCATCCGGCGACAGACAGGCAACGCTTAGACTGGTTAGATCCAACACGTCGCCGGCAACTCGCGACCAAACAGCTTGCGCCGGATTTTTCTGGCTAAAGATTGCGACGCCCGCAGCGAGTTCGCGAAGACCGTACAATTGTATAAGTCCCGTACGTTTTTCCGAGACACCTGTGATCCTGGCTATCGTTTTAGGCGCGAGCAGCTCGGTCAGCCCGAGTCCGACACTAAACCAGCCTAGTCCTGTAGCAAGGCGCTTCGCATTACCTGATGGCAAGCCGTGCTGTGTTCCGTTTTGGTTATTTGATTTGCGAGGTACTGATTGATTCGTTTCTTGCTTGTTTTCCCTTGTACTCATTTGCCCTCCCCCTTGAAATAATTCTGAGAGCACGACGTTAGACAACTGACGTGCGCTAAACGTGTCTGGTGTATGGCAAAGTCTTGATGATAAGCATGTGTGAGGTCGATGTGGGAGCGAATTCAAGAGAAGCGAAAAACAATCAACAACGATCGTGCTGGGACCGCAGGCGTCCCCGCCTGCCGCGTCACGAAGAACCAACTCGTAACATCGACAGGCTCGGCTAATTGTTCTTGGTTCTTCTTGGCGCGGGCAGGCGGGGACGCCTGCGGTCCCAGCACGATCGTTGTTGATATCAGTGGTGGTCAGCTTTTCGGTAATGCTTCTGCGCGGCGGTTCACCTCTTCCCAGTTCACGTTTTGCAGGAACGCATCAACGTACTTTGCGGCTGCCGCACCGTAGTCCATGTGATAGGCATGTTCGTACATGTCAAGTACGAGTAGAGGCCTGGACATTGGCGCGTTGTGCATGTGATCCCAGGACCAATAGTTATGGAATTCGCCAGTGTGACTGTTGTGAGCAAGGATTGCCCAGCCTGATCCGCCGCCTAGAGCATTTGCGGTCTTCTTGAATTCCGCTTCCCACTGTTCGTAACTGCCAAACCAATCTTTGATCGTGTCAAGCACTTTCCCGCCGGGTTTCGGCTCGCCGCCGAGATTGCCGAAGTACAGTTCGTGAAGTACTACTGAGCCGGTGCGGATCAACTCTTCGCGCTTCAGATCTCCGTACATGTACGGCGGAACATCGCTATCGCTGAGTAACTTTGCAAGATGCAGCTCGACGGTGTTAAGAGCTTTAACGGCGCCGCCGTAGTTATTCTCCCAGTGCGAACGGATCATTTTTTCTGAGAGTCCTTTAAGCTTTGCCGGGTCGAAAGTTAGTGGTTTCGGTTGGTGTTGTCCACGAAATGCACGAGCAGTCGAAACATCACCTTTTGCATCTTCACTCGGTGATGCAGAGAGGGCATTTCGTGAAAAGGTAAGAGCAAGACCTGCGCTGGTAGCGGCGATTCCTGAAATCGCGTCGCGTCTAGTTATTGCTTTCATAAATGCTCCATAGATGAGAGGCAGTCAGTACCACCTCGCGGTAGCGGGTGGGTGCGAAGCCTCAGGTTGTTCAATCAAAACAGCTTCGCACCCACCCGCTAGCGCGAGGTGGTACTGACTGCTTCGAATCTGTGTAACGTCGTGGTTAATCCGAATTATGCGAGCCGGCCTACCTCCAGGACGTGAAATCGACATCTGGGTGTGCCTTCGCGATCGCACTCTTCTTCCACTTTTGATCCAATTATTTCGGCGAGAAGTGTTTCAGCAAGTTTGCAGACTTCTGGATGTTCTGCAACCGCGGCCGAAAGCGGACAGCGCTGACTCGTGATCAAGACTTCGTTTTTCTCATTTTCGACGCGCACCGCTCCTCCAATGGTTTCCATTGCAATGACGGCTTCGTCCAAACGCTTTGAAAGTTTGTCTTTCTTTTGGCTCGAAGACTGTGCCTTTGCCAAAGAACGACCAGCCTCTTTCATAACCTCTTCAAGTGCTTTGGGAGAGATACGTCCCTTAAGCGCACCGATTAGATGGTTCACAACAGCGTCATAAGCTTTCGGAAACAGTTGTTCACCCTCGTCAGTCAACTCGTATGCGAAGTGGGGTTTGCGCGTACCTCGTTGAATGCCGCTTTGCTTCACAAGGCCATCGCGTTCGAGCGACAACAGGTGAGCACGGACTGCGTTATCCGTTAGTCCCAGGTCAGCAGCCAGGTCGTTAACCGTCTTTGGCACTCCTCGCAACAACATAACGATCCGACCTCGCGATGTCTGAAAAAAGCGATTACTCAGTTTTGTCTTCTTCATTTTCCGCCAAAGTATCGCACAAATTCTTAATAATCACAATAAGTCAAAGTAGTTCTTGACTTATTGTGATTAAGGAGTATGCTGCAACCAAACAACGCGTTTGGACGCGAAATTCAATTCTTCGAGAGGGAATCCAATGGAACACATTATCGACGACGCACGTCAGTTCGGTGTTCGTGCTCAGGTTGAGCCGGATGTCGATCGATCGGCCAGCGAGGCGTATCGCATATTGCACCTTGCCTTCACAGTGGCACCTATCGTTGCAGGGCTGGATAAGTTCTTTAATCTACTTGTGAACTGGGAACAGTACCTGCCATCGTTTGTGAACAAGATGGTAGGTGGACACGGACACGGACTCATGATGGTAGTGGGCATCATCGAAATTGTAGCGGGACTAGGAGTCGCATTTAAGCCCAAGGTCTTCGCGTACGTTGTCGCGGCCTGGCTGCTACTGATTATCGTAAATCTTCTGATGATCCCGGGTTATTACGATGTTGCGCTGAGAGACTTTGGCTTAGCGCTGGGCGCGCTGGCACTTGCGCGGTTGAGTCGCTAGCTTAGGATAAAACGAATTGGGGGCTGCGTATGTTATGTAGCCAGCAGGCGATCCAAACAAGCGGTCATACTACAATGCGCAGTCGGGAAGGAGGCAAGCGACCAAACACGAGCGAAACCCGACCAGACCCCGAGCGCGCCCCCGCAGGTTCCAGGCCCTTTTGATTTGTTCCAGGGACATGAGCAACAACTGTAGAGGCTTGGAACCTGCGGAGCGCGCTCAGTTCGTGTTGGTAGCGGTTCGTGTCTGGATCGCTTGCCCCCTTCCTGACCTCAAATTCGTGGATGCCGTATTTCGCATTCGACGCCGAATACGGTGTTGGTCGATTAAGAACCAGCATCGGGCAGTTGTCTTGAAAGTCTGTTCCATCTCCTCACTTATCAATTACTTAACCCATCGAAACACATCGAATGCTCTCATGGCCCAGCGGTTGCACAAGCCACATTGAGAAGCGCCAGCCATTTTTGACTGCGGGGGGACGCATTTCAATGGCGAATGGGCAGGGACTAGCGCAAGCGGTAAAAACCGCGGGCGTGGCGTTCGAAGACTGTTTGTGTCTCGAATTTAAAGACGCCGGCGAGAATGCGTGAAGAAACGGAACTTGAATAGGAGTAAATGGATGACATCAACGAATCGTGTACTGACACTTTGTTTTAGCTTTATTTTGACTCTGGGTTGCGCATTTTCGGTCTGTGCTCAGGTTAACTCAAACAATCGTTCACAGTCTGATCGTGGCTGGCCACGCAGATTTGAAGTTGCGGGTATCTCTTTCGCTGTTTACCAACCGCAAGTCGAAGATTGGACCGGTAACCGGTACTCCGCCAGAGCGGCTTTTCAGGTAACTGAACAGAAGAGAGAACCGTCATATGGCGTCTTATGGTTTAGCGCGCGTACCGAAATTGACAAAGTAAACCGTCTGGTCGCGTTTTCAGATTTCAAAGTCACAAAAGTCAACGTTCCGTCGTCTGTGGATCGCACATTGATCTATCAGAGTGCCTTACAAGCTCATGCTGCATTCAAAGGCGAAGTTATCTCTTTGGATCGCCTGCTGGCCGACATGACTATTAACAGCAACGTAAACAGCAGTAGTGCGTTCGATGTTAAGAACGATCCACCAAAAGTCTTCTTTACCACCCGAGCAGCAATCTTGATCTTGATTGATGGAAATCCGGAACTGCGTTCAGTAAACGGCACAAACCTTGACCGTATTATCAACACACGCGTCCTCATGCTTCAGGATCAATCGAAGCTAAAGTTTTATCTGCACTTGATGGATGGTTGGTTAGAGGCATCAGAGATAGTTGGGCCATGGAAGCGATTGGATGAATCGTCTACCGATTTGGAGAAGGCGCTGAAGACAGCGAGTGCATCGAAGCAGGTAGATTTGCTTGATGGTGCTGGGTCAGGTTCTAAGCCGTCTTTAAAGGAGGCCGAGAAACAGAAGGCGCTGCCAACAATCTATGTGAGCACAGTTCCAGCAGAGTTGCTACAGACTCAGGGCGAACCGGAAGTTGCACCGATCGAAGGGACGCAACTAATTTACGTAACGAATACTGAGAACGACATTTTTGTTCATCTGCCAACTCAGACTCATTTCATTCTGATCGCAGGGCGATGGTTTCAATCCGAGTCAATGAATGGCCCGTGGCAGTCTGTTCCTGCTGAGAAGCTGCCTGCGGATTTTGCGCGTATTCCAGAGAATCATGCGAAAGCTAACGTCCTGGTTTCCGTCGCAGGCACTCCACAAGCGAAAGAGGCGTTGATCGCTAATAGTATTCCGCAAACCGCCACAATCAATCGAAAGACAGCAAATCTGAATATTACTTACGACGGCATTCCCCGGTTCAAATCAATTTCGAATACCGCGCTTGAGTATGCGGTGAACACGAGTGTGCCAGTCATCAAAGTTCATTCGACCGCTTACTATGCAGTGCAGAACGGCGTTTGGTTTGTGGCAACTAGCGCTGTTGGGCCATGGGCAGTTGCGACCGAGGTGCCGGCGGTGATCTACACAATTCCGCTGAGTTCGAGTTTGCACTACGTCACTTACGTTCGCGTCTATGAATCGACGCCGGAAGTAGTTTACGTTGGTTACACACCAGGCTATTACGGCACCGTCGTGTCAACTTCGAACGTCGTTGTCTACGGAACCGGTTGGTATTACCCGCCTTATGTTGGAACTTACTATTGGTATGGCGCGCCGTATACCTATGGTTATGGTGCTGCGTTCACCTGGGGTGTTGCAACTGGATGGGGACTCGCCTACGGCTACCGTTACGCGTGGAGCAATTATTACTACCCAGCTCCATATTGGGGACCATACACCTATGGAGCGACTTATTACGGTAGGTACGGCTGGGGCGGTGTTGCTGCGACGAACGTATATGGACAATGGGGAAACGTTGCTTACTCCGGCACCCGAGCAGCATGGGCCAACCCCTACACAGGCAATGTTGGATATGGTGGTGTTTACACGGGCACGAATACAGTGACCGGAACTCGATACGCTGCTCGTGGCGGCACCAACACGAATGTTTACACGGGCACAACAGCCACAGGCGGAGGCGTCGCAGCGTACAACCCAACCACTGGCCGAATCAGCGCGGGACAAGCGGGAACGATCAGTAATCCGTATACAGGAAACAGCGCCGCCGGAGCTCGTGGTGCGACCTACAACCCGCAGACTGGTGTGGTCACTGGCGGATCTGCGGGCGCGGTTCGCAATGGTTCAACTGGAGAAATTAGCGCTGCCGGCAGTCGTTATGCGTACAACACAAATACCAATACAGGGGTCGCCGTAGGTAATAACAACGTGTACGCGACGAAGGATGGAAATGTGTATCGCTATAACCAATCGAGTGGAGTGCAACAACACACGGAGAGCGGATGGCAGACCGTGCAGCGGTCACAGGACCGAAGCTGGGTACAAAACCAAAGCCAGGCACGGAGTCTGGGACAGCAACGCACACAGAACTTTGGCTCGATGCGAGGGAACGTTGGATCAGGCGGAGGCGGAGGGTTTAGAGGTTTAGGCGGTAGACGTAGGTAACAGATTTCACAAGCCCGCAAAGCGGGCGATAGCGTAAAGCCTGGGGCGTCAGCCCCAGGAACTGGTGAAGAAATCCGATAGCGGTCGACGTTTTGAATAGCCCTTTTTGCGTCTGAACGAAAGCTGTTGCCCGCTTCGCGGGCTCGGCCATAGTTGGTTTGATTCTTCCTGGGGCTGGCGCCCCGGCTTTACGCTTTCGCTCGCTTCGCGGGCTACGCCTACTCTGGATGATTCTTGTCCCAATCGGATCTTGTCATCGGTACGATCGATTCCAGTTTCGCTTTTGCCAAGTCTGAGTTGAGACTTGGCATCTCCTTCGCCAACCAATCATCAAAGCTCTTTACGACGTTGGCTAGTTCACGCGCGATTGCATCAGCTCGTTCAATCTGAGTTTGGGACGGCCGGCCTTCGTAGAAGTTGACGTTGCCGTAAAGATCTGCAAGGTTTTCACGAAGGCGCTCTTCACCGGTGATTGCGCCGCCCTCTTTAGTCGCAACGATCTTTTTCCGGAGCTCATCGATTTGGTTTTGCGCGGTTTGTAATCGGGTTAGCAGTGGGTCGTTCGCTGGCAGCCCTTGAATACGTTGTTGCAGCGCCGCACGCACACTATTAATCCGATCTACCGCGAAGGTCATATCACCCAACAGCGCGTACAACTTCATCGTCAGCGAGAGTTGTTCTTTCCGATCCTCCGCTGAATGAGCTGAACGAGGATCAGCGGTAACGACTAGTTTCGTGGTGTAGACATTCTTGTCTTTGGTCATGCGGACGGTGTAGGTGCCCGGCAATACACGGGGTCCAGTCACCGCTCCGAAAGCACCGCTCGCAGCTGTCGGGACTCTGGGTGCTTTCAAACGCATCGACCACGTTGCCCGATTCAGTCCGCGACGTTTACTGCTGGGAATCGTCGTCACAACTTTTCCCTCTGGATCTAATATGTCGATCTTCAAATCGCCGAAGATGTGGCGCTTCTGTTGATAGTAGGTAATGACTGCCTCATTCGTGGGATTTGGTCCAACAAAGGAAGCATCCCCATTCGCCCAGCCGCCGCCCGCGGGGATTCGTTGCACTGTAGGCCGAGCTTCAATAAATGCTGCTTCTGTCGCAAGCACTTCCGGAGTCAGTGAACGCAAGGGAGTGATGTCGTCAATGATCCAAATTCCGCGTCCATGCGTGGCAATTATTAAGTCTTTATCTCGAGGATGAATTGCCAGATCTCGCACAGCGACATTCGGAAGATCGCCTCCCTTGTACTGCGCCCAGTTTTTGCCACCATCGATAGAGATCCACAAACCGAATTCTGTTCCAACAAACAGAAGGTCGCGGTTGACAATGTCTTCCTTCAACACGTGCGCATATCCCCGCACGCTGCCGTTTGGGCCAATCAGCTGTGTCCATGTGTTACCGAAGTCAGTGGTCTTGTAAACATAAGGACGCATATCACCGAAGGTGTGAAGATCAAAAGTCGCGAAAGCGGTGCCCGTCTCATAATGCCCTGGTTCGACAGAGGTCACCCATGCGTTGGGTGGCAGGCCTTTAATGTTGCCGACGACATTCTTCCAGGTCTTACCTCCATCGCGAGTCAATTGTACGTTGCCATCATCGGTGCCAACCCAAACCAGGTTCGAGTCCCTGGGAGACTCAGCGATGGAAAAGATCGTCGTATGCATCTCAGCGGACGAATTGTCGACCGTGATACCGCCAGACTGCTCCTGCTTTTGCTTTTCCGGATTGTTTGTAGTGAGGTCGGGTGAAATACGTTCCCACGTCTGACCGTGGTCACGTGATCGAAACAAAAACTGGGCGCCGAGGTAGATAGTTCCTTTTTGCGTTGGGCTGAGGTGGATCGGAGTGTTCCAGTTGTAGCGAAGTTTCCCTTCGTTGTACTGCGGAAGCGGTTTGATGTTCCGGCTCTCGAGCGTTTTTCGGTTGATGCGACCAATTTCGCCGCCCTGGCCCTCGGCATAGATATAATCGGGGTCCGCGGTATCTGCGAAGGCCCAGAATCCATCACTGTTGTAAATATTTTCCCAGCGACTGTTCGTGATGCCGCCCGGATAAGAGGAATCGCCTACCCATGAACTGTTGTCTTGCAGCCCTCCGTAAACACGATAAGGCAAATTCATATCAACGCTGACGTGGTAAAACTGCGACACAGGAAGATTGTCTGCTTTCCACCACCGATTGCCGCCGTCATACGAATACCAAACACCTCCGTCATCGCCAATGATCAAATGATCGGTATTGTTGGGATCGATCCAAACGTCGTGGAAATCACCGTGCGCGCCACCTGAGATGTCGCTGAAGCTGTTGCCGCCATCGCTGCTTGCGATGAGGGATATATCAGGTTTGTAAACCTTGTTTTCATCCTTCGGATCAATGATCAGATTTGAAAAATAGAACGGACGCCAAATCATGCTTTGACTACGATCGAGCTGTTTCCACGTCTTGCCGCTATCATTTGAACGATACAGACCATCCTTCGGTATCTCAGCTTCTATCGTTGCGTAGACGACATTCGGATTCGACGGCGCCACAGCGATGGCTATTCTGCCCCATGGTTTCGAAGGTAGACCGGCGGCGCTCTTTTCATCCAGTTCTACCCACGACGAACCTCCATTCGTACTCTTGAACAGACCGCTGCCGCTAAATGCACCTGGTCCCTCTCCACCGGACCGGAACGTCCAACCCTTGCGACGAAAATCCCACATGCTCGCGAAGATAGTTTGGGGATTCGCTCGATCGAATGAAATCATCGAACATCCGGTTGAAGCATTTGCGCCTTTAAGAATCTTTGTCCACGACTTGCCTCCATCCGTAGTTTTGTAGAGGCCGCGTTCATCGCTGTCACTCCAGAGTTTTCCTGGGGCGCACACGTACACCGTGTCAGTGTTATTTGGATCGACGAGGATTTTTGAAATGCGCTCGGACTCTTTCAAGCCGACGTTAGTCCAGTTTTCTCCTCCGTCAGTCGATTTGTACACGCCATCACCAATCGAGACACTGTTGCGCGTCCATGACTCACCTGTGCCGACCCAGACGATCTTTGGGTTCTTAGGGTCGATAGTTACGGCGCCAATTGACTGAACAGGCTGCTTGTCAAACACTGGTTTGAAGGTTGTTCCTCCATTAACTGATTTCCAGACACCGCCACTCGCCGACCCAATGTAAACCGTTAGTCGTCGTCCTTCCTGAACAGCATCGATCGCCGCGATGCGACCGCTCATCGCCGCCGACCCAATGTTGCGGGCGCCAAGACCTGAAATTGTGTCGGAGTCGAACTTCGGTGCGACCGTCTGTGCGGAGCAGAGACTTATAACCGAGCAGAACAATACGAAGGAGAAGCTGAATCGGATTTTCATGTTTTGCTAGATCCTTTGTGTTAACCGCCGTCAAAGACTGGAGTGAGCACGCTTGGAAGCGGGTCAGTACCACCTCGCGGTAGCGGGTGGGTGCGCAGCTTTCCTTTGACGATTGAGCCAGTCGCTGCGCGCCCACCCGGTGGTACTGACCCGCTACCAAGTTTGGTTCAAATACCTTGCGAGAAAACGAACGTCTCTTTTGGTCAAGACGAGAACTTGCTCACCCAAATCGAAAGTGCTGCAACAGATAATTATTGGTTAAGGAGCAGGCATCGAAAATCGCTTGTCAGCGATTTCAACGTTCGCTTCGATTGAGTCATAGACTGTTTTCTGCCGGTCTTGACTACCCTTGACGCTTGTTTCAATCGAGAAGGGCAGATACCAACCAGCCACCTGTTTGTAGTCACCCAAAACAGTCTCATACTCACGCTCTGCGCCGCGTATCATTCGCTTGGTGTCTATCTTGATCGGTATGTAGAACTCCGAATCCAAATAATAAATATAGACATCGCCGTTGGGTTTAGTGATCTTGAGATTAATCGTATCGGTGCCTTCAAACTTGTCGGTTCCGACGAACTCTATCTTGTAACCTTTCGCTTGATAGTCTACGAGTGGTCCGTCGAAGTCCGAGTCCTCGAGGATTGATTTCATTTCCTCTTCCCCTAACGACTCGGCATCTTTCTTTCCGTTCCACGGTATGATCTTCCAACCGGCTTTACCGTCATAAGCATTGATCGCGGTCATACCCATCAGTGAAAACTCTTCACGCACGGCGTTGGAACGTTTGTTTTCCTGCAGCACTGGCGCTTCAAAGCCGCCACCACCAATGAACTTGCCGGTTCGTCTCAGTGTTTTGACAGATTTGATTTTGTCGATCCCACCGACGTTCTTCAGGTAGTTGTTGACGATTTGATCGACTGATTGCGGCGAAACAGAGGGAGCAACTACGCCAATCAGTAACACCGTCCGAATTAATTTCCACATTAGAGTTCTCCTAAAAGTGTTTCTCTGCGCTTCCTTTGCGCTCTCTGCGTCTCCGCGGTTTTACAGTTAAACTCTTTACTGGCACCGCGGAGACGCAGAGAGCGCAGAGGAAGCGCAGAGAAGGTTGTTCAATTAGTTCCACTCGTGAGCAACGCCAAACTCGAGGCATCACGTATCAGAATGTTCGAACCGAGCAAAACAGGTGTTGCAAAAGTCGCACTGTTGGCCACCTGGTATTTCCGCTCCACTGTGAACTTGGCCGGCTCTCTCTTGGCGACTATCAGGTCCGCACTGTTCGTCAAATAGATGACGTGTCGAGGTGTTAACAACAGCGAAGCATGTTCGCCTTCGCGTCCTTCAGTTGCCCACTTCAGAGCGCCCGACTCAGCATCGACCGCAACGAATTGTCCTTTTCGCTTTGAATTGTGCGCGTAGATTAAACCGTCTGCGTATACGGGCGAGCTCATATACATAGCAACGTCACTGTTTTTCCAACTCTCAGTGACTTCCCATTTGCCAGATGTGAGCTTGATCGCGAAAGCGTGTGTGCCTTGTCGAGGTCCCGAAATGATGAACTTCGATCCCGTCCAGATCGGCGTCATTATGTTCTCATGCCATTCGTCGGGGAAGGGCACGGACCAGAGTTCCTTTCCAGTTTTCGAATCGATACCAACAATCGATTCCTGAGTGACCGCGATAATTTGTTTGCTGCCAGCGACCTCGATCACCGATGGAGATGCGTAGCCAGGTCCAGGTCCGCTCCATTCCCATATCGATTTGCCTGTAGCCGGATCGAGACTCAAAACTTGTCCGCCGTGAATGTCGCTTCCCACCTGAACAATCAAGTGGCCATCATCCATCAAAGGAGACGCTGCGGTTCCGCAAAAAAGTTTTGACGTATCAATGGCCTTGGAGAAGTCGCGCTTCCAAAGCTCGCGGCCGGTTGCAGAATCCCAGGCAGCAAGAATGCCAGTAACTCCGAGTGTGAACAGGCGAGTGCCGGCGACGAGCGGCGTTGCATGCGGACCTTTGGCCATTTCCGAAGCGTACTGGTTCTTCTGAAACGAAGCAGGATACTGTTGTTTCCAAATTACCTTTCCGTCTGCCAGATTGATCGCCATCACGATCTCATCTGGATCACGGCGGCTACTAACATAGACTCTGCCTTTTTCAACCACTGGTGACGAATAGCCTTCACCAATTTCGACCCGCCAGGTTTGATTCAACTTTTCGGGCCACACCTGTGGTTCGCTGGCCGCGGCCACGGCACCGTTACGAGAAGGCCCGCGCCACTGGTTCCATTCCTGAGCGACTGCTGGTTGTGAAAACGCGATAAGAAGCGAGAGGTACAGAACGATTTTCATTTTCTATTCCCTGCGATTTTATCAGACGACGACTCGGGAGACCGGAGCTACAAAAATTTAGGTGAGCAACGCGGGGGGATAATAACCCGTTTGTGAGTTAGGTAGAAAGAAGTTATCCACCGATTACGCAGATTACACAGATTTCTTCAGACTGATTGAGAGTGGATAAAATCAGTCTACAAAAATCTGTGTAATCTGCGTAATCGGTGGATAACTTACGACTCAGAATACAAATCGCGCCTGCACCTGGAACACCCTCGGAGGGTCGATGTTCGCAAACGCTGGGATTGCGTTTGTCGCCGTGCCAACTCCACCCACAAACTGACCAAATGTTGACGCAGGCGTTACGGCGTCACCATAAACAGTTACGCCACGGCCAAGAAAATTTCCATGATTGAAGAGATTGAAGCCTTCAATTCGCAGCTGAATACTGGTCCGCTCTGAGGTCTTGATTTTTTTCTCCACAAACGCGGCAACATCCTGTGTCGCCGTTCCTCGAAAGGCTGATTTGCCAATGATCACTCCCTGAATCACCGGGCGGTCATTATTCAAACCATCTCCATTGTTATCGATACCCGTAGTCGCATTGAATGGACGTGCAGAGGCGAACATGCTAACCGTGCCTGCGGTGATCTCAAACGGGAACCGGTAAAGGAAAGTGATTACAGCTCGATGTCTCTGATCGACGACGCTTGGTCCCCATTCGTATCCACCTAAACGCGAAATGTTGCTCTCGCTTGGGGCAATGCCATTACCATCCGGCTCGAAGTTGTTGCTTGCTTTTGAAAGGGTGTAGCTCACGGATGCAAACATGTTCCGATTGCCGCGATAGCTCAATTGAGTTTGCAATCCATCGTAATCAGCTTTGCCAAGGTTCATGATTACATTGACCTGACGCACGCCACCATTCACCGGCAGTATCGAGCGCGTCTGATTAGCCAGGGTAACAACGTTGCAGTTTGGAATGGGCGGGGCTTGCACTGTGCATCGAGTCTGGCCAGGTGCGGTTCGGTTGAAGGGTGCCGGAGCATTCAAATCGACGGTTCGATCGAGATTTGTCCAATGCTGATGGACAACGTCGCCACCGAAGAAGAAGCCTTTGAAGAACTCGCGTTCAGCTCCAATCGTGGTCACCTGACTCCGGGGATTCACTAACTCATCCGGATAGTTGGGCAAAAGGTTAAAGTTCAGACCGTATCTCGCAAACTGTTCCTGATAGAAAGAACGCAGTCCTGCTCTAATCGTGATATCGCGAGCCGGTAACTGTGAAGCTGGAATCGTCTTTGGGTCGACTGCGACAGGGAGGCAGGAACCAACTAGACATGTCGGAAATCCAGTTTGACCTGGCGTTGCCGTATACGTCGTCAGGCCATCGAGTCCGTTCACGAGATAACCGGCAACTGCGTTTGCGCGAATCTGCGTGTAGTACATCGCGTAACCACCGCGAATAGAAACGCGTGAGTCACCATTCGGGTGCCAGGCAAAACCGATGCGTGGGGCGAAGTTGTTTTTAGCGTCTGTGAGTGTTTGGCGGTCGTAACGCAGGCCAATATCCAGAGTGAAGTTGTTGCGTACGTGAATGCTGTCCTGAACAAAAACTGTATTGAGCCACTGTGGCAAGTTGTAGCTGTTGATTCCGAAGTCAATGGGTTGAGTATAGTTCTGGACATCCGCCAGAGTCAGTTGGCCGAAAGGAGCGGTGGTCGTATTTTTGAACGTGAAGGTGCCGAGAATCGCTGTGCCGGGCTCGCTGCCTGTTCCTCCCGATCGATGATGAACGATGCTGCCGCCAAATCTTAAGTAGTGCATGCCGTGCGACCACGACAAGGTGTCAGAAAATTGCCATTGATGTCCCCAGAGATCTGATGCGCGCGATTGTCCTATCGTAAATGGAACCGCGCCGCTACGAGTGTAAGTTGTCGAGAGGTTCTGCGCTTCCCAGCGAGTCACCGGATCGCCGTGCAAATACCCACCGCGCGCCTCGTTCAGCAGTTTTGGGCTGATAACCGCAGTGTGGTTGATCTGGAATGTCCACGAGCGACGGGTATATCGACGTGCAACGCTCGGCGCATTCGTTCCACCGACGGCATCTTGTGGATTGTCGTCAAAAAATCGATCGACATTGAATCGGAACATCAAGTTTTGATTTGTTGTGAGCTTGTGATCCAACCTTCCGTTAAATAAGAACTGTCTGTAACGACCAGTGACGTCCAGGTGACCATCTGGAGGGAGTACAAACGAAGGCAACGTCGTAGACAGAAAAGTCGTGCGATTTTGCCGAGTGTAATCGGCCGTCGCGAAGAAGAAGGTCTTGTCTTTGAATATTGGTCCACCGATCGTGGCGGAATATTGCTGAAGCGCGTCTGGTATATCCACCGGATTGATCGCTTGCAGTGTTGATGGTGTCACGCAGCTGGGGACTGATGGTGGGCAAAAGCCTTTGGTCGAAAATGTTTCAGCCTGCCAATCACCCGGGCGGAACATGAAGAGCCCTTCACCATGCAATTCGTTGGTACCGGACTTTGTGACAATGTTCAGTGCCGGCCCTGCAGTCCAACCAAACTCAGCCGAGAATGCATTTGAGATAACAGCAATTTCCTGAATTGAACCAAGAGGAACAGTTGCGATTGAGGTTTGGCGACCCCACCCTTCATCGTTATTTGCGCCGTCGAGAGTTACCGTGGTGGTGCGACGCGAGCCCGCGCCAGTAATGAAATAGACTTGATTGACGAACAGGTCACCAGTTCCTTTGCCTTGACGGAACGCCGAATTAAGAAGCGGCAAGTTGCTGACTTTGCGTCCGAGGATTGGTGTCTCGGCAATCTGTGTGCTTGGGAGTGGTAATCCAATTTGAGGATTGTTGCGTACACCTTCAGTGGTTCCGAACACAGTGACTTGGGCTGTTTGTGATCCGGGTAACAACGTAACCTTCAGCGTTGCGGTTTCACCCGAGCGGAGCATGATGTCCTTGCGTTCTTCGGTGCCGAATCCATCTTTAGACACCGTGATTGTGTAGCTGCCAGTCAACGACAAGGCGGCGATGGTTACCGAGCCATCAGAACCTGAATAGTTTTCACGCGTGTCGCCGGTCGCGTTATTTACCACCGATACCTTTGCGTCCTTAACTACCGCTCCATTCTGATCTACTGCAGTTACGATCATCGATGCAGTGTTTGGAGACTGTGCCACGAGCGAAGAAGTGGACAGGTAAAGCGTGATGATCAAAAGAACACAAGAGAATAAACGGTTATGAGTAATCACTTCAGATACCTCAATTGTTATATGGTTCGCACCATAGATTTAGGACTAGGCGATGGATTCGGATTGGTGCGAAATTGGGTTCTATCCGAAGTTAAGGACTGTACGAGCGGATCTGGACTACTACCAGTGCTCGTAAGTAGTTTATGTTCGATATGCTTTAGCTTGTCGTGACACAACCAACACAGCGCTGGATTATCCATAGATCCGCTGATTCTTTGGATGGCCTGATTCGTTGTGTCACGACAAGTCAAAGAGACGCCTGAAAAAAGGCCACGCGGTCCTGGGAGCGCAGGCGTCCTCGCCTGCCCGTGTCCTGCCTAACCAACAACCATCGATGAGTTGGTTGCTTGGGACGCGGGCAGGCGAGGACGCCTGCGCTCCCAGGACTGCGTGGCCTTTGGCAAGATCGTCTAAAGCAAATCTGACACAGAGGGAGACTACATGCGGAAACTAAGTGTCTTCAACCACATTTCACTAGACGGATACTTCGTAGATAAGAACGGCCAAATGAGCTGGGCCAAAGCCCATCAGGACCCCGAGTGGAATTCATTTGTTGCCGACAATGCTAAAGGTGGAGGCGAACTCATGTTTGGCAGAGTCACTTATCAAATGATGGAAGGATTTTGGCCAACTCCAATGGCGAAGGAGATGATGCCTGAGGTTGCCGAACGTATGAACAATCTGCCTAAGATTGTATTTTCTCGGAGCCTCGACAGCGCAACGTGGAATAACACGCGGCTAATTAAAGGAGACCTGGTTAGCGAAGTGCGCAAACTCAAGGAAGAGTCCGGCGACGACATCGTGATTATGGGAAGCGGAACTATCGTCTCGCAGTTAGCTCCTGCCAAATTGATCAATTCGTATCAGTTTGTCGTCAATCCAATTGTACTTGGTGCAGGTAGAACGATGTTTCAAGATCTGCCGAATCAGTTGAACTTGACTCTTAAAGAGTCGAGAGCGTTTGGTAACGGGAATGTTGTGCTGACGTATGAGACTTAGCGGAACTGGCGGTTGGTGTCTCTAGCGGTTTGGAACAAGTCTTCCAGAATCAAACAAGCCTTCCAGAATCTAACAGTCTTCCAGAATCTAACAAGTAAGGAAGGGCGGTTTACCCCCGCTGTTACTTTTTCAACCCCTTACATCCATGTGGTTCGATCGGTACCAGCGGGGGTAAACCCCCTCCTTACTTGTTAGATTCTGGAAGACTGTTAGATTCTGGAAGACGTGTTACGACTGCTATAAATCACCCCACTGCGTTCCGCGCTATCACCTCTTTGTAAAACTGTGCACTGAGTTTGGGTGTTCTTTTTTGCGTCGCGTAATCGACGTAGTGCAATCCAAAACGATTTGTGTATCCGTCTGCCCATTCGAAGTTGTCCATCAAACTCCAAAGGAAGTAGCCACGGACGGGAATACCATCAGCCGTTGCCCGTTGTAATTGCGACAGGTAATTGCGCAGATACATCACGCGGTCCGTGTCGTAGACGATCCCATCTCCCGCGGGAATATCTGAGGATGAGCATCCATTTTCGGTAATGTAGATTTCCTTTACGTTCCAAATTTTGGCCACATGTCGTGGTCCCCAGTAGAGTGCTTCTGGTCCGATGTTGAGCCATGTCGAGGCCATATGCGGATATGAGTTTGGGTGAGGGACAACCGCAAAGCCGATGGGTGAACTGTCGGCACGAATGTAGGTCGGGGTGTAGACGTTGATTCCTGCAAAATCAAGTGGACTGGAAATTACCTTCAGATCTTCAGCAGTGAACTTTGGTGCGTCTGCTCCAGCATACGACAGATAAGCATCGGTGTATTTACCTTCCTGGATAACAGTCATATACGCTGCGTTAAGCTCACGTGCTGCTCGCGTCGCCGCCTCGACGTGTGCTGGAGTTTCGATAACCGGCACACAAATCGTCATGTTTTCCGCCAATCCAATTCTGGCTCCGCTCTTTGCTTTGGCGCGAATTGCCTGAACGGCAAGCCCATGTCCCAACACAGCGTAGTGGCGTGCTTGATTGAACCTTCCGCGTGGCAACTTCAAGCCGGGTGCGTGGATTCCCCACAGGTGTCCAACCTCAAGGAACGCGCCGAACTCGTTAATGGTGAAGAAGTGCTTCACTCGATCAGACAGGCGCTCAGCGACATAGCCTGCGTAATCTCCAAAGGCTTTGGAAGTATCACGTGATTCCCAGCCACCTTTGTCTTGCAGAGCTTGGGGTAGGTCCCAATGGTAAAGAGTTGCGAAAGGCTGAATGTTATTAGCCAGCAGTTCGTCAACGAGTCGATTGTAGAAGTCGAGCCCTTTAGGATTCGGTTCACCAACGCCAGTCGGAAAGACGCGAGGCCAGGCGATTGAAAAACGGTAAGTTTTCACGCCGAGGTTTTTCATCAACTGAATGTCGTCTTTATACCGGTGATAGTGATCGTCAGCGACATCGCCGGTAGCATTGTCAACAGTCTTGCCGGGAGTGTGAGAGAACGTGTCCCAAATAGATGGACCTCGGCCATCTTCGTTTACCGCACCTTCTACCTGATACGAAGCCGTTGCCGTTCCCCAGAGGAAATCCTTCGGGAATGTTCGTGACTGCGCCGTCTGCAGTGGTGTTTCAAAAGACGAATCGAGTGAGCCAAAAGCAGTGGACGTCGTCGTTGCTACTGTTGCGGAGGCGGCAATCTTTCCAAACGTGCGCCGCGATATTTTTCTCGTCATCAGCTTTCTCCGGATTTGTTTTTACGATTGAAGGCATGCGAAGGTTAACCGCGAGCACGTTCAATGACAATGATTTTTTGTCCGACGAACTCTAGTTTGTTGTGCGTGCCGAGTCGAACCGGATAAATATCAAAAGCCGTTCATAAATTCAGACTGCTTTATGGCGCGCGCGACAAACTAAAGTTCGTCGGACAATTTATGCTAAAGTCCGCGCCATGAAAATACTTCGTCGAGACTTCCTGCTTGCATCGTCAGCCACACTCGTTTCCTCAAAGCTTTCACTCGCAGGCATTAATCAGCGAAACAAACAGGTTCCAGTGGTTGCGCCGACAGGTAGACAAGTTGCTGTCTACACAACTGCGGCCAACACGAATCTTAGAATATCGCAAACGGCCACAGCGTCTTTCAAACGCGTGGGACAACCAAAGGAAACGCAAATCTGTGTGTTCGTTGATCCAGCTCATCAATTCCAAACATTTCTTGGAATTGGCGGTGCGCTGACCGATGCGTCCGCCGAAGTTTTTGCGATGCTGCCTGAAAAAAAACAACGTGAGCTGCTCAATGCTTACTTTGATGAGAAGCAGGGAATAGGTTACAAGCTCGCGCGCACCAACATTCACAGTTGTGATTTCTCGAATGACAGTTACACGTACGTCGATGAAGGTGACAAATCCTTGCGGTCGTTTACTCTGAAACACGACCAGCAATTCCGGATCCCTTTTATTAAGAAGGTCCTTGCGGCGACTAAAGGACAACTGCAACTGTTTGCCAGTCCGTGGAGTCCGCCCGCATTCATGAAAACGAATAACGACATGTTACACGGCGGGAAGTTGAAACCGGAGTTTTATCAATCGTGGGCCAGCTATTATTCGAGATTCATAAAGGCATACGAAGCCGAGGGGATTCCAATTTGGGGTATCTCTATTCAGAACGAACCAATGGCCACTCAAACCTGGGAATCGTGTATCTATTCAGGCGAAGAGGAGCGAGACTTTCTTAAGAACTATCTTGGACCGACACTTCATCGTGACGGATTGGCGAGCAGGCGGATTATCGCCTGGGATCACAACCGGGATCTTATCTATCAGCGCGCCAGCACGATGCTTGGCGATCCGCAAGCGGCAAAGTTTGTGTGGGGAATTGGCTTCCACTGGTATGAGCCATGGAGTGGTGGCGAACCGATGTTTGACAACGTCAGGCTCGTCTACGAGACATTCCCGGGCACGAACTTAATCTTCACAGAAGGCTGCGTGGATAGATTCGATGCCGAGAAGTTGAACGAATGGAAGTTTGGTGAACAGTACGGACGTTCAATGATAAATGATTTCAACAACGGGACGGTTGGTTGGACGGATTGGAACGTTCTGCTCGACGAGCGAGGTGGTCCCAATCACGTTGGCAATTTCTGCTTCGCTCCTGTTCATGCAAACACGAAGACAGGAGAACTCAACTACCTGAGTTCCTATTTCTACATTGGCCACTTCTCTAAATTCATAAAACGAGGGGCAAAGCGAATTGCCAGTTCACCAAGTCGCAGTCAACTGTTATCCACGGCATTCCGAAATCCCGATGGGCAGACCGTTGTCGTAGTTATGAACATGACCGACAAGGAGGCTTCCTATTGGCTGTGGCAAAACGGTGATGCTGCGGAAGTGAATAGTCAGCCGCACTCGATTCAGACGTTGGTGTTTTAACTGAGTCACTTTGGAGTGCGACGGCCTGCCGTCGCTCTGTTAAAGGACCAATTCACCAGCACAATGCGGCAGCATCATCAACGTAATTAAGGTAGCGCTGTAACAAAGCGACGGCAGGCGGTCGCACTCCAAAGTGAGTCATGATCTGGCAACCGCCTTCACACTGGCTGAAAATCTCCACCATCGACATGCACACGGGAGGTGAACCGCTTCGTGTGATCGTTGATGGCTTGCCCCCCATCGAGGGACGGACCGTTCTCGAGAAACGTCGCTACTTTCGAGAACATTACGATCACATCCGCACCGGTTTGATGTGGGAGCCACGTGGTCACGCGGACATGTACGGTGCTGTTATCTCCTCATCGCTTGATGCGGATCTGGATGTGTTTTTCCTTCACAATGAAGGCTACAGCACGATGTGCGGGCACGCAGTGATAGCGCTGACCAAATTTGCAATCGAGACGGAACTCGTAAACAAATCAGAACTGGAAATTAATGTACCTGCCGGAAGAGTTCACGCTCGTGCGATAGTTGAGAAAGGAGTCGTTAGGGAAGCGTCCTTTCGCAACGTACCATCGTTTGTTTACCTGAGGGATCGGAACGTACTGATTGATGGAATGGGAAGGATACGGTTTGACGTTGCTTATGGCGGTGCATTTTATGCATTTGTCGAGGCCAAAGATGTTGCTGTTGAGTTAACGCCCGGGCACTTCAACCGCCTTATTGATCTAGGTCGGCGCATTAAGCAGCCGGTAATGAGTGAATTTCCGATCAAACATCCCTTTGAAGATGATTTGAGTTTTCTTTACGGCACGATTTTTACTGGAGTGCCACAGATCGCCGCTCATCACAGCCGCAACGTTTGCATCTTTGCCAATGGAGAATTGGATCGTTCTGCAACCGGAAGTGGCGTTAGTGCGCGGGCGGCTTTACATCACGCGAAAGGTGAGCTGGGACTTAACGAGCGCATAGTCATTGAGAGTATTTTGGGCAGCACGATGGCAGTGGAAATTGTCGAACTGACTAAGTTTGGAAATTATAATGCAGTAATTCCTGAGGTTAGTGGAACAGCTTCGTTTATTGGGCAGAATGAGTTCTATTTTGATCCAGATGATCCATTTAGCGACGGATTCCTGGTTAGATGATATAGGACCTATAGGACTCATAGGACCTATTGCCGTTCAAGGACCCTTCATCCTTCGTCGTAAGCCTTCTCAGCTTTCACAGTGACAAATTCATCAGTCTCAATGATGTACGCGGTCAGGTGGTAGCCATACACACAACCTGTATCGAGACCGATGGCTTTCTTGCCGCGTCGCGGTTCAGACGCCGGCCAGTGACCAAACAACACCACCTTTTCGCCATAGTAGACGTGGTACCACGGCGTCCCTTCATCGCTCTCGCGATCGGGACCAAGAGTTCTGAGTCTGGTCAGGTCACCAGTTGTTTGTGAATGCAGTTCTACGTTTGGACGCAGGCCCGCATGCACCACCAGGTGCGAACCTAAATCGATCATAAAAGGAAGTCGATTTAAGAACGCGGTGTAGGCATCCTTCTCGCCCTTTAATTCCTTATGCGCGTCCTTCTGTGCAGAACTCAGGTCGATATCTTCACCGTTCCAGCGGCGTCGAAGAGCGAGATCATGATTGCCTATTACCGTAGAGAAGCGCGGGTCAGTCATAAAGACTTCGAGCACTTCTCGATTCTTGGGTCCCTTCGTAATTAGATCGCCAACCGCAACAACGCGATCATCCTGATCGAGCTCGGCCTTCTCAAGCAGCGCCATTAACTCGTCGTAACACCCGTGAATATCACCCACTACTATCGTGCGACCCACCATTCAAACTCCCTTGCCTACTCACTTTTCAGAACACGTTCAGACGATTTGCAGTCTATTCCATTGCCGAAGTCCAATCAACGCGCCAATGTCCGATATGCTTTACCTTGTCGTTTCGGAACCAACCGACTCCTTAGAAACTCAGGGCTTGGTTGGGTCCGAAACGACAATACAGAAGCATATCGGACATTTGTCACTTATAGATGTACGTCGAGCTTTCCTTTTGTTCCCACTCAACGCTATCAATGTTCTCGCTGTCGCCAGCCAGAATCTCATCACTGAGCTTACTCGTGCTGATTATGGTGTTGAGGTTCACCAGATAAACAATCTTGCCCATCGGATCATCTTCATCCTGACGATTTAGTTCGCGTAACTCTGCGTCAAACTTGTGTCGCGCAAAAACACTCTTCAAGACTTCGTTCGTTGTGTCCACGTTCCGTGTGTCTACCGATATTTCCATGGAACGAATCACCAGCGACTGTTCAAAGTATTCGAGAACCGAAAGCGTCAAAAGAACAAACAACGTGAGGATAACTGCCATGTCCCAACGTCCAACACCCGCCGCAAGACCGACGCCCAAACAGATAAGAAGCACAGTGATCTCTTTAGGATCTCGGATGTTCGTGCGAAAACGAACAAGCGACGCGGCCGCAAAAATCCCAAATGCTCGCGCGGCGCTATCACCAACTACCATCATCATTGCCCCGGCAACGACAGCCATCAAGATCTGTGTTTGAGCTACGAATGGATTTCGCCGGCTAAAAGAGAGTCCACGCCGTGGACGAAATGCCAGGAGTCCCGCGAGAAATGCTGCCAATGAGAAGCGAAGAAGGATCCTGGCCGCTGTTGCCTCCCAACTCGAATAACTTGAGGGTAAGAGACCACTCGCATCGGGGCCAAAGAGTTCCCAAAGCAGCGGACTTTTACGTTGTTGGTTGTCATCGGCTGATTTTGTGCTCTCGGTTGGTTGCAAGACGGGTGCAGGTGAGTGTGATACATAAGCCAGAAGCCCGCTGAGTATCAGTATTATACTGAGCGTCGCCAGAACGCCGACTGTAACCTTATTCATCTTTGATGCCCTTTCGATTTTGGAGTGCGACGGCCTGCTGTCGCTTTGGTACAGCGGTATTTCGATAGTGCTGACGATCGCGCCGGATTGTGTTGGTGATTGGCTCTGTAGCAAAGCGACGGCAGGCCGTCGCACTCCAAAGTCTATGTACCCTTCGCCCAGAGCCTTCGTCTCTTGATCGAGTGAACACTTCCCGCAGATGGCGAACTGTTCACGCCTTCAAAGTGGGTTTGGCTATTGAATGGTTCTTCGTCAATCGCAATTTGCAGAGTTTCGTATATGCCGTCAGAATTCATCACTCTCGCTTTGACGTTGTCGCGCAAATACGCTGAGAGGACTGTGTCCTTGAGATACTTTTTCAGGTGCGGTGATAAAACGGGCGTAACTACTTCGACGCGTCGATCTAAATTGCGAGTCATCCAATCCGCTGAACCTATGTAGAGTTCTTCTTCGCCACCGTTAAGAAAATAGAAGATGCGACTGTGCTCGAGGAATCGACCTACGATACTACGCACGTGAATGGTCGGAGATAACCCTCGCACGCCAGGTCGCAGCATACATGCTCCACGCACAATCAGGTCAATTTTCACTCCAGCCTGTGAGGCTTTGTAGAGTGCTTCGATAATGTCGAGATCAGTTAGACGGTTAATTTTTGCGATTAGATGTGCTGGTTTTCCAATAAGGGCGTGATCTGTTTCGCGCTGAATCAGTGCCAACATGCGACTGCGCAGATTCACGGGCGCAATTAGCAAACGGCTGTACTCCTTTTGCATCGAGAAACCAGTCAGGAAGTTGAAAAGATCCGTGGCGTCGTCTCCAATGACTGAATCATTCGTAAGCAAGCCCAGATCAGTGTACAGCTTTGAAGTCGTGGGATTGTAATTACCGGTCGCGATGTGAGTATAAGTTTGCAAACCGTCGTCTTCGCGCCGAACTACAAGCGTGACTTTGCTATGGGTTTTTAGATCGACGAGCCCGTAAACAACGTGAACGCCGGATTCAGCAAGGCGTTGGGCCCATTCAATGTTGTTCTCTTCATCGAAGCGCGCCTTGATCTCCACCACCGCCGTGACCTGTTTTCCACGTTCGCTTGCTTCGATGAGTGCCTTCGGAATTGGTGAGTTCTGTCCAGTGCGGTAAAGACACATCTTGATCGCCAGGACTTTCGGATCATTCGCGGCTGCATGGATGAAATCGGCGACACATTGAAAGGATGTGTACGGATGATGCAGCAGTTGATCCTGCTTCTTGATCGCTTCGAAAATCGATTCCTTTTTACGCAATGCCGGAAGAACAGTGGGTTTCAGTGGCCGATCCTTAAGTTCGAGTCGATCGACACTGTACAACTCCATCAAACCTGGCGCATCGAGCGGGCCATCGATTCGGTAGACATCATCGATGTGAATGCCCAGGGAACTGATCAAATACTCGATCATTTCGGATGGCATGCTTGATGACACTTCAAGCCGCACCGGCAGTCCGAATCTTCGCTCCCGCAACGACTCCTTGATCAGACGTAAGAGATCGGCAGCCTTGTCGTCACGAATTTCGACGTCGGCATCGCGAGTGACCCTGAAGAAGTGACCCTTGCCCAGGTGCATCCGCGGAAACAACGCGTGAATGTTTGCCTCGATCACTTCCTCGACGAGGGTGAACTTAGTTCTTTCGTCATTCACGGGAACTAAACGAGGCACAACCGGCGGCACTTTGATTCTGACAAATCTCATCTCCTCTCCGATTGTGGCGCCGGCAAAAGTGTCAGAAGGATCAGTTTCGACAGTCAGACCGATATTAAGCGAGCGGTTTGAGATGTATGGAAAAGGGTGAGCCGGGTCGATTGATTGTGGAGTGAGCACCAGGAAGATGTTTTTCATGAAGTACTTCGATAACTCTTCCTTTTCACTTTTGGAGAGGCGCTTGTAAGGCACGATGGCCAATCCATTCGCCTGAAGTTCTGGTATCACTTCTTCACGCAAACAATTTGAATGTTCCTCGACGAGTGGCAGAACTCGTTTGCGAATTGCTGCGAGTTGTTCGACAGGCGTCAGTTCACCAGGCATCGGGCGCAGATCGTCGATGCCTAACATCTCCTTTATCCCGGAGACGCGCACCATAAAGAATTCGTCGAGGTTTGAGGAAAAGACTGCCAGAAACTTGAGTCGTTCCAGCAGAGGCGTTGATTTGTTGGTCGCCTCTTCCAGCACGCGACGGAAGAACTCAAGTTGGCACAAGTCCTGATTAAGGACCGTCCATGCGAGAAAATGTCTTGGTTGAGGCTTCTTAACGTTCATGCTTTTAGATTTTCAGATGTCCGATATGCTTTAGCTTGTCGTGACTCGCCCAACACGAACTCTGAATTCTCCTGGTTTCGTGTTGGGAGCATCACGACAAGCTAAAGCATATCGGACATCGATTTAGTTCGAGCACCTCGCGTCGATAATCATTTTTGCTTTGCGAACGAACTCCGCAGTCCATTCTGCTGGAGGCCGATCTCGTTCCGCGTTGCGGGAAGCGGCAAACACTCGTGTGATTACGTGATTGTTTTTTTCAGCATCAAGCAATCGTTGAAGATTTGTCGCCAGCAATTGGCGTCCTGCTTCGCTGATTTTTGTGTCGCCCACACTCTTTGCATTCGCAGTACAGGATCCAGCGCCCACTTTTATCGGGTCTTTTTTACTCCAGCCTTCGAGTCTTGCTTTTTTTTCACTCGACGTAGAGTAGCCAAAGGTCGAGCCCATATCGCTAACGTAGAACACTGCTTCACCAGGTTCACACAGTCGAGCGTTTCCATTTTTTGAGGTCTTGAGGCAAGCGAGTTTGTGATTGTCCGCTTTTGTATCGCCGTGATCGATAAACGCAAGCCACAATTTGAACGCATCAATCTCAGCTCGTGGTGCACCATTGTCCAACAGGTTCTGCAGCTCGCCTGCCAGGGAAGCCGAGTCTTTACCATCGCAGTTTGAATCGATTCCGGAGGCCAATGACAACTCAACACCTGCAGCCGGTTGAAACGGAGAAAACTCAGCTCCCTGAAAATCCCTGGTCAAACTTTTCTTACAATCGGGACAGTTGATGTCAGCTACCCATTCGTCGTCGGCGAAGAAGCCCATGGCTTTTGA
>DATDFV010000218.1:0-2526 GCA_036522415.1 Pyrinomonadaceae bacterium | reverse complement strand
AACTGTGCGGCTAATTTTCCGAGGGTAACCACCTTTGTTTGTATGAGAAGTGTAAAGAGATCTTGCCCTTCAGAGTGTTCGAATCCAAAAGCAAATACCTTTCGTTGATCTAGCGTTAGTCCATGGAGACAGTGCCAGAGCCGTTCGAGCAGTTCAGCAGCTTCGAGCGCGGAGGTACCTAAAAATACCGAGCTCAGATCGATCTGGTGAGTGATTTCATCGAGTGACTCTACAGGTTGATCTTTAACATTGGTCAATTCGGCCACGAGACTAACTAACCTTTCAAGCTCAACCGGACTTCCCAACCAAGTCAGAATTTGTGCCACCAACTTCGAAATGGGTGGGTTCTTCAAATAGCGGTATTCATTGCGAAAGCTAACGGCGGCTTCTTTCGGATCAATGGTTCGAATATCCGCAGATCCCGACTCAGGCGAATGACGCCAGGAGTCAAACCCCGCATAGAGGACCTCATCGATTTTCCAGACGGCAAAACTCTTGTTATGTGTAAGCAAAAAGCGCAGGTTGTTTTTCAGCCTGGTTCGCGCTGGCGATCGGGCTCGCACTACGTCAACACAAGCATTCGTCGCAATGCGCGCGACATATTGGTGAAAGTTTTCGATTTCCGACGGAGGGTCAGACGTAGCCAGAGTGCGGAGGGTCTGAACGATTCTGGTAACAATTTCCTGGAAGAGATCTTCGGCGTCGTGATTGGTTGGATTATGTCCGTCTGCGCTTACGTGAAATGCGAGTTTGCGGCGAAGTATCTGACGAATGAGAGGCACTGCTTCGGTTAGCAGCAGGTTCTGTAAGAGTTCATCCTGACGACGATGATCGGTTGCGGTGAGAAAGGGTTGGAGCAGAGGATCCATGAAAGTGAGTGTGAGAGCTTGAGGTGTTTTTAGAGTTGGGGCGTTTAGTTAATGGTGACGACTCATCCTTTTTTGTTTTGATTGATTGGTACGGCATGATTACCCGGCAGTTTGCGAGGGAGTTCGAGTTTGTCATCAACGAGCACCTCCATGGAGACGCCGCCGATACGTGCGTACGCAAGAATTACGAGTAGACCCGGCAGCCGTTCTCCCCGCTCGTATTGAGAGATATTGCCTTGGAAAAGGTCATCGTTGAATCCCATCCGGTCCAGGATTTGATCTTGTGAAAGATGCAGACCATTCCGAATTTGCAGGAGCTTTTTGCCGAGTCTTTTAGGCTGCGTGCGGTGTGATGGCTTTGTAGAACGATCGCGTGACTGTTTCCTCATTGGGAGAAACCTCCCAATTGTGTCCCGCGATCAAAAAGTTCGATGGAACCGAATACGATCGTATTCGGGGTTGGCTGGGTTCGGGGAAGCGCCGCGAGTATGACTCTGTCATGCTCGCGGGCGTCGCTCATGTCTCAACTATGTTGGACCGCGAGCTACGCATTAGTCACCGAGATTTCAATAATGTGAGGGATACAGAATACCAGAGGTGAGGAACTGATCACTAGCAGGTGTGGCGGTCAAAGGAGTCGTTCGTTTGAAGGCCCCCGAGGAAGTTGGAGAATCAGTCGTAAGGTTGTAAATCGCACTCACGGAGTGTTGGCTTTTACCACATGCTTGAAGTGCCGTCTTCTGAAGCTGAATCTGCTCCAGCCGTGAGCGGGAGTAAAGACTCAGAGACTCGCTGAGCGGCCTGAAAAATTTGTGGCACGTTGATTGAAAATATATGAAATCGCCGCCTCTTGGCCATTAGGGAAATTTCAATGGCGACGAACCACAACGACTTATTTCCTCATACCGAAGAAGTGTGGCAGCCGAGGACCTCACGAAGGCTCACAGACGAAGACCTTCGCGAAATTGCCGAGAACACAGCAGGATTCTTCCGCGTTCTGATGGAATGGGAACAACGACAGGACCAAGAGAATAGACTGAACGACCTGAATTCTTCAGACCCCGCAATATCTGCTTAAATCTTTGGCTTTTACCTTTCGGAAGAGTTCAATTTGGATTGCTGGGCAGTGCTGCGAATTAGCGTCTGTGACTCTCACTTTTGACTGCACCGCAGGGCGCAGAGCACAAATCCGATTCCGAAGAGTGTTAACACTGGGCTGATCGTTGGACCCAAGATCGCCCGGAAGCGGGCAAACCTGTCGCGATTCTTTTCGAAAGATCCGATTTAACTCTCGCGGCTGTGGGCGTATAATGCTCGCACCCCTCCAGGCCTCAGCTAAGGAAACTCATATGACTAAATCTCAACCTATAGCTCCGTCTGTTGTGGATGCGGTTAGATACGGACGTGTCTCTTCCAAAGAACAAGAAAAGGAAGGCTTCTCAATTCCGGCGCAATGGAAATTGTTGGACCAGTACGCAAAGACAGAAGCTTTTCGTGTCGTTCGGGAGTTTGTTGATGTTGAGACGGCGAAACGACCGGGCCGTTCAGGCTTTGAAGAGATGGTCAGATATCTGAAGCGAAATAACTCCGTGCGTGTTTTGTTAGTTGAGAAGACCGATCGGCTGTACCGCAATCTCAAGGACTACGTGACAATGGA
>DATDFV010000217.1:0-12968 GCA_036522415.1 Pyrinomonadaceae bacterium | reverse complement strand
GCCGCACCCAACCGAACGGCCAACAACACATTCTCGAGGATGGAAATCGGTTTCAGAAAGGGTTATAGCGGCAAATTAGTCGTAATAGCGATGGTGCTTTTTGCGTTGATGGTTTCAGGGATTCTGTTTTTGGCCAGCAAGACTCGCAAAGCTAATGTCCCGGCGGCTACAACAACGAACGTCGATCCTACTCCCACACCGCAGGCATCAGTTTTGCCATCACCCTCGCCGAGTGCGACAGAAAAGCCGAGACCGTCGCCAAGTCCTGAGCCTTCACCCAGTCCTTCTCCGAGTCCTGAGAAAAAGCGCGGCAAGGTCGGTTCAGTTATGAATAAGGTCAAGCGTATACTCACGAAGCCGTTTTAATGAATCTATGAACAAGACAGTGAAACCGAATACGTTTTCCGTCGGAGACGCGACGTTTGGTGATGGCCGTCTCACTGTGATTGCTGGACCCTGCGTCGTCGAGAGTTCTGATCATGCGATGATGATGGCGCGCGAGTGTTTGGCACGAACAAAAGAGGCCGGCCTGGATTTTGTTTTTAAGTCGTCATTTGATAAGGCCAATAGATCCTCCATCAAGAGTTTTCGTGGCTTAGGAATGGAGGCTGGACTCGAGGTGCTGCACAACATAAAGACCGAGGTTGGTGTTCCAGTGCTGACCGACGTACACGAGGTTTCTCAAGTCGATCGAGTTGCCGAGGTTGTGGATGTTCTTCAGATTCCCGCGTTTCTTTGTCGCCAAACTGATCTGATCCTGGCAGCTGTAAAAACAGGCAAGGCAGTGAATGTAAAGAAGGGGCAGTTTTTGGCTCCGCAAGACGCAGGAAACATCGTTACAAAAGCGCGGCAGGCAGGATGTGAAAAGCTGCTGCTTACAGAGCGTGGCGCAACGTTTGGCTATAACAATCTGGTCGTAGACATGCGAGCATTTCCCATAATGAGGAGCTTTGGTGTGCCGGTAGTATTTGACGTGACGCACTCATTGCAATTGCCGGGCGGGCTCGGTGATGCAACGGGCGGGCAATCGGAATACATCGAATTTCTCGCTCGTGCCGGGGTTGCGTGTGGCGTTGATGCGGTTTTTATGGAAGTTCACGATTGTCCTGAACGCGCGCTGTCGGATGGGCCAAACGCTCTGCCGTTAGATCGTATGGGGTCGCTTCTCAATATTTTACGTGATATTCACCAACTGGTTCGTTCAATGTCCGACGAACTTTAGTTTGTCGTGTGTGATTATAAAAGTCGTCTGATAGTAAGCGGACCTGAACTCACGCGCGACAAACTAAAGTTCGTCGGACTATTTCTTCAATCCTGAGTAGATTATGAGGATTCTTTTTTCTTTAATGCTGTGCCTTGTGTTCGCTCTTGATTCGAGCACCACAGCCCAAACTCAAGTTGCTCCTGCATTATGGCAGGTCGATTCATTTGATCTAGCGATCAATGTTCAGCAAGCCGAACGACAGCTTGGTGTTGTTGCCACACTCAAGGCGACGAACATAGGCGGAAGTCCGGGCCGGACGTTCACTATCAAGTTACATTCAAAAGCTAAAATCAGTTCTGTAACCGTTAACGGAGCACCAGCCAATTTTCGTCCGGGAAGCGATCCGCGCGGAGACCTTATGCGCGCCGAAGTTTCATTGACCACTGCTGCAAGCCCAAACGCTTCCGCGACGCTCGTTGTTAACTACACTCTGCCAATCGAAAGCAATTCAGGTACGGCCGCAATCAGCCCGGTCGGCACGCAATTCCTGCCACTATCGATTTGGTATCCAACACCGAACACTCCATACACGCTTCGCGGGGCTGATATGGCACCGTTCCGAATATCAGTAAATCTACCTAATGTCGTCTCCTCCGGAATTGATAAGTCCTCCGGCGGCACGAGCGTTTTTGAGCAACCCTTGTCAGGGCAACCATTCTTCGTTCAGGGAAACTGGGACAAGATCGATGGTGTCGGCGACGGCAAAGGAATCAGTGTCCTAATTCCCAAGGGCAGCAATGCTGATGAAAGAAAACAGGCAGACGCATTGGTCGCATACACCAGTGCGGCTCGAGCATTCTTTGCCGGCGCGTTTGGAGAAGCGCCGGATCTTCCCATTCGTCTCGTATCAGTCAGGCGCGGGGCGGGAGAAAGCGACTCAGGTACCGTTCTCTTCGATGCAAATACTCTTCGCCTGCCACGCATTGACGCAGCAACAGCGTTGTCGATTGCAGAGGCAATGAGTCGTCTGTGGTTTGGCGGACAAACACCAATTCGTGGAGAGGGATCCGGCGCCATTAAGGAGGGGCTGGCGCGGTTCTTAGCGAACCAGTTTCTCGAAAAACAGTTCGGGCACGATGCCGTACAGTCAGAACTCCTGCGTGAACGGATCGCGTATGCGGCCGTCGCTCAGCGTGATGCTCCGTTGGCTCGTGCAACTCAACTAGACAGTACGTACTGGGGATCGGTTCCCAATCGCGGTGCGATGTTTTGGCGACTCGTTGATCGGCGACTGGGCCATGAGGCGTTTTTAGGCGTACTCAAAGCGGGCCTGCAGTCCGGCAAGACAGATAACAATGGTTTAACTCTCGCTGGCTTGCGGGCGGCTATCGTTCAACGTGGAGGCGACGCGTTGAAGGCTTTGCTAGACCAGCAGCTTGATCAAGTCATCGACACGGATTTACTCGTCGGCCTTCCTCAGTCTCGAGGAAATGAATCGGTTTCTGCGCTCCGAAATCTTGGTTCGATCGACGTGACAGTTAACGTTGCCGCAACTACTGAACAGGGCCAGACAGTGCAGACGGAAACCACGATCCCTGCAAAAAACTTCGCGGAGGCAGTATTCAAAACACCTGCCCGCATCGTTCGCGTTGAAGTTGATCCGGAAAAGCTTTATCCGCAGACCGATTATGGAAACGACACTGTGCCGCGCGTTAGAGATCTTCCTGACGCTTTAAACCAGGGCGCAGCACAGCTGGGTGGTCAGGAGTATCCAAAGGCCGAAGCAACTGCGAGAGAAATGTTAATCGCAGCGCCTCGTTTGCAGGAGGCTCGTATCCTGTTGGGTCGTGCACTCCTTGGCGAAAACAAACTGGATGAGGCTGAAAAGGTGTTCCGAACTTCTTTGGATGAGGCCCTGCCGTTCGCCGCAACCTTAGCCTGGGCCAATATCGGTCTTGGCGAGATTAGTATGAAACGGAACCAACCTGCTGAAGCAGTAAAGCGCTTCAATGACGCAGTTTTTGCAAGTCGTGATTATCCTTCGTCATTGGCGGCGCGGTCTGCTCGCATTCGCGCCGAACAAGCGGCCAACAACGCACCGCCAGTTGATGAGTCTGTGCGTTCGTTTGTGACTCAGCTGTCGCAAGCGGTTGTTAGCGGAAAGAAGACGGAGCTTGAAGCGCGTGTAGTTTCTGGTGAGTTAGTAAGATTTATCAATGCCAGTATCGGTACTGACGCCTGGAATACCACGGTCATACGAACCGAGCAGTTGAACGCAGATCTTATTGCGGCCGACGTGAGCATTACGGCCAGGAAACTCGGCAAGGAAGGAACAGGTACGGCCGTGTTAATCTTGACGCGCACGCCTTCAGGTCTAAAGCTTCTTGGTATTGAGTTGTTTGAAGAAATGCATCAATGAGTGAATCATCATCGCTTCAGGGCCGAGCTGCTCGCATCAAGTTGTTGTTGATGGACTGCGACGGTGTTCTAACTGACGGTCGCATCTGGCTGTTTGAAAACGGTGAAGAGCAGAAGGGTTTTCACACACGCGATGGACTCGGGTTGGATATTTTGCATCGCGCCGGACTGCGCTCAGGCATTATTTCGGGTCGAACGTCACAAGCAGTTGCGAATCGTGCCCAGTCACTGAAGATGGAATTTGTCAGGTTGGGGTGCGAAGACAAGTTGGCAGCGTTTTCAGAGGTGGTGGAGCAGGCGGGTGTGACAAATTCTGAAATTGCATACGTTGGCGACGACCTCAACGATATTCCGTTGATGTTGCTATCGGGACTGGCGATTGCTGTTGCGGATGCAGCCTGGGAGACTCGGGAGAGTGCGCATTACGTGACGACTGTCGCGGGAGGTTATGGGGCAGTTCGTGAAGCAGTGGAGCTGATTCTCAAGGCCCAGGGCCGCTGGGATGACCTCGTAAAAGGCTATCTTAACCTGCGAGATTGATGACCAACAGCGCGAGCGCAGCACCCAGGAATATCACGCCCCAATATTCAAGCTTAATAAACATCAAATGATGATTAGGCTTCTGTAGGATCTCTTGGCCCGTGGCCCGATCGATCACAAGTCGTGGCGGTTGCCGGTGCAGATATCTGCCCAAAAACCAGCAACAAACTCCGGTGACTCCAAGCGCTATCAGTTTGGGCCAGAGATGCCTTTGAAAATAGTTATTCTCCTCAAACATCCTCGAGGTGACGATGTTCGTTACCAGGCAGGCCAGGATTCCAATGAGCAGCGCCAGAAAACCCAAGCCTCTCCAGATAACGATCATGATGGCTGCTTTCGACGGGACTAATTACGCGAACGCTTGACTGGGTTGCTGAGTGTAGCCGCATGCTTCTGTTAAGCCAAGAGTTTTACGGCGCTTTAGTTATCTGCCACAGATTGACACGGATCGTATCCTTAACTATCGTTTGCCCAACTCGAGCGGGTGTGGCGCAACGGTAGCGCATCAGCTTCCCAAGCTGAGGGTTGCGGGTTCGAATCCCGTCGCCCGCTCCAACTGACTCCCCAACTGAGAGAGCTATTCCCCGGACAAAAGGTCCGTGTGCAACTTCACGGAGTGAACTATGAAGATGCTTTTCTTCGTGCCGCTTATTTGTTCTTTCTTTTTGCTTCCTCAACAGGCATCACACGACGCTTCTCAAATCGAGGTGACGACGTATAAATGGTCGAAAGCGCGTCGCACAGTCGAGAAAACGGAGTCGCCCGAAGGGATGACTCCACCCGCAAGCGCAATGATTCCGCAGAACAAAAACTTCGCGCGGAATGGTCGCATTAATGATCCACAAGGTGCTAGAGATCCGAATTCCGACACACTGGACGGTCGCAGCGCTCAAATCGAGAAAAATGTTCAGGAAGCGCGCTCGCCTCAAACAAAACAAGTGGACGGCTTTGCTTACCGAGTTAAGGTCAAAAACTCCGGCGCTCAAGTAGTCGAGGTTCTGTTTTGGGAGTATCAATTCATCGACCCAGCCAACGAATCGAACACAACCCGCCACCAATTTCTTTGTGGACTCAGCCTCGCCCAGGGGAAAGAAAAGGAACTTGAGGGGTTCAGTGTCTCAAGTCCTGCAAATGTTGTTGATGTTGAATCATTAGGGAAGAAGGACAGTTCATTTCGCGAGAAGGTGGTAATTAACAGAGTTGAATACGCTGATGGAACAATCTGGCAGCGAAAAGATTGGAGTTTGAAGGAAGTAAAGGCTAGTTACGAGCGCGCTTTGAAAGAACAATGGCAGCCAGGTATGTGTAAAGGCTTGTAACTTTGGATTTGGGCCGGACCCGCAACACACCGCCATCTAAATAATTCCCTGGTGCAGGACATGCTGCGACCGAAAGCAAATATCTTGATTGTCGATGATGAGGAGCAAGTCCGAAGTCTTCTCGTTTCAGTATTGAGTAAACACTACAACTGTTGCCCGGCGGCATCGACTCAGGAAGCACTAAAAAACCTTTCGCGTGAAAGGTTCGATCTCGTCATCAGTGACATTCGCGTGGGAGGGCTAGGACTTGTTCCAAGAGTTCATTCAATAAGTCCTGATACGGTAGTCGTAATGATCAGCGGACATCAGGATATTGAAACCGCTATTGAGGCGATGCGTGTAGGAGCATTCGACTACATCACTAAGCCTCTCGACATCCGTCACGTCGACGCAGCAGTTCAGCGCGCTTTAGATCATCGAAGCCTTATACGCGAGAAGGAACAATACCGCGAACAATTAGAGCAACTACTTGAAGAGCGTACAGCCGAGGTCGATTTTCTCGCTTACTACGATACGATTACTCAATTACCCAATCGCGCACTGTTTGAGGACCGGCTGGCGCAGGCAATAGCAATGGCGAAATCGTCTGGTCAAACGTTAGCTGTCCTCTTCATCTCGCTTGATCAATTCAAGAAGGTCAACGACACCCTCGGACACGGACCGGGAGACATTCTTCTACGGGAATTCGCCGAACGATTAAAGAGTTGCGTTGCACAGACAGACACGATTGCTCGATTTGGTAGTGATGAGTTCGCACTCCTGCGCACGCAAATCGAAGGCGCTGATGACGTGATTGAAACGATCGGATCGTTATCGCAAGTTCTGAAATTTGGGTTCGAGCTGGATGGTCAGGAGCTGTTTGCCACGGCAAGTGTAGGAATCAGCCTGTTTCCATTCGATGGCGATGACGGCCAAACTCTGCTGAAGAATGCTGGAGCGGCGCTATACAAAGCGAAGAGATCGGGAGGAGCAAACTATCAGTTCTACACTGCGGACATACACGATCGTGCGTCTCGCAGATTATCTCTCGAAACCACGCTGCGTCGTGCCGTTCAAAATCGGGAATTCGTACTTCACTATCAGCCCAAAGTCTCGGTAGACTCGCTCGAAATTACTGGCTTGGAGGCGTTGATACGTTGGCATCATCCTCAACTCGGCTTAATTTCGCCGGCAGAATTCATTCCACTTGCTGAGGACACTGGATTAATTATCCCGATCGGTCGGTGGGTACTAAAAGAAGCATGTCTACAGAATAAGCGTTGGCAGAGTCAGGGCTTCGCTCAGATTCGAATGGCGGTCAATATCTCAGCTCGACAACTTCACGATCAAGCCTTTGCGGATACTGTCATCACAGCTTTAAGAGAGACGAACCTTGAGCCTGAGTACCTTGAACTGGAACTAACTGAGAGTTCCATCATGCAGAATGTTGAGCTGGCGGCAAATGTTCTTAGTAGATTGAAGTCGATGGGCATCTATTGCTCGATTGACGATTTTGGTACCGGCTTTTCGTCGCTTGCTTCGCTCAAGCGATTACCGATAAATGCGTTAAAGATCGACAAGTCTTTCGTTTCAGAGGCTCCTTCCGAGCCTGATGACGCAGCGCTTGTATTGGCTATTATTACGCTTGCTCACAACCTGCGGCTCAAAGTTATAGCGGAGGGAGTGGAGACCGAAGAACAGTTGCGCCTTCTACACCTGTTACGTTGCGATGAGATACAAGGCGGGCTGTTTAGTAAGCCGTTGCCAGCTGATGCATTGGTTACGCTACTTGACTCTCACTCAGCACGAATCAGGACCCCGGAGGCGTCTGATTAGGCTGGTGGTTCTCAGTGGTCAGGGGTATAGGACCTATATGACCGATTGGACCTATTGATCACAGCCACGCCCTAGTTCACATATTCAAAGCGAGCAACATCGGATTCACCCAGGATTACCGTGTCGCCTGAGTTTAGTGAGGTTTCCTTTACGCGTGCGGATTTTGGATCGTTCACGAATGTTCCATTGCGTGAGTCCTGGTCAACAATAACGACGCGTCCGTCGCGAACTCCAATCCAAAGATGACGTTTTGAAATTCGCGGATCCGGAATTACTACTTGTGAGCTCGAGCTGTCACGACCCACATACTCGCCTTCAGGTTTGATCTCAAACTGCTTTCCAGCAAGCGCTCCTGAAACAAATCTTATTGAGCCGTAACTGATTTGCGCTGTATCCATCTCCGGCGAGATCGCCACAGTGCGCGAGAGATCGATGGTCATACCCTGATCGCCAGCATTCATCGCGGGCGATACCCTCGCTGCAGCAGGCGCCGGAGCTGGAGCGGGATTGCGTGCTGGCGATGCGGACGCCGGTGACGGGTTATACGCCGGTGTTGGCGTAGGAGAATACGCTGGAGTTGCTTTCGCAGGTGCCGGAGTTGGTGTCGTGGCTGCTGGTGCTTTCTTCTTCCCGCGACGTCGAGCTACTACAAATATGATGATCGCGATGAGAATGATTGCGATGATCAAAAAGAGAACTATGCCGATAACCGCGACTACCCAAAACGGAAAACTCGACTTGTCTTTGCCTTCAGCCTTAGCTTGCTGGGCTGACTGCAATAACCGGGCGATTTCAGAGTGTTGAGGGAATAGTCTCTGAACCTCCTCGAACTTTGGAATCGCCTCCGAATAGTGTTGTGCCCAATACGACTCCAGTCCTTCGCGATAGAGTTTGTCGGTTGGACCTTCTTCGTTTGTTGCACCCGCGCTTCGTATATATTCCATTACCGTGTTCGACGGTACGACGAAAGAAAAGCCGGAAATCTCCTGACCATTAACGGTGTCACCACGGAACGTAAGCAGGCCGACAACTTCATCGTCATCGTTGATTACTGGTCCACCGGAATTGCCGTGAGTGGCTGGTGTGCTTGTTTGCAGGATAGGCGCGCCACTGCTCGCTGTTTTCCTTGCAGAGATCTTTCCGTCGTTTATGGTGGCTTCGAAGGCTGACTTGCTATCAAGCAATCCTGAGTTGAATGTGTCAGCGGCGCCCGGATATCCGATGACTGTAACATGATCCTGTAGCTTCACTTTTTCAGAATCGGCCAGTTTTAAAATAGGTGCATTCTTAACTTCAATCTTAACAATGGCGACGTCCTTGCCCTGATCGTTGCTCTCACCTGTTGGTGCTCCATACTGTTTGATCTCAAAAGGAAACGCACTGCCATCGGGAATGATCACGTGGTGGAATAGTTTGAAGCTTTGTAGCGAGCTGTACTGGTCAATGAAGTTTGTGTTCAAGCTGCGAGGATCTTTGTTCAGTTGTTTCGCAATCTGCAGAACCATCTGGTAGAAGAGTGCCTGTTTTGCTTTTTCTTCGCCGTCGTGTGTCGTGGAGACAACGTGGGCATTGGTCGCAATATAACCATTGTTGCTAATGAAGAAGCCGGACCCCAATGCGATTAATGAGACATTGTAGGTTTGACCCTGATATCCCGGCGGCTGGAAATAGATTTGGCCCGCGGCGCCATCAACAATGCGCACCACCGCCGGTTTGCTGAACATCGCTAACCGTTCGCCCTGGGAATCGGCACTTGCGGTGAAGTTGCGTTGCGTTGGGAGCAACATGGCTCCCAGAACAAAAGCTCCTAGTGCAACAAAAACTATTCTGCGCATACAAATAACTCCTTGGGGATTTTTTGCGGCCAAAGATGTTTAGTCTCAAATCTGAAAGCACGAAAGAAGATGTAGCTTGGCGCCACTTGGAACAGGTTGGATTCGACGCCAGTCGCAGTCTTGCAGTAGAGTGCTTCTAAAGGAAATCCAAACGAAAGTCAATCGAAAATGGCTGATGCGTCTAAGGTAAAGAGCAATCGTGCGTTACGTACTGTATCTGAACGCTGCAGAACTTGCGGCGTATTGCTTTACTTATGAGCAAACGCCTGAAGTCAAAAACCCACAGGTGTATCGAAGGATTGGTTGGTACGTTACTTGCTGAAATTGATGCAACGAGGAGGACGTTAAGCGTGACTATAAAGCTTTGTTTGTTCATGCTCGTGTTATCGATGGCTTTTGCTGTCAGTTGTTCGAAATCGAATGAGACTGTGGCGGGTGCGGGTGCTAATTCCAATAGTGCCGCAGAAACCGCGACCCGACCTGGTCCGGACAATTCACAAATCTCGACAAAAGTAGACGCCAATGGAGTCAAGACTGAAGAACGAGTTTTTCACAACAATCCGCGAATCTCGCGCGTCGTCGTGACGACAGCGAACGGGCGGAGAACCGTCAAGGCTTACTCTCCGAGTGGTGAGGAGCGCGAGGTCAACCAAAGTGAATCTGAAGGTGTCCTTGACGCGACTGGAGATAAGGTTGCGGATGCGGCCCACTTCGTTGCAGACAAAAGCGAAGATGTAGCCGGGAAGGCCAAGGACGTAGGGTCTGCCACAAAGGAGAAGACCGAGGCAATCGGTGAGAAGACGGTGGACAAGTCTAAAACGGTAGGTGAAAAGTCTGCCGATATTGGGAAGACCGTAGGTCAGAAGTCTGCCGAGGGGGCAAAGACGGTAGGTGAGAAGTCTGTTGAGGGGGCACAGACTGTTAAGCACAAGACGGTGTCGGGTGCAAAAAAGGTGGGGAGCGCAGTAAAGAAAGTAATTCCTTAAAAGTGTGGCTAACGGCGGTCGGCAACCGGGGTGACTCTTGCCGTCACCCCTTTTGTTTTTGGTGCGCCCGGCAGGGCGCTCTTACTAGGGAGTGAAAGTCTCTTACGAACCCGACAGGGGGAATCGTTAGCAAGGTGACTCCGCCTCCTACCCGATTTAGAGTTTGGATCAGAGCGCAACTACTAACATCCAAAGCCGAACCGGACATATCTCGGCTAGTCATTTGTTTTGTGGAGGTTATTAAAAGTATCGTAGCTAACTTGCAAACCTGTTGGCATAAGAAGCGCAGAAGCAGATGGTTCTCCCATGACGACCGCCAATGGCTCAATCACCACAGTATTTGTATCCTTCTTATGGACCATCTTAATGACAGCCCCGTCCAGAAGCGGATCGTTATAGAGTTCAACTTGCGGAGTGTTAATGGGATTCGTAACAAATATTTGATGGCCAAGAAGCGTCTCGGTTCTCAAAAAGCCGTGTTGCTGAAATCCCTCAGCCGTCAAAACAGGGCCAGGTTGATCGTAAGATGATAGGAAACTAAGGTTATTGTCAGCATTTCGTCGCGCGAACACCCCTTGGCCGACAATTCCAAAGGTATTGATTACCATTCCTCCATCATAATCCTTCACGTCATGCCAGTTACCATTGGTAGAAACATACCGAGTCTCGAAGAAAAGCCGTCGCGAGGTGCCGTCCTGATTGTATTGCTTGGCTTCCGATGTCAGAGTGTAACCTGACCGGCTATGTTGTGTTATTCTGCGAAAGGCCGACCGAGCCCCGATTCCAGCAACAAACAAACAAATTAGAATTAAGCCAAAAACCCACGTCGTTCCTCTTTTCATCTTTACACCTTCTTTCATTAATGTAATTGTTGCTCAACAAGCGCTATAGAATCCTCCTACTGCCCACCCTGTCCACCGCAGATTCCGAAACAGATTTCGGAAAAGCCTTGACTGTATGGATCATTAAGGCAAGGACCGGATTCGTCATAACAGCATGGCAACTGATTACCGCAGGAACCGCAACCACTATAGTAGCAATATTGGAACGTGACTCGGTAACTACATTGAGCCTGAATACGTTGGCACGGATAGACTGATGACGCCAGGTAAGCGCTAGCCAGGGCGACCACAGCCAATGCGCTTTTAACCATCTTACGTTTCATGGGAAGCCTCCCTCGTAGATATGAGTTTGCAGTATGCCAAGTCCCGACTACCCGATTTGCTGATGTATACTTGGAGTAGCCCTGAAAGAGAAAGGGATGATGCCGTGGCTGACACTACGAAATTCACTCTAATTTGCCCCTGCTGCGAGGCGACGTTGATGATCGATTCTTCAACCGGAGCCCTCCTTTCGCACGAGGAGAAAACCAAACCTCTTGCGTCTTTTGATGAGATGGTTAAGGGCCTGGATAAGCAAAAACAGATGCGTGAACAGATTTTTGCCCAGGAACTGAGTTCCATGAAAGATCGCGACCGGATCCTCGAAGAGAAATTCCAGGAAGCAATGAAGCGAGCTGAAAAGGACAAAGACAAGCCATACCGAAACCCGTTGGACATCGACTAATCAGAACCGGAGAAGCTTGATGGTTTGTTTGACCCGCCTAATCCTCGTCGTCTTTCTACTTACAAACTTTTCGTTAAGTAGCTTCGCGCAAACGCGAATGCCGCAACTCAAGTTTACCGATCGATCGCTTGAGAACGGTCTGCGGGTGCTGAGCGTAGCGGACCATTCCAGTCCTACCGTTGCCGTTCAAGTCTGGTATCACGTTGGCTCGAAAGATGACCCACCAAATCGCAGTGGCTTTGCTCACCTCTTCGAACACATCATGTTCAAGAGCACGAAGAATATGAAGTCGGAGATGATGGATCGCCTTACGGAAGACGTCGGTGGTTTCAATAACGCGTTCACGCAAGACGACGTGACCGTTTATTACGAAGTCGTGCCTTCGAATTATCTCGAAACTCTAATCTGGGCGGAGGCTGATCGGCTTTCTGGTTTGAATGTAGACGAAGCAAACTTTAAATCGGAACGCGAAGTGGTGAAAGAGGAGTACCGGCAGAGCGTGCTCGCACCACCCTATGGAAAGTTCGAGTATTTACTTCAACAAAAATCGTTTGTCGCACATCCCTACAAGCGTCCCACGATCGGCAGCATCGAAGATCTCGACGCAGCGTCGCTGCACGATGTTCAGGAGTTTCATTCGACGTACTACCGTCCTGACAATGCGACCCTGATTGTGGTTGGAGACTTCGATCCAAAGCAACTCGATGCCTGGGTTGATAAGTATTTTGGCGGAATCGCGAAACCAAATCTTCCATTGCCTCGAGTGACCATGAAAGAGCCGCCGCGCGAGAGCGAATCACGTTTTACAGAATATGGTACCAACGATCTGCCGGCGGTTGGATTAACCTACCTGACACCTCGAGAATCCGATCCCGATTCAAAAGCGTTGGAGGTGGCGGACGCGATTCTCTCCAGCGGTGAATCTTCACGTCTGTATCACTCGCTTGTGTACACGCAGCAGCTTGCCGCAGAGGTAGACGCCAATTCTGAGACACGTGAGGACGTGAGCTTGTTTGTATTATTCGCGGTCCTCTCCGAAGGCAAAAAAACTGAAGACGTTGAGAAGTCGCTTCTCGCAGAGATAAAGAAGCTTCAAGACGCGCCAGTGTCAGCGGCCGAGTTAGAAAAAGCGAAGAACCAGATTGTCACGGAGCACTTACAAAAACTCGAGACGAGTAATGGAAAAGCCCTCGCTTTAGGCGAGGCTGCGGTGTTATTGGGTGATCCGGCACGCGTGAATACCGATCTTGAGCGGTTGCAGGCTGTGACAGCCGCTGATGTGCAA
>DATDFV010000216.1:0-17581 GCA_036522415.1 Pyrinomonadaceae bacterium | reverse complement strand
ACGGGCGTTGCGATGTATAGTGTGGGGCAAGAGAGACGGTTGGTGGATCCTCCGTCTCAAGTGGTTGCTGGGGTGAGGACAGTAACCACGAATATGGATGGGCGCGACGCACTCCCACGTATGTCGCGCCCATTCGCTTTTCTACTAACCCATTCGTTTCAAAATAAGACCGAAAATTGGAATCGCGACTTCGTGCTAGAATTCACACGTTTGCTCTTTTACGTGCGCACTCGCCAGTTCCAATGCATCGGCTCCAAATTTCGCTTGATGGAAGTAAACGAACGAGCATCATCTCTATCGGCCGTGGACTGCGTCGCGAGGTAGGAAATGCAATTAGCAAGTCAAACTTCTTCAAGCCGCGTCGCGTTCTGCTAATCTCAAACAACCGCGTCTTCAATCTGTTTGGCAAGGACGTAATTTCGGGCCTGAAGCGTGAAGGCCTGCAGATCTTTGAATGGCTGATGCCCGAAGGCGAGAGATTCAAATCATTTCGTGTCCTCGAACAGGCAGTGATGTTTCTGGGCAACAACGGTTTCGAGCGCAACGATCTGGTGCTGGCTCTTGGAGGTGGCGTGGTTGGAGACTTAGCAGGCTTTACTGCGGCCATTTACCTTCGCGGCGTGCCTATCATCCAGGTTCCAACAACTCTTCTCGCGCAGATTGATTCGTCAGTGGGCGGCAAGACAGGAATCAATCTGCCAGTGGGCAAGAATATGGTTGGTGCGTTTCATCAACCGCCGTTGGTTGTAATCGATACCGAGACACTGTTGACCTTGCCGAAGAGAGAACTGGTCGCCGGCTTCTGTGAAATGGTGAAGCAGTCACTGATTGCTTCACAGAACTTGTTTGACTCGACAACCACACTTCTGCGTGAGATGAAAATCGATAAGAGCATTCTTCAAAACGCAGAGTTTGAAGAGTTGATCGCTGCTCAGTGTGGTTTCAAAGCAGCAATTGTTGCGAACGATGAACGTGAGGCTTCCGGAAGATCAGATGCGAAGTCGAGGCGCATTTTGAATTTTGGGCACACAACAGCGCACGCGCTCGAGGCCGTTACAAACTATCGCGTCTTTCGCCACGGTGAGGCCGTTGGTTATGGGATTTTGGTTGCTGGAGAGATCTCAAAGAACCTGGGACTCCTGCGTCAGGAGAAGTTAGAGTTGCTGCGCGAAGCTGTTCACTTGTGCGGTCCTTTGCCCAAAGCGGCTGACCTGGACGTGAACGAAATCATTCGTTCGCTGCAGCATGATAAAAAGAGTGTTGGAGGAGAGATTAACTGGGTATTGCTGGAAGACATTGGTCAGCCCAAAATACTTCCAGGCAGTCTGATCAGTGCAAAGCTATTACGTCTCTCGCTCAGGACCGGCCTGAGTAAGCGATAGAAAGGCGACTCTGCTGATGATCAAAGATCGATCCAACGAACGTGGCGGTTCTCGCCTGAAGTTCATTATCGTAATGGCGATTCTCATTTGCATAGGTTACGCCGCCTATCTGTATATTCCGGTTCGCTATCACGCGTACTTGTTCAAGGATTCGATGCAGCAATTTGTCGACATTGCTTCGGCACAGGGAAAGCCACCGACGTGGGTTGGCGAACAATTGACTAAAATTCTGGACGAATACGAAGTGCCGGCCAATGCGATCATCACGCCAACAACTCAGGACAATCGCGTGCAGGTACGCGTCCAGTTTACTAAGCCAATAGAATTTCCAGGATATACCTACGAGTATGAGTTTGATGAGACCGTGAAGAGCGCTGCGTTCTTTGTTCCGAAGTGAGGCTCAATCAGAATAGGACCAATTCCAACTTATAGGACCTATTGTACTGACAAACTGAGATCTGAATGCTGTCTAGTGCGGGACGCCATCGAGGAAGGCTTTTAGTTTTCTCGAGCGCGATGGATGGCGGAGCTTGCGCAGTGCCTTTGCCTCAATCTGTCGAATACGCTCACGAGTCACGGCAAAATGTTGTCCGACTTCCTCCAACGTGTGCTCAGAACCGGTTGTCCCCAATCCAAAGCGCATCTTGATTACCTTCTCTTCGCGAGGCGTCAACGTTGCCAGGACCTCATCTGTAATCTCGCGCAAATTCGAAGCAACCACGGCGTCTGCTGGATTAAGAATTGACTTGTCTTCGATGAAATCGCCGAGATGCGAATCTTCTTCTTCGCCAATTGGTGTTTCGAGCGAAATTGGTTCCTGGGCAATCTTGAGAACCTTTCGCACTTTGGAAACCGGGATGTCCATCTTTCGCGCGATCTCTTCACTCGTTGGTTCGCGTCCGAGCTCCTGAACCAGGGCTCGCGAGGTCCGAATCAGTTTGTTAATCGTCTCGATCATATGAACTGGGATTCGAATTGTGCGCGCCTGATCGGCGATGGCACGAGTAATAGCTTGTCGAATCCACCAGGTTGCGTAGGTAGAAAACTTATAGCCGCGGCGCCATTCAAATTTGTCAACGGCTTTCATCAAACCGATATTTCCTTCCTGGATCAAATCCAGGAATTGCAGTCCTCGATTCGTGTACTTCTTGGCAATTGAGACTACAAGTCGAAGATTTGCTTCAACAAGTTCACGTTTCGCTTGTCCGGTTTGTTGTTCACCGATAACGATTGCTTGTAAAGAACGCTTGATTTCGACCGGCGGGATATTGTGATCGATCTCGATCTGTATCAGCCGTTTTTTTGCAGCCAGAATTCGACGTCTGAACTCTTTTTGATCGTCAGCTTTTAGACGCTTGCGGCTAAGACGCTCGATATAGGTATCGATTTCGCGATCCGCTTCGCGAACTGATTTCTGAACGGCGCGAATCGCATTGATGAGTCGCTGGCGCGCGCGTTCCGTAAGATTTAGCCGCCCGATTTCCTGCGCTACTTCAAGACGCAGGCGAGCAACTCTGCGTCGCAGGCGCGTGATCTTCCGGGTCTTCTTTCCGCGCATCGCATGTTGTTCATCGCGTAGCTTTTCCCATTCTTTTAAGGCGCCTTTGTATATTTTGCTGATGTTCGTTATGCCCTCGATCGTCCAGGCGCGATATTCCTCGGCTTTGTCTTCGTCGCCCGTTAGTTCGGCTTGTTCAGAAAAAGTAACGGTTTCACGGATATTCAAGCGGCCGGCTTCGAGTTCCTCGCCGATCTTGAGAAGCTCGCGAACTGCAATCGGCGAACGAGAGATGGCCTTTTGAGTTTTCAGTTGACCGCGCTCGATTCGTTTTGCAATCGCCACTTCGCCCTCGCGAGTAAGGAGCGGTACAACGCCCATTTCTCTTAAGTACAAACGAACCGGGTCGTTTGTTTTCTCGAGAGTCCCTGCCGAAAGGTCGAGTTCGATCTCTTCGTCCAGATCCTCTTCTTCGTCCGCAACAACAACGGCTGCCTGTTCCAACAGTCGTTCATCGGAATCCGCAACGGCGATGTTGGAGCCTTCCAGTTTCTGAAGGACGTCCTCGATATCGTCCGGCGATACGACGTTATCCGGTAGTTCGCGATTCAGATCGTCAAACGTCAGATATTTCTTATCGCCGCCCAGTTCGAGCAGTCGCTCCATGACGTCGTCCCGATCTTTGTCTTCGATACTCAACTTACTGCTCCCTGCACGGCAAGTTTCCGAAGATTCGAGCAAATACTGTGCTCTTCATCAAATTTCAGCCTGGGCGATCTGGCTTTGCGGTTCAAAAGTCTTCCGACGTAAATCCAACCCACACTTTTCCGTAATCAATTCGATCGCCTTTTTCTCATCGCCATCACGCTCAGCTGCAGCAATCTCGGCACTTAACTCGCGAATTCGTCGATCTATATTCACCAAATGGAGCGCGTCGAGACACTTTTCCACAGTGACTCGCAAATCTGTCCCATCTTCCATGTTAGTAACAACACTCTCCATCAAAAGCATCGGCAAGAGTTGCTGTGCCGCAGCGTCGCCTTCAGTCTTCTCAGTCAAATGTTCGAAAGTCGGTTCGATGTTTTCTCCATCAAGTTCAATAAGTGCATTGAAGATTGTCGCGGTCGCGAGCTCCTCATAGTCTGCCTTCTGCAGTGACGACAGCTTCTCTTGACGAAGATCCGGGTTTGCTAACAACGCAGCCAACAGTTGTTGCTCTGCTACCGTTGGCTTGACGCCGGTTCTTCGTAAGATCTTTTCGCCAGCGCTGCCAGCGACGTGTGTCGATGCACGAAGCGAATACCAAAGCTCCCGACGTAAAGCGACGTCGTTTATCTGCAGTTGATTCATTGCCAGATCAAAATACTCGCGCTTCTGGATGCGATTGTTTACAGCACGAATATACGGAAGCACCTCTTCGACAGCTTCCGCTTTCTCGGCAGGACGGTGAAGACTGCGATCACGAAGCGCGTTTTCAATTACGAATTGTATGTGGGGCTGGGCTTTTGCTCGTCGTTGATGATACTCGGCTTCGCCAAACTTTCTGATGAACTCATCGGGGTCAGCGTTTTCGGGCAGTACGAGAACTTTAACCTCAATATCTTCGGCGAGGAGAATCTCGATCGACTTTTTTGCTGCCTGCACACCCGCGCGGTCGCCATCATAATTAACTACAACTTTACGCGCAAACCTGCTTAATAACTTCGCCTGGTCCGATGTCAACGCAGTGCCGAGACTCGCCGCAATGTTCCGAATACCGAACTGATAAGGCACCATCAAATCGAGATAGCCTTCAACGAGTATCGCAAAACCGGCACGACGAATTTCATCTCTGGTAAGGTTAAGACCAAAAAGGTTTCGTCCTTTTACGTAAGCGGCAGTTTCTGGTGAGTTGATGTACTTTGCATCCTCGTTCTTGAGTGTTCTTGCTCCAAAAGCGATTGGTCGTGCTTGAACATCAAACACTGGAAACATTAGTCGACCGCGAAAGCGATCATAGACGCCACCCTCATCTCTCTTGACGACGAGGCCACTGCGTTCGATTTGAAATTGCGTTGCGCCTTTATGACGAAGATAGGTGAGCAGACCTTCCCAGCTGTCGGGAGAATAGCCCAACCGAAATGTTTGTCTGGTTTCATCGGTGATCTCTCGCTGCTCGAGATAGTCTCGTGCAATTCGAGCTTCACTACTGGTCTCCAGTTGTTTCTCCCACCAATCGAGTGCCCACACGTTTAGTTGAACGATCTCATCGGCTTCCTGTCTCTTGATCTGGAAGCGTTCATCGTCAACCATCTTTGGCAGCGGCATTCCGATTCGGTCCGCGACAATCTTGATTGCATCACCAAACCCGACGCCTTCAATTTCCTTCACGAAATTGAAAACATCACCGCCCTTGTGACAACCGAAGCAGTAAAAAATTTCTTTTGTAGGACTGACTGAAAACGATGGCGTCTTTTCCTTATGGAAAGGACAACACGCCATCCAATTCGCTCCCTTTTTCTTGAGCTGAACGTAATCCTGAATGACACGAACGATGTCTGCCTGACGGCGAAGGTCATCTACGAATGTTTGGGGGTACCGCATGGGGCAGCTATTGTCTCAACTCAACCAGCGTTGCACCAGTGCCGCCCTGGTCTTGCGGCGCGGCAACAAAACGAGCTACGTGAGGGTGTTCCTTCAACAGATCTCCTATGGCACGTCTTAATGCACCCGTGCCATGCCCGTGAATGATTCGCACCTGGCTCAAGCTTGCGAGCGAAGCTTCGTCAAGAAACTTATCGACAGCATCAACGGCTTCGTCTGTCGTATGACCGATCACATTCAACTCGGATCTATTTGTTTCTTCTGCTGCAGCGAGGTGAAGTTCGGTTCCGGCTGAACGTCGCAATTGTTCCAATTTACTTTTTTGAGTTTTGGCTGCGGGTGTAGCTTCAACCAACTCGAGATTTTCGAGCTTCTCTCTGAATCTCAACGCCTTGACCCGGACTTCAGCTTCACCATCTTTAATCTTGTCTACTACGCCGATCGATCCAAAAGATTTCAGTTTCACTTTGTCGCCCACCACGATCTCACGTGCCGGAGCTGAAACGTAAAGAACCGGTTCGGCCACAACTTCCTCAGTTTTTGAAACCACTTTACCGTCGCGAACGATTCGTACACCTTTAGACGCGACTTCTGCTGTCGCCTTTCCTGACTCTTTGCTGGCAACGGCTGCAGCGCGTTGTGCTTCACGTTTCATTTCGGCGACTTGTTTTTGTGCTTCCCGTTCTACTTTCAATCGTTCAGCTCGATCGGAAATTCGCGAAACCAGGTCGCGCGCACGCCTCTCAAGATCTGCTACGGTTCTTTGAATGGTCTCCTCAAAGGCAGATTGGCGCTGGCTTTCTCGTTTCGCTGCTTCTTTATCAAGAGACGCAAACTTCTCTGCGACGGCAGTTCGTTCTTCCTCCAAAGCGACTCGGAGCTCCTCAGCCTCCTCCGCTTCACGTTTGATTCGTTTGAGATATTCAGTGGCCTGGAGTGTTGAATCCGTAACTGATTGTTTCGCAGTGGCAATAATCTGCTCTGGAACGCCAAATCTCTTAGCAATTTCAAGTCCGGATGAAGCACCAGCAATGCCGACGATCAATCGGTATGTCGGTTGTAACGTCTTTTCGTCAAACTCGACACTCGCATTTATTACTCCCGGTTCGTTACCCGCGTACATCTTCAGACCACTGTAATGTGTGGTTGCGATTACATGTGCTTCGCAGATGCGGCGAAAATGATCCACGACAGCGACGCCCAGGGCTGAGCCTTCTTCGGGATCTGTTCCCGTCCCAACTTCATCCAGCAGTACCAAAGCGGGTGCTTCGCAGATCTCAATCATCCTGGCGATATTCGCTACGTGTGAAGTGAACGTGGAAAGATTTGCAGCAAGTGATTGATGATCGCCGATGTCTGCAAGCACCGAAACATAGAAAGGAAACCGAGCAGACTGCGCTGGTACCGAGACTCCGGAGAGCGCCATCAAAGCCAACAGGCCGGTTGTTTTCAGAACTACCGTCTTGCCACCGGCGTTTGCGCCCGAGATCACCATCGTGTTCTCATCACCACTAAAACCGAATGACACCGGAACAACACTCTTTCCGGAGCCCCGCAGATTCTCTTCCAACAAAGGATGTCGAGCCTCAACCAACTCGAGCTCATGGTTCACATCGTCAACAGCGGGAATTGCACAGTTGAACCGTGAATGAAAGACTGCCTTTGCATTTATGAAATCCAACTGGGCCACCACAGCAGCGGCCATTTCAATTCCAGGCAGCTGGGTGCGTAGCTCTTCGCTTAAGGCGGACAGGATGCGGGCAACTTCGCGCGCTTCGGCTTCGTGTAGTCCCTGCAGTTCATTGTTTGCCTCAACAGTTTCGAGAGGTTCAATGAATGCAGTGGCGCCAGACGAAGAGAACCCATGTGCAACACCGTGCACGCGTCCACGATGATCTGATTTGACCGGGATAACAAATCGGTCATTGCGAATCGTCACCAGTTCATCCTGAATGGACTCGGCCGAGCGGCGCATCAAATTCTCAAGTGACCGGGTGATTCGTGAACGCAACGCTGAAATCTCGTGACGTATGCGAGCCAGTTCAGGACTGGCCCGGTCGTCGATTTCGCCGGTTGGCAGGATCTTATTCGCGACACGAGCAATCACGCTGTTCAGCTCGCGAGGCAGATTCTCGACGACGTTCCATAACCCAGGTGCCATTTCGCGCTCTGCCAGAATCGCGCTCCTTGCAGATAGCGCCTGTTCGCACAATTTTGCTGTTTGCAGAATCGCGAGCGCATCGAGTGTGTTTCCCTCAATACGTAGGCGTGAGATCGTTTCAGCAGGATCCGTGAATTCGTTAAATGCCCAGTTCACTCCTCGATTGCGCAGGTTCACGCATTCTGACAATGCCGTTAACTCTTGCCGCAACTCGTCTACGTTGTTAAGAGGCGTCAGAGCGCTAACGCGCGCTTTGCCCATCTCGGTTTGCGCGCCGCGCCGAACGACGTCGAGGAGCTGATGGTATTCCAGTGTTGTAAACGCCTGACTGTTCATCTGATTTTGTTTTGTGAAAGGTTATCACTGCGGAAGATCAAGCGGTAGCGAAGGCCACGTTATAACTTTATTATCTCTGCGCCTCAGCGTCCTCTGCGTCTCTGCGGTTAAGTCGGTTCGTCGCGTCTCGGCCCCGGCCCTGGAAAAGTGATCCACGAAATACACGAGACATGACAGATCCCAGCGCCGCTACCAGTTGATTAGTCGCCAAAGCTACAATGAACCATCGTCGGAATGTTGAGAGGGGGACTTTGGAGTAATGGATGAGTTTGATCGGTATCGAGCCGAGATGAATGAAAAGCTGACTGCTGGCGGTCATCTCGGAATCAAACGGTTCTTTGCACTTGATACCCAGGCTTATGAAGATGGCGCACTCGACAAACGCACAAAGGAACTGATGGGGCTTGTTGCCTCAGCCGTTCTCCGTTGTGACGATTGCATCACCTATCACATCAAACAATGTGCGGATATTGGTGTCACACGACCAGAGTTCCTCGATGCCTTCAATGTAGCGCTTGTCGTTGGCGGCTCAATTACTATTCCCCATTTGCGACGAGCAATCGATCGCGTTGATCAACTGTTAGAAGGAAAGAAGATTGAATCCACCCCCGATTCTCATCAACATTAGAAGCGCGAGACACTTTGTCTTGAGGCTCTTGTTGCCGCTGGTGTTAGTCCTGACACCTGGGGTAACTGAGTCGAAGTATTTGTTAAAGAAGGGGTCGCTTATGAGCGTACAAGAGAGAGCCAGAGTTCGCGCTCCGGAAATAACCGGTGGACGTGGTTGGTTGAATACTGACAAGCCACTTTCAATTGCGGCGTTAAAAGGAAAATTCATCCTGCTCGACTTCTGGACCTACGGCTGCATCAACTGTATTCATATCATTCCGGATCTCAAGAAGCTCGAGGCGAAGTATGCCAACGAGCTGGTCGTAATCGGTATCCACTCCGCCAAATTCCAGAATGAAAAAGAGACGGAAAACATTCGACGGATCATCCTTCGTTATGAGATCGAACACCCGGTTTATAACGACGCGGATTTCAGGGTTTGGCAGAGCTACGGAGTGCGAGCGTGGCCGACGCAGGTTTTAATCGATCCCAATGGTTATGTAGTTGGCGCCGTATCGGGAGAGGGGAACTATCAAGTCATCGACGACGCCATCTCGAAGCTTGCCGATGAATTCAAAAAACGTGGTGAACTCAATCTAGAGCCTCTTAAATTAGTTCTCGAGCGCGCCAAGGTTGGTGACCTGCCACTTGCCTTTCCCGGCAAATTACTTGCAGATGCTCAAAACGATCGTTTGTACATTTCAGATTCAAATCACAACCGACTTGTGGTCACCAAACTCGACGGATCTTTAATTGAAACGATTGGCACTGGCGACGCTGGCTCCGCCGATGGTTCATTCGACAAAGCAACTTTTCATCGTCCTCAAGGGCTGGCACTTTCAGGTAATCTTCTCTACGTCGCTGACACGGAGAATCATTTGATTCGACGAGTGGATCTGCAGAAACACCTGGTTGAAACGATAGCAGGCACTGGTCAGCAATCGCTGGAACGTTCTCCACAAGGACCCGCAAGATCGGTTGCTCTCAGCTCACCCTGGGATCTCCAGCTCGTCGGCCAAACTCTCTACATTGCCATGGCTGGTCCACATCAAATTTGGCAACTCGATCTGGCAAACAACCAGATCTCAACTTTCGCTGGATCAGGTCGCGAAGAGCGTAAGGACGGCCCGTTGCTTAACGCGGGTTTCGCACAACCTTCGGGGATTACAACTGACGGTCAGAAGCTTTACGTCTCTGATGCTGAATCGAACATCATCCGCGCACTGGATCCATCAAAAGATGAGGTGCAAACGTTAGTCGGCGGAGATTTGTTTGATTTTGGAGATGTTGATGCTGTCGGAGACGATGTTCGGCTGCAACATCCTTTAGGTCTGCTTTGGCTTCACAACAAGTTGCTGATTGCCGATACGTACAACCACAAGATTAAAGAACTTGATCCCCAAGCCCACAGTGTCAAGACCTTATTCGGCACCGGTAAACCGGGTCAAAGCGATGGAAAGTCTCCAAGTTTCTATGAACCGGCTGGACTCACCGCTGCTAACGGCAAACTGTACGTTGCCGACACAAACAATCATGCGATTCGCGTAATTGATCTGAAAACAAAACAGACTTCGACGCTTCGTATAAACGGATTAACTCCGCCGGCAAAATCGATGGAGACGCCTGCCGCCGATAGCGGACCCAACTCGGAATCGATTAACTTACCGTCGCAAAAACTCCGAATCGGTTCCGATTCATTCCTGACTATCAATGTCGATCTACCCAACGGATATCATTTGAACTCCGCCGCTCCGCAGCGCTACAAAGTTTCGGTAGACAAAGAGAGTTTGATAAAGATCCGTTCAGATTCAGCAGCGAAAGTATCTAAAGATTTGACACTTCCCTTACGAATACCGATTAGTGTTTTGCAATCCGGTGAAGCAAGTATTCGAGCCCAGGTGACTCTCTACTATTGTCGCGAAGACAATACTGGCACGTGCCGAATCAAAACACTGGTTTGGCAGGCACCGATCGAAATAAGCGACGCTTCTGATGCAGCAACAGAAGTGAAACTCCAGGGCAAGGTAACGGCAGAGTGAATTGGAAAACAATAATAGGTCGAATTGGTCATATAGGTCCTATTGTTGGTCACTTGCTCTGTCCTTAATCCCCGAGTAGTATCTGAACTCCCCTAAATCTAAATCGAAGGAGTGAGGCTGATGGCTGAAGGAGTGAAGCCGATGGCGGACAAACCATTTCTCACTGACATCAAGACTTTGCGCGATCGCGCGCGTAAACACATCGAAAATGGCGCGGTCACGGAAGGTTATTCAGCGGATCGTGAAACCGTTATAAAACTTTTGAACGAAGCGCTGGCAACTGAAATAGTTTGTGTGTTGCGTTACAGAAGACATTATTTCATGGCCACCGGCATTAACGCCGAGAGCGTTGCCGCCGAGTTTCTACAACATTCAAACGAAGAACAGGGTCATGCTGACGAGATTGCGCAACGCATCGTTCAACTCAAAGGTGAACCAAATTTCAATCCCGATGGCCTACTGACACGAAGTCACGCGGAATATCAGGAAGGCACTTCGCTCGTCGATATGATCAAGGAAGATTTGGTAGCCGAGCGGATTGCCATAGACAGTTACAGGGAAATGATCACCTACTTTGGCAATGATGATCCAACGTCGCGACGAATGATGGAAGGAATCCTGGCCGTTGAAGAAGAGCACGCTGACGATTTGGTTAGTTTGCTTGAAAAGATGGGTTAGAGAAATGTCCGACGAACTTTAAGTTTGTCGTTCCGTTACCAAGCGCCGGGTTCGGAATAACAGAACGGCAAACTAAAGTTCGTCGGACATAGTCGCGTAAGTACAACTAAACTTTGTGAGCGTGATGCTTTGCACGTTAAGCATCACGCTTGTTAGTCTCTGCGTATTGTCAGATAGCTCTTCAAACCCGAACACCGCCGGTCGGCCCACCCTTTGCCGCAACTGCGGGGCAATCGTAGGCGCTGGCGAACCGGCCTGTGGCGTCTGTGGCGCATCCACATCACCACAACCACCTCCAAATGTTCCCGATCGCGAAACACTCAGATTCGCACGCGCGATTCTCAATCGACCATACAAGTTCACAATAATAATTTTGATTGCCAACCTTTTTGTTTTTCTTCTGATGTGGCAATCGAGCGGTTTGAATAGTCAGGTTTTGTGGACCGAATTTTCGGAACCAGTGCTAATCGCCTATGGTGCGAAGCTAAATCAATACATCAACGCTCCGTATCATCAGTGGTGGCGATTCGTTACGCCGATGTTTGTGCACGTGAACGTGATCCATATTGCGGTGAACATGTACAGCCTTTGGATACTTGGTCCGTATGTGGAAAAGATCTACGGGTCTGCGAAGTTTGTCGTCTTTTGGGTGTTGACTGGAATTGCCGGTGTTGTCGCGAGTTATTTGACAGTGAGACCAGGTCTGGCTGGCAGCGGTTTGGGCAGATTTGTATTCAAATCCGTTGATTCCCCCTCTGCCGGAGCGTCGGGAGCGTTGTTTGGACTCGTTGGCGTGTTATTTGTTTTCGGGATCAAGTTTCGTCATGAGCTGCCGGAAGGTTTCAAACGCGCATTTGGCACCGGTTTGATTCCCGTGATCATGATCAACTTGTTCATCGGATTCCTGGGTCGCAGCTTCATTGATAACGCGGCTCATCTCGGTGGAATGTTATCTGGCGCGGCGCTCGCACTTGTAGTGGACTATCGACGCCCGGGCGACAGTCATGGCAGTGCTACGGTTTGGCGCGTGCTACAAATCGCGGCGTTACTTTTGGTCGTGCTTTGCTTTTGGAAAGCTTCTCGGAACTTCAGTACCCCGTTGGTGGTCCAGATCTCGGTAACACCGCGGGACGTCTTTTTGAATTACGTCAACGTGATGAATCAAGCGCAGGACACAGTCGCTGCCATTGTCAATGAGAGCGATACAAGCACCGTCAATCCGACAGTTCAGGCTTTACAAACAGTTGCGGCCCCGGATACGCAAGCTGATGAATTGCGGAAACGGTTAATTGAGCTACTGGTCAAAACAACTACGCGGGCGGTTGCCAGTCCCTCACCGTCAACAGGACCACGTCGCGGTCCTAAACTAGATGCCGGGATCTTGAAAGAGTTAGAAACGTGGAAGAGCGACTACAACGCCTGGCATAAATCGAAGGAACAGAGTTTCAGTCATTAGTCAGGTAAACATCAGGAGAAGAGGATGCAGATAAAGAAGGTTGGAGTTTTAGGATGCGGTCTTATGGGGTCAGGTATTGCGCAGGTCGCTGCTTCTGCCGGATTCGAAACGGTAGTGAAAGAAGTGTCATCAGATTTGATTGAGAAAGGTTTTAGCGGGATCGACAAGTCGCTCGCGAAGTTTGCGGAAAAAGGAACAATCACGAGCGAACAGCAAAAAGAGATTCGCGGGCGACTGTCAGGAACAACTGCCTTCGACGATCTCGCCGATTGTGACATCATTATTGAAGCTATCATCGAGAACCTCGACGAGAAACGCAGAACCTATTCGCAGCTTGATGCCCTGTGCAAACCGGAAACCATTTTTGCTTCGAACACATCCTCGCTATCAATTACGGAAATGATGACTGCTACTTCTGCTGAACGTCAGCGAAGATTTGTTGGCATGCACTTTTTTAATCCCGTACCGCTGATGAAACTCGTTGAAGTGGTCAGAACGATACTGACTGATACGGACGTTTATGAGCAGGCGGTGGAGTTTGGTAAAGCACTTGGCAAAGTTCCGGTGCGGGCGAGTGATAAAACAGGATTCATAGTAAACCGGCTTCTCGTTCCTTACATGCTTGACGCAATCAGAGCTTTGGAAGAGGGCGTCGGATCGATCGTTGATATTGATAATGCGATGAAGTTGGGCTGTGGTTACCCGATGGGACCATTTACGCTTGGCGACTTTGTCGGACTCGACACGACTTATTACATCGCAGAGATCATGTTCAATGAATTTCGCGAAAGGCGTTTCGCTCCGCCGCCGTTACTCAAGCGGATGGTGTTGGCTGGTTTATACGGCCGCAAATCCGGACGCGGGTTTTATGACTATACAAGGGATGCAAAGAATCCGACACCAATGAATTTGGTTTGAGAGCTTTGGAGTGCGGTGGTCTGCCACCGCTTTGTTACCTCAATCTGTCTCAGCGCTACAGCTGTGACAAAGCGATGGCAGGCCACCGCACTCCAAAGTATGTCTAAAATTCTCTTCGACCGAACCGACAGTCGCGCAATACTCACCCTCAATCGTTCAGAAAAACTCAACGCACTCACATCTGAAATGAAGGCTGATTTACTCAGGCTTCTTGAGACGCTGCACGGCGATGAACGTTTACGCGTGATTGTTCTGACAGGCTCAGGTGATAAGGCATTTTGTTCAGGAACTGACATAGCCGAGTTGTATGAATTGGCCGGCCAACACGGACGCGAGGTTTCTGAATCAGGACAAAAGCTCGCTCGCGAGTTCGAGAACTTTCCCGTTCCTGTCATTGCCGCAGTTAATGGGCTTGCAGCAGGTGGCGGATTTGAAATCTTACTGGGATGTCATCTGCGAATAGCGTCCACCGCAGCGACGTTTAGTCTTCCGGAAACATGGCTTGGGTTGATGCCTGCATATGGAGCAACGCAACGCCTCGTGCGCGAAATTGGATTAGGTCATGCAGTAGAGTGGATGCTGACGCGAAGAACAATTTCGGCGGAGGAGGCATTCAACTTCGGATTGCTCAATCGAATCGTCTCGCCTGGCAGAGTGTTGGAAGAAGCACTTTCGCTCGCCCATGAAATTGAGCAGCTCTCACCGCTATCGATACGAGCTTGTTTGAAGGCAGTAACCGAAGGAATCGAACTCCCACTTGGAGAAGGGCTCGCTTTGGAAACAGAACTCTTCGCTTCTTTGTTCAAAACTGATGACGCGCGCGAAGGAACCAGAGCGTTTCTCGAAAAGCGCAAGCCGGTGTTCAAAGGGAAGTAGCCACTTTGGACAACAAATAGCCAGTTTAGGCAACAGATTCTTCTAGAACTTCCGACTATGTTGTGTAGAATTTCCGTCGACGGAGATTCTGATTTTTATGAGTGAAGACCTCACAAATAAACTACCTGGCAATGGAAGCCAAACGCTTGCGAGTGTCGTAAAGGTGGTTCAAGAGCTAACGGTCAGAGTGGAAAAACTAGATCAAAAAGTTGAGGAGCGACTCTACGACACTCGACCGATGTGGGAACACTTAGCGAGCAAAGTGGATCTGTTACAAGAGGGCCTACAAGAGTTGAGCCATGGTCAAAACGATTTACGCGAAGAGTTGCGCCAAGGTCAAAACGATTTACGCGAAGAGTTGCACAACGGGCAAGTTGATTTACGCGAAGAGTTGCGCAACGGGCAAGCTGATTTACGCGAAGAGCTATGCAACGGCCTAGCCGATTTACGCCAGGAGTCCCGCGGCCTCAAAACTTATCTCCGCGACATCCTGCGACGAATGAGCATCTTCAACGATACCTTGGTCGCGATTCAGGCGGACTATCGGGACATCTACGATCGCGTCCGTGGCCTCGAACTAAAATCAGAGGTGAATGGTCAATGTGATCTCTGAGTTCTGCGCGGTAAACGATCTCACACGTACAACTCACTTGCTGCTCATTCCTCCATCTCCTATACTGCAAAAGCATTAACGATTCTCATTTGCGGAGTTGAAGCGGTTTTGCAGCCTACGGTTCACGAAGGTCACCTCAATGCTGAAGGCTTCAGCTTTGGAATAGTAGCCAGCCGCTGGAATGAATTCATCTCGGGTCGGCTGCTGGAAGGCGCGCTTGATGCGTTGAAACGCCTCGGGGCTAACCAGGATCGTGTTCTTGTGTATCGGGTGCCTGGCGCATTTGAGATTCCACTGCTCGCTCTTCGACTCGCAAAATCGCGTAAGTTTGATGCGATTGTTTGTCTCGGCACTATCATTCGTGGCCAAACTCCACATTTCGATTACATCGCAAATGAAGTGACTCAGGGAATATCTCGAGCCGGTCTTGATAGTGGTGTGCCTGTGGTGTTTGGGATCGTTACAGCCGATACGGTTGATCAAGCCATTGACCGAGCCGGCGTGAAACTGGGGAATAAGGGTTTTGAAGCCGCAGTAACTGCGGTTGAATTAGTTAATCTTTACAAGGAAGCGTTTGAGGAGGGATGAAGGAGCGACGAAAGTTCAGGGTTCGCCATTCCTGCACCATCCTTTGATTTAATATGGGTTCCCGCCGTAAGGCACGCGAGTGTGCCTTGCAAATGCTCTTTGCGGCTGACGTTGCCGAAATGCCCGCGGACGAGGTGGTTCGCACCTACTGGTCGGAGCTCGGAGAGTCGGATCTCGACGAAACAGCTCGCCAGTTCTCAACGCGACTCGCTGAAGGAACGTTGGCGAATCTCGAACTGCTTGACGAGCGGATCCGTTCGCGTGCGGAACACTGGCGTATCTCTCGGATGGCCGTTGTCGATCGCAACATTCTGCGGCTCGCAGTTTACGAATTTCTCTACGAGCCTACGCCTCGCACAGTCGCTATCAACGAAGCCCTCGAAATAGCTCGCCGGTTTTCAACTTACGAAGCCACTCAATTCATCAATGGCATCCTCGACGCCATCAAGCGTGATCTCGATGAACAACAACCGCAGACAAATGTTCAGCCCGAAATCGAAGAGTCCGACGAACTTTAGTTTGTCGATGCGTTGATTTCGCGCCGCGCAAATTCAGTTCGCCCTCTAACCCTGACACGACAAACTAAAGTTCGTCGGACCTTAAGCAAAATCCATCTTCGGATGCATCGTGTGCCACGTCGTGGCTCTTTCAAACGCTAATGCCACGCGCAGTGGTGCAACCTCGTCGTACACACCGCCGCTGAACATGATCGCTATCGGCCGATCATTCACAAAGCCACACGGCACGCAGACTGCCGGGTTACCAGTCAAATTCGTCACCAGCAGACTGGAACTCCCAGGCGCTGGACTCACAAAAACATCCCACTCCGACATCAACTTTTCCATCTCGCGAATTAGCAGCGTACGAGCTCGCTGTGCACGGATGTACTCCACAGCGGGAATGAATCGTGACGTTCGGAACGTGTTTGGCCAGTCTCCGGGAGATTGCCCTGACAGTTGATTGACACGGCCATCGCGTGTGATGTCGTCGAATGCCGTGGCGGCTTCAGCGGATAAGATGTAGCGAAGAGAAGCTGTTGAAAACTTTGGCATCTCGATCGGAACCATCTTTGCGCCAGCCTTTTCCAGAACTTCGAGTGCTGTCTTGTAAACAGCGCGGCGCGCTTCCTGTTGTTGACGTTGCTGGTCGTTAGTCGGTTGAAAGTTGCCGCCTTCAAATTCAGTTTTCAGGTAACCGATTCTGAGCGTGCTGATGTTTGTGTCGGGATTCCAGTTAAAAGGTGCATCACCAACAGTAATGTCCTTACCATCAGGACCATAGATCGCATTTAACGCGGCGGCGCAGTCTTCAACTCCTCGGCATATTGGCCCGATCTTATCCATCGTCCAACTCAATCCCATTGCGCCATAACGACTGACTCGTCCGTAGGTTGGTCGTAACCCTGCGCATCCGCAAGTGGACGAAGGTGAAATGATCGAGCCCAGTGTTTCCGTTCCGATTGAAAAACCGACAAGACCTCCAGCCGTTGCTGATGCCGGTCCTGCGGATGAACCACTTGAGCCGGTTTGAGTGTCTTCCGGGGCCCAGGGATTTCGCGTCACGCCGGCAAACCAACGAGGACCTTGGGCCAGTGCCCCCATAGAAAGCTTTGCGACGAGTACTGCTCCGGCTTCGTTAAGCCTTTTAACCACCGTCGCGTCGTAATCGATAATCTGATCGCGATACGGTTCAGCGCCCCACGTAGTCTTGATGCCTTTTGTGGCGAAGAGATCTTTTGCTCCCCACGGAATTCCGTGTAGCGGACCGCGATATTTACCGCGCTTGATCTCGGCGTCTGCGTCTGCCGCTTGTTTGAGTGCGAGGTCTTCAGTGAGCGTCACAAC
>DATDFV010000215.1:0-20984 GCA_036522415.1 Pyrinomonadaceae bacterium | reverse complement strand
GCAAGATTCGGCTGACCTGCGTTATCGATGCAAATTGGTTTAAGGAATCGCGTCTTGTTGGCTGGCTGGTCGTGAGGAGATGCTCAAGAATCTTTGCAGTCAGACTCACTTCATCAGGGCGTTCCTGAGTCCTGCCCTTTTCTGTAAGCGAAACAAACTCGTGAATCGCCGGACTTATGCCGGGCGGTAAGGCTGCCTTGATCACTTCACCCCAAGGCGATGCGTAATACTCCGAGACCCAGCGCGTCAAGTCGAGAATCTCGGAGGTGCAGACGGGAACGGATTCGATAACGTTTCCCGCCTCCTTAAGTTCAGATTCACTTGATGCAAACTGCGGTGGTAAAGCTTCGTAAAACGCCACCACATATCCGGTGACGAGCTTGCGGCCCAGTGGCACAAGAATACGAGCGCCAATCTGTGGCCTCGCCTCTTCACTACTAAATCTATAGATGAATGTTTTCGAAACGTGGAGAGGAACAGCAACTTCGACGTAACAAGCTGAGTTGGGTTTAAGCGTCGTTGATGTTGCAGTTCCGAGGTGATTGTTCACGTACGACAAGTTAACGCAAATTCTTAAGGCTTGACAGCCTGTGCACTGTTATCAATGTTGAGCGGTACTGTCGAGGTAATCGCGCACCTTTTTCAAGTCTTCCCAGGTCTCGCGTTTCTTCGACGGATCTCGCAGCAGATAAGCCGGGTGAAAAGTTGGCATCACTTTGATTCCTTTGTACTCCTGGAAGGTACCGCGCAGTTTAGTGATCCCTTCTCTGGTGTCTAAGAGATTCTTCATCGCAGTGTTGCCCAGCACAACAATAACTTCAGGTTGAACGATCGCAATTTCGCGAAGCAAAAATGGTTTACACATTGAAGCTTCTTCAGGCGTTGGTGGACGATTGCCTGGCGGGCGGCAGCGATTTACATTTCCAATCAACACCTCCTCTCGTTTCAAACCAATAGCTTCGATGATTTTCGTCAGCAGCTGACCTGCGCGACCGACAAATGGTCTGGCCTGTATGTCTTCGTCCGCTCCCGGAGCCTCACCGACAAACATGAGGCGCGCTTTTCTGTTTCCTTCAGTGTGAACGACAGTTGTTCTTTCCCGATGTAATGGACAACGTGTGCAATCACCGATTTCGTTATGAATCTCCTCAAACGTCTCCTGAGACGACGCGAGTCTCTCCCCGTGAGGCGCAAGGTCGCCAAACAAGCTCACTGGTTCAGTTTGCGAAACTTTAGTTGTTGCTGGTTGAAACACAGGAACGGCCTCAGTTGACCTCGGAACGGGTTCCTTTGAGAGTTGGACGCCTTCGACACCTAGCGCCTGCAAATGAAGCAGCTGCTTCTTTGTTTCTCGTACTAGTTCTAAGAGCTCTGAGGAGTCCATTTAAGTTGACGAAGCTTTGGTGGCTGTTTCAGACCGGAGTTTCACGATAACGTCAAGGATTTGATCTGCGATGTCCTTCTTTGACATCAGCGGCAGTCGAACATGATTGCTGTTATTTCGGCTGAGGATTGTAACGGCATTCGTGTCGAAATCGAATCCGACGTTGCGTTCGGAAATATCATTAGCCACGATGACATCGACTTGTTTAGTTCGCAATTTGTTTCTGGCATTCTCTAACAGATTTTCAGACTCCGCCGCGAAGCCGACGACCAGCATTCCTTCGGGTCGAGTAGCGGCTACACCGGACAGAATGTCTTCAGTTCGTTCCAAATTGAGTGTCAGAGATTCGGTGTTCTTCTTTATCTTTTGATTGGCTCGTTCAGCTGGCCGGTAATCGGCAACGGCAGCTGCCCCGATAAATATCGTTGCCTTGACGATCTCGCGTCGCACGGCCTCTGCCATTTCCATCGCCGAATTGACTCGAACCAACTCTACGCCAGGTGGCGAATCAACTGTGGTCGCTCCAGCGATTGCCGTCACCGTTGCTCCTCTTCGGCGAGCTGCGTCAGCGACCGCAAACCCCATTTTTCCAGATGAGCGATTTGAAATGAAACGGACGGGATCGATCTCTTCACGAGTTGCGCCGACCGTAATAAGAAGACGCTCGCCAGCTAAATCTTTCATCTTGTTGGTCCGCAAAATTTCTAAGGCGGCGCTCACCACCCGTTCGGGGTCGCTCAAACGGCCCGGACCGATTGTGCCGCAAGCCATTTCGCCTGCGTCTGGTTCGACAAAGTGAATCCCATCCTTTCGCAACTGTTCAACATTGCGTTGAGTTGCGGGATGTTCCCACATTGTCGTGTTCATAGCCGGTGCCAACAGGATTGGCGAAGTGCACGCGAGATACGTCGAGGTCAGAAAATCATCGGCGATTCCATGAGCAAACTTAGCGATGATATTTGCCGTGGCGGGCGCAACTAAAAGTAGGTTTACTGTTTGAGAAAACGTGATGTGCGCAATTGGATCGGGATTATCAGGCGCATAGTCGTCAACGACAACGTGCGAACCTGAGAGTGCACGGAAGGTCAGAGGTCGAACAAATTCGCACGCGCGTTGTGTCATTGCCACGCGGACTGAGCACCCGGCGCGTTGCAGTCCGCGGAGGATTTCCACCGCTTTATAAGCGGCAATTCCTCCCGAAACACCGAGAGCAACTTTGTTTTGAGTCTGGATATCTGAGAGATCGACCGAAGTCATTGATGCATTCACTGAAATTGAAGATCAATGTAACATTGCTGAAAGACACGCGCAATTTTGTGTCCTGCAAACGTTTTATAATGCGACTTCACAAGAAAATTATCACACTAAGGCGGCGACGCTGTTCGATGCCATTCTCAAGGGCACAACTCTTTTTCGTTCTCATTCTCCTGCTTCTTTGTCCGCTATTTACGACCGGCCAGACGAGATATTCGGAAGACGATTTTGGCCCAGTCGTCCGCGCCTACCTGGGGTATCTAAAAAACGAGCAAGAGGTCGTAGATGACAGGGTAAGCCGCCGCGAAATCAGCCCCGGTTATTATCGGCGCAACTCCAATCGAATCAGAGCTCTCAGGCAGATTGCGGTCCGTTTGGCCCGGGAAACACAGAATGATTACCTTCCGGAGTTGGAGGCGGTCACGGCCGACGAATTTGGGTTACTATTCGGTCGTCCCACACCGGCCCCCACTTTCAAACCGGGCGAGGTAATCAGAAATACTTTTCGGTTTCTTGGAACTGTCCGTTCCAGCGAAATCTTCTATGTTTTTGCGAGATTGGATCCTTACGAGCAGGCAGACCTTACTGAGAAGGGCCTGTCGGAAAGCAAGCCCGCGGTTTCCGATGGCGGTCCAAAGACGCTCAGCAGAAGTCGGCGGGTAGTGCCTTAATCTCGGCTGTCAACCAACGCAATGTTTTCTGACCCTCATAATATCCAGACGTGTCGATTGTCGAGTGCTATCGTCTGAAAGCCGAAAAAAGCACAGTTTCGTGGCAAACTCGGTCCAAATGTTTGTTGACACCGGCCTCCTATTAGTGTAATAAATGCCAAGTGTTAGCGAGCTTTGCGGACCACAAATGCACTAACTTTTGAAGGTCGCGAGCAGTTGTAACGGGATTTGGTTCTGCACTTAGTTTCTCACGACAGTTACGCGTTGCGACAGCAATAAAGACTTTTTTGTTTTTCACTATACGGGAGGAAAGTTAATGACTAGCAAAACTTGGAGCCGCAAGTTCATCGCGCTCTTTGTAGCGGTTGCCGTTTTGAGTGTTTACTCAATGGTTGTGTTGGCCGCGCCGGGAGCCAAAGCATCCGGCGAGTTGTCGGTGACTGGTGAGGTTACCGTGAACGGACAGAAAGTGATTTCTGGCGGCACCTTGTTCTCCGACTCAACGATTAGCACCGCAAAAGATAGCAGCGCATCGGTCAGCATCAACAAATTGGGCCGGATCGATCTCGCTCCCAATAGCAATCTTCGTCTGACCTTCACAGACAAGGGCATCAACGGAATGCTCGCGACCGGCAGCGCTCATGTTTCCACTCTTAATGGAATCACTGTAAACCTGACCACAAAAGACGGAACTGTGGTGGTCGATGGTAGTCAAGCCACAGCGTTTACCGTGAATGCGTCGCATGGTCGAACATCAGTCTCGACTGAAACGGGTCTGGCTCAGCTCCGATCCGGGGGTTCTGTGAAGCAGATCGCCGCTGGTGAAAGTGGAATGGCCGGAATGCCGAGCCCTCAGGGCGACGACGACGATAATGGTCTTAGTGGTGGTGCGTTGGCCGTGTTGCTGCTCGCAATCGGTGGAGCAGTTGCCGGTGTTCTTTACGCCGCATTCCATAACAACGACTTGAACTTCGGTGGGTCCGTTACAGTAGTAAGCCCGACGAAGTAGTCTTGAGAGATTGGATTATTCCAACAAAACTGTAGCACTGACCTCAGCGCTACAGCGTACTAACTGACGTTTGCGGGTCACGCGATCGAAATCGCGCGACCCGCAAAATTTTGATTTAAAGTCCATCCCAAAGGCTTTTCAATAGATTCAAAATGCATATAGCGGTTATCGGCACTGGTTACGTCGGTCTGGTTACAGGCGCTTGTTTTGCCGAATTCGGAGTCGACGTCACCTGTGTTGACGTCGATGAACAGAAAATTGAACGACTCAGGAATGGCGTAATGCCGATCTATGAGCCAGGTCTAGAGCAACTCGTAGCCAAGAACGCGCAATCAGGCCGTCTAAGGTTCACCACAGATGTGGGCGAGGCGGTAGAACAGGCTCTGGTTGTTTTTCTGGCTGTCGGCACACCCCCCAGAGACGATGGTTCACCTGATCTAAGTTTCGTCGAAGCTGCGGCGACCTCCATCGCAGATCACCTTCACGATTACAAGGTCATCGTTACAAAATCAACGGTGCCAATTGGTACTGGTGAACATATACGTAGTTTGGTGAACGAACGCAAAAAAAGTCGGGCAAATTTTGGCGTCGTTTCGAACCCGGAATTCTTACGCGAAGGTGCTGCCATCAACGACTTCATGAGGCCCGATCGCGTGGTTATAGGTAGTCGCGATCAAGAAGCCATCGCCATTATGAAGGATCTTTATCGCCCGCTTTACTTAATAGAAGCTCCGTTTGTGATTACTTCTCTCGAGGCAGCTGAACTAACGAAGTATGCTGCAAATGCATTTCTCGCTACGAAGGTCTCTTTCATTAACGAGATCGCCAATCTTTGCGAGAGAATCGGTTGTGATGTCCACGATGTTGCTCGTGGTATTGGCATGGACAAACGGATCGGCAGTAAGTTTTTGCACCCTGGCCCGGGATTTGGTGGTTCATGCTTTCCAAAAGACACTCGAGCATTAGCCAGTGTCGCGCGCCAGTTCGGTTCCGACTCTTTAATCGTGGATGCGGTGATAGAAGTGAATAAGCGCCAGGGTCAGGAGATGCTGGTGAAGATTCGTAAACTCGTGGGCGACTTGAAGGGCAAAAAGATCGCGGTGCTTGGACTCGCATTCAAACCCGAGACTGACGATATGCGTGAAGCGCCATCGATTGGCATTATCCGCGGACTTCTCGCCGATGGTGCCTTAGTTCAAGCCTACGACCCCGTAGCAAAATCGGAAGCGAAGAAAATACTTTCCGAAATTTCTTATGCTGACGATGAGTACGATGCAGTGAGAGACGCGGTGGCCTTGATTTTTGTGACTGAATGGAACCAGTTCAGAGCACTGGATATGCGCCGCATTCATGAGCTGATGGCGACCCCGCGAATCGCCGACCTCAGAAACATTTGTGATCCCGAAGACATGCGCGAAATAGGTTTTGAATATGTAGGCGTCGGTCGGTAGTTCCGACCAACTAATAAGGGCTAATGTCATTATCTGGAATTGTAGTTGTCACGGGGGGCGCCGGGTTCATTGGTTCCCACATCGCAGAAACTGCTGCAGCAAGCGGTGCCAAGGTGCGGATCATCGATGACTTGTCAACGGGTCACCGTGAGAATGTGGAGGAGCTTTCCGGAGACATTGAGTTCATCGAAGGCAGCGTGGCAGATCTTGAACTGATTAACCGCACACTCAAGGATGCTGAGGTTGTCTTTCATGAGGCCGCCATACCCTCAGTTCCGCGTTCCGTGGAGAATCCTGAACAATCGCATATTGCCTCAGTTGATGGAACCTTTCATCTGCTGCAGGCTGCGCGTCAGCAGAACGTAAGACGTGTTGTCTACGCGGCATCCAGCTCGGCATATGGCGACCAGCCGACGCTGCCGAAAGTGGAAGATATGGCTCCTGATCCTCTCTCTCCGTACGCAGTCGCGAAACTCGTTGGCGAATACTATTGCCAGGTTTTTACGCGCGTTTACGGATTGGAAACGGTTTCACTCCGATATTTCAATGTGTTTGGCCCCAGACAAGATCCGGGATCACAGTATTCGGGTGTTGTATCGAGATTTATCAGCGCGCTCTGTTCTGACGAACAGCCAGTTATATTCGGAGACGGCGAACAGTCGCGTGACTTTACATACATCGATAATGTCGTGGCCGCGAATCTCAAGGCTGCAACGACGATGAAAGGTGTTGGCAACGTAATCAATGTTGCCACCGGCGAACGAATCACGCTGAACCAGTTGCTTTCAGAACTAAAAGATCTAATTGGAAAACGGCAAGTAGCGGTGGACTATCGTGAACCGCGGGTGGGTGATGTTCGTCACAGCCTCGCTGATACAACACGAGCTCGTGAATTACTCGGCTACGAACCATCGGTCGGATTGCGAGAAGGACTCCGAAGGACTATTGACTGGTGGAAGACCAGTCGTTACGCGACAACCTAGCCTGCCGACTGAGCGTGCTCCATCTCAGTTAGCGTTTTCAAACTTTCTTCATACGGCGGCCGTGCCACGCCTTTGTCGGTAACAATTGCGGTTATCAAATGATTTGGCGTTACGTCGAACGCCGGGTTGTATACGTTTATGCCATCAGGAGCGATTTGCTGATCTCTGATGTGCGTCACTTCGATCGGATCTCGTTCTTCGATTGGAATCTGCTCGCCGGAGGAAAGAGATAGATCCAGCGTGGTCAGTGGAGCAGCCACGTAGAATGGAATACCGTGTTCCTTTGCAAGCACGGCAACCATGTATGTTCCAATCTTATTAGCTGTATCGCCATTTGCTGCAATTCGATCAGCACCTACCACGACTGCATCAACCTTACCGCTCTTCATGACATGACCAGCCATGTTGTCAGTAATCACCGTCACAGGGATGTCGTCCTTTTGCAGTTCCCACGCTGTTAACCGTAGACCCTGAAGGAACGGTCTGGTTTCATCGGCAATCACTGCTACTCGCTTTCCAGCGTCGCGAGCACCTCGAATGACGCCAAGAGCGGTCCCGTAGTCGCCAGCGGTTGCCAGTGCGCCTGCATTACAATGCGTAAGCACAGTTGCGCCGTCTGGTATCAGATCGGCGCCATATTGACCTATGGAACGGTTTGCTGCGATGTCTTCCTCGAAGATAGCCAAGGCTTCAGACACCAATGCTTCTTTTACTTCTTCAACGTCGCGAAGTGATTTGGCTCGTTCGAATGCGGTCCGCATTCTCTCAATCGCCCCAAAAAGATTGACAGCGGTTGGACGAGTGTGAGCCATCACATCACAGATGTAATTGAGGTCGTCCTCCAGATCGGCTACAGATGTCCCGACAGATTGATTGGCACCTAATGCGATTCCCATCGCTGCAGAAACACCAATCGCAGGTGCGCCACGAACTACCATCTTTCGAATAGCCTCGGCCACTTCATCGTACGACCGCAGCATCAGGTATTTCTCCTCAGATGGGAGAAGGCGTTGATCCAACATACGAACGCCGTCTTTTGTCCATTCCACAGTTTTGATCATTGATTTCGTCCTGTTAGGTGTTGAATTAAAGGCATCTTACTGGACGTGGGAAGGGGAGGCAAACGAAACCGATCTCAAATCTCAGGTCACAGATCCCAGATCAAAAGATGATGGTTCGCGGAGTTCGCTTCGGGATCTGAGATCTGAGATCTGGGATCCGTTTCATCCCTTTGACACCCCTGATTTGGCGTGTTAGTGTCCCGGCACATTAAAGTTGCTCTTTTCAATTTGTGTTTGGGTGCCCCAGTGATTGGGGAGAATAGGGAAGCGGGTGAGATTCCCGCGCGGTCGCGCCACTGTGAAGAGTTTTGCTCTGAGCCAGGAGACCTGCCCAGACACTTGCCGCCTCTCAACACTCGCGCAAAGGTGTTCAGGCAGCTTGTGGGTTTCCCATCCTTAATCCCGCTGAAGCCTGTTTTCCCTTTGTTGGAACATCGGAGGTCAGTGGGCTTCGTGTTTTTAAACTCGTCACGTTTAATCAAATCTCTGCCACTTCTGCTGATAGTCTTGTTGTCGGCTTCGGCCTGCTCTCGCTCATCCGCTGTCGTAGACAATTCGAACGTAACACGACGCATGACCGACGATGCGGGTCGAGAGGTTTTGCTTCCGGAAAGAGTCGACCGCGTTATTTCACTCGCGCCGAATTTAACTGAGATAGTGTTCGCGATTGGCGCAGGACACAGCCTTGTTGGTGATACAACCTATTGCGACTTTCCGGTCGAAGCAAAGAGTATTGAAAAAGTAGGCGACACTCAGCATCCCAATTTGGAACGAATAATTGCGTTGAAACCCCAAGTTGTACTTGTGTCAACCGCCTCACAACTCGAAGTCTTCACTGAGCAGTTAAAAAGTCACAATATTGCGGTGTTCATTACCGATCCACGTGACCTCGAAGGAGTGTTTCGTTCTATCGAGCAGGTCGGACAAATTGTTGGTTACGTTGAGCAGGCAACCGCACTTGTGACCTCGCTGCGAGCTCGTGCAATTGCTGTAGACAACGCATTAAAACAATCTTCACGGATCAGAACCTTCTATCAACTCTCGGCTGAACCGCTTTACACAGCTGGACACGACTCATTCGTTACGGATTTGCTCAAACGCGCCGGCGCAGATTCGGTGACGGCCAATGTCCCGGGAGCGTGGCCCAAGTACAGTGCAGAGGCAGCGCTTGCGGCCAGGCCTGACGCGATCATTCTTCCCACAGGCGGCTCAATGGGCGAAGGTAATGGATCCGTTGCGAGAGCTCTCGCAAGCTCGCCGGCCGCAAAGACCGGCAGAGTCTACAAAATCAACGACGATCATTTGGTACGTCCGGGACCGAGGGCCGTCGACGGATTGGAGGAAATGGCAAGAGCGCTTCATCCCGAAGCATTCAAGTGATGACAAGTTCGCGGCAGGCCAACCAAAACAGAGTAACGCTTCGGCGAACAACAATAACCTTGCTAATTCTTGTCGCCGGGTTGGTTATTGTGGTTGGCGCGGCTTCTTTACTTGGAAGTGAACGACTACCTGTTTCCAATTCACTCTGTGCACTGACGACGTTGGGCACCAGACAGTGCGGACTGACCAGCGATCAGTTCGATATTCTTTTTCAGATACGTTTGCCTCGAATCTTGCTGGCAGCGGCAGTCGGAAGTTCACTGGCAACCGCTGGCGCCAGTTACCAGGCGTTGTTGAGAAATCCGTTGGCAGAGCCTTATCTCCTGGGGGTTTCAAACGGAGCGGCTGTTGGAACGATGTTAGCGCTGTTGTTTTTCGGAAGTCTCGAGTGGAGTCGACCCCTAATGGCGTTCGCGGGAGCTTTGGTTGCAACTTTTGCTGTTTATAGATTGGCTCGGGGAAGGGTTGGGGCAACTCCAGAGAGATTGATCCTGGCAGGCGTCATCGTAACTACGTTCCTGTCGTCCATCATTGTGTTTGTAACCACGATGATGGATGCGACGCGGATCCGATCTTTCACGTTTTGGTTGTTAGGGGATCTGTCGGGCGCAAACAGCGGCCTATTACCGGTGCCAATAGCCGTTGCGGTTGTCGGCGCGATCATCCTGACGCTCAACGCACGTTCATTGAATTTGTTGATGCTCGGCGAACGAGACGCATTCGACCTCGGCGTAGAAGTTAGTCGAGTGCGGATGACGGTATTTCTTATCGCCAGCTTGTTAGTAGGAAGTTCTGTTGCTGCGAGCGGCTCGGTCGGATATGTCGGTTTGGTAGTGCCTCATCTCACCAGGTTGTCGGTGGGAAGTGATAACCGGATAAGTATTCCGAGCGCGACGCTTGGCGGAGCATTGTTTGTGATTATTGCGGACACAATCGCTCGCACCGTGATTGCCCCTCGCGAGTTACCGGTGGGAGCAATTACCGCGCTGATTGGCGCTCCTTTGTTTATTTATCTTTTGAAGAGAGTTTAATTTGCTGGAAGCTCGCAATTTAACAATCAAGTACGGCCATCGAACTGCGGTGGACAACGTCTCACTGTCGTTGGAGCCAGGTGTGGTTACAGGCGTGATTGGACCAAACGGTGCTGGTAAATCAACCCTCTTACGATCACTGAATGGCAGTTTGATTCCCAACAGCGGAACGATTCTTCTAAACGATAAGCCGCTCGGGAAGTTGAGTCGCCGGGCGATTGCTAAACAGATTACGGTTGTTGCCCAGGAAGCAGAGCTGCGGTTTCCGATAACAGTATTTGAGTATGTCCTTGGCGGACGCTTCGTTTGGGCCAACAGCACTACGTGGGGCTGGGAGAGCGAACGTGATCTTCAAGTTGCTGAAGCTGTCCTTGAGGAAACCGAGCTAAACGAACTCAGTGGTCGATTGATGAATGAGCTCTCGGGAGGTGAACGTCAACGAGCGGTCCTGGCTCGAGCCTTAGCAACGGAAGCGCCGATCTTGTTACTCGACGAACCCACCGCGAATCTGGATCTTTCTCATCAGGCCGCGCTGCTTGGCCTTGTCAGAGAACGCTGCAATTCGCGAAGGTCGTCGGCGCTTATTATTACTCATGATATTAATCTCGCTGCACAATTTGCCGACGTCATTCTATTGCTGAAAGCTGGACAAGTAGTGAAAGCCGGAACAACACCGCAAGTGTTGGTGCCGGATTTGTTACGAGAAGTATTTTCTGTGGATGTATTAGTCGATGCGCACCCAGTTTCAGGTGTGCCTCGCGTCACGCCGGTACATTAACTATATCGGCTCAATTGATAACCAAAGAATCGCTCGGTAAGGGAAGGCGGTGAGATGCCGCCACTGCCCGCGCAACTGTATGCGGTAACGACGCTCCTCAAGAAAGTCCGACGAACTTTTAGTTTGTCGTGCGTGACCACGCGGCCTCTGTGATCTTTCTGGGTCTTAGAGTCACGGTCGACAAACTAAAGTTCATCGGACAAATCAGCCACTGGAGAAATCTGGGAAGGCGAGGAGTTAAGGTGATCCCGATCAATCGGGCTCACTACTGCGAGTCAGGAAACCTTTCAGCGATTCTGTTTCGGCTCGCACTGCGACGGGCAGGAGAAGCTAACATGAAAAGAATCGTTTCAATAATTTTCTTCAGTACAGTTCTTTCCTTCAGTTCTTACGCACAATCATCCGGCGAGATTCAGGGAACAGTTACAGACGGTAACGGCGCAAAAATCCCGGGCGCGCGCCTCCGACTGCTGACCAACCCAGGTCTGCAGTCTTTTACAACTACCGATGAGATGGGCAAGTTTGAGTTCAGAGGTTTGACCTCCGGGACTTATCTCCTTGAAGTTAATGCTTCTGGCTTTGCGCCTTACACGCATGATGAAATCCGACTTGCACGCGGTGAAAACAAAGAGTTGCAGATCACTTTAGAAGTGGCTTCTGTCACTGAAAGTGTAGTCGTAACGGCCAACGGAACGGCTGAGCGGATTGAAGACGCCGCAAAGGTGTTGTCAGTCATTGATAGTCAGCAGATTGACGAGCGACATGAACTTGCTTTTGCGGAGGCCTTGAGAGGAACTCCGGGAGTTCGAGTTCAGCAGCAAGGCTCACCGGGCGCCCTGGCGACACTGCGGTTGCGTGGTCAACGCACATTTGACACGGCAATACTTCTCGATGGGTTACGCGTGCGAGATGCCGGGGATATCAACGGGTCTGCGGTATCGTTGGTTTCAGATCTCCCGCTTGTGTCACTGGATCGCGTCGAAATACTTCGCGGCTCAGGTTCATCGATTTATGGAACGCATGCGATTGGTGGCGTCGTTAATGTGATTCCGGATTCAGGTACACAAGGACTTCACTTTAGTAGCAGTTTCGACGGCGGTTCCCTTGGCACATATCGCGAGCGCTTGCAGGTAACTGCCGGTGCTGAGCGATTTGGCTTCAATATAGGTGTAGATCGGCTGGACGTGAGAAGAGGGATAGATAAGGACGACGCGTATGGGAATTCGTCATTTATCGCACGTGCACAATTCAAACCTACTCAATCAGTCGCCATAACCGGAACTTTCTTAGGAGATGTGGCAAATGCTCGAGTGAATGACAATCCTTTCGCTTTGCCCGGCGCGTTTAGTGGCCAACAATTTCCGTCCGCTGTCGTGGGCGCGACTTTCCAGCCTGATTTCAACAATCCCGATCAGGGCCGCAGGAATCGGCTGCTAGTAGGTTCTGGCAGACTTACTCAGGTGGTAAGCGAACGGGTTTCGTATAGTGTGGCGTACCAACGGGTGGCTACGAAACGAAGAAACTACAATGGTCCACTTGTGGATCCGAGGTTCGCTTCTTTCGTGCCGTTTGGTGATTTCGAGCTGACAAGCGTTAACAATGGAACGATCGATACCGTCGATGGTCGCTTAAATTTCACTCTTGGCCGATCGAACCTGGCAACGGCAGGCTTTGAATTTGAGCGCGAGAGTTTCTTCCAGAGTTCCCAACCATCATTTTCTACATTCAATAACACAACTGATCATCAACGAACCTTTGCCGTCTTTGGGCAAGATCAATTCGCCTTTCTTGATGATCGACTCCGGTTTTCATTAGGCGCACGCATTCAATCGTACCGGATCAGGAGTGCCGATCGTCCGGGCGAACTAGCAGGTCGCGACGCCGAAAGCTCCATTACGGGAGACGGGTCAGTTGCGTATTTGTTTCGCACGACGAGAACAAAGTTACGTGGTCACATTGGTAATGGATTCAGAGCGCCTTCTTTGTTTGAGAGATTTGGAGAAGGAACATTTGGCAATGCTGGACCTGTCCGATTTGGCGATCCAACGTTAAAAGCCGAGCAATCAATCAGTGTTGATGGCGGTTTCGATCAGCGATTAGCGTCTGACAAAGTTTCGCTTGGAGCAACTTATTTCTACACACGATTGCAACGCGTAGTTGCGTTTACTGGGTTTTCCGTTGACCCGCTCGGACTTGGCAGGTTCAGCGGTTATCTCAATCGACCGGGTGGACTATCACGCGGTGTGGAAACTTATCTGGAGGCTGCGCCGTGGAAGGGTGCGGAGATTCGTGCAGCTTACACTTTCACTAACAGTGATCGTTCAGTTCCGTCGCACGGTCTGCAACCGGAATATGTTATTCCAAAACATTTGATCGGTTTTCTATGGAGCCAGCGTTATCGCCCATTGCTCGTCAGCCTGGAAGTTAATCGAACTGGTTCATATATAGCCCCAGTCTTCGAGAACAACTTTCCATTTCGAATGGCGGAGTTAACTTTTGCTGGATATACGAAGGCAGATGTGTTCGCCAGTTACGAACGTTCACGTTCTGAGAAGGTGAAAGTAACTTTGTTTGCGGGAGTCGAGAACCTATTCGATCGGACGTACTACGAAAACGGTTTTCTTGCACCCGGCGCGGTCGGCAGAGGAGGGATCAAAGTAACATTCTAAGGAGGCTTCAGGTTGCAAGGTTAAGAATTCGTGGGCGCAATTGCGTCAACTTATCGAATCCGCCTTGCAACCTGAATGTCAATCTCAAGATGTTTTGGTAAACAAGCCTCCGGCGAGAAAGACAACGCCCAGGACAATGTGAATGCCATGGTCTACCTGCCCAAAATGAAGGGGGCCGACCACCCACATCCTTTCTGCGCCCGCACCCATTGCCAGGCCTAAAATTCCCAGAGCCAGATAAACGACACCGAAAACCAGCGAGAACGCCTTAGCCCCCGATATTGACCCGGCAAAGCCAAAATAAAGGGCGATAACCCCCGAAACGATGTGAACGACATTATGCGGCGGATTCAGGTGTGCACCGAGTAGATCCGGCTTTGCAAAACCAGCGACTCCGACCAGTAAGAAGACAACCCCCAAAATCTTGCAAACAGTCTTTGCCATGATTTGGTTTAACTCCTCTGTCAAAGGGTCAAAGGACGAGCGGTGTCGCCGGTTCGGTTAACAGGCGTCCGCAGATGGTTCTACCGGGAGGCTACGGTTAATCGCGGCGGCATGTATATCAAAGAGCTATTGGAAAATCTAGTCATAAGGCTTTAAAAAACAAGGAGAATGAGGCAAACCCCGACGCTTGAACTTTGTGCTTAGTTCTTTGCCTTGGGTGGCCGAGGGAATTAAGGGTCAAAGTACGACGGACAAAGAACCAGGTTCATGCTCCATGCTTCACCGTCCGCGGGTTAGGAGTTTATACTTCTGAAAAAGGCATAGGAACTATATGACCTTGGGACCTATTTCGCCCGATAACCAGCCACCATGAACAACTGGGAAACTATTATTGGTCTGGAAATTCACGCCCAGCTCAATACTGAATCAAAGATCTTCTGCGGCTGCGCCACGAGATTTGGCGATGAGCCAAACGCAAACACGTGTCCCGTCTGTCTCGGTTTGCCAGGCGCATTGCCTGTGCTCAACCGCCGCGCACTGGAGCTAGGCGCACGAGCTGCACTTTCCCTCGGTCTAAAGATCAACAACACCTCAATCTTTGCGCGGAAGAATTACTTCTATCCGGATCTTCCCAAGGGTTATCAAATCTCTCAGTACAATCAGCCGTTCTCTGCCGATGGCGAACTGGAATTCATGACGGCAGAACGCGATGATGCGGGACATCCGACGCAGTGGCGTCCCAAGAAGATCCGAATCACCAGACTCCATCTCGAAGAAGATGCTGGGAAGAACGTGCATGAAGGATTGCCCGATGTTGATCGTTACTCCTATATCGATCTCAATCGTGCTGGGGTTCCACTCGCTGAAATCGTGACTGAGCCTGACTTTCGTTCTTCATGGGAAGCGTACGATTACGTCAATCATGTTCGTCGTTCGCTTCAGTGGGTCGGTGCTTCCGAAGCGGACATGGAGAAGGGAAATCTGCGTTGTGAGGCTAACGTTTCTGTCCGTCGCGTTGGTGAGGCGAAGTTTGGAACAAAGGTAGAGTTGAAAAACTTGAACTCGGTCCGGTTTATGCAGCGCGCGATCGAATTTGAGGTTGCGAGACACATCAAGACGCTCGAAGCCGGCGGCACGTTGACTCAGGAGACGCGACTTTGGGATGACAAGTCAATGGAGACGCGCGTGATGCGTTCCAAAGAGGAGGCTCACGACTATCGCTACTTTCCCGAACCGGACTTGTCGCCCGTGATCGTGTCGAACGATTTTGTGGAGCGAGTCAAACGCGAGATGCCGGAGCTGCCGGAAGTTCGTCGGAAACGTTTCATGGAGCAATACGATTTGTCGTTCGCTGACGCCTCCCAGTTGGTTTCTGATCGTGCTTTGTCTGAATATTACGAAGACGCAGCGAGAGCATCAGGGAACCCCCGAGCAACAGCAAACTGGATCCGTTCCGAACTATTACGCGAGCTCGAGAGTGGCGGAGTATCAGCCGCTGAATCGCCAGTACCCGCAACCGAGTTGGCTGCACTAGTGCGTTTAATTGATGAAGAGAAGATAAGCGGCAAACAAGGCAAAGATGTCCTGGTTGAAATGTTCAAGACCGGCAAAACTGCGCAAGCGATCATTAAGGAAAAGGGTCTGGTTCAACTTAGCGATACTGGAGAGATCGATTCACTCATCGATGAGGTCATCGACGCGAATCCTGATCAGCTAGCAAGTTATCGGGGCGGCAAAGAAGCTTTGTTTGGTTTCTTTGTGGGTCAGGTGATCAAGGCGTCCAAGGGTAAGGCCAACCCGAAGATCGTTAATGAACGATTAAGGGCAAAGCTGAAACTTTAGGTTGATATGGAGATCAAAGGGAAGACTGCCGTAGTAACTGGAAGTACAAAAGGCATCGGGAAAGCAATAGCGACAGCCTTGGTACTACGTGATGTTAACGTAATTGTCAGTTCGCGCGAGTCTCCGGAGATTGAACTAACAGTTGCTGAGTTGAACAAAATCGGCGGTGGACGAGTTGTCGGCGCAGTTTGTGATGTGCGTGATTACACGCAAGTCGAAAAGTTATTTGAAACTGCGGTTAAGGGTTTTGGTGGTGTCGACATTCTAGTCAACAACGCCGGCATCGGCATCTTCGCCTCAGTTGAGGAGATGCCGCCAGAAGATTTTCGGGCAATCCTCGAAACAAATGTTCTGGGCGTCTATTACTGTTGCCACTGCGCTATTCCGCTGATGAAGCAACGAGGTGGTGGCTACATTATCAACATCTCTTCACTTGCAGGAGTGAACGCGCATCCTCGGATGGCTGCTTACAACGCGTCGAAGTTTGGACTTAATGGTTTTAGCGAGGCGTTGATGCAGGAAGTACGGCACGACGGAATAAGAGTCAGCTATGTCATGCCCGGTTCGGTGAACACGCATTTCGGTGGTGACGAACCTTCCGAAGAGCAGAGTTGGCAACTGCAACCCGAAGATGTTGCACGCGTCGTGTTGGACCTACTGAATCATCCGGATCGAAGTCTGCCGAGTCGAGTTGAAATCAGACCATCAAAACCTCCGAAGAAGTGATTGTCCGACGAACTTTAGTTTGTCGTGAGCGGCAATCACGGATGTCAATCTAAAGGATTCGCTAATTCGACGATCGACAAACTAAATTTATCGGACATTCAGATGCGAGCAGTTGTTCAGCGGGTAAGGCGAGCCAAAGTCACCATCGAAGGTGAAATCGTTGGTGAGATAGCCAATGGTCTCGTCGTTCTTCTGGGCATCGCTTTGGACGACACGCAGGAAGACGCGGATTACCTTGCATCAAAGATCGTTGCGTTGCGAATCTTTGATGACTTAGCGGGTCGAATGAATGTCTCTTTGAAACATTCATTCGGAGGCCTGCTCGTCGTTTCGCAATTCACGTTGTATGGAGATGTACGTCGAGGCTTGAGACCCTCATGGAGCGACGCAGCTCCGCCGGAAGTTGCTGAGCCGCTTTACGAATATTTTGTGCAAAAGTGCAGAGAATTAGTCGAGAGGGTTGAGACGGGAAGCTTCCGTAAGATGATGCATGTCGAACTCGTAAACGATGGTCCTGTTACTTTGATCTTGGATAGTCGTAAATTATTTTGAACGTTGTACGACAGGCTGTCAGCCTGTCGATGCACGCAGCCCACGGCGCGACAGGCTAACAGCCTGTCGTACGGCATTTCAGATCATGTCCTCGGTTGATTTCGAACCCTCGTCGAGCTCGAATCGTTCGCGATCTCGCTTCTCAATCTTGTCGATAAACTCCAGTTCCTCATTGTCTTCGTACGATACCCCGAGAGCTCGGGCGTTTTCCTCAACCATCGATTGATCGGGAGTGGGATTGTCGCCTGCTACGCTTTCCGACCCGCTGTCGTTCACGTCTTCCCAGTTAGCGTCCAGATCTCCGCCGGCATCGCGCGGCGAAGCAGAGGTGTTATTGCGCAATCTCTGCGCTAACAGTTCCGGGTCCTTAGGCGCCCTTGAGATTTCTTCTTCCATTAGCTCTTCTATCTCAGGGTCCGGAACGTAGTTTGGATCGTTTGCTAAGTATTCAAAATCCTCTGCGTGCTTCTTCGGCATATTCTCACTCCCTTGATCGGGATCGGTTGCCTCAAACGAAGCAACTCGAGCTCTTTAAGACCAATTTTGGGGGTTTGATAATCAGACTATAGCAAATGCAGTAAAACGCGAGCAATTCGGGGTGGGAAGTCCGACGAACTTTAGTTTGTCGAGCGTTGTTTAGCAGGACTTTGAATAAATCGAGTACTGCTGATCGGAGCAACGACAAACTGAAGTTCGTCGGACAAATGGCTTGCTTGACGATTAACAATAGCGACTTTACACTTCAATTTGAACCACAAAAATTGTCAAAACTTCACCTCAGAAGACGAACTCGAATCGTCTAATTTCGGCGAAAGGATTTGAGCAGTCGTATGCCAGATGGTCCGTTCGATTCATTGCAAACGTTTGAGTCAGGTTCTGGTTCTACCTATCGTTTTTATTCGTTGCCACAACTGGAAAAGAGTGGTGTCGGCCCGATTTCTCGATTACCAGTCAGTATTCGAATCGTGCTCGAGTCGGTGCTTCGCAATTGCGATGGCCGGCGCATCACCGAATCAAATGTTAAGGAACTAGCGAACTGGCAACCGAATGGAAAACGGACCGAAGAGATACCTTTTGTGGTCGCTCGCGTTCTTCTCCAGGACTTCACTGGTGTTCCCCTGCTCGTCGATCTGGCCGCCATGCGCTCGGCGGTGGCGCGGCTCAGCAAGAACAGCGGAATCATCGAACCGCTTGTTCCAGTTGACCTCGTTATCGATCATTCAATTCAGGTTGATTTTTCCAGTACCAGGGATGCGTTTGAAAAGAACATGCAGATGGAATTCAAACGCAATCGTTCGCGATATCAATTTCTAAAGTGGGGCACGCATGGTTTCGACGGATTTCGCGTCATACCTCCAGGTATTGGAATTTGCCACCAGGTCAATCTGGAATACCTCGCGAAGAATGTTTGGGAGAAGGGCGTTTGTTTTCCTGACACGCTCGTGGGCACCGACTCGCACACGACAATGATCAATGGTTTGGGGATCGTCGGTTGGGGTGTCGGCGGCATTGAAGCCGAAGCAGCTATGTTGGGCCAGCCGGTCTATTTTCTGACTCCTGATGTTGTAGGAGTGAATCTGACGGGGACTCTGGGAGAAGGCGTAACGGCAACGGATCTCGTGTTGCGAGTCACTGAGATGATGCGAGCTGCCAAAGTTGTCGGAAAGTTTGTTGAGTTCCACGGCGAGGGCGCGGCTCGTTTGTCAGTAACGGATCGCGCGACAATTGCGAATATGTCCCCCGAATATGGCGCCACAATGGGTTTTTTCCCAATTGATGAACAGACATGTCAGTACCTGGTAGCAACCGGACGATCAGAAGAACACGTTGAACTTGTCCGACGTTATTACGGCGCACAGGGAATGTTCGGAATACCAAAGAAGGGCGAATGTGACTACAGCGTTGTCTATGACCTGGATCTTGCTTCGATTCCGCCCAGTGTCGCGGGTCCAAAGCGTCCTCAGGACCGAATTGAACTGACCAAACTAAAGGATCAGTTCAATCAACTAATGCTGAAGCCAGTTAAGGAAGGTGGTTACGGCAAGACAGAAGATGACCTATGGACCCGGTATCACGTCAAGATGGGTGAGGACCAGCAGATCGAAATTGCCGGCGGCGGTGAACAAAGAACGGAAACAATTCCCACACCGGTTGTTCTAGATGTATCCAATAAGGCGACTAGTGTTTGGACAGAAACGGAAATGGTCAACAATCGTCCAACACCGGACATCGTTGCTGAAATTCCTGCGGACGAATTTCCCACGGGCGATGAATTGATTGGGCATGGAGACGTTCTGATCGCTGCTATTACATCTTGCACGAACACGTCGAATCCCAGTGTGATGCTTGCCGCTGGTTTGTTAGCGAAGAAAGCGGTCGAGCGGGGCCTCACAGTTAATCGGAAAGTTAAGAACTCGCTCGCTCCCGGATCCCGAGTTGTGACCGAATATTTAGAGAAGACAGGTCTCCAGCGGTACTTGAATGATCTCGGCTTCAATTTGGTTGGTTATGGCTGTACGACCTGCATCGGGAATTCGGGACCGCTCGATCCGGCGATTGAGCAAGTTGTAAACGAGAGGGATGTAATCGCAGCGTCTGTTCTTTCCGGTAATCGTAACTTCGAAGCGCGCGTGCACCAGAGTATTAAAGCAAACTTCTTAATGAGTCCTCCTCTCGTAGTAGCCTTCTCAATCGCAGGGCGAATTGACATCGATCTTTCGTCAGAACCCCTGGGCACGAGTGAAGACGGGACGGAAGTCTACCTCAAAGATATCTGGCCAACGCTGGAGGAAGTGAATGACTTGATTGGTGCGGCGTTTGATCCCAAAACATACCAAACGCTTTATGGGAACTTCGCCGATCAAAATCCAATGTGGAACGAGATACCAGCCACCTCGGGAAATGTGTACCAGTGGGATCCGGATTCTACTTACATTCGCGAGCCTCCTTACTTCGACGGATTCAAGAGTGGTTTGGAGCCTTTGAAAAACATCAAGGGTGCGCGACCACTCGCAATATTCGGCGACTCAGTAACAACGGACCACATTAGTCCGGCAGGAGCAATCAAGCCTTCGTCGCCCGCTGGACTCTATCTTCAGCAGCGCGGTGTAGATATTCGTGACTTCAATAGTTATGGCGCGAGGCGCGGTAACCATGAAGTGATGGTGCGGGGAACGTTCGCAAACGTCAGAATCAAAAATTTGATGGTCCCTGGCGTTGAGGGTGGAGTAACGATTCATCAGCCAGATGGCGAACGAATGAGCATCTACGATGCGGCGATACGTTATCAGGAGGAACGAGTGCCGCTGGTCATTATCGCCGGGCAGGAGTACGGCACTGGTAGTTCACGAGACTGGGCGGCTAAGGGAACAAGGCTGCTGGGCGTGAGAGCAGTTGTCGCGCAGAGTTTTGAACGCATTCATCGCAGCAATCTTGTTGGAATGGGCGTGCTGCCTTGTCAGTTCAAGGACGAGATGAGTGCCGCATCATTGCGTTTGGATGGAAGCGAGACATTTGATCTTGTTGGCATTGATGCCGGCATCAGACCATTACAGGATCTGACCCTTTTGATTCACCGGCGCAGCGGGGCCCTCGAGGAGGTGCTTGTGACCTTGCGAATAGATACTCCAATCGAGGTTGACTACTACAAGCATGGCGGAATTCTCCCCTTTGTTTTGCGACAGCTGCTCGCGGGAACAACGGATTTTTAGGATTGCTGATTTCCGATTGCCAATTGCCGATTTGGCCCT
>DATDFV010000214.1:0-22288 GCA_036522415.1 Pyrinomonadaceae bacterium | reverse complement strand
TCGCACAGCAGTCGCCGACTTCCAAGCTCTTCCCAGCCGCGCCCAGGTCCCACTCCCCTTCATGTATTCTCTTTACGACTCCCTTTTAGCTCAGCATCCGCGTCAGTTGACCTCGGTGAAGTGTGCGCCATCGACTATCGTCCAACTTCATCGCTATTTTGAGGAAGTGGTCCTGGAGAACAGCTTAAATGCTCTCGTTGTGGAGAGTATTCCTCCAGCTGAAGAATACGCGCGTGAAGCGACACGCATAAAACAACTTGTCGAAGTCGCCGATCGGGTCTTTCTGTTCCTGGGCGCCGGCGACGCATTGTCAGAGCAACTCGCCTCAAAGAACGCCCTCGGCTGCGAAGCTTCGATAATCGAACAATCGACGGATGCCGCCAAAGAGCGATTTGTCGTAATTGCCGACGCTCGGTTTTCAGCTTTGCTCGCATCGACCTCCGGGCAGAACGACCATTCCGGGGGTGGAGATTTAGTTGTCTGGACGTTCGAGCCAGACGTGGTCTATTCGGCCCTCGAATATCTGATGGCCAGAGTGACTGCCCAACATCCGTTGCACTCCGCTTCATTCGCAAAGGCTGTTCAATTGTCCATGCCGAAAGCGACATCCTTGCAATTGACACTTGGGGTTACTACTAAACTTGCTCGATTGCTTCAGGAACAAGCCGAACGCGAAATCGCCGTGAATCGGATTGCCACTGCGATTCGTGACTCACTTGAACTCGAGTGTTTGTTGATGACCGCAGCCAATGAATTGGGTCGAGCTTTGAATGCAAAGAGTTGTGCGGTGCGAGTTGAAGGTGAACTGGTCGGAGCCACGAAGACCAGCCACTATTTTCGTGCCGAACCGATCGTAAGCAACGAAGAGAAGGCCCAGCTCTACGCCAATGTTGAAATGGTGAGAGCCGCCGTTGCGAAATCTCGCAGGAGCTGGATTACCGATGGTAATGAGACGGACGACGATAAGGCTGCGAAAGCGGCGGTGCCTTTGATAAACGAAGGAAGATTTGTGGGTTTGATCTTGATTGAATCTGACGACGCGTCAAGAGTTTGGGGCGAAAACGAGCTGTTACTGCTCCACACGGTCGCCGAACAACTCACAGTGGCCGTTAAGCAGGCCGATATGTTCGCTCAGATGCAGCTGCAGGCGCTGACTGACTCACTCACTGGTTGTTATAACCGCCGGTCTTTTGAAATGCAGCTTGAACAAAACATACAACTTGCGACACGGATGCGCCAACCGATGTCGCTAATCATGATCGATATCGACAACTTCAAACACATCAATGACCGTGCCGGGCACTCGACCGGAGACATTGCTTTGCAGATCGTCGCCGACACTCTGCGTGGTGAGCTAAGAGCAGTAGATACAGCGGCGCGTTTTGGTGGCGACGAGTTTGCGATCATCCTGCCGCAAGCAAATATTCGAGGTGCTTTGGTGGTTGCGGAGCGGCTGCAAAAACGTCTCATCAATACCCAAATACCAGGTTACGGTCTTATCACTGCTTCCTTTGGAGTTGCGAGCTTTCCACAACATGCTTCCTCCCGCGACCTGTTAGTTCTCGCGGCGGATCGCGCACTGTACGAGTCAAAGCATGCAGGTCGCAATCGAATCAGCCTCGCTGCTACCGACACTCCCGGTCTTATTCCGCTTGAAACCTCGCAAGTTGAAGCCGTAGACATCATCCAATAACTTTTGTGCTTTGGACATTGTGCTTTGTAGTTAGTACTTTGTTCTTTGTGGGGCAGTATAGGACCTATAGGACTTATTGGACCTATTAATTACTGACCCCTCGCCGTGCCAAGCATCAGACAAAGGGTTGATATGGATGATCTGAAAAATTTTGCGCGTTATTTTCGACCGTACAAACTGTCTTTGATCGTCGGAATTTCCTGCATCCTCTGCAGCGTTCTGTTTAGTGTTTACGTTCCCTTAATCATTGGGCAAGCGATTGATGCTAACTGGACATACGTCTCTGTTTCACGGCTCACGATCTCAGCTTTGAAAGTTCTGGGCGCCAGCATCCTCAGCGGGGTTTTCCTGTTTCTGCAGCGACGAATTCTCATCGGAATGTCCCGCCACGTCGAATACGACATGCGCAAAGACTTCTACGCTCATCTGGTTAATCAACCGCTTTCGTTCTTTCATGAACATCGGATCGGTGACCTGATGGCCAGAGCCACGAATGATCTAGCTGCAGTGCGTCAGCTTGCAGGTCCCTTGATCATGTACACGCTGCAGACGGTTTTTGTCGTCGTGGTGGTCTTGCCGTTGATGTTCCGTATCAGCTGGTGGTTGACGCTTCTGCTGTTTGTCACGATGCCCCTGGTGTCGTTGACCGTTAAGTTTTTTGGCCAACAAGTTCACACGCGGTTCGAAAAGATTCAGGAGTTTTTTGCACATATCACTGCAAGAGCGCAGGAAAACTTCACTGGAGTTCGCGTTGTGCGGGCTTACGCTCAGGAAGAGGCAGAGATAGCAGCGTTCAGCGAACTCAATCGAGACTACGCTGAACGGAATTTAAGCCTCGTACGAATTGATGCAATGATGAGGCCCCTGATGCAGTTTCTGATTGGTATTGGATTCGTGCTGATTGTTTGGGCTGGGGTTCCATTAGCTGTGCATGGCGACATTACAGTCGGAGAGTTTGCAGTATTCAATTTTTATCTGACAAAACTCATCTGGCCATTAATCGCACTTGGATATGTCGTGAACTTGTACCAACGGGGCACGGCAAGTCTTAAACGCCTGAACGCAATCTTCAAGATCAAGCCGGCTATTGATGACGCGAAAGACGTCAAGACGCAGCCACCGATCAAGGGCAGAATCGAATTCCGTAACCTTACATTCAGTTATGGACGAGAAGAGCAGCCGGTACTGCAGGGAATCAATCTGACAATCCGAGAGGGTCAGACGGTCGCGTTCGTGGGGCGAACCGGCAGTGGAAAATCAACACTGGCCAACTTGATCCCGAGGTTGATCGACGCGCCCGACCATACGGTCTTTATCGATGGTGTTCAGATAAAAGAGTATCCGTTGTCGCAGTTGAGAAGCAGTATCGGCTACGTTCCACAGGAGACATTCTTATTCAGCGACACGCTGCGAGAGAACATTGCCTTTGGAGTTACTCAAGCAACGGACAAGGAAGTTCAATGGGCAGCAAATGTAGCCGGACTTGCAAACGACATCGACGAGTTCCCCGATAGTTTCCAAACGCTTGTTGGCGAAAGAGGAATCACATTATCGGGTGGTCAGAAACAGCGGACCGCAATTGCGAGGGCGGTCTTGCGGCAACCTGAGATTCTGATTCTCGACGATGCTCTATCCTCGGTCGATACCTACACAGAAGAAAAGATTCTGACTCAACTGCGCGGAGTCATGCGCGATCGCACTAGCCTGATCGTCTCGCACCGAATCTCGACGGTGCAAAGCGCAGATGTCATTTGCGTTTTAGATGAGGGTCGTCTCATTGAGCAGGGAACTCATAACGAACTTCTCGCGTTGAATGGTGAATACGCCGACTTGTACGAGCGGCAATTACTCGAGGAAGAACTGGAAGCCACGCAATAAATGTCAACTGCAGTCAAGGAATTTCACGAAGAAGAGTCGATTGGAAAGACTTACGACTTTCAGATAGCTCGCCGGCTCCTCAAGTATCTGAAGCCCTACGTTCGTTTTCTGTTTCCCGCTCTCTTCCTGACATTAGCCGTAAACTTACTTGGGGTTCTGCAACCCAAGTTCACTCAATACGCGATTGACTGGCACATACTGCCTCGCAAACTGGATGGCCTGTCTCTGCTGGTGGGTTTGTATTTCGGGACGCTGTTTCTGCGATTTGTCTTCGCTTACTTTCAATCGATCCTCGTAAACACGGTCGGACAATATGTGATGTTCGACATGAGAAGCGAGCTTTACGACAAGTTACAGCACCAGGAGATTGCCTACTACGATAGGAATCCCGTCGGAAGAATCATGACGCGACTAACGAATGACGTAGACGCGCTCAATGAACTTTTCACGCAGGGAGTCACTGATCTGCTCGGCGATCTCGTGATGATCGGAGCGATCGTGTCTATGATGCTGTGGATGGATGTAAGACTTACGCTCGTTACGCTCCTGACCGTTCCAATGTTGTTTGCAGCCACAACTTGGTTTCGTAAAGGCGCGCGTAAAGGCTACGACATGGTGCGAACCAGGATCGCGCGCATCAACGCGTTTCTTCAGGAACATTTCGCGGGTGCGCAGACCGTGCAGATCTTCAACGCTGAAGCAAAGTCGCTGCGGAAGTTCGACGACATTAACGACGATCATCGGCGAGCAAACATCGACACGATCTTCTATTACGCCGTGTTCTTCCCTTTGGTTGAGTTCATAGGTGCGGTGGGCGTCGCTCTGATTATTTGGTATGGCGGTTATCGCGTTATGCAGAACACTACGCAGCATCTTGTGCTGACTCTGGGTGGACTGGTGGCGTTCATTCAATACTCTCAGAATCTGTTCCAGCCTATTCGAGACATTTCGGACAAGTACAATGTGCTTCAAGCCGCGGTCGTCGCATCGCATCGCATCTTCCGAACACTTGATCTGCCAATCGCGATTTTGAATCCGGCCAAGCCAATCAAGACCGAGCGAGCTCGGGGCCGAATCGAATTCCAGAATGTTTGGTTTGCTTACAAGGACGAGAACTGGGTTTTGAAGGACGTTTCATTTACGGTCGAGCCAGGCCAATCAATCGCGCTGGTCGGTCATACTGGTTCGGGTAAGACGACGATTACGAATCTGCTCATGCGTTTCTACGACATTCAACGCGGACGAATTCTTCTTGATGGCGTGGATCTGCGAGAGTGGGACCTGAAGGCGCTGAGGGAAAACTTTGCGGTAGTACTGCAGGAAGTTTTTCTGTTTAGCGGAACAATTGCAGGGAACATTCGATTAGGTCGGACAGAGATCTCGGAGGATCGAGTTGAGTGGGCTGCGAGAGAAGTTCATGCCGATCGCTTCATTGAGAAGCTGAAGAATGGATATCAGGCTGAAGTGAGAGAACGCGGCGCAGGTCTTTCAGTAGGGCAGAAGCAGTTGATTTCGTTTGCCAGAGCGTTGGCGTTCGATCCGGCTTTACTAATTCTGGACGAAGCAACAAGTTCAATTGATACAGAAACCGAGCAATTGATTCAGCGAGCGATCGAACGCGTGATGCGCGACCGCACGTCGATTGTGGTAGCCCATCGACTCTCCACAATCCAAAACGCCGACACGATCATCGTGCTACATCATGGTGAGATTCGCGAGCAGGGAACTCACCAGGAGTTGTTGGGACAACGAGGACTTTATTGGAAGCTCTATAAGTTGCAGTATGCCAGGGAAGAGGATCTTCTTGGAGTGCGGTGACCTGGCACCGCTTTGTTACAGCGCGCTGAGTATTTTGAGCGTCGCTGTAACAAAGCGACGTCAGGCCGTCGCACTCCAAAGCTTACGCCGGTTTGTTGAACTGTTTGGGATCGACGGGCACGTTCAACTTGATCTCGGTAAACTTCCGCACGCCGCTATACGAAGGATCAACGGCTGAGATACGGATCGTAAAAGGCAGCTTCATTCCGTCGACATCTTTATAGTCCAAAAAATCAACCTGTTCCGGAATTTGCCCAACCAGCGTTGTGGTGAGACTGGTCCGACGCACTAGTAGCCCGCTTTCCACGTCAAAAAACAGAGTCTCCCGTCTGCCGCTGGTCGTTGTTCCTCGTACAACGTAGACATCACGTTCATCGATCTTTTGTTTACCGCCAAATGAGGTGCGGGTGAATTGATCCTTTAGTTTGATATCGGGGTACAGCAGTGAATATCGGCGAACGTAACTTATTTCGCCGTCACTCAAATCTCTCACCCCACGACTACTCTTCTCCCAACCCGTTGCGCCGCTTAGAGCACGTTCGATAACGCCCTGTGGTGTAGTGATGATTGCATGCACGGAATCGGCTCCCGATTGAGTCAGGGTGTAGGCAAGTTCTCCCTGCGGGGTAACCAATGTTCCTTTCATTACTCTCGACTTGAGTTTGTCGATGGCTTCAGTGCCGCCAAGTGCCTGGTAATACTTATCGAAAATTTGTTCTGCGGTCGGGTTAGCTGGTTGCGGTGTTGTTGGTGAAGGTGCTGGTGATGGCCTGGGCTCAGGAGTCGGCAAAGGTAGACTCAGAGTGTGGACAACTGATGTGCGGCCTCGATGGCATGTGTAACAACTGACTTCGGGATTTCCGCGGAAATTGCCTTTGTTGATTCCCATCACCATCGTGATCATTTCGCGTGCGGTCTTCTTTTCTGGTTTCTCATCTGACGGAAAGTCCCACTTGCCATCTTTGTTTACGTGACAGTAGGTACAACGAACACCGAGTGAGGCCCCCATGAAATTCATTACCGGGATAAGCTGCGAGTCAGGCAATCCCTTCAATACCTGGATGTTTGTGTGTGTTTGCTCGGCCGTTTTCTCGGCAGGCGCCGTCGGCGTTTGGGTGGTTGGGTTTTGCGCAGAGGTGCGATTAATAACAGTCAGAACCACAGCGACGACTAGTATGAGAATCAATCTGAGGAGATTATTTCTTAACGGAGACATGAGACTACAACTCCCTGATTAATGTGTTGTGTTTGGAAAGCATAGCGAGGATAACAGCAAGTAGCAGCCAGACACCACCGACTTCAGCGACACCACCGCGCTTCAGCCGGTGGTCCTTCAACTTCACAACTACCACCAGCAGCAAACACTCCGGACACCACCGCGCTTCAGCCGGTGGTCTTTCAACTTCACAACTACCACCAGCAGCAAACACTCCGGACACCACCGCGCTTCAGCCGGTGGTCCTTCAATTTCTTAGCTAGTAATTTCCTATTACGAGACTCAAGCCGCTGGTGCAACTGTAAAAAGAGGTCGTTTTGTAGCTGTGAAGTTGAAGTACCACCGGCTGAAGTCTGGTGGTGTCTCAAGCAACAGGATCACTTTGTAGCTGTGAAGTTGAAGTACCACCGGCTGAAGCCTGGGTGGTGTTTTTGATCAATTCTCGGCAACGGCGGACACAGAGTTTCGTGCTTTCATGGGAACGAGAGACTCGAACGACTTATAAATTTGCAGATACATTTGAGTCTCGCGAGGAATCAGCAATCTCCAGTCTTCATTTCCTCGTTTGATGTATCCGGGCAACTTGGCGGCGTTTGAGTTATAAGCTGCGGCCAATAACTCAGGCGTGGTGGCGATCTTCGCGTTCAGGGCGTATTTGATGTCTTCGTTCGCTGTGAGATCGTTCCAGGTATCCTGCATGTAAAGCAACATCGCCTGCAAAGCGTTCGCATGGTTGCGCATACCACTGACGAAATCTGGAATCAATCCGACGCCTGGATGCCTCTGTCTGATGAGGTTGTATGCCCAGGGGATCATCTGAACCATGCCACCTGCCCCGGCACTGCTGACAGAGTAACGATAAGTATCGAGCTGGTTGAGCGCGTAAAGGGAATATATCTCATCGTAAAGTGCCAGACGGTTTTCCGCACGAAATCTCTCGTGGTCGATATGCTCGACAACGCACAACCGCTCAGCAACATTCAGAATGTCTGGTGAAATCGCGACTCCACGTTCACCGAGCCTGCGCACTGCCAGGTCGAGCATGTTGTGTACATATGCCTGGCCAGAGTTCGCAAGGTCTTTTGACAACAAAGCCGGATGCGCGGAGGTGTAGTAAGCCATCTCCTTAAACAGACCGTTGTGTTCGATTGGATATTCAACGGTTAGTGGTAGAAGTTCATTGCCTTGAGGTGTAGAGATTGTCAGCGCAGTGTTTACTCCGTTTGCCCGAAGCACACGTATTGTGAGCTCAGTACCGAGCGAACTTGGTAAAGTAACTTCACTTCCCTTCTTAAGAAACGTGTCCTTCGACAGCGTCACTAAATGTGTACGCTGAGTAGATCGATCAAGTGCAGCGACAGTCACGAATTGAATATTTGGTGTCGTCGTTAGTGCGGTCGTCATCGGCTTCGACTTGAGTAGCCGCTCTGCTTCACTAATTCGCGATTGAATCAAAGGTGGTGAGAGCGCCAGGGGGCTGCGACTGGTGATCTCAGCAGTCGCCGATTCCTTTACAACAGGCACTACTGCCGGTGTGCTTGTTTGTGGGGCAGCTTGATTAGCCGTTTGTTGGGTTAACTGGGAAACCGTTCTGGGGCGCGTTTGGCTGGTATCGGCTTGACCGAAGACATTCGGACAAAGAACCGCCAAGGCCACAAAAATCAGTGCACGACGGGAAATACAATACATATGTCTTTATTCAGGAGAGTTAGATCAAAATATCTCACCGGGGGGCGGTGAGCTGTTGTTAGATTCACCCATGGCGTATGTGGTTGTCAACTTGTTTTTGCGCTGAGCCTGCGTCGTGAGGTCGGTGTGATTATCACAGACCTCGGTCCTGGGAGCACAGGCGTCCCCGCCTGCCCGCGCCGCGCGCTACCCTGATCATCTGCGCAATTGTTCACTAAGCAAAGTCGTTGAGGTAATTCACTTGGTTAAGTTCGACGCGGGCAGGCGGGGACGCCTGCGGTCCCAGCACCGAGGTCTCTGATTATTTTCGCGGGTTCTACCGCGAGGTGGTGGCTTGCAATTTCAAATTTGAAGTGCGAAATTCGATTTAGCGGTCGACAATCTTAAATCTAAAGCTGAAATCTGAAATATCTTGAAGGGAGCTTTCCATGCGCGGTTTGTTTGGCGCTCGTCCTATCATTGCCTTTGCCTTCGGTTCACTTCTATCCGTTTCTCTATTCTTTGTTCTTAATGGTGGTGCCCAAACTTCAATCGCAGGTAGCTCAGACAAAATGGTGAAGACTTTCGAATATCCGGCGGCCAGAAAAGCAGATCAGGTTGATGATTATCATGGCGTCAAAGTAGCTGACCCGTATCGCTGGCTTGAAGATCTCGATTCGCAAGAGACAAGGACGTGGGTCGAAGCAGAAAACAAACTGACGTTTTCATTCCTCAGTTCAATCCCGGCACGCACACGTATCAAAGACCGGCTTACAAAACTTTGGAACTATGAGAAGTATGGGATCCCTTTCAAAGAAGGAAATTGCTACTTCTATTCGCGTAATAGTGGATTACAAAATCAGAGTGTTCTTTATTCAGTGACCTCAATTGACGGCGAACCAAAAGTTCTGCTCGATCCAAACACATTGTCAACAGACGGCACAGTCGCTCTCTCGGGGATGAACGTTAGCAACAATGGAAAACTGCTGGCCTATAGCCTCTCAGCTTCCGGGTCTGATTGGCAGGAATGGAGAGTACGCGATGTCGAGACAGGAAAGGATCTCGCTGACGATCTGAGGTGGGTGAAGTTTTCAGACGCTTCCTGGGCACATGACGATAGCGGTTTCTTTTATTGTCGGTACGACGAACCGCAGAATGATTCGTTAAAGGCCACCAACTATTTTCAGAAAGTCTATTTCCACAAACTCGATACACCGCAGTCAGACGACACGCTGGTGTACGAACGTCCAGATCAAAAGGACTGGTTATTTGGCGCGCATGTCACAGAAGACGGCAACTATTTGATCATTTCGGTATTTCAAGGTACGGATACGAAGAATCGCATTTACTACAAGGACCTGCGAAACAAAGATGCGCAAGTTGTAAAACTTCTTGATAACTTCGACGCTGCGTACAGTTTTATCGGTAATCGCGGAACCCGCTTCTGGTTTCAAACGGATCTTCAAGCCTCGCGAGGAAAGATCATAGAGATCGATGTGAACCAGCCTGCACGTGACAACTGGAAAGTGATAGTGCCCGAGAGTCGAGAAGCCTTACAGAGTGCCACGTTTGTAGACCAGCAGTTTGTATTGAACTATTTGAGGGATGCTTACACGCAAGTCAGGCTTTATGACCTCAGCGGAAAGTTAGTTCGTGAAGTGCAATTTCCCGGAATCGGATCGGCGGAAGGGTTTGGCGGTAAGTCTACGGACAAAGAAACTTTCTACTCCTTCACGGGATTTACAACACCCACGACCATCTATCGCTACGACACAACAAGCGGGAAGAGTTCGGTCTTCCGCGAACCGAAAGTTGACTTCAATCCGGCGGACTTTGAAACGAAACAGGTCTTCTACACGAGCAAAGATGGAACCAGGGTCCCGATGTTCCTCACGTACAAGAAGGGTCTGAAACTCGATGGAAACAACCCGACGTATCTTTACGGGTATGGCGGTTTCAACGTCTCATTGTCTCCAGCGTTCTCCGTGGGCAATCTTGTATGGATGGAGTTGGGCGGAGTCTGTGCGCAACCAAATCTGCGTGGCGGGGGCGAGTATGGCGAAGAGTGGCATCAGGCAGGGATGAAGCTGAAGAAGCAGAATGTCTTCGACGACTTCATCCGGGCCGGCGAATGGTTAATTGAAAATAAGTATACGTCGACACCGAAGCTCGCAATTGGCGGAGGGAGTAACGGTGGATTACTGGTTGGAGCAGCGATGACTCAACGTCCCGATTTGTTTGGTGCCGCGGTGCCTCAAGTCGGTGTAATGGATATGTTGAGGTTTGAGAAGTTTACGATTGGCTGGGCGTGGGTTTCGGATTACGGCTCATCTGACAACGCTGACGAATTCAAAGCGTTATACGCTTATTCTCCGTTGCACAAAATCAAACCCGGAACGTCATATCCGGCCACGATGGTGACAACCGCCGATCACGATGATCGGGTGTGGCCGGGTCACAGTTTCAAATTCGCAGCTACACTGCAAGCGGCGCAGGCCGGCAGTGCACCAGTGTTGATTCGAATTGAAACAAAAGCTGGGCATGGGGCAGGGAAGCCAACAGCGAAGGTCATTGAGGAGATCGCGGATCGCTGGTCGTTTCTTGTGAAGACTCTCGAGATGAAGGGTTAGTCAGTGGGGAGTAGTTAATAGCGCGAATAGATCCTATAGATCCTATAGGTCATATAGGTCCTATTCTGCTACTACTACTGACCATCGCTCAGTCAGACCACGGTGCGGGTTTGCGGACCCAGCGAAACTCTCGCAACCGCTTCAATAACTCTTCAGGCAGTGGCCCCTCATCACTCGCCGCAATGTTCGACTCAACGTGATTCAGCTTACGCATCCCAGGAATAATCGTTGAGACATCATCGTTGCTGAGAATGAAACGCAATGCTAATTCGGGCAACGTTATATTTGTAGAATGCTCGCGGTTCCAATCAGCTAGAAGTGCCTTTAGCTTTTCAGCTCTTTCGACACTCGGAATCAGATTCTCGGGGCTGAAATAGTTGTTGCGCCAGTCTCCTTCGGGCCACTTGCTCTCTCTTGTTAAGGTGCCCGTCAACGTTCCTTCATCGAAAGGCACACGCGCAATGATTGCAACGTTCAGTCTGTGACACGCTGGAAATAATTCATCTACCGGATTCTGATCGAAGATATTGTAAATAACCTGCACTGAGTCAATCTCGCCGCTTCGAACAGCCTCCAAACCATTCCATGGCTCCCACCGATTGATGCTGATACCGATTCCTCTGATCAGTTTCTGACTCCGCAGGTCGTCGAGTTTGTAGAACCATCGATCGTCACGCATCCAGTGATCACTCCAGGTATGAAGTTGCATTAAGTCAAACTGCTGTAGATCGGCGTTCTTCAAACTTCGATGAACAAACTCTTCAACGTGATCAGGTGGGTATGATTCCATAAAACTTGAATCCGCGAGCGCCGGCCATTGCATATTCTTCGGTGGAACTTTCGTGGCTGTGTACAGCCGCTTATCCGGGTTTGACCTGACTATCTGGCCCAGCAGGTTTTCGCTGCGGCCCTCCCCGTACGCATAAGCGGTATCGAAGAAGTTGCAGCCTAGTTCTACTGAGGCCTGCAGAGATTCAAGTGATTCGCTGTCATTGGAGTTAGACCAGCTGCCCATTCCCCACATGCCGTAGCCAATGTCGCTTACCTGCCACTCAAGCCTGCCGAATTGTCGATAATTCATGGTTCTCTCCACGGTGGATTCTGATTAAAGTTGGTTGTATGACGACAAGCTAAAGCATATCGGACCAAAACGGAAACGCCCCAAGATCTTGGAGGAGTTGCGAAGGCAGCCGGTGGCCCAGTTATTTTCCATATATCATTTGACATTTTTCAGTTGTCATTGGTTTTGATTAAGTTATCAATTGGTCCGCGATCAATGGCAATTTCAGTTCAAATGGCAACTGAGAAATGTCAAATGAGATATGGAAAATGATGTGGCCTGCTTGGTTTCCTCACGACAAACTAAAGTTCGTCGGACGCAGAAACGCCCCGAGATCTTTCGATCGCGGGGCGTTTTGAGAATCATTGATTGTCGACTTAATTGCTGCCGGAGGTCGACGCGCCGTTGTTGGTAATCACAACGTCTTTGTCCCAGCCATCGAAGGTAACTCCGAGAAGTTGGGAATCGGCGCCACTGCCCGTGGACCGTAGCTGAAAGTCGCCGGCTTTCTTAGCGCGCGGTTCAAGCTTTGTCATTGCCTGGGCGATCGTCTTTCCATTCTTCACGATCGACAATTGTCCAGTCTGGTCATCAAACTTCAGATCGTAAGTGCCTTTTTCAACGACTGTGCTATTCACTTTGATGTCATTTTCAAAGGTCACTTTTTGCTTGTGCACTTTGGCGAGCGCAACGACGCTGGTGAGTGCGCCGACTATCAAAACTACAATCACGCGATTTACGATTGACTTCATTGTTTCTCCTTATCCTGGTTCAGCTTTACTTCAAAGCACCTCTTGGTCCTTCACTGTTCAAGCCTGGTTTCTACCGAAACCTTATGATGGCATTCGCCCTTTGCTCGTTCGTAACCATCCATGTCTACCATCAAAAAGTTTGCCACTAACCTTGCTCTCTGCAAGTAAACACCACCCGCAGATTTGTTATGACACAAAATCAACGTGGACGAAGGGCATTCACAATAATCAGTTGTGAGTTCACTTTCTCGTACCGTCATTGTGCTCGCAATCCACCTCACGCTAGTGATTCACATTGCTCAATTGCGAAGTTCCAAAACCTGTTCGACGGATGTGAACGCATAGAAAACTACAACTGTATGGAATCGGCACTCCTAATCACACGCCGCCGAACACCTCGCTTGTTACGCAGTGATGGTGAGAAAGGTTCCCGTGAAATCGCCGGTTCTTACTCTTTACATCTCTATACAATTCTTTACAGTTCCTTACAGTTTTCGCATTTTTCGTTTGATAGACTCGAAACACTTTCTGAGTTGCTTTCGCTAGCTGTTCTGGTCAGGTCTTCCTGCGACTGCGGTTAGCGTGCGGCGTCTTGGGTACGAACATCAATATTTCTAAAGGAGAGTTTGGATGAGAAAGATAATTGGCGCCTTGAGCCTGTCGAGCGCACTTATATTCACTTTGGCCGTGCATGCCGCCGCGCCCGCCAACTTCGGCGGAACTTGGACACTCGATAAGAGCAAGAGCCAGGGATTGAACCGGCGCATGCAAGGTGCGGATAGCGTTACATGGACGATCACTCAAAACGATAAAACGATCACAATTGAAGAGAAGACGACGGGTGGCCAGATGGGTGGTGGTGGCGGCGCCGCTGGCGCCCCTTCAGGAGCCGGCGGCGGTGGTCGCGGAATGGGCGGTGGTTTTGGCGGACCACGCACGTTCAATCTTGATGGCAGTGAAACAACCGGCGAAATGGGTCGGGGGAAGTTCGCACGTAAAGCGACCGTTTCAGGCGATACAGTTGAACTCGTCTCGAAGGTCACCTTCACTAATCAGGAAGGTAACGAGATGACCAGCACCACGACAGAAAAGCTTTCGGTTTCGGGCAACACTCTAACCGTGACGCGTCACTCCGAAGGCGGTCCGCAAGGCGCGCAGGACAGCACGTACGTATTCACGAAGAGCTGAACTTAATTAACCTTTATTAGAACAAGCACGTGGCGATCACATGATCGCCACGCTTTTTTGGAGTGCGACGGCAGGCCGTCGCTTTGTTACAGCTTGGGCTTCGAATAGTTCGCTCAATTGAATTGCCAACGGGAAGCGGAGTAACGCACTAACAAAGCGACGGCAGGCCGTCGCACCCCAAAGTGTCACCAATGCCAAACTTGATCGTAATCGTCCATCAAGAGGGCTACATCGCCGCGACGGATCACCTCAACTCCGGACATGCCGTGGGAGAGAGCAATTCCGCGTTCTTCAAGATCATCGCGCACGACAAAAACTGAAACGCCTTTGTCTCGCAGTCTCTTGATGTCTTCGTTCGGACGACAGGGATGGTTGATTGAGATCCCTCCGATCCTGACTGGCGGGCACTCCTGCGGCACGAGATAATTGACGGCGTTAGCCCTGAGCATCAGATCCAGATCGGCACCAGAATTCTTCAAAGCGCTCGTCAACCACAGGATCGTATCGTCTTGCTCCTCGAGGGTTGCCCGGTAAGCTGTTTCGACAATGTTTAGAATTCTCATAATCACCTGCCATAGTCATTTGGTCGGGATAACCAGGATGTTGGTCGACTCGTTCGCCATCTTAAAAAAATCGGCTGGACTACCACGTTTAATTCCATCGACGACGTTTGTGGCGCCACGCTCATCGACACAAAGGCCGCAGTTAACCCACGTCAAGAGCGGCTTATCTTTGCCCATTTCCAAAAGCGAACTGACGAAAGCGCGCGTTGTTGGGTGATCCTCTTGCTCGACGGTCGTGCCTTTTACTGGATTTGCGTGGGGCGCCTGATCTTTCAATGGCAGACAAACAGCACCTTCATAGGCAAACACATTGACATTGATCCCTTTCGCCAAAGCCGCAGCAATGATTCGCAACGCAGTTGTCGAATTTGCGGATTCATAAGGTGGATCCATTAACGCAAGTGTTAGTGTTCGTTCGCTCATGGTTGTTCTCCTTCTCTGCGCTACCTCTATGTTCTTTGCGTCTCTGCGGTGAAAAATGTGCTCCCGATCTCTACCGCAGAGAACGCAGAGGTGGCGCAGAGATTTCCTTAGTGCCAAATAGCCTTGGTGTTCGGTCGCGTTATCTGTTCGACGAGTTCGGCGATCGTCGACGGTTGAATTCCCGCCACAAGTTCGTCTGTCTTGATGCCTCGTTCGCTCAGCGATAGATCGTCAGCAAGCAAAGTCACGCCAGCGTTCGCCAACTGATCCAGAGGGTGGGCGCTCTTTCGGCCGCCAAGCACACCGTTCTGCACGAGAAAGATGGTGACATCGTGGCCCCGGTCTTTTACCGCTAGGGCTGTTTCTTCGATGAAGGCGGTGTCACGCGATTCAAACGGATCACGTGATTCGATGAAGATGTAGTTCGACATGTTGTGTTCTCCTCATCCCCCGGCGGCAGCACCGGGGCTTTATCTTTTGCCTCCCCATCGCGGGCCAGCGTTCAGCGCAGGCTAGCGTATACAGCCGTGGGCGAAGCATTCACACTCTCGTAAGCGTAAACGGAGCAAAAACCGGCTCAGCCCTCACGGAAAATTTTTGAGGGACTCACGGCCTGCGATAGAATTCGCACGCCTGTGAATAGAGGCTCTTTCAATGGCTGAAGCTCAAACTCACGACCTGACACAACTCCTTGTTGACTGGAGCCACGGCGACAAAGCAGCACTCGACAAGTTGATGCCGCTCGTTGACGAAGAGTTACGTCGTCTTGCACATCGGTATATGAGTAGAGAGCGTGCCGGTCACACTTTGCAAACCACCGCGCTCGTAAACGAGGCGTTTGTTCGGCTAATCAATCGCGGCAAAGTGGATTGGCAAAACCGCGCCCACTTCTTTGGATTAGCTGCGCAACTAATGCGCACGATCCTTGTGGATCATGCTCGTAGTCATGCTTGCGCCAAGCGAGGAGGTGGTGCTGACAAACTCGAGCTTGATGAGGAGCTGGTGGTTTCACAACAAAGAGCTTCGGAAGTTCTCGCGTTGGATGATGCTTTGAAGGAACTCGCTGTTATCGATCCTGAGCAGAGTCGAATAGTAGAGCTCCGATTCTTCGGAGGGTTAACGGTTGAGGAGACAGCCGAAGTCCTGCACATCTCACCAGCCACGGTCAAACGCGAATGGAGCACCGCAAAAGCGTGGTTGTATCGGGAACTGAAGAAGGATTAAAGATTTAAGATTTCAGATTGGGTCTTTGGTCTTGGGTCTTAGGGCTTTGACTTGTGTTCTGATTCTTCGGCCACCAAAGACCTTAGACCCAAGGCCAAAGACCCAAGACCAAAGACCAATCTGAAATCTGAAATCTTAAATCTGAGATTCCCATGTCTCCCGAACGCTGGCAGCAAATCAAAGCTTTACTCGCATTGGCGTTGGAGCGCGATCCGGGCGAGCGTGCTGCGTTTCTCGATGAAGCTTGTGCCGGCGACACTGTTCTACGTCATGAAATCGAGACGCTTCTCGATTCGCACGCTCGCTCCGGAGACTTTATCGAATCGCCAGCTTTCGAGGTCATGGCAGGATCGCTCACTGAAAGCACTTTAGTTCCCGGAACAACGATCGGTCACTACCAGATCATCAAGCGTCTTGTATCCGGCGGAATGGGTGACATCTACCTCGCTCAGGACACACGGCTGGAACGTAGAGTTGTCATTAAGACTCTGCCGAAACACTTCACCAGAGACATCGACCGAGTTCATCGGTTTCAACTCGAGGCAAAGGCAGCGTCAGCCCTTAGCCATCCAAACATCATTACCGTCTACGAAATCGGCCAAGTAGACGAACTCCACTATATCGCAATTGAATTTATCGACGGTGAAACATTGCGACAGCGCATCGCTACGTCCCAGTTAACGATTTCTGAAGCGCTCGAGATCGCTATCAATGTTACGGCAGCATTGCTCGCCGCTCACGAAGCAGGAATTGTTCATCGCGACATCAAGCCGGAAAACATCATGCTTCGCGCAGACAGAGTCGTAAAAGTGCTTGATTTCGGTCTGGCCAAACTAACGGAGTCTAATCTCATTAGTTCCGGATCTGGCTCGACATTCCAAACCGAGCAGGGAACTGTGATGGGCACCGCGCCTTACATGTCCCCCGAACAGGCGCGTGCACTGCCTGTGGATCCCCGCACCGATATTTGGAGTCTTGGCGCGGTGCTTTACGAAATGATCGGCGGTCGGCCCGCTTTCGAAGGACCAACCACGTCAGATGTTATAGCTGCGATTCTCGGTCGCCAGCCTTTTCCACTTGTGCGCTATCGCCCGGAAGTGCCAACGGAACTGGAGTGGATCATTAAGAAAGCTCTCCGCAAGGATCGAGACGAGCGATATCAAACGGCGAAGGAGCTTCTAGCCGATCTCAGGAATCTCAAACAAAGACTGGAGTTTGAAGAGGAATTAGAACGGTCACAAGACACCACTGATTCCGCCAGCCTTCACCCTTTCATTTCTCGTGATCGTCAAATCCAATCAAAGCCATCTCGAAACTCGATGGATTCCCTGGCAATTCTCCCTTTGCTGAACAACTATGCCGACCAAAGCATGGATTACTTCAGCGACGGAATAACGGAAAGCATGATCAGTGCGCTTTCGGAATTACCGGATCTACGTGTGATGGCGTGGAGCACCGTTTCGCGGTACAAAGGCCAGCAAACGGATCCCCGTCAAGTTGGTCGCGAGCTGGGTGCGCGTGCCGTACTAACCGGGAGAATGCTTCAGACCGCCGATGTTCTAATAATTAAGATCGAGATGGTAGACGTGAGCGATGGTTCACTGCTTTGGGCCGATAGCTATCGTTGTAAGCCATCGGACGTCCTCAATATCGAAAGTGAAATCTCGAGTGAAATCTCCGAGAAACTTTTACTCAGATTAACCAGCGAAGAACGAAAGCAGCTTGGCAAACGTCACACGGACAACGTTGAGGCATATCACGCTTACCTCAAAGGACGTTACTGCTGGAACAGACGAACTGACGAGGACGTAAGAACGGCAATTGAGTACTTCACGAAAGCTATCGATGCTGATCCATCTTACGCACTCGCTTATTCCGGCCTGGCGGACGCCTACCTGGTGCTCGGTAGTTTTGGAATTGCGACACTTGCTCCGAACGATGCTTTTCCAAAAGTTCGTGAGGCAGCCACCCGAGCTCTCGAAATTGACGATACGTTAGCTGAGGCGCACGCTTCACTAGCCTACTGTCTCGGTAACTACGATTGGAATTGGAGTGCATCGGAAGCGGAATTCAAACGTGCCCTCGAACTCAAACCGGGATATGCAACCGCGCACCATTGGTATGGCTTCACCTACCTGGCTGCCATGGGACGATTGGATGAAGCCGTTGCAGAAGTAAAGCACGCGCTGCAACTTGATCCTCTTTCCTTACCCGTTGGCTCTAACGTTGGATTCCTGCTGTACCTTTCACGGAAGTACGACCAGGCGCTCGAACAATTCAATAGAAACCTGGAGATGGATCGAAATTTTGTTTACTCACACTGGCAAATGGCCCTGACCTACGAACAGTGTGGACGATTCGATGACGCTATCGCGGCTTTTCAGAAAGCGATCGCTTTGTCCGGAAAGAGTGTGCATCCGCGCGTCTTACTGGCACGTACGCTTGCGCTTTCGGGCAGAAAGAATCAGGCGTTGCAACTGCTCGATGAGTTTAACGAAGTCTCAACTCAAACATACGTCTCACCATATCGAATCGCTGCCGTCTATTCAGCGCTCGGCGACAAGGACCGCGCCTTTAAGTGGCTGGAGCATGCTTACGAAGGACGAGATGGCTGGCTGGCTTGGCTACCGGTTGATCCGGTCGTTGACAATCTGCGATCCGACCAACGTTTTTCTGATCTACTGAAGCGAGTTGGACTCGCCAAGAGTCGCGACGCAGCTGAAGCCATACCAACTCTAAAAGCAGCTCCGGCAATCACGCCGCAGGGGACGTCTTTCGCAAAACGCTTTCGGCTGCCGACGTTGATCCCAGGATTAGTGTTTCTGCTCCTCGTCGCGGCTTATTTTGCGTTCAAATTGGTAACAAGAAATGAGCGTACAAGCTCTCCGGAGGCTTTCAAATTTCATCAGTTGACTTACCAGTCAGGTCCAGAGTTCTTTCCGACGATTTCGCCTGATGGCCTATCCGTCGCCTACGCGAGCCACGCACTTGGTAACTGGGATATTTATCTGCAGCGAGTCGATGACGCCAATGCGATCAATCTGACAAAGGATTCCTCCGTCGATGATTCTCAGCCGGCTTTTTCTCCCGATGGACAACAAATCGCATTTCGCTCAGAGCGTCAGGGCGGCGGCATCTTCGTGATGAGGGCCAATGGTGAATCGCCGGTTCGAGTCTGCGATTTTGGCTACAGTCCTTCATGGTCACCCGACGGCAGCGAGATTGTGATTGGCACAGAGAAAATCCCGCAGCCTTCTACGCGTCCCACCAGGAGTCAGCTCTGGACGATCAACTTGAACACGGGTCAACGTCAGCAACTCTCTGAGGGCGATGCTCTGCAACCGACTTTTTCTCCGCACCGAAAACGAATTGCTTACTGGAGCCGGCCTGATCGATACGGTCAGCGAGAACATATTCTTACCGTACCCGCTAACGGCGGGGACGCGATCGCAGTAACGGATGGATCTTCGACGGAGCTCAACCCGATTTGGTCTCCAGATGGTCGCTATTTGTATTTTTCAAGCAATCGCGGTGGGAGTTCGAACATATGGCGTATCGCTATTGATGAGAACACCGGGCTCACGTCCGGCAGTCCTGAAGCCGTGACGGCCATTGGGGCAAATACTTCGGTTCTGCATATGAGTTTGTCACGCGACGGAAAGGAGATGGTGTACTCCGCAGAAACAGAGATCAGAAATCTGCGAAGCACTTCGTTCAATCCAGTCACGGGATTAGCGGGCCAACCGGTCCCAGTCACTCAAGGTTCCATGCAGTTTTGGTTTCCCGATGCTTCGCCGGACGGTCAGTGGTTGACTGCCTACTCGATGGGCGAGCAACGACACATCTACGTGATGCGAACTGACGGCACAGAGCAGCGCGATCTCACGCCAGACAATTTCAGGCACTCATGGCCCCGCTGGGCTCCCGATGGTGAACGCATCGCTTTTACGTCGCGCCGCACCGGCAATTACGAACTTTGGATCATCAACCGTGACGGATCAGGCTTGCGACAACTAACACAAAGCGCAGGAGGTCATTATTCACCCTGGTCTGCCGATGCAAGAATGGTTGCATATTCCATTCACACGCCGAAAAACGATTGTGTGATAGTCGATCCAGACAAGCCCTGGAACGATCAGAAGCTTATATACCTGTCGGCGCTTAGCGATGCGAGTTTGTCGTTTGAAGGTTGGTCCTGGTCTCCGGATGGTAAGAAGTTGGCAGGCATTAAGCACCTGCCGAACGGAGTTCATTCGGGTATCGGAATCTATGATCTTGATTCAAAGACTTACGATTGGTTAACTGATTTTGGAGACTGGCCGCTGTGGCTCAACGACAACCGACGCCTGTTATTTGTAAGTCAGGGAAATCTGTTCTTGTTTGACACCCAAACGAGAAAGTACACCCACGTTTTGACAGTCACTGACCAGGACGTTGATATCGGCAGCCCCGCACTCTCCCACGACAACCGCACAATCTTTTTTACTTACGTTGCCTCCGAGGCTGATATCTGGCTGATGCATGTTCCGGGTAGTTAGTCTCTGTTGTTATCCCATCGATCAGAAGTTCCTTGACGGGATATACGGAAGCTCTTCTGTCGGAGCGCGGCCGTCCTCGGCCGCCCCCATCGAAAAGGACCCAGGAAGGTTGCCAAACGGAGCAACCCCAACTCAACCGATGGTGGTCCTTTTCGATCGGGCGGCCGAGGACGGCCGCGCTTCGACAGAAGAGCTTCCGTCTCTCTGGTTAAGGCATCTCTGTTCGGAAACTACTCCAACCAGTCTCGGGTCATATCACACCACAGAGCCAACCCTCGCCATTCATTAAAACGTGAATAGTAACGGTCGATCTTTTTGTCAGTCGCTTTTCGTCCACCGTTCCGAACTTTGAAAAACTTGGCCCTCGTCCACGAATCGAGGGCGAGTCCATCATACCGGCCAACCAGCTTCAGCAGATTTTCAGCGGCGTAATCGCCGACTCCTTTCACCTGCTTCATCTCTTTAATCAACTCCCTGGTTGAGAGTGGACTGTGCAGCCAGCACTCCACGTCCAATTCACCCGAGGCAACGCGATCTGCCAATTCCTTCAAGTAAGGGGCTCGATACCCAGCGCGGACTTCATCGGTAAAGAACTTGACCGGCATGACAGCCATTGCCTGTGCTGAGGGGAACGTACGTTTGCCACCGGACTCTTGACCGAGATTTTCAACGAGGCCAGTCACCATCTTTTCCGTCAGCGACCAGGAGCAGTTGGTGGTGCAAATCATTTTTACCAGGTCTTCGAAGACAGTTGGTGACCGAAGCATGCGACCAGCGCCTTGTTTGGGGATCCACTCGAAATCCGGATTGGAAGTCATTGCTGCGTAAAAGACGCTCAAATCGTCATCCAAACGCAAGATATGCCTAACGTCACTTTCGACTCGACTGGCCTCCGTTTTGTTAAGCTTGCGGCTGGTTTTTACGTGTAACTGGCGCTTCCGCGCGCTGATTTGGACGGTTACTGGCGGGCGTGGGTAGAGCGCCAATACTCTGGTCAGTTCCCACGCCTCGCGATCGAGTGAAAAAGGCAACAGCTCGCACCATCCATGGCTGATAACTGTGCGTGGAAAACTAAAAGTTCCGGGTGTTGGGATAATGATTGGGCTAGTCATGGCTCCTGAATTTAATGGATAAAAAATCTGGAAATCTGATCGAATTAAGCTTGTATGGTTCAAGTTCGGTCAAGCTGATTCTTGACACTTCGGTGGTCGGGGGCTAGACTGAGCTCACTTGAAAAAACAGTGTGTGGAAGGCTGACTCCCCTCCGTTCAACTACACTAGAGCGTGAGAGGAGAGAGAAGTCAAACACGAGACTTCCTCCAGTACTCCGGTGAACGTACGCACCGCTTCCGAAGACAAGTGAAGTCGGAGCTTTCCGACGAGGTTTGTCGCCCCACAGGGCCGCTAGCAGGGCACCCCGTGGGGCGAAACCGTTTTAAAGAGTTCACGCCTTGCGTGAAAAATTACCTGACGTAAATGGGATTGGAGATTATCCAAGGCTTCGTAGCCACCAGATTCCCCAGTTGCGGCAGGTAGACTTCCACACGGTAAACACCTCGCTCCATTAGCGCTACTTCTTTCGCCGAAATCCCCGTCTCATCCGCGAACACAGCGCCATCTTTGAACAACACGATCCG
>DATDFV010000213.1:0-112883 GCA_036522415.1 Pyrinomonadaceae bacterium | reverse complement strand
AGTCCTGCATCCCACAACTTCTTATTAAACGCCGGAACATCCTTGTCCAGCAGTTCAGTTCCCCTGGCTTTCAACGTTGCCCATTGCGCGTTGAGTTCCTTCATGCGATCAAGCGAAGGTTGATTCACTCGAGGAATGTCGCTTTCAGTTTGGTTGATTACGAATAGATAATTCGCAGTGAACTTATTTGGGAAGTTCTCGACATCGTCGTAGGCCTTCGATTTACGCTGCACCATATCTTCATCCCAGGCTTTCATCTTCTTTACCAATTCCTCGCCATCTTTTTTTAGTGCGGCGTATTTGTCACCTGACAGCGAACTTAAGAGCGACTCCAGTTGCTTCTGTTTTTCATAAAGGTTGTTCACCATGCGGTGCATCGTCGTAAGTTCCGTCTCCATCGACAACATCGTTTGGTGGTACTCGGAATAAACTGCCGGAGTTGTCGGATAAAGTGGGTTCGCGAGAATTTCAGCCTCCGTACTCGCAGTCTGACCTCCGAGTTTAAGAGTCAGGCTGTACTTACCAGGGGGCGCCTTGTGAGCCGCGAAACTACCTTCGATACGAACGTCGGGCACGCCGGGCATGGTTTCGTATCGCATGTCCCACACAAACCGATTTAGTCCCTTGTTTTTTGAAAGCAAAGGTTCCTCACCACCGGCGTTTGTCGAGCGCGCCAGTTTCTCGTCGGCCTTGGAGGCAAAGGTCCGCACCAGATTACCGGCTGAGTCTTTTATCTCTAAAGTAATCTCGTCCGTCTTCTTCAACTCGGGTAGTTGATAATAGACAACAACGCCGGTTGCGGGATTCACTCCACGGTAGCGGTTGGCGCCTGTGAACTCTTCGTCGGTTGAATCCAACTCGCTTGACCCGTTCACCAAATATGAACCCGCCGGCTTGTAGATACCGAACGACGGCCCATCTTTCTTGTACTGCCGAATCAAGCTCAAGTCGTCGAGTATCCAGTAGGCTCGCCCCGATGTGGCGGCGATCAGGTTTCCCTGATGCACGCGAAGGTCAGTGATTGGAGTAATCGGCAGATTCAGTTGAAACGGCGTCCAGCTTTGTCCCCCGTTCCACGAAATAAACAGACCAAGCTCAGTCCCGGCAAAGAGAAGATCCTTTCGAACATCATCTTCACGTACGACACGCGTGAATGCATTGTCAGGCAATCCATCGGTGATCTTTGTCCAGGTGTTGCCGTAGTCAGTGGTTTTGTATAAGCCGGGCGTGTGGTCGTTGAATTTATAACGGGTGGTGGCGATGTACGCCGTAGCTTTGTCGTGCGGCGAGACTTCGATGGCATTGACCAAACATTCGGCGAGACCCTTTGGAGTGACGTTCTTCCAGTTAGCGCCGCCGTCACGAGTCACATAAACGAGTCCATCATCACTGCCCGTCCAAATCACGCCTTTCTCGAGAGGCGACTCAATAATGTAAGCAAGCGTCCCATAGTTCTCGGCACCGACTTCCTCATTTGTGTATGGTCCACCACCTTTTCCTTGTTTCTCTTTTTCATTGCGCGTGAGATCTGGTGACACTTCCTTCCACGTCTTTCCCATGTCGCTAGTCTTAAGCACGTATTGAGAGCCGTGGTAGAAAGTGTTCGGTTCCCATTTACTCCAGATGATTGGCGCATTCCAGTTGAAACGATACTTGATATCTTTCGCGTCCATAGCGAGATACTGGATGGGCGCCGCCATGATGTTTGTACCGGCCTGCGCCTTCACGTTGAGTAATTCAATCGCTCCCTGATAACTGTCACCCATCACAAACTTCGGATCATCCGGATCAAATGCGAGGAATGCACTCTCGCCACCGGCAGAATAAGTCCAACTGCTGGGACTAATCCCGCCGCTTCCCAGCTCTCGACTCGCAATTGAAACAGACGAGTTGTCCTGTTGCCCTCCATAGATTCGATAAGGAAACTGGTTATCAACGTTGATGCGATAGAACTGCGCGGTTGGCATGTTGTATTGGGTACTCCAGCTCTTACCGCCATTAAAAGTTACTGCCGAACCCCCGTCGTTGGAGATGATGAAGTTGTTTGAATCGTTGGGGTTGATCCACAGGTCGTGAAAGTCTCCGTGAGTGCCCGATAAGGTCTCCCAGTTCTTACCGCCATCGGTTGAACGAAGAGCCGACGCGCTCATGACGTAGACAGTGTTTTCATTCTTTGGATCAACGAACAGTTCGATGTAATACCACGCTCTTTGGACGAGACGATGATCGTTAGTGATGCGACTCCATTTCTTGCCGGCATTCGTTGATACGAACAAACCGCCGGCCTCTTTGTCGGAATCACTTTCGATCAGCGCGTAGACCTTCTCGGGGTTTGAACGGCTAACCGCGATCGCCATCTTGCCCATTTCTTCAGGCAAACCTTCTTTGAGCCTTGTCCATGTGTCGCCCTCATCAGTGGATTTGTACAGACCACTGCCCGGTCCGCCGCTAATCACTTTCCATGGCAAACGGCCATGCTCCCACATGGCGGCGTAGATTATTCGTGGATTGGTCATGTCCATCGACAACTCGGCAGCACCGGTTTTGTCGTTCACAAACAGAACGTTCTTCCACGTTGCTCCGCCGTCAAGTGATTTGAAGATGCCTCGTTGTTGAGATGGACTGTAGAGGACGCCTTGTGCCGCGACCAGGACGAGGTTGGGATCCCTGGGGTCGATTACTATTCGAGAGATGTGTTGACTTAGCTCTAATCCGATTCGCTTCCAGGTCTTTCCAGCATCAGTAGATTTATAAACACCATCGCCGTGATGAGTCATCACACCTCGCACTGCGTGTTCACCCATTCCGACATACACAACATTGGGATCGCTATCGGCAACGGCGATTGCGCCAACGGAACCGGTCTTGAAATAACCGTCAGAAACATTCCGCCAGGTGATTCCCATGTCATCTGTTTTCCAGAGACCTCCGCCAGTTGTTCCCATGTAGTAAGTCTTTGGATCGCTAGCCACGCCAGTGCCCGCAACTGAACGGCCTCCACGGAACGGTCCGATAGATCGCCACTTTACAGTCTTGAAAATGGTGTTGTAGTCGTCTGGAGCGGGTGTTTGGGAAGTTTGCGCCGCGACTAAGCCGAGACAGAAGAATAGAGTGATCATCGAGAGCAGGTTCTTTGACATGAAGAGAATCCTCGAAGGCAAGAATTTGGCAACACCGGGTTGAATCTAGACTACGATACGTAGTCGTCTACTGAATTTCGGAAAAGACTACCGCTTGTTAAGAAGAGCTGTGTAAGAAAAGCCAGTTAAGAGAGCGGGCTAAATGTAGCAAAAGTGAGAAGCGTTGAAAATGCTTGTTTGTAGCACGCGGGCTGGATTAGAAAACGAAAAAATTTTACGGCTAATAAGAATTAGAGTGTCGAGCGAAGCGATACCAGAATAGAACAAGTGAGGAAGGGCGGTTTATCCCCGATTGCCCCAATCTAACTGGTTGGGGACCAGCCGGGGTAAACCGTCCTTCCTCACTTGTTCTATTCTGGATGAGTGGGTTACCACAAAACCTATCAAGACAACCTTGACGACTCCGCGATTACCGTGATACGTGAGCAACACCTTGCTTCGTCTAATCACCATTCTGCTCGTGACTACCGGTGTCGTTGTCAATACAGCCTCCAGTGCAAATTTTTCTGGAGGCGGACGAGAAGGCTTTTCACGCTCTAACCTGGATAGACTCAAACCACTTGAGTCTGAATTAATCGAAACAATACGCCCTGAAAACTGTCGACGCGAACACCGCATCTTTACAGAGAAGCCGCACATGGCTGGTACGGTGCGTAATTACGAACTTGCTCAATATGTTGCCAGGCAATGGCGTGAGTATGGACTCGAAGATGTCAAACTCATCGAACACCCAGTCTATCTGCCGTGGCCGGTTCGTTATGAGGCCACACTGGTCCAGGCAAACGAAAAACTGTCATTAAAGGAAGAAGGAATTCCGCAGGATAAAGATTCCTACTCTGACGATGTTGGCATCACTTACTGCGCCTATTCTGCCGATGTTGATGTGACGGCGCCTGTTGTTTACGTCAACAGTGGCAATCCGGAGGATTACGATTTACTGGCGCGAAGTGGAATCGATGTGCGCGGGAAGATCGCGCTTGCACGTTACTCGGTACCCTACAGCTATCGTGGCTTCAAAGCACAAACAGCTCAAAAGCACGGCGTGGCTGCTTTGCTTCTCTATTCCGATCCTGCTGACGACGGCTACAAGAAAGGCGACGTCTATCCATGGGGTCCGTGGGGACCTGAGAGTCATCTGCAAAGAGGTGGCATCGTTTACGATTTCAACTTGCCCGGAGATCCGCGGACGCCTGGCTGGGCGTCGGTTCCTGGCGGGCGCTTTCTTCCAGCTGAGACTGCTGTATCAATGCCGACGGTGGCCGCTGCACCGATGTCTTACAAGGACGCTCGGCGCATTCTGGAAAAAATGACTGGACCCGCGGTGCCAACAGAGTGGCAAGGAGGTCTGCCTTTTACTTATCGGCTTGGTCCAAGCTCCGACAAACTCCATCTGATCATCGAGAACGACAAAAAGGTTCGTTCGATCTGGAACGTCGTTGGTCAGCTGCGCGGTAGTGAGCGACCTGACGAGTGGGTGATCTTGGGAAACCACCGTGACGCGTGGGTCTTCGGTGGTGTTGATCCGAGTAGCGGCAGCGCCACTCTCATGGAAACGGCACGAGCTTTTGGCGCACTCAAACGCAGCGGCTGGAAACCGAAACGTACGCTCGTTTTTGCCTCCTGGGACGCGGAGGAATTTACGCTAACGGGAAGTACTGAATGGGGTGAGTTGGAAGCCGACCGGCTGAAGGCTGGCGCGCTGGCTTATCTAAATGTTGACAGCTCGTCGTCAGGACATTCATTCACCGCTGCTGCAGTGCCCGCCCTGGCAGGCTTTCTTCGTGATGTCGCGCGTGATGTTCCTGACCCGAGTGGTGGTTCTATTTACGATGCGTGGTTGCGACAGGGCAAAGAGAAAGAACCAACGGTGACTACGCGGCTTGGGTCTGGTTCAGACTACACAGTTTTTCTGAACTTCCTCGGGGTTCCAGTTGCCGACCTTACTTTTGATGGGCCATACGGTGTCTATCACTCAGTCTACGACAGCTTCACCTGGGTCGATCGCGTTGGCGATCCAGGCTACTACTACCACGCAGCAATGGCGCGTTACTGGTCAGTCGCGGCATTGCAACTATCAGAATGTGATTATGTACCGCTTGATTATTCAGCGTATGCAGCTGAAGTTCAGAAGTATCTGGACGAGACTGAGCAACTCGCGCGTCAGCTGAGGATCGATGTGAACTTCGCACCGGCTCGTGTCGCAGCCAAAGGCTGGGAAAGGAACGGTCGCATTGCACTGGATACGGCGCGCAAGGCGGTTGATGCCGGCGATATGGCGACTGCAACCCGCATTCATCACCAACTGATGAAAGTTGAACGAGCACTTTTAGATCCGGAAGGACTCGTTGGTAGACCATGGTTCAAGCATCTGATCTATGCACCGCGTCCAACATACAAAGCCATGGTTCTCCCCGCTCTGACCGAGGCTATCGAAGCACGCGATGCGTCACGTGCAAAGACGGAAGTTGAGCGGTTGACTCGAGCACTCACGCACGCAGCCGATGCGTTGAAATGAAGTTCTCCAGAGCTGCCCATGCGGGCAGATGGATAACTTAATGAAACCCGGATTTGGTCTTCTCTGCGTTTCCTCTGCGCTCTTTGCGTCTCTGCGGTGATCTTGGTGTGTGTCATGTCGTGAGTAATCTGAACCCGGACAAAAAAAGGTCCACGAATCAACACGAAACCGCGGAGACGCAGAGAACACAGAGGAAGCGCAGAGACTTTCCAGGAAGACACCGCGCGGTACAGACAACCAAAATGCAGCTCGATAACAAACTAATGTCGATGCACGAGGCGGTCAGTCGCTATGTGCATGATGGCGACGTGATCGTCATTGAAGGTTTCACTCATCTGATCTGTTTTGCAGCTGCACATGAGATCATCCGACAACAACGAAGAGATTTAACTGTTTGCCGGCTTACCCCTGACCTCATTTACGACCAGCTGATCGGAGCGGGCTGTGTTCGACGTCTGGTTTTTAGCTGGGCGGGGAACCCCGGTGCCGGTCCTCTCTATGCACTGCGAAGAGCAGTGGAACAAGGCATTCCTAATCCGATCGAACTGGAAGAGTATTCACATTTCGGCATGGTGGCGCGTTTGACCGCGGGCGCTTCGAGGCTACCGTTCTACCCTTTGCGGAACTACATGGGAAGCGATCTTCCTCGTGTCAATCCAAGGATCAAGACGATCACTTGTCCATTCACCGGAGAAGAGTTGGCTGCAGTGCCGGCATTAAACCCAGACACAGCAATCGTTCACGCTCAACGCGCTGACAAAAACGGGAATGCCCAAATCTGGGGTTTATTGGGTGTGCAGAAGGAAGCGGCATTTGCTGCGAAGCACACGATCGTAGTTGCTGAAGAGATCGTCCCGGAAAAAACGATTCGAGACGATCCCAATCGCACGCTAATTCCCGGACTCATCGTTGATGCGGTAGTAAATGAACCCTTCGGTTGTCATCCTTCCTACGCACAAGGTTTCTACGATCGTGACAATAACTTCTACGTGCAATGGCGCGAGATTTCTGCAGATGTCCGACGATTCAATGAATACCTGGAGGAATGGGTGTTTGGGATGGCAGATCGCGCTGAATACGTTTCGCACGCGGGTGACTCTCTGGCCCGACTGAGAGCCGGAACTCACTTGTGCGAACCAGTCAATTATGGCTACTGACAAACGAGACTTCACCGCAAACGAGTTGATGGTTTGCGAGGCTGCGCGTCAATTGCGAGATGGCGAAGTTGTCTTTGTCGGAATCGGACTGCCCAACCTTGCGTGCAATCTTGCTCGACGACTCAACGCGCCCGGTCTTGTGCTGGTCTACGAGTCGGGTGCTGTGGGGGCAGAGCCGAAGCGTTTGCCAATTTCCATCGGTGATCCATCACTCGTAACGGATTCCCTAAGCGTCTGTTCAATGTTTGATGTCTTCAGCTATTACCTGCAGGGCGACCTCATCGATGTTGGTTTTTTGCAGGGCTCGCAGATCGACCGGTTCGGGAATCTCAACACAACAGTAATCGGTAATTATCAGGAACCGAAAGTGCGTTTGCCTGGCAGCGGTGGGGCCTGCGAGATCGCGATTCTGGCAAAGCGTGTCTTCGTAATCGCGCCACAGACCAAACGATCTTTTCCCGAGCGAGTTGACTTCATTACGTCGCCCGGATTTGTCGATGGTAATGAAGCAAGGCGGAAGCTCGGCATGCCGGGTGCGGGTCCATCGATGGTTATCACGAACCTGGGGTGTTATGAATTCGAGGACGGTGAAATGATGCTGACTTCGTTGCATCCGAATTGCACGCTCGAGGAGGTTCGTGAGAACACAGGTTGGAACGTGCGCATCTCTCCCCACCTTACTACTACCAAAGCACCGACGATTGAAGAGTTGACTATTCTTCGTGAAGAGTTGGACACGTCGCATTTGTTTATCTAACTTACAAGAATGCCGCATATGCTTTAGCTGGTCATCGGATGATTTTGTCCAACTCGGATTTGTTCGATTCTGGGAGTTGTTTTTTCGCGCGCGTGCCGGCTTCGAACGAACAAATGTAGTTCGTGCGATTTTTTGGACCGTTCAAAAAGATTAGGCGTGGACTATGCAAGTTATAAGAACTTGGCGATGAGTTCTGTCGTAAACTGGTCTCCACCAGTCAATCATCGAGTCTCAACCAGTTCAATATGAAGTCTGTTCTCGTCATTCTTATTTTCGCCAGTGCGTGTCTTGCCCAAGACCCGGTTAGACAGTTATCCGAGATCACTGACGATGTTGAGAGGCGGCTTTCGTCTTTGAAAGTCTCTGACGATCTGAAGCAACAATGCACGGCCGATATTGCGGAAGCTCGGACAAACCTCAAGCTGAAGAATCTCTATTTGAGTCTCTACACGATTCGCACCTGCCAGCTTGAACTGGCATCATTGGCCTACGCGGAAGCGAAATCAGATTTGACGAAAAAGGGGACCGAAGCATTCGAAACTGAATGGCGTGAACTCGGAAGCGCTCTCAATGAAAAAGAGAAGATACTGGCCGATCGGACGACGAAACTACCGGCTGTCATCGTAGCACTGGCTGACGTGTCGCAAAGTCAGGCGCGTCCTTACTATCAGTCAGGAAAGTTGTTCGCTTTGAACAGCAATATGGCCGAAGGAATTTATTACCTCGGCCGTGCTCCAGCTAACCTCGACTTTGCAATCATGTGTCGTGGGTTGCATCTGTCCCGACCTAAGAAGGCGACGACGGTTTTTCGATCACCACAAACAGAGCTGACTCAATTGGAGAAGATGGCCCTTCGCACCTACAAAACCGCGGATGTCAGTACTCAACAAGCACAATACAACCGAGTGAATGCCAGTTTGAAGGTTGCGGGTGAGCTGGACCGCGCGTCGATGTTTGAAGGGGCGCTGTTGAAATATCTCGAATCAAAATTCTACTTCGGTTTAATTATCACAACAGCGGAACGAGAAGACCTTCAGCATTTGCGTGAGAGAACGAAAGAATTGGAAAAGCAGTTGAGGTCGGACAAAGTGGACCACAGCATTGGTCTTCTTTTCTGGCAAATGGCCGATCGGAATTTGAACCCTAATGAAAAGGCCGAACCAGGTGCAGCGCAGATCAAACGCGCCGTGGTGATATTGAATCAAGTGCTGCCCAGTTATTTCGACTATTTGAAGGAGACCAGACAATGAGTCGTTGGTATTCGAAGCTTGCAGCATCTGTATTTGTAGTTTTGTGTTGTGCGGTCTCCTTTTCACAACCGGGCAGCAAGAAAGTTACGGTTACTCTGGTGCGTTGGCCGTACACATGAAGCCTCTCTGATCCAGCAAGTTTGCTGATTAAAGATGTGGTGCAAAATTACAGCGGGCGCGTTGCATTCGTCAGTGAAAACTGGGGCGAATCCAGATTAGCCGAACGGTACGGAGTGAAACGTTATCCAGCAGTCTTTGTCGACGACATTCTCATCGCGTCGCCCAACGATTTTGGTGGCTGGTCTGATGCAAAGGGCGGAAAGTATGTGCCCTGGCGAGACAAAACTAACCACGATAAGTTTCAAAAAGAACTTGCACGAATGATCGATCAGTTGTTGAAGGGTGAACACTCTCTCGCAGCTGAAGGTCGATCCACGACCGCGGAAGAAGACGACATCGCAAAACTTCCAGCATTGAAAATCAAGGACCTGGAAGGACGAGAGATAGATTCAACCTCGCTTGCGGGTAAGACTGTGGTGGTGGAGTTTTGGGCGACCTGGTGTCCGCCTTGCTTATCGACGTTGAGCTGGTTAGGTGATGTGACGCGTCGTTCCAATGACAAAGTAGTCGTCCTGGCGGTGGCAGTTGAATCTGAAGAAGCACAGGTTCGTGAAAGGGCGAAGCAGCTTGGCGTGCCTCTGAACTTTGTGATGGCCTCACCAGAATTGATTGTGCCATTTGGGACGCTTGGAAGCGTGCCGCGGATTTTTGTATTCAACCGCGAAGGAAAGACTGCCGGTATTTTCTACGGCGCTACTCCAGATCTAAATGAGAAGCTTGGCAAATTGATCGACTCCTTAGAAAAATGAAAGACACCACCAGGCTTCAGCCGGTGGTACTTCAACTTCGTAGCTACACTCGACTCTCTTTGCACTCCAGGACACCACCAGGCTTCAGCCGGTGGTACTTCAACTTCCTGGCTACACTCGACTCTGTCTGCACTTAAAAACACGACCACGCTTCAGCCGGTGTGTCGCGATAGGTTTGGGGCGTACGGTAGCGACTGAAATTGAAGAACCACCGGCTAAAGCGTGGTGGTGTCCCGATTACGTTTTAAGGTTTGCGGTAGCTGCAAGTTCTGAGAATTCATCCGTTCTTAAAGAGAATTGAACGTGCCGTAATGACGCTTTGAAGGGAAGTAATCCAAATTCACGAGCGTTCAATTAGCGTTGAAAACGGAACTAACCAAAGGCCTTCGGCGTCTAATCAGAAACTTCCCTCAAAGCAACTTTTCCCAAGGAGGTGGCTGCCATGAACTCGCTTGCTGTCCGTATTTTGACAGGTTTCGCTACATTTATTGTCGGAGTCGCCGTGGCGACGGCTCTAGTGTTTAATCATAGGAGCCCGCAGATTGCTCCCGTGAGTCTCGCAAATAACGATCGAACTTTAGAAATGGTCTTCGTTCTGGATACGACCGGTTCCATGGGGGGATTGATAGAGGGCGCGAAACAACGCATCTGGGGCATTGTCAATGACGTGATCCAATCGTCATCACACCCATCCGTAAAAATCGGACTGGTGGCTTATCGCGATCGCGGTGATGAGTACGTGACCCAGGTATTACCCCTTACCGAGGATCTCGATAAGGTTTACACGACACTGATGAACTACAACGCGGCTGGGGGCGGTGACGCGGCGGAGAATGTGCGACGTGCGCTTGCTGATGCTTTGGCAAAAGCTGGTTGGTCGAACGGTGGACGAAACGTCGCGCGAGTCATTTTCCTGGTTGGTGATGCCCCGCCACACAATGATTACACTGACGAACCAGACACAACGGTTTCGGTGGCTCTGGCACGCAAACAAGGAATGATCGTCAACACGATTCAATGTGGAGTCGACCCTGAAACAAAACAGGTATGGCAAACAATCGCTCAGTATGGTCACGGGCAATATTTCGCGATTCCCCAGAACGGCGGAGTAGAAACTATTGCGACTCCTTACGACCAACGGATTAGTGAACTCGGCACAAAACTCGGCGGTAGCTATCTCGCCTACGGGGGAGGCGCTGGTGAAGCTGGCGTCAAGTACCGCCTCGAAGCGGCCCAGAATGTAGACATGATTGAGAGGCAGATCACGTCCAGCGCGCCAGCCGAAGCGAAGGCTCAACGGTCATTGAATAAGGCCATAAACACCAAAGCGTATATCGGTGATCTCCTGCAGGACATTGAGAATGGATCAACAAAACTCGAGTCGGTAAAAGAAGACGATTTGCCCTCCGACCTGAAAAGCCTGTCACTCGCTGACCGAACAAAGGAAGTCGAGCGACGCCTTGCGGAGCGTCGCGAAATTCGTCAACAAATCCTCGCACTGTCGAAACAGAGAGCCGACTACATCGCTGCTGAACAGAAGAAACGAAATGGCGGAACGAAGAACAGCTTTGACCTGGCGGTTTCGGCTGCATTGAAAGAACAGCTCGAGAGGAAGGAATGAGATGTCGCGTCTGAAATAAGACCTATACGACCGATTGGTCCTATTTCACTCCTATTTAATCGTAATCACCATCTTGTAGTTTGCGGTCCCTTTGGAGGTCGTTGGTCGATCTAAGGTGATGAAGTAATCGCCAGTGGCCGGAAGAATTTTGTTGAAGCTGTAATTTGCGTCGTACTCAAGTCCAAGATCAGCGTCGCCGGGAGCTTTAATGTCAAACACCGCCGAGCGGGATGGCGTCGACGTCACTCGAATAGTTAATCGCTGACCCTTTCTCGCAGCGATTACATATTCCGCTTCCTCTTCGTTTTTTATTTTGTCGACGACAGTCGTGGTCGTTGTGCCGCGCTTGAATTCAATTCGCTTCGGTTCTGCTTTACCTCCGCCTTGTGCAAGTACGCTGACAGCTGCTGTCAATACCATACCAACAACAGTAGCGCCGATCATTCGAAGTCTATTCATCATCACCTCCTGAATGCTCCCAGAATTGAACAAGTGAGGAAGGGTGGTTACCCCCGCTTGTAACCGATCACAATTGCAGGGAAACAGCGGAGGTAAACCACCCTTCCTCACTTGTTCAATTCTGGTATCGTTCAAACTACGCGCTATTTCGTTTCTTTGAAAATGCCAATCTCTGAAATTGCCGGGGGCGCCGCTGATCGCGTGATTCGTAATCGGATCTTGTTTGTAGTGATGTCGGGAGAACGCGTGAGCCGGCAGTTCCCAATACTCGTACCTTTCGCAAACTGCTTCCATCCACCTTCATCCCACTCGTCAATTTCGAATGCTTCGATACGTTGACCGAGCGGCAGGTATTCACGCAAGCGGACAACATTGAACGTTACTGGCTTCGCGAAATTAAGCACGACTGCGGCGGTGTCATGATCGGTGGTCCAGTACGTCGCTCGCGCATCGTCGATTAGGTTGTTCGGTGAGAATTGCGGAGGAGAATTTGAAGCGACAACACGAGCACCCCTGGCAAGATTATGAGTGAAGATCTGATCGAAACGCTTCCGAAACTCCAAAAGCGACTTTACGTCGTTCTCATGAATACGGCCGCGGCGATCGATCGGTAAATTCAACAGCAACGAAGCGCCGTGACCAACCGAAGAAAAGTAGAGATCCATCAGGTTCTCCGCCGTTCTAACTTTGCTGTCCTCCTTTTCGTGGTAGAACCAACCAGGTCTGATCGACACGTCACACTCAGCTGGTACCCAATCCGTACCCGGCCGATCACCATGATTCAGTCGAGTCTCATCGGCTCGACCGGGAACAAAATCCTTTCGATTAAGTGTGGCCCAACAGGTTTCGCCGGCGACGCCCCGCTCGTTTCCTACCCAGCGAACGTCGGGCCCGGCATCGCTGAAGATGTTTGCATTCGGCTGTAACTTGCGAATGAGTGCCCAGGTGTTTGGCCAATCGTAGTAAGTCTCTCGATCGATACGGCGCGTTTCTCTTGCACCGCCGTAGTAACCGTCGCCACCATTGGCGCCATCGAGAAAAACTTCGAAGATGGGTCCGTAGTTCGTCAGCAGTTCGCGCAGCTGATTGCGGTAATAAGTTATGTACTCAGGTTTGCCGTAGTCTTTGTGATTTCGGTCCCATGGCGACAAGTAGATCCCAAACTTCAAGCCGTGACGCCGGCAGGCTTCTGAGATTTCCTTAACAACATCGCCTTTTCCATTCCGCCACGGACTGTGCTTGACGGAATGGTCGGTGAACTTTGATGGCCATAGACAGAAGCCATCATGATGCTTCGCCGTTAGGATTAGGCCTTTCATACCGGCGGCTTTCGCTGTTCGTACTATCTGATCAGCATCGAAAGCTGTCGGATTGAAGATACTGGGCGACTCGTCACCATAACCCCACTCTTTGTCCGTAAAAGTGTTAACTGTGAAATGCAGGAAACCGTAGAACTCCATTTCGTGCCAGCGGAGTTGACGAGCTGAAGGAGATGGACCAAAAGGTTTTGGCGATCGGTTCTGACCGCTGGGTAACTGAAGAGGAACTAATGAGAAGGCTACGGCAAGAACAAGAGCTCGAATGGGATTCAGGTGATTCATTGGACCCACAAAATACCATCCAGAATCGAACAAGTAAGGAAGGGCGGTTTACCCCGCTGTTCCCCTACAAGTTAGCTTCGGCAAGAGCGGGGGTAAACCGCCCTTCCTTACTTGTTCGATTCTGGATCTAGTTATTCTTCAAATAAACCCACTTATCGAAAAACTTGTCCAGGCTCTTTCCGTTCGCTTCTTCCATCGCAGCTTTGAAATCACTCGTTACGACAGACTTGCCGAAGAACCGGCGTGTATAGATCTTCAACCCGTTCCAAAACGCCTGCTCACCCATTTCTTCACGAAGCAGATGCATGACGTATGCGCCTTTGTCGTAGACAAGTGTCCGATCTTCTCGAGTCGGGTGAAGCCAATCAGGAAAAACCAGTGACTTGTCTTTGCCCGCTGCGTGCACCTTTTCGTAGTTCGATCGATAGGTGTCTATCTCTCGCATATAAGCATCACGTCCAAAACGATGTTCGATGTAAGCAGCGGCCATGAACGTCGCAATGCCTTCGTTCAACCAGAAATGGTTCCAATCGCGGCAGGTCACCATGTTGCCCCACCATTGATGAGCGAATTCGTGCGCACCAAGCCATAGTTCTCGTTCGTTGGCAAGCACTCCTTTGCCGTATGCGTCGTTCATCGCGGTGAAGCTGCTCATCTCCTGTTCGACACCACCGGCCGCAAGAACTTGTGAGTAAGTTTTATCTGCATAGCGTACGCCTGCGCGGCTCTCGAAGAACTCGAGCATATCGGGTGTCTCGTGAAAAATCCGGCGCGTCTCCTCGTCGGTAAAGCTCGTGACGAGGTATTGAAGTTCCACACCTCTTTGTTTCTCGCGAACAGTTCGAAACGGTCCGATACTGAAACCGAAGACGTAGGTGGGTATTAATGATTTCTGTTCCCACACCGTCTTCTGCTTATCACCAAACCTTTCAGTTGATACTAACTCACCATTTGAAAGGGCGGTGAGTTTGGCCGGGACTATCAAGGTTAGTTTAAGAGTTGCTCTGTCTTCAGGGGCATCGATGCAAACGGTCCATTGACTTGTGGAAAACACCGTATACACCTGAGAGAGATCAGGAAAGAACCTAATGCCCCACTTTGGCGCACCGTGATATGCGATTGATAACTCGCACGACTGACCTCTCCTCAAAGGCGTAATCGATACTTTCAAATGATGATCGCTTATTGAGAATTGGCGTGGTGCACCAAGCTGTTTGACGGAGTCGACGATCAGCGCACCACAATCGAATTCGACGGAATTCAAGCCCTCAACGTTTGAATTGAACTTAATAACAGATGTGCCGCTGAGAGTTTTTTGCCGGATGTCGGGTTCGAGGGTAATGTCGTAGTGAAGAACGTCGATTGGTCGTGCAGTTGTGCTTGTTTGACCTTTCAAAGGGACGGCGAAGCCGAGTAAAAACCACAATAGAAGAAGAGATAGTCGACGATTGAGATGGCGCATTGTTGTTGGCAATTTTAGATCTCAGTTGGAAGCAGGTCAGTACCACCTCGCGGTAGCGGGTGGGTGCGAAGCCAGTCCACCAGGCACCAAAGACTTCGTACCCACCCGCTACCGCGAGGTGGTACTGACTGCTTTTAACAACGGTATCAACTCACTTGAGTAGTAGGGTTCTTCAGTACACCAAAAAATATAATCTACATTGAGCTCTTCAGTTGCAAACTTCAGCAACTCTGCCACTGACGCGCGTTTGTGAGTTTTTCGATCCTCATCGGCGTAGTTACCATCTTGTACTGCGATACCGGTTGGAATCGATCCAGCAGATGCCTTGATCAGTGGATAACTGTGATTCCTTTGATACCATCGGAACGGCAATAGATCTGGTCCCCCAACGCCGACACCCAGGCTCCTGGCTGCCGTGTACACATTGCGAAGGTACGACTTGTCATTGTCCGGCAACGAATCGCCGGGCATAAAGTTCGCATACTGGATGACCACCGATTTCGGAAACGCGCGTTTGAGTGCCTTCATGTTTGTGATAATGGCATCACGATAAATTTCGGGGGTGTAGCCCGCTGGAAAGAGTTTTCCGCTTTCCCCGAAAACGACAGACGTTTCCGGCAAATTGATTCCTTCGATCTTACCATCGAACTCTTTGCCTAATGCTTCGAGAAGTTTGTGGAACCTTGCCTGCACTGATGGATCCCATCGCCTCGCAACCCAACCGGAGACGCGAGGGTGCCCCTCATCGACGTCGTTGTCATATTGTGGCGCTACGCCTCCGTGGTATTCAGCCGTTTGCAGATAATCAGGCACGAGCTTCCATTTCGCATCAAAGGAAACCTCCTGAAGCTGAATGAAGAGTTTCTTTCCTTTGGAAGTCAGGGAGGCCAGATCTTTGCGAATCGAACTGAATTCATACTGGTCTTTTTCAGGTTCGAGTTCTCGCCAGGTGTATTTCAGCTGCGCCCCTTCAAAGGCCGGCGTGTCGAGGAATGATTTTTCATTAATTCGCTCCCGTTCGTGCGCGAAGAAGACGTAATGGTGAATTGGCTTACCCGTTGTTGACGTTATCGTGAAAGGAGTTCGACCAAGAATCATTAAACAAGAAGTGCAAATCAAAACAAACGCAGTGGCAACGATTCGCCTGGTCATTTCTTACTCCTGAGCATTGTCCGAATTTTTTCGTACGATTCTCAGGATCCGGATGGGAAAGCGCAATGTGGTGAGCCACAGGAAAGAAGTGTGCTGGACTACGTTCGATTCTCTTTTCAACAAAGTCAACGCCTACCTTGATCTCTTCGTCTTCGATACGGTCACGCACTCTTCGCCTGCGCCCAACGTTCAATCAAGCGGCGTCGGTTTTCCAGTTTCTTCTCCACGTTCTCCGCTTTCATCACCAGGCGTTCAAGTTGGGCGAGGTAATCAGGTTCGCCAATCGTTTCACGGATCTCAGCAAGGAAGGGTTGTAATTTAGCAAATACCACAAGATGTTCTGAATTAGCTTCAAGAAACATCTTCTCATCAATGCCGCGATTGTTAACCAATGCCGCAGCAACTTCCCAATGTGACGACACCATTCGATAGAACGCACTCGGCTTCTCCCCACTTTGCAACAAGGCAAGAATTTCCAAGCCACTCTTTGGGTGGAACTCACTGAAGAACCAGGCGCGCGCCTGACGCATGAGAGCTTCACTGCGTATTTCGTACAGCTTTAATATTGCGATTGCATCATTCGGTTTGGTTTCCATAGATTCGTCCTTTCAAATGACATCTGACGTTCAGAAGCAGCAAGTGGTACCACTCAGATCTCAGAGGCTTTTAGTGTGAATTCACGGGCCCGCGTAAGGAGATAGATGTAAATAAGATCGAAGACGAAACACAGGACACCTAAGACGAGAATGAGGAAACTTGGACCGTGAAACGTGCCGCTTCCGAGTACCCCAAATTGAATTGTTGGCGCTAGCGTTCCGATCCATTTGCTTATCGCGATCACAAAACTCTGTCCCTCTCTACTCCCGCGTCGCACAAGCATGGTTATGAACAAAACTGACATCAGAAGATTTTGCAAAAACGCCGCGTATGCACCACCAACAAACGGATCAAACTCCCTGACGAAAGCATACTCAACCAGAAATGCAGTGCCGAGGCCCAAAAGGGACCAAACTCCAAACCAACGTTGCGGAATATTAGGTGGGAAATACTTAATGCCGAATTTCAGATAGGTCCACAGAATTCCGACGTCAAATAGATACCAAACGCAGTTAATGATTGTTTGGAGGTCGGGGCCGGTATAGAAACCTCGGACGGTGTGAATCAGTTCCCAGGCGAGATTAAGCGCAAGCGCATAGAACGGAATCGCGTACGATTTGTGTTTGAACCCGAGTCGAATCCCGTCAATGTAAACGATGGTCCAGCAGACACCGCTTACAATCGTCAGAAACAGTTTGAATGTTTCGGGGGACATCGGGACCGAAGTCTAACGTCAAAAGTCGAAAGTCGAAAGTGCAAAGTGGAAGAATAGGCCCCATATGACTTATAGACCTATTCTTCACTTTGGACGTTGGACTTTAGATTTCCTACTGATAACAGAGCGATTCCCGAACGGTTGATCTCGAAGCACGCCAGGCGGGGAATAACGTTGCGGCTGCGCTAAAGACAAGTGAGGCCAGAAGCCAGACCAGTAATCCGATTGGCTCAAACACGAACTTCATCCCATCTTTGAAAAGCAACCCAACAATCAGGTCACCTGCGACTTTTCCAATTGGCCAGGCAGCCACTGCCGCGATAATCCAACTCAAAAGACCGACGACCAGGCCTTCACTTAGAACGATCACAGAGAGCATACGAGGCGTGGCGCCAATCGCTCGTAGCACGCCCATTTCACGACGACGCTCGAGCACGTTGACGCTCATGGTCGTCATTAAACCGAGCGTGCCGACTCCCCCGATGATCACCGACATCACGATTAGAAATATGTAAATCATGATCATGTGCTGATCGAAGGCAAAACGAGTGTCTTCTTTACTAACTGCAGTGCGCGCCCGGATGCCTTCCGACTCGAGATTCTTATCCAGTTGCAGTTTTAATGAATCGATTGAATCCGAGTCCGTTCTTGCGAGCGCGAGACGGACATTATTTGCCATTCCCGGGTGGCGTTGCTGGATGAAACTCAAAGGGATGTAGGCTACAGGTGGCGAAAATGTCTCACGCGAAATGCCTACAACTTTCCAATTCGTGTCTACCGATCCTGTGTGCAAAGTGACTGTGTTCCCGACACGCATGAGCGTACTCTTTCTCGCAAGCGCTGTATTAACGACGATGGCATCGGCATCGCCTGACGTCAGCATTCGACCTTCAACAATTTCGGGCGTCAACAGTTTGGTGTCTGGTGGAAGAGCGACCACACTAAATCGATCTTCACCTTCATTCCCACCATGCAAGCCTGTCGCAGATGAATGAGCATTGTCACTGCTTCTAAGCGATTCTTTACCTGCAATGGAGGCCTCGGTGCTAAACCACTCTTCAAATCCGGTAACACCGGGGGTCTTGTTTACTGCCGCTTGGATTTTCTCGACCGGTTGCGGATTGCTGAATGCAATACTCAAATCAAATTTTCGAGCAGCAAACAAGTGATCCAGTGTCCTGATCATTGACGCACGAATATTCAGCGCCGACATAAAGAACAAACCGCCGGCTGATAATGTCACCAGGGTCAACGCGAGTCTGGCCCGGCGCCGAAAGCTGTTGCGAACAGAGATTACGAGAGGCCGGTAATTTCCACCGATGCCGGCCATCAATCGGTCCATCGTTCCCTTTCCAAAACTGGCTGGCGAAACTCCGTAATCCGAAATCGCAACTCGCACAGGCACTCTCGTCCCTTTCCAAACCGGAAAGGCTGCTGCTAACAACGGAGTGAATAACCCAACCACGACAACGAGTAAATAAACCCATACTGGAACGGCAAAACTGTTGATGTCGAAATTCAGAAACACAGCCATGTATCGACACAATGCGCGTGACCCGATCATGCCTAATGGCAGAGCGACAAGAGTCGCTGCACTACCGAGTAGCAAAGCCTGGCCAAGATAGATACGCGCCAGCTGCCAACGCGATCCTCCCAGGGCTTTCATGATTCCAATCTGACGAACCTGGGCGGCCAATATAGATGTGAGCAGGTTGATAACCAGGATGCCACTCAAGGCGAGCACGAATAATCCAAAGCTCGACATGGAAAGCAACAGGGCACCCATAAGATCGGAGTGCGGATGTTTGCCGGGAGCAGGAATGTCCACGCGGCGGACCTGATGTCCGCGATCTTCAATTAATTTTTGTACCTTCGACGTAACCTCGCGAATGTGGTTTTCATCGAAGCTGTTTTGGGCGACAAGAATATTCAGCTGATCGAGATAAGGTTTCTCGCCGAGGAGCTGCAGCGTGTCGAGTGTGATATAGCCATAGACGATATTTTCCATCCGCGCCTGCGCCTGACCAACGTCGTGCACGCTCCCGCTGATGACGAGTTTGTTTTCAACACCGTTAGCAGTCTTCACGGTGACGACGTCACCAATTTTGGCGTGTGCCACTTGAAAAGCATCACGCTCTATTAGCAGTTCACCTTTGGCGGGCGGCCACGAACCCTGCTCATGTTCCAACTTGCTAACTCTGACATTGCCATAATCCTTCACTACAAACAGAACAAGATTGCGCCACTGGATCGGTCCCGATTTGATCTGACCACTAATTACCCGCCTCGGTTCTGCGTCACTTATCGAGCCATCACTCAATACCACTTTAACCAAATCGTCATCGATCGCATCCATCCGAAAGATCGCTGACGCCGGATTGGTGTTGCGGTAACCGCGGTCAAGTTCACGAGTCAGGATGGCGTAAGACGACATCACTGAAGAGAACGCCGCGACGCCTAACGCAATTGCCAGGACAACGAGAATTGTGCGAGTTCGCTCCTGCCAGAAATCACGTAGTGCTTTGCGCATGCCTGTAGTCATCGATGATTATTTGAGATTTAAGACTTCAGATTTCAGATTGTGCTTTGTACTTTGTGCTTCGTGCTTTGAGTTACCACTATAGCGTCCAGGTACAGCACCCGGCACAAAGTACAAAGAACAAAATACAAAGTTCAGGTAATAAGTTTGCCGTCCGAAATCTCGACGGTTCGGTCAATAATCCCGGCAATTTCAGGTTCATGCGTAGCGATAACGACGGTCGTTCCAGCCGTTGCCATTTTTCGGAACAGATCCAGCACCGACTGTGCTGTAACAGAGTCAAGGTTGCCCGTTGGCTCATCGGCGAGTACAACGGCCGGTTCATTGGCGAGCGCGCGAGCAATTGCGACGCGTTGTTGTTCTCCGCCCGAAAGCGTTACAGGCATTTTGTCCGCCTGGTTTTCGACACCGACTCGGGCCAGTAAGGATAAAGCTCGCGTTCGTCTTTCCCGCACCGGAAGCGTGCCGCTGAAGTCCATCGGCAGCATGATGTTCTCAACGGCAGTAAGTGTCGGGAGCAGTTGAAAGAACTGAAACACAAAGCCAACGGTTCGCCCGCGCCAGAGTGCCAGTTTGTGTTCTCTCAAATCCTGAATCTCCGTGTTGGCGATTGAAACTTTGCCTGTTGTGGGGCGATCAATTCCGCCAATCATATTCAGTAACGTTGATTTTCCACTGCCAGACTTTCCTATGAGGCCGACAAATTCGCCCGGGTTGATGTCGAGGTTGATGTTCTTCAGTGCTGCGAACGAGCCCGCCGGCGTCTGGAACTCTTTTGATAGGTTTTGTAGTGAGATCATTGTTGGAGGCCGAGCAATTTCAGTTTTAAGATTTCAGATTTAAGATTGGTTCGCGACGAGACAAATCTTAAATTTGAATCTTAAATCTTAAATTCTTCTGGCTGTCCAGCAGCGAGTTCGCGCTTTTAAGAGAAGCTGAACACGGAGGTGGCTAATGTCCGAGAAAACTGAGATCGCGAAGATGCATCTTCCTCATCTCAAGAAGAAGATCGACGTACGGGTGCGCCGTACTCGCGATGCTCTGGGAGATGCTTTGGTCGACCTCATGCAGGAGAAGCCATTCGACTCCATTACAGTGCAGGACGTTCTGGATCGAGCACAGGTGGGACGTTCAACCTTCTATTCGCACTACAGCGATAAGAATGATTTGCTGATGAGCGATGCTGACGAGTTCTTCGAGAGCATCGCGATGGCTCTATCTGTTCATGGTGACCAGTCGGATCGTGTTTTTCCGGTGACAGAGTTCTTCATGCACATCAGAGATGCAAAGCAATTCGTCGATGCGTTAAAGAGCTCCGGTAAGATGCATGAGAACCTCGAGTTGGCGCAGGGCCATTTTGCTCGCGGGATTGAAAGAAGGTTCAAGGAATTGCCGAGAGGGGCGCGTATTCCTGAAAATGAGAGAGCAATTCGAGCGTTTGCTAATGCTGGAGCTTTGTTATCGCTGTTGAACTGGTGGATTGATCGAGGAATGAAAGAAACACCCGAACAGATCGACAAGTTGTTTCATCAGATGGTTTGGGGGGAATGATCTGAGATCTGGGATCATTGGCAATACTTCTTCACCAGCCGCGCAATCGTGTTCGCGTTTCTCAGCGTTGCTTTAACTCCCACCGTCTTCTCCAGCAACGGTCCATAAAACTTTGATTCGCCATTCTTCCTGCGATACAACCAGTACAGCTCACGTTGATTCAGATGTAGACCATCAATCTCAGAAGCCAGCGCGAGCAACTTCTTTGCCGACTCGCTTGACGGTTCCGCCGACAGGAAGCCGATGAACAACGTATTTCCCTCAGCATCGAGTTCATTTTTCTTGAAGGCTTGATATTCAGAGATTGCTGCCAACTCCTCTATCGATCTAACCATAGTACTTACTTCATACCCGAGCGCCTTCTCCAGATGCTTTTCGATCTTTGCTTCGAGTGACCTCACAGTTTTTGCTTTGGCGTCGAAAATGACATTCCCACTTGCGATGAATGTCTCGACGTTATCAAATGCCAGCTCTTCAAACAGTCGTCGAAGCTGATCCATTTTGACTGTGTGGTTGCCGACGTTTATTGCGCGAAGGAAGGCTATGAATTTGGGCATTGGATGTACTTAGGTCTTTGGCCTTGGGTCTTTGGTTTTTGGAGCGGTTAGGCTGCGAAAGCTGTGCGGTTATGAAAATACAAGAGAACAAAGGCCAAAGATCAAAGACCGTCAATCCAACGTCGCGCGCAATTTCTCTGGTGCGATCAATTTCCACGCTTCACGAATGTGCGCTGCTAATTCGCGGTCGGAGATTCGCGGCAATTCAAGCCCCACCCATCCCGCATGACCAACATAAGGCGGACGATAGAACTTTTCGGGCTCTTGTTCGATCAAGGCGGCCTGCACTCCAATGGCTGCTGGTATCACCACCGCAATGTGTCCGTCGTTGTGATGATTCATAGAGCACATAGCAAACACGCGCTTGCGGACAAAGAACGTTGGTTCGCCATGTGACAGTTTCTCTGTTGTGTCAGGGAGTTTGAGACACGCTCTGCGGACACGTTCAACATGCTTTGTGCCCGATGCCCTTGGGCTTTTCGAAGGTTGAGTTGCTTTCATGAGATTCTCGGATTGGTCAGAAGAAAGCAAAGAGATAGGACCTATATGACCTATTCTTACGATTGAATCATCCAACTTTCACTCTGCTTGCCAGAGCCAGGATGTTATCTGAGGGATCCGAAAAGAATGCCATCCACTCTTCTTCCCCTGGTGATCCGAAGATGCCGTTGTCGTCGCGAAAGATCAGATGCGGATCGGCAATGAACTTGATCCCCTTCGCCTTCAATTCTTCGTAGGCTGAGTGAATGTCGTCAACTCGAAAGTAAAGACTTGCTTTGGGCCCAGTCTTTTCCAGCAGCAATCGTGTACCGCCAAAATCGAAGAACACCAAACCCGGTGGATCAAACTTGGTGATGTACGCGGCGCCCAGGATATCGCGATAAAAAGTTATGGCTTCATCGAGGTCTTTGGCGAAAACAGCAATTTGATGGATGTGTTCGAGTTTCATGATCGTTCGTCTTCCGGAATAAAGAGGCGGGTTTCATCGCGATCGCCCTCGAGCGAAATGAAGCGATCGAACCGCAATCCTATTTTGTTGAGCAGTTTGGCTGAAGCGTGATTATCTTTGTTGGTGATAGCAACAATTCGAGGTAGTTTCAAAACATCTTTGCCGTAAATCATCACCGCAGCGGCCGCTTCAAGCGCGTAGCCTTTATTCCAGAACTCGGGAAGGAAAGCAAAGCCGATATCGACGTCTTGAAGGGACTCGCGTTTAAGAAGTCCGCACATTCCCATTGGTGTATTGTCGGACTGCAGTGCGACAAGATAAAGGCCGAAGCCGTATTTCTGATAACTTGCGACGGGCCCATTCAAAATATATTGCCGCGCATCGTCGAGACTGCGAACGCCTTTGTCGCCAATGAACTGAAGGAACGACGGTTCGTTCAGCAGTTGAAGAATGAATGCAGCATCCGAGGTAGCGATCTTGCGCAGGAGCAGACGTTCTGTTTTAAGGGTAAACATGCGCGTCTTTCGTTTCAGAATTGAATTGGCACAAAGGATAACATCCTGGTTAGCTCCAGAGGAGCAATATGTTTATAGCTCTCTCTGCGCTACCTCTGCGTTCTCTGCGTCTCTGCGGTAAAAATAGGGCGCGCACATTCTACAACCGCCGAGACGCAGAGAACGCGGAGGTAGCGCAGAGAATTTACACCGCCCGTCCGCTGATAATTAGATCCGAACGACTTCTTTTGCACTCAGGAGATTCAGATGCCAAGCAACACCGAAATGATTTATCGCGAACTGGGCAGTACTGGCGAAAGAGTTTCAGCGATCGGCCTCGGTGGTTGGCACCTGGCCCTCAAACATGTTGATGAGCCGCTCGCGATCAAATTAGTGCGCGCCGCCATTGATCGAGGCATGACGTTTATGGACAACTGCTGGGACTACAACGAAGGTGCCAGCGAAATCCGAATGGGCAAAGCATTGCAGGACGGTTATCGCGATCGAGTCTTTCTGATGACGAAGATCGATGGTCGTTCGAGAAAGGAGGCCAACCGTCAGCTCGATGAATCTTTGAAGCGTTTGAAGGTTGAAACCATTGATTTGGTTCAGCATCACGAAATACTACGTTTTGAAGATCCACATCGGATCTTCGACGACGAAGGTGCCAATGCAGCGCTTTTAGAAGCGAAGAAAGCTGGAAAGCTTCGGTACATTGGATTCACTGGACACAAAGATCCCCGGATTCATCTCCACATGTTAGAAGTTGCGGAGGAGCATGGCTTTCATTTTGATACCGTGCAGATGCCGTTGAATGTGATGGACGCTCACTACCGAAGTTTTGAAAAGCAAGTGCTTCCGGAGTTGGTCAGAAAAAAGATTGGTGTGCTCGGCATGAAGTGCATGGCAAATGGAATCTTGTTGAAGTCGAATACAGTGAAACCGATCGAATGTTTGCATTACGCGCTCAACCTTCCAACGTCAGTTGTGATTACTGGAATCGACAGTATGCAAATACTTGATCAGGCTTTCGAAGCCGTGCGCACTTTTCAACCGATGACGTCCGGTAAAGTTGGATCGTTGTTGAAGCGAACAGCGACCGCTGGGTCAAAGGGTGAGTTTGAACCGTTCAAGACAACATCGATTTTTGATGGAACAGCAGAAAACCCCGAATGGTTGGGAGAAGAGCCGGAACGGTTTCAACAGTTAATGCCTTAGTTAATAGGTCCTATGGGTCCTACATCACTGACCAATCAAAAACCATCCCGACCAATAATACGGGTGTTTATAATCCGTTGAGTTCCTCAGGCTCAGAACGCTTTGTTGAAGCGCTTTGGTTAATCCCTGGCTTCGCAGCCGGCTGTGAAATTCCTTCATCAGAATCGCATTCGAAGGCGATTTGGTTTCCCATCTATTCACCACCAGGTCAGGTGCGCCGGCAACAAACCAGGCCCACGACATTCCCAACTGAGCGGTCGAGTAGTTCCCAATATGCGAAACATGCGACAGCACAGCTACCTTCGCTGTCGTTTGAAGATTGAGAATCTCTCGACTTTGCAAAAACCCGTCGTCGCTCGCTCCTGTATTCGAAAGCGCAATGAACGAAGACATTGGAGTAGCGTCATCGAGAAGCGCTGGAGCGCTAATGTGAAGAACAGTGGAGCGAGCAGACTCTCGCTTTACGACATCTTCAGTCGCGAGTGCCCCGGTGAATAACTTGCGGCGGCTGGACGGATAAATCGACGCAAACGATTCGACCTCGCTGTTTTGTTGAACGGTGGACTCGAAATGTATATCTGGATAAGACAACTTCATTCGCTCGCTTAGTTGTGTCGAGATGACAGGGTCCTCTACAGCTAAGAGAGAAGGGATCGATGTTTCGCGCCGAAGTTTTCGAAATTCACGCAGTGCAGCTAGCGACGGCACATATGACACGGCAAACTGATCGATGACGTAGTCTTCCGCATTTGCTTGCAGCGCTTCAAACGGGACTTTCCACAGAACGCCATCAGGCACTATTACCAATCTTGACTTGCCGATGAACTGCTCAGCCGCAGGTCGTAACAAGATGTCATAGGCCCTTTGCAGGTTGTGAGTGACATCCTGATTCTGTGTGGTCAAACCATTTTGCAGTTCAGTCACAAGAGCTGTCAGTTGTTCATAAGGAATATTGAGTGGGTAAGCTCTCAGTGTGATAGCAGCCGTTCTCGGTCGCCGTGAGGGTTTCTCGTTTTCTTCAAGGGCAAGCACAAAGAGATAGGTGTCACGATCTGTTGTCACGTACTCCAGGAGAGCTGTTTGGCGATCGCCAGCCAACGTTCTCGCCTCCTCAAGTTGAAATGCTGGAACCTCACCTCGTTCAACTTTCAGTGTTGGGTGGGCACTGAAGAGTTGGTTGCGAAACGCGGAATATGCAGCTCGCGTTTGTTGAAGCCGATCTTTCAGAGACGATTGCCGAGCTGCACTTGAGGTAGGAGACTGACCTTCACGTTCGAGCTGCAACTGTAGAGAGACTGCTTCGCCAATAACCGTGCGCTCATCAGTCTGTTCTTTCGGAGTCATGCCTCGTACGCTCAGCGCATTATTGCGCCGGAACACTTCGTAAAGACTCTGCACTTTACCTCGTTCCGCATAATCAAGTGCTTCGGCCGCGTTGCCGTCGGCAATGAACAGGTCAACGGCAGCGTGGTACGCGAGAATGCTGCTCCGACCTGGTTCTGCAGCGCTCAAAGTTGGTTCCGATCGCAGAGACTCGATGGCTGATACAGCGGAGGTGAATGCGTCACGGCCTTGAATGTTTTTGCCAAGCGCGAGTTGTGCTTTACCAATCAGTAACAGCGCATACCAGTAGACGTCTTTGCTTGCGCTCTCCTTAGCAAGATTCAAAGCCTGAGTCGCGAACTTAAGAGTGTCTTCATAGAGTCCTTGCGCGAGGTGTACATCTGCGATTCTCGTTAGCGTACTTGCAACGACCGCTTTGTTGCCGTTGGGCCCAAGTATCCGCAGCGCGGCGTTGTAGTGATCGAGAGCTTCGGCATAATCGCGTTTTCGAAGGTAGACAGTGCCGATTCCCGCCTGCAGATCTGCCTGGCCCTCCGCATCGTCCATTCCTTGACGAATCGTTAGACCTTTTTGGTAGGAATCGATTGCCAGATCGAGGTTTCCGAGGATGTAGTGTGAATTGCCTATCAGACTCAAAACTCGAGCCGAATCGATCTGATTTCCATCCAACTTAAACCGTTCGAGTGCCTTGGCATAATAATCGAGCGCGGCGGCATTATCGTTTTGTAGCGATCGAGTTAATCCTATGCTGGCCAGTATCAGACCGGTGTTCGTCTTCAGTACCTCAGAGATCTTCAGGGCATTGAAATAGCTTTCCAGCGCCGCAGCGTAATCTCCTCTCGAGCGCTGAACATTACCAATGCCTCGAAACGCATTTGCGACGCCCAACTGGTCCCGTTGTGATCTTTCGAGCACAAGATTACGCTGATAGTACTCGAGCGCTTCATCGTAATTGCCCTGGTAATAGGCGGAGTTTGCCGCGCCATTGAGCGCACTGATCAATCCTGCAGCATCATTTTGGTTCGAGAGTTCGGCCAGTGATTGCTTGTAGTAGCGAGAGGCTTGTGTGTAGTCGCCCTGCATGTACAGCGAATCAGCGATGCGCACCACATTTTCCGCGTTAGGGTTCAATTCGGCGCTCTTGCGAAAAGCCTCGGCAGCCGCCGAGTAGTCACGTTGCGAGTAGTAAATGCTGCCAATGCTACTCAGCGCGTTTGCCATCTCTTCTTTGTCATTAAGTTCGGTGAATTCTGCGAGAGTTTGCTTCAAGGCGGCGAGAGCCTCAGCGTCGCGCTGTTGTTCTTTGTAAATGAGAGCCAGTCCTGAAAGCGCTTTACCTGCTTCGTACCAGTTGTTGACTTCGAGGAACAGTTGACGTGCCTTTTGATATTGCTCGAGAGCCGCGGAATAGTTGGCTTGAAAATAGTAAACAGTGCCGATATCAAGCAGCGCTGTTGCGACACCTTCCTGGTCCCCTATTTGCTCGGCGACGTTGCGGGTGAGGCTGTAGATATCAAACGCCGAAGCGTACTGACCAGCCATAAGATGAACATTCCCCTGACGAATCAAGGAGCGGCGGAGTGCGGGTGTTAAGAGATCCTTTTTGTTCGCGAGAAGGTTTGCACGTTCTTCAGATGTTCTGGTTGTGATGAGAAGGGTGGCGAAGTCGTCGACTTCTGAAGGCAGGATCGGGGTTTGGGCTTGTGAGTACGCGAAGGTGACGAGCGTCAGCGTTGACAATAAGGAACCTAATAAACGTTTGAGCCAACGCATTAATCAAGGCCTTTCCGGGCGCAGAAACGAATAATTAGAAATTGGCCAGATGGCTTTAGATGCCCGAAAAGGACATTTGTTCCCGACCAGCCCCCTAGCGAACAAGTGCATCGATCAGCGATCCCTTCGGTTTGTACTCGCGAAATTTCCTCTTAACTTGAACCGACGGTCCGAAGTTTATGAGCAACCCATCGTCAATCTTCGTTGCGGTTAAGTAGTTCACCAACATCACCTCGTGCTCCCTGGGTATGTTTTGAACCGACTTAACTTCAATTATCAACTTCTCAGGTAACCAAAGGTCTGGAACGAAGAATCCGACAAGGTGTTCTTCATACCAAACATTGACTTTGTCTTGTTGCAAGGCGTGAATACCTAGTTTGTCCATCTCGATCTTCAAGGCGTTTTCGTAACATTTTTCGATAAACCCGAAGCCAAGAACTTTATGAACTTTGTATGCGCAACCAATGATTGTGTGAGTGAGGTCATTGATCTCCATCGCATCCTCCAGTGAGAAAAGGAACGTTTGACAGGATAAACAGAATTTACAAGATTTGTTTTGAAATGTTAAGGGAGGAGCGGCTTATATCGCGATACTTCGCTCAGTCAATCCTGAAAAATCTTGTAATCCTGTGAACTACGTTTTTGCTGGTTGGTATAGTTCAGCTCCAGCGGAAACGAACTCTTCCGCCTTCTCTTTCATTCCAACCTCAAGAGCAGCCCCCTCATCGATCGCTTTCTTCGCTGCGTACTCCCGCACGTCCTGCGTGATCTTCATCGAACAAAAATGCGGGCCGCACATCGAACAAAAGTGCGCAAGCTTCGCCCCTTCCTGTGGCAGCGTTTCGTCGTGATACTCGCGCGCCACCTCAGGATCGAGTGACAAATTAAACTGGTCTTCCCAACGAAACTCGAAACGCGCCTTCGACAAGGCATTGTCGCGATATTGCGCACCAGGATGACCCTTTCCCAAATCAGCTGCGTGCGCGGCGAGTTTGTAAGCGATGACGCCGTCTTTGACGTCCTTCTTATTGGGTAGTCCAAGATGTTCTTTTGGAGTTACGTAACACAGCATCGCAGTACCAAACCACCCAATCATCGCTGCACCAATTGCCGATGTTATGTGGTCGTAACCCGGCGCGATGTCGGTTGTCAGCGGACCAAGCGTGTAGAAAGGAGCCTCGTGACACGTCTCGAGTTGTTTGTCCATGTTCTCTTTTATTAAGTGCATTGGAACGTGACCAGGTCCCTCAATCATTACCTGGCAATCATGCTCCCACGCAATTTTGGTTAACTCTCCCAAAGTCTCGAGCTCCGCAAACTGCGCTTCGTCATTCGCGTCTGCAATCGATCCTGGACGCAGTCCATCACCAAGTGAAAACGACACGTCGTACGCGGCCATAATCTCGCAGATCTCCCTGAACCGCGTGTAGAGAAAACTCTCTTCGTGATGAGCCAAACACCACTTCGCCATGATCGAACCACCCCGACTCACGATCCCTGTCGTACGCCTGGCGGTAAGAGGAATGTAAGGCAGACGGACGCCGGCGTGGATAGTGAAATAGTCCACGCCCTGTTCTGCTTGCTCAATCAAAGTGTCGCGAAAGATCTCCCACGTCAGCTCCTCCGCTTTGCCGCCAACTTTCTCAAGTGCCTGGTAGATCGGAACGGTTCCAATCGGCACCGGCGAATTGCGCAGAATCCACTCGCGCGTGGCATGAATGTTCTTGCCCGTTGAAAGATCCATCACCGTGTCTGAACCGCAACGGATAGACCAGCGCATTTTGTCAACCTCTTCCTCAATTGAGGAAGCGACGGCAGAGTTGCCGATGTTTGCATTGATCTTAACGAGAAAGTTGCGCCCGATGATCATAGGTTCCGACTCAGGGTGATTAATGTTCGCAGGAATGATCGCGCGGCCTCGCGCAACTTCCTCGCGCACGAACTCGGGCGTTACGTATTGTGGGATGGACGCGCCGAAAGACTGTCCCTTGTGCTGGTGGAAAAGTGACGACCGATCATCATTGTTCTCTATTTGAGCTAATCGACCCAGATTCTCGCGAATAGCAATGAACTCCATTTCCGGAGTAATGATTCCGCGACGCGCGTAATGAAGTTGCGTAACGCATGCCCCTGCCTTCGCGCGCAAGGGAGATCGTTTCAAAGCAGGAAACTCTTCAAGCTTCCCGACATCTCTGACCCGAGCCCGACTCGCGGCTTCAAACGTCAGATACCCATCGTCGATCGGCTTAAGTTCACGGCCCTCGTATTCTTCGACGTCTCCTCGGCCAACGATCCAATCGCGTCGCAAACCGGGTAAACCTTCGGCGACGTCACAGACAACCGCAGGATCGCCCCACGGTCCACTGGTGTCGTAAACGCGAACGGGAGGATTGTCGATGAGCGTATCATCGAAATTACGCGTTGGTGTTTGGGTTATCTCGCGGAACGGAACCCGCACTCCTGTTTGCTTGCCTTCGACATAAACACGACGCGAGTGCGGTAACTGCTCATCGGGTGTTGATTTCTTCGGGTGAATAGCGCTGCTCATGACACTGCCTCCGGATCTATCCACAGATTACACCGATTCAGGCCAGAAAACGTAACGGGATAGAGTCAGGAGCAGGGCAAGGGCAGGAGCAAGGGCAGGAGCAGGGGCGGGAGCAGGAGCAGTTAAGTCTGATGAGACCAACAATATGACCTATACGACGAATAGGACCTATTACAATCTTACCTGCTCCTGCTCCTGCTCCTGCTCCTGCTCCTGCTCCTGCTCCTGCTCTGTGGATAAGGTCAATGCCTGTCAGTATAATTCGGCACGTTCGCGAATCACACCTGTTGTTCACGGAGAAAATCAATGATGTCCAGACGAAGCGCGCTCGCTCTTCTTCTAATTGTGTCACTCACCTGCCTGTCCGTTCTTGCTCAAGATGGGAATCCGGACATGCTCAATCGTATTCGCAAGGAAGCGATGGAGCGATCGCAGATCATGAAGACTATGCACATGTTGACGGACGTTTACGGGCCACGATTGACGGGGTCACCCAATCAAAAGAACGCCGCCGAGTGGGCAATGAAACAAATGACTTCGTGGGGGCTCGAGAATGGACACCTTGAACCCTGGGACTTTGGGCATCCAGGGTGGTTGAATGAACGTTTAACAGCGCACATCATTTCACCGGTTAAGGATTCACTTGTTTGTGAAGTGTTGGCGTGGACGCCGAGCACCAAAGGAACCGTCACCGCAAAAGCAGTGCAGATCTTCTTGCCCGATCGTCCCTCGCAAGATCAGTTGAATCTATTTTTCAATGGTCAGAAGTCGCGAGTTCGCGGTCACATAGTGTTCGTGGGTAAACACACTATAGTCCCCATTAATTTGAGCCCGCCCGCAAAAAGAATGAGTGATGAACAAGCAGAGCAACGCTTCGGCCCCAACGCGCGTCCGTTTGCTTTCCCAACTCCATCACCAACACCGACTCCTGACCCAAATGCTCCCAAGCCTTTAACGAATGCTCAAATCGCGGAACAACTCGATCTGTTTCTTCGTGACAACGGGGCCGTAGTTCGGGTCAACGATGCTGGTCGCGAATTTCGTCAGATTCGCGCTTTCAACAATCGAACCTTTGATGTGACAAAAGCGATCCCCACCGTGGTCATGAGCAATGAAGACTATGGACGTATCACTCGCATCCTTGCTGATGGCACTGATGTCACGTTGGAATTCAACATCGTCAATCACGTCTATCCTGAAGGTACGACGTCTTACAACACGGTTGCTGAGATACCCGGCAGCGATAAAGCCGACGAAGTAATCATGCTTGGTGGTCATCTCGACTCATGGCATGCAGCAACCGGTGCAACTGACAATGCAATTGGATGCGCGATCATGATGGAAGCGGCACGAATTCTGAAAACGTTAGGTGTGAAACCGCGACGAACGATTCGCGTGGCGTTATGGAGCGGAGAGGAAGAAGGACTCCTGGGATCCATTGCTTACGTTAAGGAACACTTTGGTTCGTTTGAAAATCCAAAGCCGGGTTTTGAGAAGTTTGGCGGTTACTTCAACATCGATTCAGGCACCGGACGTGTTCGCGGAGCAGGTGTGTTCGGACCACCGGAAGCGGGTAACATTCTGCGTGAAATACTGGCGCCTTTCAAAGATGATGGAGTAGTGGGTGCGGTTGCATCTCGTAGCCGCCGGCTTGGTGGATCAGATAACACATCTTTTAGTCAGGCGGGACTACCGGGAATCGGGATGGGCCAGGATCCGATCGAATACGGCACTAACACTTGGCACACAAATCTTGACACCTATGAACGAATTCTTGAAGACGATGTGAAGAAAGATGCGATGGTGGTAGCGTGGTCCGTTTACCAGCTGGCGATGTCAGACACCCTGTTGCCGCGATTTGCCAGGCAGGATATGCCGGAGCGACCTCAGGAACCGGAAACTACTGCTCAACCTTCGACACCGGCGAAGCGTATTGAAACGAAGGCGAAACCAGCAGCAAAGAAGAGCAGACCCGCGCGACGACGAGGACGAAGGTAAACGCTCCGCGCTGCGAGTTTGTGCGTCTGAGTCTTTTGAATCATGCAGAGATTGAAAAGCGACTGCCATGGCACTGAACCTAAAAAAAAGAACGAGTCGGGAAGGGGGTAAGCGGCCAGATCAAGCCCCCAGCAGAAAAGGCCCTGAGCGCACCCCCGCAGGTCCGAAAATGCTTGGATAGATTATGAAACCTGCGGGGGTGCGCTCCGGGCCTTGAACGGTAGGGGCTTGATCTGGCCGCTTACCCCCTTCCCGACTGCGCTTGGTTTGTAGGGGCTTGAGTTGTCCGCTTACCCCCTTTCCCAACTGTTCTAAGAAATGCAACAAGAACAATGACGATTAGTCGCCGCAGGTTCCTCCGCACGACAAGCCTCGCACTGGCAGGTGCCTCACTCGCGCGGCCGAATCTAGTTTCACACGCGGCGACCGTTCTTCGCGGGCCATCCAAGAAAGTCGTAATCCTTGGCGCAGGCATGGCTGGACTTGTCGCGGGTTACGAACTCACTCAACTAGGTCATGACGTGACAATCCTGGAAGCTCGAATGCGACCCGGAGGTCGAGTGCACACGTTACGTGAGCCATTTTCTGATGGACTCTACGCGGATGCCGGGGCTGCGCGGATCCCAGATGAGCACGACTTAACACTCAAGTACGTCAAACTGTTTAATCTATCGCTCGAGCCAATGTATCCGTCCCGCCTTTCCGCGTTGACATTTGATCGCGACGGAAATCGGCGCGAAGGTCCGATGGATAGTTTCACCGAAGCACTTGGCGGCCATTTTGGAGGCGACTTAGGCGGCAATCCTTCTCGCTGGCAGAAGATAAAGGGCGGCACCGATCTTCTACCAAGAGCGTTTGCGCAGAAACTCGTTGACAAGATTCACTATGGTTCTCCAGTCGTTCGGATTGAGACTGACGCAAAGACGGCCCGCGTAGTTTTTCTTCATGCGGGAAGTTTACAAACGATCACTACCGATCGAGTTCTTTGCACAATTCCGTTTTCAGTTTTACGGAATGTTGAGTTGCCCCAGCTCAGTGAAGGGAAACTGGATGTGATCAAACGGGCACAGTACATCGCAGTCGCGCGTGTTTATCTGCAGTCACGAAATCGTTTCTGGGAAGGCAAGGGCTTAAATGGTTTTGCCTTTACGCAAAGCGCGGTTGAGGTCTGGCACCCAACCTGGAGTCAGCGCGGGCCACGCGGAATTCTGATGACTTATGCGCGACCAGGTGAAGCGGAGCGCATTACGAATTTGAAAGACCCTGAACGCATATCAAGCGCTCTTAAGGAACTCGATGGATACTTTCCTGGTTTACATGCGAACTTCGAAGGTGCAGCGACGAAGTGTTGGCTTGAGGATGAGTGGGCGCGCGGAGCATGGTGGTTTGTTGGTTTCAGAGACTTTGGACGTTCTATTGAAGTTGAAGGCGGCAGAATCCACTTTGCCGGTGAACATCTTTCCGAATGGCCATCATGGATGCAGGGTGCGTTGTCGTCTGGGCTGCGCGCTGTGAAGGAAATCGATGAAGCAAGTGCGTAGTCATTTTATCCGCAGATTACACGGATTACGCAGATTTTATTTTGAGATTGGATCTCTTGAATCAATTTAAAAATCTGCGTAATCTGTGGATAACCTCACCCGCCGATAAAACTCATCGTCCTTGAAGGAGCTACAAACCCAGGATCGTTGATGAAGTGCCTGGGTTCTTTTTTCATGACTACCGATCGAATGTAATCGACAACCTCATCGCGCGAGACCCCGCTTCTAATCACATCACGCAAGGAATGTTCGATGGTTGAAAACAAGCATGTTCTGATCTGTCCGTCCGCAGTCAAGCGGATCCGTGAACACGCACCACAGAAAGCCTCTGTCACAGGAGCTATGATTCCGATTTCGCCCGGAGCTCCGTCGGCAAATCGGTAGCGAGACGAAGTTTCAGAACCGCGAGCAACGTTGAGCTTCGTGAGCGGAAAGCGTTGTTCGATCCGTTCTCGAATTTCCTTGCCGGAGACGACGTCTGTACGCGACCAATCATGTCCTGAATCAAGTGGCATGTACTCGATGTAGCGCATCTTCACATCGAGTTCGCGTGCGAATGCCGCAAAGTCCGCCACTTCATCTTCGTTATGACCCCTAACAATCACCGCGTTGATCTTAATCGGTTTCAGTCCGGCGTCCTTTGCCGCATTGATACCGGCCAGTACTTTGTCTAACACGTCAACGCCGGTCATGCGTTTAAATACATCGCGCTTCAAACTGTCCAGACTGATCGTGACGCGATCAAGTCCTGCGTCCTTCAGTGATTGCGCACGCTCAGGAAGAAAGTAGCCGTTCGTTGTGAGGGCTAGATCGAGAAGACCGGCATTCCTAAATTTTGAGAGCTTCTCGATGATGGTTTCAATGTCGCGCCGCAGCATTGGTTCGCCGCCGGTAAGCCGAATCTTCTCTATTCCGAGGCTCACGAAGATTTCACACGACCGCTCAATTTCCTCGTAGGTGAGCATCTGCTCCTTTGGCGCAATGGGCGGCTCCCCGTGTGGAAGACAATAGAAACAGCGGAAATTGCAACGATCCGTTAAGGAAACGCGCAGATCGCGAATGGTTCGACCATAAGAGTCTTTCAGCAGAGTTAGCGCCATACGGATAGATAATACCGTGGACGATCTAAATTCTGTAAACCGTCACGAAGTCCTCGTCATCGCAACACTGTTCCGCATTTCTACACAAATCACTCACAAATAGTTTTCCGAACCCATTTGCGGCAATTCCGTAACCCACGAACATTACCTAACACACTGACGAAAGGCAAAAGGAACTTTAGGCAAACGACGACAAACTATAAAGTTCGTCGGACATAAAGGGGGAAACAACATGCGAGCAGTGCTTTTAATGGGTTCGATATTGATCTTGGTCTTACTTGGTGGCTGCGCAACTTCTACGGAGCAGAACCAATCGACCACAAACGCAAACAGCGCGATCAATGCAAATGCGACCGCCCGAACAACTCCAGCAACCACTGCCCCAACGACAGGCAGTGATACTGATTTTGTAAATACAGTTGCGATGGATGGAATGGCCGAAGTTGAGTTGGGACGACTTGCTATTCAGAAAGCGAAGAGTCCCGAGGTGAAACAGTTTGCGCAGAGAATGGTAGCCGATCATTCAAAGGCAAACGTGGAGTTGAAGCAGTTGGCGTCAAACAAAAATGTGACACTGCCAGCGGAACCAAACGCACAACAAAAAGCCGATAAAGACAGATTATCGAAACTTAGCGGAGCCGAATTTGATCGGGAATACATGAGCATGATGACGGCCGGCCACGACAAAGCTGTAGCGGCATTCGAAGATGAATCACGGAACGGCAAAGAGGCGGATGTGAAGGCGTGGTCAAGCAAAATATTGCCGACGTTGAGAGAACACCAGACGTTGGCGAAACAGATCGCCGCGAAGGTAGGAAGCTGAGAAAATATTGCGGGTTCAACCAAGCAACCGCCCTCTGGTACAAGAAGGCGAATCCCCTAGACGGGCAGTGTAGGAATCGTTCAAGTCCACTTTATTTATGGGAGACGACAATTTAGAAGGTTCAGCAACAAATAAATAGGTGGAACTTGAACGATCCCCAAACTGCCCGTTTGGGGGATTCGAGAAGCTCGACAGGCCGATCTGTTTTAGAAAGCACTTGAACGATCCCCAAACTACCCGTTTGGGGGATTTCATCTTTTTGTGCAAAGCCCACGAACCAACACGAATGCGAATCTCAAACGCCCAGGGCGACATTTTTCATGAAGATCGAAGTGGGCAAGGTCTTCGTGGTGCCCGGCAGCTTAAGTGTGCGTTTCAGTACTATGTCAAACAACAGTGGGTTGTAGTCGTAAATCTCGTTCAATGAGTTTCGCTCTTCTGAAGTGATGTAGCCGTTCTTAGTCAAACTCTTTGTTCTAATCAACAAGTTCACCGCCGGCAACGGATAGTCACTGCCATTAACCAATCGTTCATGCAGATCTTCACGAGCGAGGATCGTGTGCAGCGGCCTGCCTGCGCGGTTGAATTGCGTCATTGCCGATATCTCGCCAAACAACAACCCCTCATAACGCTTTTCGCTCATCAATCTCACAAACAGATCGAAGTTCACCGTCAGTGGCTTTGATGGAGCCTCGAGATCTTCGTTGCGACCCAAGCCGGCACAATGCGCCACAATAACTTTCACACCATGCTCCAGTGGTCGGCGCAAGAGCAGAGGATTGCCTAGCTTCTGATCCTCTTCAGCCTCGACGGCCTTTTCCTCTCCACCGTGACTCAGAAGAATTAGATCAAGCTCCTTCATCTTTTGATAGAACGGATCGCACCTGGAGTCTGACGGATCGATTCCCATCGCATTCGGCAACCACTTCACGACCCGTGCGCCGCGCGAGGCCCAATGCTCCAATTCCGAAATGGCATCAGGTCGGTAAGGGTTCACCGAGATGTTGGGCAAAAAGAGGTCGGGGTTCGCATCAGCGATTTGAAATACATACTCGTTCGGTACGTAGAACTCAGTCTTCTCAAGATTCACAGTGCCGTCGCGGTTGTAGTTTTTATCGAAGCCAAGGATGCGATGTTTGCCATGATTTGAGATATTCGACACCAAACTTTTTAGCCGGTTCACGAAGTTCCTGTCAGCATTAGCCTCATCGGCAACGCCGGCGGCACTCATGTAGACCTTGTATTTCAGGCGATGAAGCGGGTGAGACCAGGAGCGCATTTTGGAATTAACAAAAGCGCCCGTTGCTCCAATTCCTATACCAGCAATATGAACGTGATGATCGACCAACCGGGTAGGATCTAATGGTTCGAAGGCTCGCTTAATAAGGTCGGAGGGTTTCTGGCTGAGCTTTGTCGGAAGTTCTTCCGGTTCGTGTGTAAACGCACCGCCGATATGGTGAATGAGGCACATTCTTTATTGTGCTTTGTACTTTGTTCTTTGTACTTCGCGCAGAGATCAAAGCACAAAGATCAAAGCACCAAGATCATCTGAGCAAACACATCATGGTGCCCAACATTGTCGCGACGAGTACTCTTTCATTCTTAGGATTTGCAAATACGTCAGCTCGTACGACAGTCAAGGTCCGGCCGGGTTTAAGAACCTCGGCGATCGCCAGAAACTCCTCGCCTTTTGCTGGACGAAGCAAGTTCACTTTGAATTCGACACTTAGCACCGCCGAGTTGGGAGGCATCAGAGTGTAAGCTGCATAGCCACAAGCGGAATCGGCAATCGTTGTAACGATGCCTGCATGCAGGTATTCGTTTTGCTGCGTCAGGTCAACACGATAAGGCAGAGAGATTTGAACGGCGCCAGGTACAACGTTCACCAGCTCCGCACCTATAGTTTTCATCACGGCTTGCCTGGCGAAGCTGTCTCTAACCTCAGTAGCAAATGATGGATTGGAGGGTTCGAAGTTCATAGGTGCGCACAGTATAGGACCTATTTGTCCTGTTGGTCCTATCGCCGTTAACACTTACTATCGGGCGTAATACTTCACTAACGTCGCCTGGTACTCGGGTATCCCGGAAAGGACATTGGCTGGATCGATCTTAGCGCCCGCAAGCACTTCGCGACCCTTAACCCCGTAAACGGGATTGTTGATGTTGTTGTCAGGATTCAGTGCAAACGACTTCCAAAAGCTCTTACCAAACGAGGTTCCATTAAGTTTTCCGTTGTAGTACGCATACGCGAGAATGTGTGCGTCGGCAAGTTCTTTCCTCTGCTCGTCTGTCACGGTCTTAATCGGTCCTTCAATTGCTTTCTGCCGATTCGTAAGTGCTACGCCACCCTTTTCAAACCATTTCAGAGAATCCCTGGTCATGAAGAACAGAATGACCGCGTAAGTTTCGTTGTTGGCAAACGGGTTTCCATAACCGCCGCCCTGGAATGAATAGAACGCCGGCAAAGTCCAACCCTGTTCGGTCCGCGCGCTGATGACGCCGTAACCTTTGGAGAAACTGTTGAACATGACTGTCTCTTTTACGATTTTAGGAAAAACACCAATAGCCTCCGCGCGGTCAGCAATCTCTTTTGGTAGATCAGTTTCAGGAGCGACGGACAGTAACGCCAGAATTCTGGCGGCGTCCTGCGATCGACTCACCGCATGCTGAAACTTGAATGCGTCCGCCTTTTGGGAGTGAACTGAAGCCGTCGGGTGGAGTATCAGGATTGCACCGAAGACAGCAGCGATTAGGGAAGTTTTGAAAGGGATAGTTGAAGTCATCGAAATTCTCCGCGTCAAAATAGGATTCCTCAAAAGCGTGTTGTTGTGTTGGGCAAGAATAGTACCGCTCTTCGTAATTCGTTTTTTCACTCCGAAGGAGTGCGATGTTTATAGGTGCTGGTGGTTGGTGTGTAGCTACACTCCGGAGGAGTGACATGTTTCTTTGCTTGCCGAATGTTTGCGTCCCAGGCTTGCATCACGCGGTTCAACATCTCACTCCTCCGGAGTGAACCACCTCTCGAACGACTCGCAACTATAAACCTGTCACTCCTCCGGAGTGAAAATAATGCACCAAGCACTAAGATCGTCTGAACCACGTTGCGACTCGACCCCAATCCACGAACACCAAATACATCGCAAGCTGGTAAGGAAAGAAAATGTTCATCAACAGTAGCGTGGCAACGTGGAACACGATTCCAAGACCCAGCATTAGCCAACGCGAACGACGCCAGAAAACTGCCAACGGAAACAGCAACTCCCAAACCAAAACCAATCCCACGCCAAAAGGTAGAACACTGCGAATCTGGGGTAACCAAAATGCCAGACGGAAATTTGTGTCGTGCAGGTTGTCGAGTGAATGAAAGATCGCCAATACAGGAAAGTTATCAGCACTTAAATACTTCAGCCCGGCAACACGTAACTTCACGAGCGCGGAACTGAAATACACCCAGGCCATTAATAGCTGCATCAAGAAAATCGGAAAGCCGTAGGCGAACGCAGGTTGATTTGCTTTCTTCAACCGGAGCCAGTGATCAAACGAAAATGCATCACCGCATGGTGTAAACGCCAGGATAGCGAGGTAATAAACTGCGACCATTTCGTCGTGGTTGTAGTGACCAAAACTGCGTACCAGTCCCTGATAGAACACGACCAGAACCAGCGAACACTTTGTTGACGCTGAAGTAAGAAACCCCATTGTGCTGAATAACAGCGACAACAATAGGGCAGTTTTCAAACTGTACATGCCGACAGGAGTGAGTAGACGTTCATAAAAACCCCACGGAATGAATTTCATCACGCCGGTAGGGCGAAGGATTGTGACTGGTAACTGTCCAAGAGCCTGGAAGGACGTGGCGAGTGTCGCAATGAGAAATGTGCCACTGACGATTGTTCTAACGACGCCTAGTGAAAGAGCGCTTCCGGAAAAGAATCGACTCATAGTTCTTTGCGCCACGACTCAACGAATGTGTCGTAGTCTGCATAGCGACCACTGGACCAGCGATACATGTCGAGACGTATTGCCTTGAGACGCGCCGGTGATGAAGAAGGTAGTTGGTTGTTGTATAGATTGCCCCAGCTCGTAAGCAACTCCGGAACGCGCGCACCGAGTGGCAGCTTTTCCACTGATCCGAACTGCTCAAGCAGGCGGGTGTTTTCGGGGTGAAGAGATGAGAGGCGGAAATTCTGGTTAAAGACGGTCGCGCTTACCATCGTCCACGTGCGTGCAGATAAAGCGTTCGTGAGTTTTATTGGTCTTATATCGATAGTTTGGCCTGAGACTGTTTCACCGCGTAGAACGAAAAAGTTGCGCCCCGTTTGCAGATCGCCGCCCGCCATCATCACATTCCAGACTGTAAATGGATACGCGTTTCTGACGTACCGAAAAGACCACAGCAGCGGTGTAAACAAGGCAAGCGTCAAGATGGTGTACTTGATAATCCAGTACTGACTCGTATGTGGTTTCATCTCCGATGTCCGACGAACTTTAGTTTGTCGTGCGTGGGGTCAAGGCCCGTTGATATTTAGCAGTACTGACACCGACGCACGACAAACTTAAAGTGTATCGGACATCAGAGCCAGAGCGTTTCGCTGTAGGGCTGACAGCTTGGCGCGTTTCATTGCGCTGCCCCGAAATCGCTTTGCGTACTCCTCAGGTGACAACTCGAGAATACCCGATAACCCTGCATCTACATTGCCATCGCGCGGTTCAAATCGTGGTTCACTCGTCGCCTGTTCAAAACGATTCCACGGACAAACGTCTTGACAAATGTCACAACCATAAAGCCAGCCGGAAAGGTTCCGAGATATCTCCTCAGGCAGATGCGGTCTTCGGAATTCAATAGTTGCGTAGGAGATGCACTTGTTGGAATCGAGAACGTAGGGTTCTGTGATCGCATCCGTAGGACAAGCATCAATGCACAGAGTGCATGTGCCGCAATGATCCTCAATCTGGTCTGTGTCGTACGTGAGTTCCAGGTTCAACAGCAACTCACCAATAAAAACCCAGGACCCGAATTCAGGTGTGATTACGTTTGTGTGTTTTCCCAGCCATCCTAAGCCGGCGCGCACGGCCCAGGCTTTGTCCATGACTGGTTGAATGTCAACGCAAACTTTTCCTTCGGTCTCCGGTACGACTTCTTTGATCCAACGCAACAGCGAGTACAGCTTCTCGCTAACAATGTCGTGATAGTCATCGCCCCAGGCATAGCGAGAAACTTTCCCCGTAGCGGGATCATCATGATGTTTTGCTGGAGTGAAATAATTGAGGGCGACAACGATAACTGAACGTGCACTCGGTAAAATCCGGTTTGGATCGATTCGCTTTTCGACATCTCGTTGCATCCACGACATGTCGCCGTGGAAATTCCGAGACAGCCACTCGTTCAAGTGCCCGCCTTCTTTTTCCAGGACAGCGCAGCGAACTATTCCGACTTTCTCAAAACCCTCGAAATGCGCGTGTTGCCTGATTAATTCCGTGAGATTGGTAGTCGAGGGGATAGCAGCGATTCCAGAGTGGGCGACGGGTTGAGTGGGCGAATCGGCGAGTCGCCCACTCGCCCTCTCACCCCCTCGCTCAACTGTTGATGGTTCCGCATGTGTCATCGCGCTCAGCACCTTTACGCCGAGCAGACCTTAGCTGCTGAGTCAGCCCACTTACTCACCACAACGTCGCCATACAGTTGTTGCTCTTTCTGGCGTCGGATCGCACAAGCTCGGCGGAAGGCGTTTTTCTCGCCATACTTTGCAATTGAAACGGAAGTCCGACCACGCTTTTCCCGTCCCGCATTCCACGTCACTTCGTAAACCTCGTTCAGATACACGCGGCCATCTTTACCTTTGTATTTTTTGGCCGTCCGGCGCACACCCACAACGCCAGTTTGATTACGAGGGTTTTTGCCGACAATCACCCAATCGGTACGAGGCTTACCTAATGCCTGTTCGAGCTGGTTACGACAAACAATAGCGCGTTTCAATGCCTCTTCTTTGCCACCGTTCTTATGATCGCTGATGAATTTTGATTTCGTCACATTTCCCAGTCGAACACGCACATACCAACCGACCGTTTTGTTTTCCGGGCAATCGATTCGGCTAATGCCCTTATGACCACTCTTTGCCATAAAGCCTATTATTGCTCTCCTTGAGATTAATTGTGATCGCGAAAGCTAACGCCTACGGTGGGAGATGTCAAAAAGGATTGCCGATTTGCGATTGCCAATTGCCGATTTGGTCTTTGGTTTTTGGTCTTTGGTCTTTGCCATCAACGTACTCAAACAAAAAAACAGCAATAAAGCCAAAGACCAAAGATCAAATCGACAACCGGCAATCGCAAATCGGCAATGTTTTTACGGTTGTATCTTCTGGATCGTGACCGTAACAATCGGAGTTGCGCCGCCAGTCTTGCTGTATGAGATCCAGTATCCTACTTTTGGATAGCGGACCAGTTTGTATTTAGAGCCGTCCGGCTTTGTCTCGATATCCGCACCAAACACTTGTTGTGGGGTGATTACGCCCGTTGCACCATTCATGAAGTCTACAGAAATAGCGGTTACCTTGTGCGTGGCCTTGTCGTACAGAATTTGGGCAGTCTCTTTTTCACCAAAGACATAGAAATCCTGTTCATCACCCTTGTCAGCGGGTGAACCTAGTTTCTTACGCACGTCATCGGCAAGCCATCCGATCTGCACGCCTCTGTATTCGCGGAATGATGGTTCTTCGTCATCGGCAGAGCGGGTGCGTTGCGCCTGGCCCACTGCGATCCCAGTAACCGCGAGGGAAAACAAGAAGACGAGAGTTTTGCGTAACCTTGAAGATCTTGAAAGGTGAGTCATTTTCACTCCTTTCCAAGAAAGTTTGGTTTAGATTAAAAGCCAAGGTAGGTAGCAGACACGAAGGCGACACAATCCTCAAAGGCTTTCTGTCCGCTGCGCCCCGAACAATAATCCCGAACCATTTTCGCTGTCAATACGAGAACAGTATCCGCAGATTACGCAGATTACACAGATTTTTCAAAATCATATTGTTGGCCCAACTCCTCAAGGAAATCTGTGTAATCTGCGTAATCTGCGGATAAGAATTGGTTGACTGTTGTTTGTAATTCGCGTAGAAGCAGCCCAGCATCTTTAAGCTTTCCCAAACGTCCATCAAGGAGATGTTCGATGAATAGAAGCTCGCTCTGGATCGTGCTTTCGGTATTAGCGCTCATCATGGGAGTGTCTGCATGCCAACCTGCATCGTCTGATACAAATCGCGATGCCAGTAAAGCGGCGAACGCAAACGTTGCCAAAGAAACATTGAACCCTGTCGCGATCGAGGCTGAAATAACCAGACTGGAGAATGAGTGGGCCACCGCGGCTCAACGCCACGATGCCAATGCCGTTCGGAAGTTTCTCGCGGACGATTTGGTCATGACTTATCCTGATGGATCGACGGGTAGCAAAGCGAGCGAGCTTAGTACCATCGAGTCGGGCGCAATTACTGCTGATGCATGGGATTTGTTTGACGCCAAGGTCACGGTTCTTGGTCCGGATGCGGCTTTCATTACCGGCCGCAGCGTGCTTAAGAACGCGAAGTTAAAGGATGCAACGATGAAGAAGGCAATCGATATCAGCGGTGAATATAGATTTACCGATGTGTATGCTCGACGCAATGGACAGTGGTTAGCTGTAGCATCGCAAACAACGCCAATTAAGAATCCCGAGCCTGCACCATCACCGGTTGCAACAAGTGCAAAGGCTCCGGCGACAGCGTCGCCGAAATGATCACTTAGGGTGATGAGTCGAATGGGTCCTATAGGTCCTATGGGTCCATCTTAAATGCAATTGATCACTTGACTATCCGATCGGTTTGGCATAGAACGCGGACGCTTTCTTTATCTTTTTAAGGAGCCCAGGTCCAATGAACAAAACTCTCCTATTAATCTTAACGGCATTGATTCTTGGGGCGTGCGCGGCGCCGCCAACTAACCGGGAAGCAACGACCACCGCTAACACCAACAAAGCCGCTGAAACAAAGGCCGGACCATTAACTGAAGCCGACGCAAGCGCCAGAGAAAAAGAAATCTGGGCAACAGTTGAAAAGAAGGATGCCGCGGCGTTTTCACCTAATCTGACGGACGATTTCATTTACGTTAGCGGAGATGGTGTCAGCGACAAGGCTGCTACGGCTAAGGGAATCAGTGAGATGGGGACAATGAGTAACCTCGCGTTCTCGGATTGGAAACTTGTTTCCGTAGATAAGGATGCTGCCGTGCTCGTCTACACTTTGAAGGCAAACTCAGCGATGAACGGACAAACGCATCCGGTATCGATGTATGTCAGCACAGCCTATGCAAATCGAGGTGGTAAGTGGCAGGTTATCTATCACCAGGACTGCGACGTTTCCACCGCTCCGCCACCGCCGCCCGCCAAAGCTGCCACGCCTGGAACGAGCCCAACCGCGGGGGCATCAGCTACCCCAGCGACGATGACCTCTGATGTTGTGGCGAACGAGAAAGCTGTGTGGGCAGCACTCATGGGGAAACATTGGGATCTGTTCGAAGGATATTTGGCAACTGATGCTCTTGAAGTAGAGCCATACGGTGTTTCAGATCGAGCAGGTTCTGTTAAGGGTGTGCAGACTTTCGATTTCTCAAAATCGAGCTTGAGTGATTGGAAGACGGTGAAGATCGATGACGACGCTGCAATCGTGACTTACGTAGCGCATTTTCCGGGACAGAAACCTGACACCGAGTTTCACACTACGGTGTGGGCCAACAGGAATGGAAAGTGGTCAGCAGTCTTTCACCACGGAACGCCCAAAGCACCCCAGGCGGCGGCACCTGCGAAATCCGCGCAGAAGTGATCGAATGGTTGGTGGTCAGTAGTTAGTGGTCAGTAGCATACGTCCAATAGGTCTTATTTGATCGCTACTGACCACTCACGACCAGATCCCCGGAATATCACGATTACAAGAAGGGCATTTGCCCTGATCCGTTACACGCACTTGCCGAATCAAATACCCGTGTCGCTCAACAAGCAACTCATCACAGCTCGGACAGTAGGTGTGTTCCCAACGACCGACGCGACCCGGAAGATTTCCAGCGTAGATGTAGTTTAGTCCTGCCGCTTTGCCAATCTCGCAGGCATGAATTAACTGCTCAGCCGTTGTGTTTGCATTCTCCGTCATTCGATAGTCTTGATGAAAAGCCGTAACGTGCCACGGAATGTCAGGCGAAACAGAAACAATGAAATCCGCAGCACGCTTTAACTCATCAACACTGTCATTGAATCCGGGAATTACCAGTGTCACGATCTCTTCCCAGAATCCTCTTTCATGCACCATCTTTACTGTCTCAAGTATGTTGTCCACAACTCCACCCAGCTGTCGATAGTTCTTATCACTCATCGACTTCAAATCAATCTTGTAGCAATCAGTCCAGGGACGCAGGTAATCAAGTACCTGGGGAGTTGCGTTGCCGTTTGAAATGAACGCGGTTTTGAATCCTTCCGGTCGTGCTTTTCTGAACACTTCGACTGCCCATTCCGCAGTAATAAGTGGTTCGTTGTAACTGCTACCGACCATCGAGGCTCCGTAAGCATGCGCCATCGAGACAAGTCTTTCAGGAGAAACAGCTGTGGGGTTTGTACCGGCCGAATCATCGCGCAGCGCCTGGGACGTCAGCCAATTCTGACAGTAGGCGCAGTGGAGGTCACATCCGAGCATGCCGAAAGTCAAAGTGTCGGAGCCAGGCAGAACGTGAAAAAACGGTTTCTTCTCAGTCGGATCACAAGCGAGGGCCGCGACATAGTTAACCGGAACGCGCAGATGTCCACCTTCGTTGAAGCGGACCTTGCAGATCCCGCGTTTGCCCTTGTTGATGAGGCAGCGATGACCGCATGCAAAACATTTGAGCGCCCCGTTTTCGAGATGTTCGGTTAATTCGGGCGCGCCTTCAGTGGTCATCGAGTCGAGGACGTTGGCGAGCGGTAATGATTTGGTTGCAACAGGCATTACTTAGTGCTTAGTGCTTTGTATTTTGTGCTTTGAGTGTCATTTAGGTGCACTGTTGTTTGATAAGGGTTGCCAGTATAGTTCTACCCCGGAGACCAACAAAGAACAAAGCACCAAGTACAAAGCACAATGCTGATAGAACAGATCACAGTAACGGCGTTTCAACAACATACGCGAGTTGTTGCTTGTGAAGAAACGCGGCAAGCAATTTGTATCGATCCAGGCGATGACTCGGAGGCAATTGTTGAACGTATCGATGGCTTCCACCTGAACCTGCAAGCGATAGCGATTACGCACGCGCATCTCGATCACGTCGGTGGCGTTGCGGCTTTAAAGAAACTAAAGCCGGAGGCAAAGGTGACGATCCATCCAGCCGACGAGTTCATTTATAAAGCGCTTCCTGACCAACCGGCGTGGATCGGCATTCCGCGCGCGCAGTGGCCGGCACTCGGATTCGACTTTGAAGAACCACCCAAAGTGGACGAGTACTGGAGCGATGGACAGCGTTACAACGTGGGTAAACTGGAATTTCAGATACTGCACTGTCCGGGACACACTCCAGGTCACGTTGTGTTGTTTGCCCAAAAAGAGCGAAAGGTTTTTGTTGGAGATGTTTTGTTTGCGGGTTCGATCGGCCGGACTGATTTGCCAGGAGGTTCAACGGAGCAGTTGTTGGAGTCGATTCATAACAAACTGCTGCCGCTTGGCGATGACGTTGAAGTGTATTCAGGGCATGGACCCATTACTACAATTGGTGAGGAGCGACTGACGAATCCGTTTCTTACGGGGAGTTACAAACTTGGTCGGGGAAGGTTCTAATTCGACTCTGGGAAAACGGCTTATTTATCATTGGCCATTTTCCATTTCTCATTTTCCATTTATGAAGGAATTCCTGGTTTTAGACGCAGACTGGAAGAGTAAACAAAATGAGAAATGGAAATGGCGAATGACAAATGAAAAGATCTATTTCAGGCGCTTTTGCTTCATCTTTTCCCACCGCTCTTTTTGCTCATCGTTCAACTGGCTCGGTAAGGTGTCCACCGGAACGTTATTTTGAGCGCAGAACTGGCGCCACAAGACAAAGCGCAGATCATATTGTCCGGTGGTATCGGAAACGGAATTATCTATGGGCTTCGGTTGATTCTTTGGCTTGCTCCTCAGCATGACCCTTCACTCTACTCCTGGAATGGAATGAGTGTAACAGATAAGAGGTTGAGTGTTGAGCGGTGTTCTTTGTCTTCACTCCGAAGGAGTGGGATGTTTATAGCCGCGAGTTTGTTTGATGCATCTCCACTCCGGAGGAGTGACATGTAACACGGGGTGGATCTTTTGTTTACGGAGATTTATAAATCGCGAAAACACGTCATGACACGAAGAACATCTCACTCCTCCGGAGTGAACATCCGCTGACAGCTCGCACCTATAAACATCACACTCCTCCGGAGTGAAGGCAGTACCCAAGCACGAATACGGAGGTTTATTTTTCGACAATATCTTTCTTCAATGTCGAAACAAACGCCACGACCTCAGCCTTTGACTTCTCATCCACCTTGTACTTGTCTAAAGCCGCGATCAGATGATTAGCGCCGGCGTTCCACTCAGCCTCGGTGATTCCCAGGCCCGCATGCGTAGTCTTCATGTCGCGCCCGGTATAAACGCAGGGGCCTCCCGTTGCCACGCAGAATTGTTCGATCACATGGTTTCGGATCTTCTTTTTTGAGTCAGTGCTTTGACCGATGAAGAACTTCTCAAACTGCTTGTCAGCGACTAGCCGTCCGATAAAGTCGTCGACGACTTTCGCAATGCCGTCATAGCCGCCGAGTCTTTCGTAAAGCGTCTTGTCTTGTGCTTTCGTGGCCGACGCACCAACTGTTAACAGTAGCGACAAAACGACAGTCAAAAGCAATGCGCGTTTGAACATTTTGAGTCTCCTTAGTTTAGATTTAATAGGACGTATATGACCTATTGGACCTATTAACCATTGGCATGACCTTCATCCTAGCTACGAAGATACATCGGCATCGTAGGACTTGCGCTGCCGCCTTGAGGTTCGAGAGTCACAGCGAACGCGGCGGACTTCAAAGCAACGTCGGGAAGTTGATCCTCCATCATTCCCTTGCCATGACTGTCAGTTGAAAAGGTCTTGCCACGCAACGGCGGTTTGTCAGCGACGATAAACCACAGTTGATATTCCTTCCCGGCAGGCGGCGTTGGAAGTCCGCTCATCATCACCATTGCATGTCCGGATTGATCGTAGGCGAGCTTGGCGGAGGCGCCAGGGGCAGCTGTAGTACCGTTCAACTCCATGAGTTTCGATCCCCGTTTTTGCAGGATAAGCGCCCACTTGAGATCGTCCTGAATCTGTTGATTTGCCTCCCGCATCGTTTGCAGCTCTTGTTTTATCGCGCGGTTCTCGCGCCAAAGGAGGAACACGTAACCAAGCAGGAAGACAAACAGAACCGCGGCAGCGACAGCCCCCAACGATCCAAATGAACTCCAGATATTTTTTTGTGATGGCTTGAATGGAACGATTTTGGGAGTGATTGACTCATCCCGCTCAGATCGAATTTGCGAGAGTATTCGTTCACGTACCAGGGGCGATGGTTCTGCAGGAGATGCCGTCAACGCCACCGCGGCCGCCGTTTGCTGCCACTCGTTTAGCTCCTGACGGCATTCAACGCACTGGGCGAGGTGCTCGTTCAGTGCTCGATCATCCGTCCAGTCGAGTGCGGATAATGCATGCGCTGGAATCATCTCTTTATAATCTTCGTGACTCATCAGTTACGCATTGCCAACTTTCTAAAAACCAAAGCTCGCACTCTGGTTACTCAATGCTTCGCGCAATTTCATTAAACCAGCGCGCATGCGTGTCTTCACCGTGCCAAGAGGTGCTCCCAATTTAGCAGCAATCTCTGACTGTGTTAGTCCATCGAAATAGGCGAGTATCAACGGACTCTGTTGTTCCTCGGGGAGTTGAGCGAGAGCTTTGGTTACCAGCGCCCGCTGTTCTGAAGCGAGCGCATCCGAGACAGCATCTGAAACCTCTTCGGAGGGTTCTCTAGCACCTGCTAACGCAACGCGTTCTTTGGCGGCGAGACTGCGGAGCCGATCAATGCCGCGACTGCGAGCGAGAGTCACCAGCCACGTAAACGGACGCCCGCGCTTCTCGTCAAAGTCTCCGGCGCGCCGCCAGACCTGCAGAAACACTTCCTGCAACACGTCCTCCGCCTCCTCGCGGCTGGTTAATATACGAATCAGAAGTCCGAATAGGATTACTCGATACCGGTCGTAGAGTTCGGCAAGGGCCGTTTCGTCCTTTCGAGCGATGGCCGCTAAAAGTTCTACATCACTGATTTGTGCCTGTTCCGGTTGCAAGGCGTCTCCGGATAATTACGGGTGAGGGATGGATAATGGATTTCAGATTTAAGATTTCAGAAGACTATAGGACTAATATGACCTATAGGACCTATTAGCAACTCTGACCACGAGCACAAATCTTCAATCTGAAATCTTAAACCTGAAATCCTTCAGGCGACCGTGATCTCGGGTTCGAGATAAACGTCCTGAATAGAGTTCAGCAGTTCGATACCTTCCGACATCGGTCGTTGGAAAGCTTTACGGCCGGAAATAAGCCCCATGCCGCCGCCGCGTTTGTTAACAACCGCAGTGCGAACTGCCTCGGCCAGATCGCTGGCGCCTTTGGACTCGCCACCGGAATTGATCAGACCTGCTCGTCCCATGAAGCAGTTTGCGACCTGATACCGAACCAAATCGATTGGGTTATCCGTCGTCAATTTTTCGTAAACGAGTTTACTGGTCTTTCCATATGAACTGCCCAGCGCCTGTTCGACTGCTTTATAACCGCCATTAGTTGTCGGAAGTTTCTGTTTGATGATGTCGGCCTGAATCGTGACGCCGAGATGATTAGCCTGGCTCGTTAGATCAGCTGCCGCATGCATATCGCCTTCAGGAGTTTTGAACTTGGGATTACGCAGATAGCACCAGAGTATGCAAGCCATACCGAGTTCGTGTGCTTGTGCAAAGGCCTCGCTAATTTCGGTGATTTGTCGTGTGGATTCTTCTGAACCGAAGTAAATCGTCGCCCCAACGCCGACTGCCCCGAGATTGTGTGCTTCTTTGACGGTCCCGAAAAGAATCTGGTCAAACTTGTTAGGTAGCGTCAGCAATTCGTTGTGATTGATCTTAACGATGAACGGAATTTTGTGAGCATACTTCCGGGCGACGCTTCCAAGAACACCGAAAGTTGAAGCCACGGCGTTGCAGCCACCTTCAATTGCGAGTTTGACGATGTTCTCAGGATCAAAGTACTGCGGATTGGGCGCAAAAGATGCGCCGGCTGAGTGCTCGATTCCCTGGTCAACCGGCAGGATTGAAAGGTAGCCGGTTCCCGCCAAACGTCCATTATCGAAAAACGACTGCAAGGATCGCAGAACAGAAGGCGAACGATCTGAAATTGACCAAACTCGATCGATGAAATCGGGACCAGGCACTTGAATATGATCTTTTGTGATGGTCTGCGCCGTGTGATCCAGAAGCGTGCGCGCAGCGGAGCCAAGTAGCTCCTCGATTCGATCCATCGTTCCCGAACGTTTTAGTTCAGTGGCCATTGCAGTTTCCTCCTCAGATGTTAGGATTATACTGAATAGGACCTTTATGACCTACAGGACCTATTCTTGCTGACAACTAACGGACCATCAGTTAGAATTCCCGTCGGAAACCTCGTTGCTTCCCTTCAGTCCGTCTCACTTTAGGCTTGGCGGTTTTTTAGATTTCGACCGAAGGAAACTCAAATGACGATCGCTCGCGTCTCCCTCTTTGCGCTAGTTGTCTCTATCACTATCGCTCTTTATCCATTCTCTGCAAAAGCCTACGACGATTGGAAACCAGTCGATCCGGCTGAACTCGCCCTTAAATCGCCGACCGTCGAAAAGGACGCGGACGCCGAAGCCCTGTTCTGGGAAATCCGGATTGACGACAACCCGGAAGGCGATCTGATCTTTAATCACTACATTCGGATAAAGGTGTTCACCGAACGCGGTCGAGAGTCGCAAAGCAAGATCGACATTGAGTTTGGGAAGTTCAATGGCCGCGAAACTAAGATCCAGGACATCGCTGCCCGAACCATCAAACCCGACGGATCAATCGTTGAGCTTAAGAAAGATGACGTGTTTGAGCGCACAATCGCGAAGGCGAGTGGGGCGAAAGTGAAAGCCAAATCGTTCGCGATGCCCGCCGTCGAAGCTGGTTGCATCATCGAGTATCGCTGGCGCGAAGTTCGTATCAACCGCGACGCTAATAATGTCCGGCTGCAGTTCCAGCGTGATATCCCAGTGCAACGTGTTGATTATCTGATCAAGCCAATGGCCTACGAGGGCGTGAGCTTTGCGTCATACACTCTCCACGGAAAGGCTAGTCCGTTTGTAAAAGACAAGGGCGGGTTCTATCGGACCACCATGACCAACATGCCTGCGGTTCACGAAGAGGCTCGGATGCCGCCGGAAGATCAGGTCAAGACCTGGGCGTTAGTGTTTTATTCGGCGGATTCAAAACTGAATGCAGAAAAATATTGGTTAGAAGTTGGCCGACGTTTTTACGACAAGACCAAGTCGCTTATTAAGGTCACGGACGATGTGAAGCAAACTGCCGCAACGGTTTCGGCAGACGCAAAGTCTCCAGACGAGAAACTTCAAAAGATCTATGAGTTCTGCCGTACCAAAGTCACTAATGTGAATAACGACGCCTCTGGGATCACTCCTGATGAACGCAAGAAGCTTAAGGAAAATAAGAGCCCGTCGGACACACTGAAGCGGGGAATGGGAACTGCTGAAGACATCGACTTGCTCTTTGCTGCGTTAGTCACTGCCAGCGGGTTTGATGCACGAATCGCACTTGCGCCGGACCGCGGCGACATCTTTTTTGATAACGAGATTCGATCGATTCCAAATTCCTACTTTCTCGAATCGTTGAACATTGCTGTCAACCTCGAGGGGACATGGCGATTCTTTAATCCAGGTTTTAATTATCTTCCCTTTGGCATGTTGCGTTGGCGTGAAGAAGGTGAGCAAGCACTAGTCACTGATCCCAAAGACCCGATCTGGGTCGACACACCAACATCAGAACCTGCCAAATCCCTGGTCAAACGACGCGCGACATTCAAATTGACTGAAGACGGCGCGGTCGAAGGAGACGTTCAGATCGAATACACGGGCCATTTCGCAGTCGAGCGCAAGGAAGAGATCGACGACGAGTCAGATGTGCAACGGGAAGCGTCGTTAAAGGAAGAGATCAAGGATCAGATGAGCGCGGCCGAGGTTAGCAACGTCAAAATCGAAAACGTTACGGATAATGTGAAGCCATTGGTCTACAACTATCACGTTCGGTTCCCAGCATATGCTCAACGCACTGGTAAACGATTGTTTTTGCAACCTGCATTCTTCCAGTTTGGCAAGGGGCCGATGTTCGTGAACGCTAGTCGTCGTTACCCGATCTATTTTCACTATCCATGGTCGGAAGACGACCAGGTTGAATATGAATTGCCACCGGGATTTGCGCTTGATAATGCAGATGCTCCGGCGCCATTTAGCGGCGGCGTCATCAGCGATTATAAACCTTCGATCGCGATAACGAAGGACAATCGAAAGCTGATTTACAAACGCTCATTCTTCTTTGGGGGAGGGGGCAACGTTTTATTTCCGGTTACCTCTTATAACCAGCTGCGAACCTTTTTCGATCAGCTTAACAAGCGCGACAACCACACGGTCGCGTTGAAGCAAGCTCCGTCAAACTAAGCGGGAGAAGTCATGATGAACCTAAAGTTAATCGGCGCAACGTTGCTGCTGCTTTTGAGTATTGGTTACGTGAGCGCGGCACCAGGAGACGAGACGCCTTCGTGGTTGCAACAAGCAGTTTCCTTGAAGGTGCCTACGTATGACAAACAAGTTTCCGCAGTAGTTTTAGTGGATGACTCAACAGTCTCCATCGATGCGGACGGTCGAGTTAATGAGGTTTATAACTTCGCCGTGCGCATACTCCTGAAGGAAGGTCGCGACTATGCTGCGGGTCACGTGAGCTATGTTCCGGACACGAGCAAGGTAAAAGATCTTCGCGCCTGGGTGATCCGACCGAATGGTGAGATCAAGCGATATGGCAAAAACGAAACATTGGACATAGCGGACGCTCCTAACGACGTCTACGACGAGTATCGCGTGAAGGCCATCGCGGCCAAAGACGACGCTGAAGTTGGCTCAGTTTTTGGTTACACCTACACAAAAGAAGATCGTTCCGTTTTTAGTCAGGCCAATTGGTTCTTCCAGAATGAAATTCCAGTAGTGAGCTCGCGTTATACCTTGATACTCCCTGCCGGATGGCGGGCTGAGGCCATCACTTTCAATCACGCGAATGTTGAGCCGCGCGTAAACGGGTCAACATACACCTGGGAGCTTTCAAACCTACCTCCAATTCCCGAGGAGCCTTTGAGTCCAAGTATTAGGAATTTGGCGGCAAGGCTAGCCGTTAGCTACTACCCTCCCGTCACAGCAACTTCCGTCCCACTTAAGACGTTCGCGAACTGGCGAGACGTGGCAGCCTGGATGAGCGAACTTGAAGATCCACAGGTCCAGATAGACGATGCGCTTTCTAGAAAAGCCTATGAGTTAACAGCCCTCGCGAAAACTGAGTACGAAAAGATTCGGGCGATCGGCCAGTACGTCCAGAGCATTCAGTACATTTCGATCCAGACCGGGATCGGCAAAGGTGGTGGTTATCGCCCTCACTCATCTACCGAAGTTTTCGCAAAGTCTTATGGCGACTGTAAAGACAAGGCGAACCTGATGCGCGCGATGTTGAAAGTTGTCGGCATCACGTCACTGCCGGTCAGCATCTACTCTGGGGATCCCACTTTTGTACAACCTAACTGGCCATCGCCCAAGCAGTTCAATCATTGCATCATCGCAGTAAAGGTTAGTGATGAGACACGAGCGAACACAATTATCGTCCATCCAACTCTGGGCCGACTTTTGATTTTTGATCCTACTGACTCTGAGACGCCTGTCGGCGACTTACCGTTTTATCTTCAAGGGAGTCTTGCGCTGCTTAATACAAAGGAAGCAACAGAGTTGGTGAAAATGCCGGAGACTCCGCCGGAGATGAATCTACTTGAGCGCAACTCAAGATACGAGCTGTCTGCTGATGGGGCAATCACGGGAAAAGTTCAACTGCAAGCCCAGGGTCAAAGGGCTGCCAGCTTGCGGACCGAGTTCCGCCAACTCACCAGACCTGAATACAACCACAGCATTGAAGGTTGGGTAACGAGCGGTGCTTCCGGAGCTCGTCTAAATAAGATCGAACCAAGTGATAATCCAGGCGCAGGTCAGTTCACGTTGGATGTTGAATTCACTGCGCCGGCCTACGGACAATTGATGCAGAATCGATTGTTGGTCTTCAAGCCCGCAGTTCTTTCCAGACGTGAAGGGACTCCATTGACCGCTGCTGAGCGCAAACATCCGTTGGTGCTGGAAGGGAGTGCATACTCAGAAACGGTAACGGTGCAACTACCGGTGGGTTTCGCGGTCGATGAATTACCTGACCCAGTGAAACTGGAGACTACATTTGGTTCCTACAATACAAGTTATGAAGTGAAGAACGGTGAACTGATCTTCAAGCGGAAACTGTCGCAGCATTCAGCGACGATACCGGCTTCGGAGTACGCTTCAGTAAAGAAGTTTTTCGAGAGTATTCGTGCTGCCGAGAATGCGCCTGTTGTGTTGGCGAGGAAATGAGCTTTGAGTTTTGAACTTTGTCCTGATCAGAGACAATCTTAAATCTGAAATCTTAAATCTTAAATAGTTTCACCCTCCGATCGCTCTCGCAATTGCAAACGCGGCCCCGGCGGCGACGCTTCCAATCAAGGTAGTTTGCAGGGCACTTCTCAACGGTCTGGTTCCGGTGAATCGTCCTTTTACGTATCCAAACGCAAATAACGCAAAGAGAGTCAGACCTACTGAAATGAAGAGTGCGTTCGATGCGGAATGCGTGAAGATATAGGGAGCCAGTGGCACCAATCCCCCGGCAACGTAAGCCCCTGCGATTGTGACTGCGCTAATTAGCGCGCGACGAGGTTCAGGCTTTTCAAGACCCAATTCAAAACGCATCATGAAATCGATCCAGTTCCTCGGCTGACGCCGCAGGGCTTGAACGATTGGCCAGGTTTCTTCTTCGGTCAGACCATACGCCTGGAAGACTTCCGCCACTTCGCGCATTTCCTCGTGCGGGATTTCGGCTACTTCGCGTTTCTCTCGTTCACGTTCCTTCGCGTAATGTTCGGCGTCGCTCTTTGCCGCAAGATAACCCCCAAGGCCCATGGCAATTGAGCCGGCAGCGATCTCTGCAAGCCCTGCCGTAACGATTATTCCAGTCTGTTCGATAGCTCCCGTTAAGCCAGCGGCCAATGCGAAGGGAACAGTCAAACCGTCAGACATTCCTATCACGATATCGCGAACGACATCGCTGGAGGTGAAGTGGCGTTCTATGTGGGGAGTCTGTGGCATGGTCTCTTGGTCTTAAGTCTTGGATTTTGATTCATTTCCGATTTGTCATTTTTCATTTATCAGTTTCCATTTTCTGTACGACAGGCTGTTAGCCTGTCGATCTCGTACCACTCCAAGACCGCACCAGTATGAAGTCCGCGGCGACAGGCTAACAGCCTGTCGTACAAAAAATGGAGACTGATAAATGGAAAATGACAAATGAGAAATAATCCTGGTCGCCGCAAATAAAGACCCTAGAATTTTCCGGAAAGCATCAGCACACCGATAGCAATGAACGCGACTGCTGCGATTCGTTTCACCCAAGCTAACGGAACGTAGTCACCGATTACGCTGCCAACGATTACTCCCAGCGCTGACACCGCGGCAAGTGCCACACTGGCTCCGATAAAAACAGCCCACGGTCTTTTTGTTTGCGCGGCCATCGTCATCGCTGCGAGCTGAGTCTTATCACCCATCTCGGCCAGAAAGATGATTCCGAATGTTGTGAACAGAACACGAAGATCCATGTGTGATCCTTTCAGACAAAAAGTATAGGACCTATTGGACCTATTCGACCTATTTAGCAACCACCGACTACATCCCAAAGATCAATCCCGCAAACAATCTCGCCAGGCCCACGCCGAGAATCACCCAGAACGGATTTGGTCGAAATCGCAACAACAGCGCTACAGCCATTGCACAAAGACTAAGCCCGACCCACGTATGAATGCCTGCGTGACCAATACTCCATGCCGCAGCAACAAGCAAACCTACTACTGCCGGCGTTACGCCTCGAAGAAATGACTGGACCTGCCTGTTTGCGCGAAACCGACGCAAAGAGGAACCGGCTGCGATGGTCATTAAAAACGCCGGCAAGAACACAGCGATCGTTGCGGTCACAGCTCCCAGAGTTCCGGCAACGCGATATCCGATGAAAGTCGCTGTAATCAAGACTGGACCTGGCGTTATTTGTCCGAGTGCAGTTGCATCTGCAAATTCCTGCGGTGTCAACCAATGATTCGTCCGAACAACTTCTGCTTCTATCAAAGGCACCATGACAAAGCCGCCACCAAAAGTCACGGCTCCCATCCGCAGAAACACAGAACAGAGCGCCAAAAGCAGTGCGAGCTTGGCAAGTATCGGCATTGCGGCCAGAAACAAGAACGACGAACGAAAGCGAGCATCGGTTGTGATCTCTTCCTGCTCGTCGTCGTTCTCTTCGTTCATTCGCCTGACACGTTCTTCCGCGAGAGCGCGCGTCAAGTAACCACCGACAAAATTCTTTCGTTCGAATTCGGCAAGCCGAGCTCGCCTTCGCGATGCGAGTCGGCGAATTCTTCGCCAACGATGCCAGCGCTTCTCGCCAAAGGAATCTACGTAAATACCGATCAAACCAGCAGCCAGTACAACTTCGAGAATCGTTGCATGAAAGAAGATCACCGCGACTATCGAAAGAACGCTTACGTACCACTGCCAGGGCTTTGTAAGTGTGTTCTTACTTATCCGCCACGCGGCCACGACGATGACCGCCACGACGGCTGCATTCAGTCCATGAAATAGTCGTTCCGTATTGGGAAACGCACGCAAGTGGCGGTACAAAATCGCCAGCAGAATCATCATCAGCATCGACGGCAGAATAAAAGCCGTCATTGCGACCGCAGCTCCTCGCCATCCACGGAGTCGATAACCGATGTAAGTAGCGGCATTGCCTGCATTGGTTCCGGGCAGACTCTGGGCCAGTGCGAACGCTTCCGCGAATTCGTGATCCGTGAACCATCGACGTTTATGCACGACCAGCGCCCGAATTTGTGCGATGACCGCGAGACCCCCACCAAAGCCAACGAAACCAATTTTGAGAAAGGAAAGAAAGAGTCCGCCCAGAGTGGGAAGTTGAGAAATGCGCTTCAGACGTTTGGTGCCGGAGCGAACCCGGTAACGAACGCGGCGTCCACGTTGCTTTGTCTTTTCGAACAACGTCGTTATTCAGATCTCTTCGTGCACAGCAATCAATGTTGGATGGAGTCAGTACCACCTCGCAGTAGCGGGTGGGTGCGAAGCTTGGTTTTCGGTGGCGTTTTGGCTTCGCACCCACCCGCTACCGCGAGGTGGTACTGACTCCGTCCAACCATGTTCACAGAACTGTTAATAGAAGATCCGAGATCATTTTGCGCCCAGCCGTAATCGTAATCCACCCCTCACGAGAATCGGTGGTCCCAGGGTTGTGACCGGCGTCTTACCTACTTCGTAGCGCTGATCAAAAACATTTTCAAGCGCGCCGAATATCTCCAGCCGGCGATTCAACCTCCTGGAAACAAACGCATCAAGAGTAAAGTACGAATCCAGTCGAAACTGATTCAAGTCATCATCGAATTGAGAACTTGATGCTCGCGCCTGCAAACCAACGGTGACAATCGACGGATTCTCATAACGTGTCTGTATCGTTAGCTGATGACGCGGCACTTGTGGCAACCGCAAACCTTCGAGAGCCGAACTCGCCGGAAAATCAACAACGGTAGCATCGGCTAACAAGTATGAACCCGACAGGTTCCATCGCCGACTCAGATTAACATCACTCTGCAACTCAAGACCCCGCGATCTGGTTCTACCAAGGTTTTGACGTTGACGCGTAATCAACGCCGGAGTCGTCGTTAACGTTACGTTCGCAACGGGGCGAGTGATGTCGTTCCAGAAAAAACTGCCTCGCAAAGCGACTCTGTTGCTGTTACTTGTGATTCGCAGGCCCGCTTCACCACCGGTGAGTCGTTCCGCTTGCAAGTTTTCATTGGCCAGAGTCAAAACATTGCCAACTCTGAAAGATCGGTAGAGTTCGTTCAGAGTGGGCGCTCGAAACGCTCGAGTCATCGATGCGGTCGCGGATAATCGCTCATTGAAACGATAGACAACCGAAGCGTACGGCGAGAACGCGTTCTCAGTTCGATCTCGAAAGAACGTAACAGCCGTGGGGTTTTGAGCTGAGACTGATCTGCTCGCGGAGAGCGCTGCATAGTTTTGCCACTGATCGATTCTGCCACCAGCATTGATGAAAAAGTGTGAACCAAATCGAGTAAGTGCTTCGAAATAGAATCCAGCCTCGCGCTCACGCCCGCCCGCGCCGACAAGAGACGAAGGTTTGCCATTTACATAGACAAGTTCATTACTTGCTCCTCGCACTTCATGACCTTCAAACCCTGCGACAACTGTATGTTTCGCACCAATGAGCTTTGACCATTGGGCTGAAGCGCCAAAAACCTGGCCGGGCACGCGTTGGACGCGCGTGAGCGTCTCCGAGTTTCGATCGGAACTAACGGCTGAGAAGTTCTGGTCGTATGTTTGGGTTCCACCGTAGATGCGTGCCGAAATGGAGCCCATCCGCGGGGAGTCCCAGGAGTTTCCAAACACAAACTGCCTCAGGTGAGTGCGGTTCGTTTGGAGCGGAGTGCCATTAGTTCGCGACTCACCAAAAACCGAAGCTGCGGCAAAGAACCTGAGCGACGTTCCGAAGGCTTTTTCGACGCGAATGTTCGTAACCAGGTCACGCACGCCAGCAAGGATATCGATGCGACCGCGCTCAGCTTCAGGAACCAAAACGTACCCGTCCGTGTGAAATGTCTCGGCCGCAATGCTCGCTGACCAATCGCTTTTAGTTCCCGAGGCGAACAACGAAACGTTTGGAGAGGTTTCTTTGCCGTAGCTCGCGGTGAGAGAAAGAGCATTCGTGTTTGGTCTCTTCGTCGTGATCTCGATCACGCCACCTAACGCAGCACTGCCGTAAAGATGCGAAGAACCACCGAGCAACACTTCCACGTCATCAATCGACTCTCTTGGTATACGGTCCCAGTAAATCCAGCCACCAAATGGATCGTTGAGTGGAATGTCATCGGCTAAAACCAAGGCTCGACTCGCTCCGCTGGCGCCGGTGGCACGCAAAGAAACTCCTTGCGAAGTCGGATTTGCGGTGCGGCTGCCGCTGCGTCGGAACAAGCTGAATCCGGCCACCTGGCGCAAGGCATCATCGAGTGTTACGGCTGCGGTTGTTTGCAGATCCTGGCTACTGAGAACTGCGACGCTTGCACCTGTTTGATCCGCGGCCGTGGGAGTACGAGTCGCACTGATTGTGACTTGGGCTGATGGGGACTGCGGAGACAGAACGATTCGGAGTGGAAATGGTGTCGTAGGTTCTAAAGTGATTTGAAGTGGAGCAAACCCGGTCGTCTCTACTTCAATGACGCCCGGTAATAGTTTTGTCTCGACGAAAGCGAAATTGCCGACGGAGTCAGTCACCGTCGTTGCGATAATTTGCCTCGCCCTTTTCAATGTCACACGGGCATTTGGAATCGCGGCGTTCTTCTGATCGACAACCGTGCCGGTTACGTGGAAGAGATCCTGAGCATCACCATTGTAAGTTCGACCAACTAACACTGAACAAAACATCAGCGCCGTGATGACACGCTTGATTGGTCGCACGTTAGCGTTCGTTCGAAGTTTGGTATTTAGGGGCTAGCTTGTAGGAGTATGCGTAATGCACGGTCTTTTGAGCAAATGAAGATGAGCTTGTTAGATTCTTGTTTGTTTGCCACTTTTGATTGCAGTATCCACTTAACTTATCCGTTGCACCAATCAGGACTTGGCAAATTGGCAATCGGCAATGAACTTACTATCCTCAACAAAGATGTCCCAGGCAAATCCCCAACTCAAAGAACGCGTCCGCCAGTTCTGGCAAGCAAATCCCTGCGGAACCAAGTTCGCTGATGCACCGCAAGGTTCGAAGCGCTTTTATGAACTTGTAGAACAACATCGGTATGAAAAGGAGTGGCACATACCTGCGGCTGCCGGGTTCTCACAAACCAAAGACTTACGTGTTCTCGAGATTGGTTGCGGTCTGGGCACTGATGGCGCTCAGTTCGCTCAGGCTGGCGCCGATTACACGGGTGTAGATCTCACCAACGCCGCGGTGGATTTGGCTCAAAAGCGGTTTGAATTGTTTGACCTGCAAGGTACTTTTCAAACAGCTGACGCTGAAAAACTGGACTTCGCCGATAACTCTTTCGATTTGGTTTACTCACACGGTGTGCTTCATCACACGCCGGATACCGCAGGCGCGATCAGAGAAGTTCATCGTGTGTTGAAGCCTGGAGGTCGAGCAATTGTGATGCTCTACCATCGTGATTCCTACAACTACCGTGTGAACATCTCTCTATTTCGTCGAGCGGGAGTGCATCTGCTGCGCTGGCAGGGTGGCATCAAGTTTGTGCACTTACTGACGGGGGAATCGCAGGACAGGCTGAAGGAGCATGCGCGCAGATTAAGGCAAGAGCGTTCCTACCTAAGTTCAGAAGAATTTCTCAGTCAGAATACAGATGGCGCCGGCAATCCGCTGGCGCGAGTTTATTCGCGGAAGGAAGCGAGCGAGTTGTTCAAAGACTTTGCGAAGGTCGAACTGCGAACATATTTTCTTAACAAGCGCTGGCTGCCAATAGTTGGGCCATTGCTCCCACGCTCATTAGAGTCCAGACTGGCAGCACGGTGGGGCTGGCATTTGTGGATCTACGCGGTCAAGTGAATTGCTATAGGACTTAGACGACCTACAGGACCTATTGTTAGTTCAATGAAGAAGAACCTCTTAATCACAGGCGGCGCCGGATTCATCGGCTCGCATCTGGTTGATCACTTATTGCGCACAGACGTCGAGCACATCACGGTTGTCGATGATTTCAACGATTTCTATGAGCCAGAGGTCAAGCGCGCAAATATTCATCCAGCTCTGGAAGACCCTCGTTATCGTTTGGCTGAAGTTGATATTCGTGATCGCGCCGGGCTTGATGGACTCTTTGGTGAACAGAGCGTTGATTGCATCGTTCATCTGGCTGCGCGCGCAGGCGTTCGTCCTTCACTAGCGCAGCCTGAGCTTTACAGTGAGACAAACATCAACGGTACTTTGAATCTGTTGGAGCTGGCCCGACAGCACAACGTCAAACAGTTTGTGTTTGGTTCGTCGTCATCGGTTTACGGTATTAATGCGAAGGTACCGTTTAGCGAGGATGATCCGATTCGCCAACCGATTTCACCTTATGCCGCGACCAAGGGCGCCGGAGAATTGCTCTGCCACACCTATTCACACCTCTACGCCATTCGCTGTGTTTGTCTTCGGTTCTTTACGGTTTACGGACCTCGCCAGCGCCCGGATCTGGCGATACATAAATTCGCTCGTTTGATCTCAGCGGGCAAAGCAATTCCCGTGTTTGGCGATGGCACAACCAGGCGTGACTATACCTATGTCGACGACATCATTGCTGGCGTGCTCGCAGCCATTGAGTACGACAAGAGTGACTACGAAGTGTTCAATCTCGGTGAATCGCGCACGGTTGAACTGCGCGAATTAATCTCGTTACTCGAGCGAGAACTCGACACGCATGCATTAATCGACCGTCAACCTCTACAGGCGGGCGATGTGCCACAGACCTTTGCAGACATTCAAAAAGCACGGCGCCTGCTTGGTTACAACCCACAAACGCAGATTGAAGAAGGCATTCACAAATTTGTTGAGTGGTTTCAGGCGGGTAAGCTGAAGAATTAGAACAGTGACCGAAGTGCCCGACTAACCTTGACTGACCCGTCCGTCCCTCCGCCCCGTCGAACAGAAGCCCCAAGCCCTAACACACGAAAGCTCTTTTGTCGGAGCGCGGCCGTCCTCGGCCGCCCCCGTCTGACAGAACCACCATCCCATAAACACAAGAGTCCTTTTGTCGGAGCGCTTATATATATATCTGGTCGTGGTGGTTCTGTCAGAACGGGGGCGGCCGAGGACGGCCGCGCTCCGACAAAAGAGCTTTCGTGTGTTAGGGCTTGGGGCTTCTGTTCGACGGAAGGAACGGGATGGGTCAGGGGGTCAGTCGGTCGCTTGACTGGCAGTTCTATTCGGCCCGGCATGTGCGACAGGCCTCGATTTGTGATGGCTGTAATTTGATTCGCTAGCGCTGAGCTTTAACAGTTAGAATGAAGAACGAACCTGCTTGGCGCAGGTTTCCAAGTCGCTGATGAAACTTCTTGATGAACAAGAGACGCTAAGAGAGCGGGCCTCTCCTCGACCGACCGAGCCCGATGTTTCGGTGTTTCTTCCCGTCTTTAACGAAGAGCCGAACCTGCTCCCACTCCAGGCAAAGTTAAACGAAGCACTGAAGGCTTTGGGACGTTCCGCTGAGATCGTCTACGTCGACGATGGTTCGAGTGACGGAAGTCTGAAGATCCTTCGCGAGCTTGCCGAAATGGATCCACGAGTGCGAGTGGTGGCGCTGAGACGCAACTACGGTCAAACGGCTGCTATGGCTGCCGGCATCGACGCAGCAACTGGAAAAGTGTTGATTCCGATGGATGCCGACCTACAAAACGATCCGGCCGACATCACTCGATTGTTGGACAAACTCGACGAAGGCTATGACGTGGTTTCGGGTTGGCGAAAGAATCGTAAAGACAAGATGGTCACGCGTAAAATTCCATCGATGATTGCGAATCGTTTGATTTCGTGGATCGGTGGTGTACCGCTCCACGACTACGGTTGTTCGTTGAAAGCTTATCGGCGCGAATCGCTTACGGACGTGCGCCTCTATGGCGAGATGCACCGCTTCATTCCGATCTATGCCTCATGGGCTGGCGCGCGTGTTACCGAGATTCCCGTCGAGCATCATCCGCGAACGATGGGGAAATCGAAGTATGGCCTATCGCGCACCGTTAAAGTCGTCTTTGATCTGATCACGATCAAGTTCATGGCTTCATATCAAACGAAGCCACTATATCTATTTGGTTGGGCAGGGCTTCTTACCTTCGCGATCTCCTTTTTATCGGCGCTCCTGGCTTGTTTGATGAAGTGGGCAAGCTGGCCTCATCACGCCGATTTCGTACAGACGCCTCTCCCGATAATGGCGATGGTGACTTTGGTCCTGGGTGTTCAGTTGTTCTTGATGGGTCTCCTGGCCGAGATGCTTGTGAGGACATATCACGAGTCACAGGCAAAGCCCATTTACTCGGTCAGGCAGCGGATCGGCTTTCCGGAGAATTAATGCACTCTCTTGCTCGAGTCTTTTTGCTTTTACTGTTGCTCCTAAGTTGGACAGCCTCAACTTACTCACAGACGCAAAACAAACAGGAACTGGCGGAAGCGGCAGCTGATAACGCGATTCGCCGCTTTTACGACACGCTCGATTTCGGCGATATCTATAGAGAGTTTTACGTTAGCAACGCCAACATTCGAAAAGCCGAAGTTGAGATAGTGATGGGAAATCTGATCTGGCAGGGCGATCATTTCGCAAAACCCGAACAGCTGAAGTCGCGAAACATCGATTTTGCCGCGATGGAACGCGCATACGTGGCACAGGGAAATTTTGAGTGGCTGGCGGCGGCTGTTTTCGCTACTTGTAAAGACGACGACAAGAAGTTTGGGGAGGAGAGTGAGGCGATCTGGGACAAATACATGACGCCGCTTAACGACAAAACTTCCTGGCCGATACTGACCAGCAAAGAGCTAGACGAAAGAATAACTGCAAGCTTTAAAAGCATTTCAGATTTTCTCAAGCCACATGTGGTAAAAACGGATTTTGATACGCCGGAATTTCGACGGCGGGAGCAAACCATCGTGGAGTCCCGTGCACCGGACCCGATTGACAAATTGAAAGAATTGTTCGCTTCTGCGGGAATGAAGAGTAGCGATAACATTTACCTGGTTCGTCGAGGACGCTTCTATTTCTATATGCTGGAGGAGAACGGCCAATTCAGGATGCTTTCCTATAACAATCGGATCAGGGACTAGAACGATTCACGATTATCGATTCACGATTTACGACGATGTGCGGAATAACAGGCTGGGCAACATCTGATTCAAACCATCCACCTCGCGCGGGCGACCGAGACCTCCTGCACTCAATGTGCGAGCGGATGGTTCACCGCGGTCCTGACTCTGAAGGACTCTTCGTCACCAATGGCGCCGCCCTCGGAATGCGCCGGCTGGCCATCATCGATCTCGTCACTGGAGAACAACCAGCATTCAATGAAGACAAGACTGTCGCCGTAATCCTGAACGGCGAGATCTACAACTATCGCGAGCTTCGCCGAGATCTGGAAAAACGCGGACACTCGTTTCGCAGTGCTTCGGACACTGAAGTACTTCCGCATCTCTACGAAGAATACGGCGACGACATGGTGCGCGAACTGAATGGCATGTTTGCATTCGCACTTTGGGACAGTAATCGTCGCCGCTTATTGATCGCTCGTGATCGATTTGGCGAGAAGCCGCTGTACTGGGGCGTGTTCGACAAGACCTTGCTCTTCGCCTCTGAGCCGAAGGCGTTGTTGGCGCATCCATCCGTTCGACCAACCCTGAACTTACAGGCACTTCGTCATTATCTTTCCTTCGATTACGTTCCAGCTCCGCTGTCAATCTATGAAGGTATTAACAAACTTCCTGCGGCCCACAAGCTCACATTTCAAAACGGCAGGGCCGATGTTCAGTGCTACTGGCAGCTGAATTATTCGACTGTGACGCCCGTACCCGGCGAACAGGAAGCCGCTGAGCGATTACAAGAGTTACTCGCTGACAGTGTTCGCATGCGTCTGGTTTCTGACGTTCCGCTCGGAGTCTTGTTGTCAGGCGGTGTTGATTCATCATCGGTAGCGGCGTTGGCCGTACGCGCATCCTCCGAAGCCGTAAAGACCTTTTCGATATCATTTGCCGAAGCTTCTTTTGATGAGTCGGCCTACGCACGTGGCGTCGCGAAGTTTCTCGGCACCGATCATCACGAGGAACGTCTCAGTGCAAATCTTGCTGCGAACCTGGTGAGTGAAATCGGCGCGTGGATGGACGAGCCATTTAGTGATCCATCTTTAGTTCCAACCTATCTACTGTCGCGATTTACCCGCAAGCATGTGACGGTGGCGCTTGGTGGCGATGGAGGCGATGAGATATTCGCCGGCTATCCAATGTACGCCGGAATTAAGTGGGCAGAGATTTACAAGCGAGTTCCACTTTCAATGCGCAACAAAATTATTGAACCGCTTATACGTCTCTTGCCCGTAAAGACTAAGAACCTATCTTTCGACTTCAAAGCAATGAGGTTCGTCACCGGTGCGAAATACGATCCCGTCGCCCGGCACCACATCTGGTTTGGATCGTTTACGCCCGATGAACAGGAACAGTTGTTGACGGCGAATGCGCTTGCAGAGACGAACGGGGATATTTACCAGCAAGCTCGGGAAATGATGAATGAGTGCGGCGAGAGTGATCCGGTTAAGAGCATGCAGAATCTCGATACCCGGCTCTATCTCGCTGAAGACATCCTAACAAAAGTCGATAGAGCTAGTATGGCGGTATCGTTGGAAGTGCGTGCGCCGTTCCTCGATCCGCGTGTGGCTGAATTTGCCGCGTCGTTACCGAGTGACTACAAACTTCGTGGTCATAAGACGAAATATATACTGAAGAAAGCTGTTAACGACTTACTTCCACCTTTTGTCACGCGGCGTCCAAAGAAGGGGTTTGGCGTGCCGGTGGCGGAATGGTTGAAGCAAAAACTCCGACCGATGGCCCGCGACCTGTTATCACCAGAGCGCGTACGTCGAGCTGGTGTGTTCAATCCTGATTTCGTTTCGCGTCTTCAGGACGAACATGAGCGCGGTACAGCAAATCATCGCAAGCTGCTTTGGACCTTGTTGATGTTCGAACTTTGGCACGAAAGCTTTATCGAAACTCCGCGGCGGATCGAGACTTCGGTTAACAGTTGATGTCCGATATGCTTTAGCTTGTCGTGCGTTCTTGTCCGCAGATTACGCAGATTACGCAGATTGCATTTACTAATTTAAGAATCTGTGTAATCTGCGTAATCTGTGGATAGCTCCGATTTCGAAACCACCTATCAAACCCTGCTCGCCTGGTGTCGTAAGCACGACTTTGCCGGTCACGACCCTTTCGATGCTTTAAACAGCATCGTTTTCCAATCGTCGACGCTAGCTCGCTCGCGAAACGCTCGCTTGTTGTGGACGCAACTCGTCAAACGATCGCCTGCAGATCTCCGTGGCGTTTCACGCACACCTACAGAACGTAATTCCAAAGGCATCGCTCTCTTTGCGCTTGCTCAGCTTGCAAATTATCGACGGTTAAGGACCCGGGAGTCAGAACAAGTAGCACGCGCGTTTCTGACTGACTTAATCGCAATGCGGTTGGATGGATTCAGCGGAGCATGTTGGGGTTATAACTTCGACTGGCAGAGTCGCAACTTCTTTGCACCGCGTGGTACACCGACGATCGTACCTACGGCATTCGCAGCACGCGCATTGATTGAAGCTGCTCGCGAGTTAGTGGATGAAGAATATCTAACGCTTGCTCGCAGTGTTTGTAACTTCATAATTTCCGATTTGCCTGTAACTGCCTCGCTTCCCGATCAGATCTGTTTTGGATACTCGCCGCAGGGTCAAACAGAAATCTTTAACGCCAGTTTACTAGGCGCCGAGGTACTCGGCGCCGTCGGAGCATTGACAGGCGAGACGGAATTGCGCGAGCTGGCGGAGCGAGCGGCTCGCTTCGTGGTCAAGCACCAACGCGAAGATGGATCATGGACCTACGGGACTGGTTCCAATCAGGGTTGGGTTGATAACTTTCACACCGCGTTCGTCCTGTTTTCACTGAAACGAATTATTGAAGCGTGCACTCTGCACGGCGAATTCGAAGACGCTTTGGAGCGTGGGTATAACTATTGGAAGAACAGCTTCTTTCTTGCGGATGGTTGGCCGAAATACTACCATGACGACCCTTATCCCGCGGACACGCATGCTGGTGCGAGTGCAGTAGTCACATTCCTTGAGCTCAGTCGATTGGATCCCGATTCAACAAAACTCGCTGAACAAGTTGCTCTCTGGACCATTCGCAACCTACGCGATGAGCAGGGGTATTTCTATTATCAGAAACGCCGCTTTTACACGGCCCGCAAGCCGTATATGCGCTGGAGCCAGGGGTGGATGCTTTATGCGCTGGGAAGGTTGTTGGAGACTGGTCAATAGTCAGTGGAATAGGTCCGATAGGTCGAATAGGTCCTATACTGACACCAGCAAAAATAGAATCATGCCAATTGCAGACGATGTAATCCTGGGACAGGACGTTCGCATCTTCCAACCGGAGCTCGTCAATCTTTACGGATGTTCGATTGGAGATGAAACGAAGATCGGCGCTTTTGTCGAGATCCAAAAGAACGCGACTATCGGTGCGCGCTGCAAAATTTCATCGCATAGTTTTGTCTGTGAAGGTGTGACGATTGAGGATGAGGTCTTCATTGGACACGGAGTGATGTTTACGAATGATCGATATCCGAGAGCGGTTAACCAGGATGGATCTTTGCAGTCGGACAAAGACTGGCAAGTGATCAAAACGATCATCAGGAAACGGGCGAGTGTTGGTACCAATGCGACGATCGTTGCTGGTGTAACCATCGGAGAGTCCGCGATGGTTGGAGCTGGTGCTGTCGTGACGAGGGACGTGCCGGATTTTGCGATTGTGGCAGGTGTGCCGGCCAGGATTATTGGAAGGGTCGAAAAGAGGAAATAGGACCTATAGGACTTATTGTGATCTGAGAGATGCTAAAAGTCGGAGTCATCGGACACGGCTACTGGGGGCCGAATCTGGTTCGCAATTTCATGGCGACCTCTGGCTCGGTTGTGACTGCAGTTTGTGATAGTCGCGAGGAGCGCCTTAATCAACTGCGCAAGCTTTATCCTACTCTTGCGCTTTACCACAACGCATCAGAATTGATTGCTGACGACGACGTTGATGCGGTCGTGGTGGCAACCCCTGTCTCTTCACATTTCGACTTGACCATGGCCGCCCTGAACACAGGAAAGCATGTGCTCGTCGAGAAACCAATCGCATCCAACTCTGAACAAGCGAAGCAACTCATCGAAGTCGCTAACAAACGCAGTCTCGTCTTAATGGTCGATCACACTTTCGTCTACACTGATGCAGTCCGAAAGATTCGTGAGTTAATTTCCACCGGCGCATTGGGCGAGATTTATTACTACGACGCCGTCAGGGTAAACCTTGGGCTCTTTCAACACGATGTGAATGTTATTTGGGATCTGGCGATCCATGACCTTTCGATCATGGATTACGTTTTGCCCTACAAACCAGTGGCGATCTCTGCGACGGGCATTAGCCATGTTCAAGGCCAACCTGAAAACGTTGCGTACATCACACTGTTCTTTGCCAATAACCAAATCGCGCATATCCACGTGAACTGGCTAACACCAGTGAAGGTGCGTCACACATTGATTGGTGGAAGCGAGAAGATGATTGTCTACGATGATCTGGAGCCGAGCGATAAGTTGAAGGTTTACGACAAAGGTATCACTGTTACTCCTGGGCCGGAGGCCGTCTACAAAATGCTCGTAAGCTACCGGTCAGGCGACATGTGGGCGCCGCGTTTGGATAACACTGAGGCACTCCATACGGAGGCGCTGCACTTTATCGACTGTGTTAAGAACAATCATCCGTCCGAGACAGACGGATTGGCTGGGTTGCGTATGGTGAAGATGATTGAAGCGGCGGAAGAATCACTTCGCAACAGAGGCAAGCTTGTTGAATTGGATTTATGAAGTCAGTGGTCAGTGGCCGAATAGGTCCAATAGGTCATATCGGTCCTATTCTCTGACCCTTTTCTATGCGCATCTGGATCGACCTCGCAAACTCTCCCCACGTTCCGTTCTTCCGAGCGTTGACTGATCGATTTGACGCTGAAGGCCATCAGGTTGAAGTCACCGCACGCAACTTCGCTGAGACGGTTCCACTAGCAACAGCTGCGAAGCTCTCTCCTCATGTAGTTGGTGTTCACGGCGGAAAACCGGTAACAGCGAAGGCCGGTAATCTAATGTCTCGCGCGTGGTCGTTGGCTTCATGGGCCCGCACACGAAAGTTTGACCTGGCCATTAGCCACAATTCCTACTCCCAAATCCTCGCTGCGCGCGCTTTGCGCGTGAGAAGTGTGACCCTGATGGACTACGAATATCAGCCCGCAAATCACCTTGCGTTCCGATTTACTTCGCGCATCATCGTGCCAACGTGTTTTCCGGATAGTCGTTTACGGCGATATGGCGCGAGCCCGCGAAAGGTCCGGCGGTATCACGGCACTAAAGAAGATGTATACCTTTCGAGCTTTCGGCCCGATCCTTCGTTCGCAGAGCAGTTGTCTGAATTTGGTATTAGCTCGGATAATGTGCTGGTTTTGATGCGACCGCCAGCGCACGAGGCGCTCTATCATCGTTTTCAGAACGTGCTCTTTGATCAAGCCTTGAATTTTTTGCTGGGACACGAAAATGTGAAAGTGATATTGCTACCGCGCAACGCCGCACAGCGCGCGTCTTACTCGGCGAACACCGGCGCAAACCTGATCGTGCCCGGGGCTCCGCTTTCGGGGCCGGACCTGATTACGTCAAGTGACCTGGTCATCAGCGCCGGTGGGACCATCAATCGTGAAGCTGCCGCGCTAGGTGTTCCGGTTGCGAGTGTTTACGTTGGCAAGTGGGCGGCGGTTGACGAAGAGCTTGTCAAAGAAGGGCGATTGAAACGGATAACGAACGACGGCGATTTCCGCGCTTTGGAAATTAGAAAGAAACCAAAAGCAGAGCCAAGACGGTCGGTGGCTGTGATTGATGAAGTGGTGCGAATGATCTTCGAATAATCATTTATTCTTCAATGAGAGCTGAACGGGCAAAACCATTAACAGAAGCAAGAGCAGTTCGGGTCCCCGGACGCGCGCCGCGTTGGATCGTGCCGACCGTTAGAGTGCTTCTGGTCTTCGCAGACGCGGTGGCCGCAGCGGTTTCGCTTATTGCCGCTTTCGTGGTCCGGGAAGACGTTTCAGCCTTTGCGTCGGGAACATGGAACTGGAGTGCCAGGTTTGCGCCGTACGGCGCACTTGTTCCCATCGTTGTCGTTATTCGTCTGCTAACTCTGCGTTATGTCGATCTCTATCGAATCCGTGGCGAGTTCTCATTCATTGATGATGGCTTGCGCGTCTTCAAAGCAATAGCGATTGGATCGCTGCTGATTGTCGCCGCCGCCTTCTTATATCGTGGCGGCTTCGCATTCCGCTCATTTTCGTATGCGCGGGGCGTCTTCGTTGTGGATTTCTTTTTTGCTTTGTTGACGATTGGCTTGATTCGTTTCGCGATGCGTGCGGTGCAAACAGTTGTGCGCCGGCGTCAAATCAATCTGATTCCAACACTAGTAGTTGGTAGGGGAAATGAGGCGGCGCTATTTATCAACGAGATGCGTGAACGTCCGGCGCTCGGTTATCGAGTGATTGGAGTCGTCGAGACTAAAACATTTGATGGTCAGGACCGGACGATGTACGAAGGCGTTCCGGTGGTCAGTAATCTCGAAGGTTTGCCCGACGCCATCCGCGATTCTGGCGCCAATGAAGTGATCATTGCTGACAGCGAAGTAAATGGCGACGCGCTCTTTGAAGTTATGATGCGTTGCGGTCGCAGGCGCGGTGTTGAGTTTCGCATTGCCCCGACTCTATTCAATTGTTTACCTCGAAAAACTGAGATCGATCAAATCGGCGTCATGCCGATGATCCGGCTGTTTCGTGAGCCACTATCAAGTGGTGCGCGAATCGTCAAACGCAGCTTTGATCTTCTGCTCTCCACTCTTGCAATAGTCTTGCTGTCTCCGCTGTGGCTATTGATTGCAGTACTAATCAAGTTGGATTCGAAGGGTCCGGTGTTTTATACGCAAGAGCGGGTCGGAATGGATGGACGACTGTTTCTCGTGTTTAAGTTTCGCACGATGAGAGCGGGAGCCGAGTCTGACGTGCATCGCGAGTATCAGCGCGCGTTCATTGCCGGTCGCGCCGAGGCGAATTTAAGTGACAATGGGAAACCGACATATAAATTGTTGTCTGATCCACGCATCACCCGCGTCGGAAGATTTCTCCGGCGCACAAGCCTCGATGAAGTGCCGCAGTTATTGAACGTGCTGATGGGCGACATGAGTATCGTTGGCCCGCGACCGCCGATTCCTTACGAAGTGGAGGCGTATGAACTGTGGCACCGTAAGCGGTTGGATATGAAACCTGGCTTGACTGGATTATGGCAGGTGTCGGGAAGGAACCGATTGCCGTTTGAGGAGATGGTACGGCTGGATCTTTTTTATATTGAGAACTGGTCGCTGCTTCTCGATCTCAAGATCATACTGCGCACCGCGCTCGTCATGCTGGAAGGATTTTAGTTTGTTGTTAGGAACTCTCTGCGCTTCCTCCGCGTTCTCTGCGTCTCTGCGGTTGAAAAATGTGAACCCGATCTTAACCGCAGAGACGCAGAGAACGCGGAGGAAGCGCAGAGGAGATCTCTTTAGTAGCAGAGCTCAATTTGTCAATCCCGCCAGCGCAATCTCCAGCAACAGCATCTTCTTGATCCCCTTGTACAACGGTTCGATTTCGCAGTTTTCAGTTAGTGCATGAGCATCGTTACATGGGCCGGCGCCTGTCGAGATCGAATTGATGCCTTCTAATAGAGCCGCACTCGAGTTGTTTGATCCCGCGTTGCCAATCGGTGGGTCGAATCCCATCGCGCGATGAACTGCTTCCGCCATTTTCACCAAATGTGATTCACGGTTACCGGGTAGAAGGGCAGCTGGCGACGTCGAAATGATGTCCGTCTTGACGGTCATTCCAACTTTCTTCGCTTCTTCGTCAAGAATTGCCGCAATCTTCTTGTCCAGGTCAGCAATCACAGCGTTGTCGGTTGAGCGCAAGTCAACCGTGAACCAGGCGTCCGCGGCTTTTGCATTTGGTACTTCTGATCCCCCAAGCATGCCGATGTTCAGATTTGACGAAGGATTTGTCGGCACTTTCAGCTCATAGATCCGTTCAATCGCACGCGCGACGGGAAGCGACGCCGAATACGGCGGAGTGCGCGAACGCGTATGACCACCCGGCCCAATGAAATGATGGCGGTACCAGTTAATACCGATGCCCGCGTAAGTGAAACCTTCATAGCCGCCATCAAGCGCGACGTAGTAATTGATCTTTCCCTTGTTCTCTTTGGTGTAAAACTTTGCCCCACTCATTCCCGCTTCTTCGTCAGTTGTAAAAACGAAGATCAGATCACCTTTAGTCTTTAACTTCGCCGCGTCGAGTGCGCGTATGGTTGCGAGCAAAGCTTCAATATTACGTGTATCGTCGCCAATGCCGGGCGCGTAAACTCGGCCATCTTTAACTGTTGCTTTGATGGTGAGACCGGGCTGAAACACTGTGTCCATATGCGCGTCAAAAACAGTGACCGGTCCACCGCCGGTTCCTTTACGCGTGGCAATAAGATTGCCCGCGCCGTCGTAGTGCACATCGAGTTTGTATTTGCGAAGCAGGCTTTCGATGTAACGGGCTCTTTCTTCTTCGTGCTTTGAAGGGGCATTGATCTCCGTGATGGCAATCCATTCACGTAAAATGTTCTCGTGGCTCTTGTCGATGTAATCATTAGCGGCTAGAACTCGGGGGTCGTTCTGAATTGCCTTTACTTGATCGGGGTAGGAGACTTCCTGGCCCAGGATTAAAACTGACAGGATGATCACGATTAGACAAGACACGGCGAATAGTCGCATGTAGTTTTTCCGAGTGTCGAATATAGTAGAGCGGTCAGTGGTTAGTGATCAGTAGTTAATAGGACCTATATGACCTATAGGACCTATTCCACTGATCACTAACCAATCTAAGCATATCGGACATCCGATTCCAGCGGAAGATACCCTTGATCACAATGCCCCATTCCTCAAATGAAGAGCCGCTCTCCCCGGCAATCCGATGGATCGAGCACGCCATTGTTGGTTGCATCTTCCTCATCGCACTATTCGCCCCTCATTCGATTGCGGCGACGCAATCAGCGTGGTTGTTAGGCCTCGTCCTCTGGGCGCTGCGGTTTGCTTTCTATCCTCGACCCATCCTCCTTCGTGCCCCAGTTGATTATGCGTTGCTCGGGTTCTTCATTCTTAGCGGTGTGTCGGGCGTTTTTTCGTACAACCCCGTTATGTCGATCGGCAAGATGCGCGCTGCAAGTCTCTTCACGATCGTTTATTTGATCTCACAGAACGTTCGCTCGCTGCGCCTCGCGAAATTGCTGACGTATTGTCTTATTGGATCGTGCATGATCAATGTCTTCCTTACTGCAGGCCAATTAATAATTGGTAAAGGTGTGAAGGTTGAAGGTGTAAGGCCTGACAGTCCACTCGCCCAGGCTGTCTTTAATACTCGTACTGTTCATCAGCCGACACCGATTATCAATGGAGATACGGTCTGGCAAGTTGATGGTCACAGAGTTGATGGCCCAGAAGAGCTCGCAAGCGAATTGGCTGCGGGTAAACCGTTCGCGAAAGTAACGATCTATCGAGTCGAGTGGATGCCTACTCTGGACGTTCCCAGGGGAAAGTTATTGGCTGGCAACAGTGCTTTGGAACAATTAGGCATTGCGAACTGGTCACGCGGACGAGATTGGCGTGCAACTGGTTTTTACAACCACTGGGTTACTTACGCTGAAGTTATTCAATTGATCGCGTCGTTAACACTTGGACTTTTCCTGGGCCTGACGCACAAAACAAGTCTAACTGGTCTATTGCTATTGCTTGCTGTAACGGGTTTGCTTTTTGCGCTCGCGATGACAGTAACGCGAGCATCATGGGCTGGCTTTGCTCTCTCAGCGTTCGTGATGGTACTACTCAGCGCTTCGCGTCGAACGTTATTTGTGATTGGTATTTGTGCGATCCCTTTGATTCTGGGTGCTGTGTTCCTGCTTCAACAGAAACGAAGCATTGGTTTCGTTGATCGTAACGATCAATCGACCTCTTGGCGCGAGACGGTTTGGCGAGAGGGTGCGCAATTACTCGTCAGCAAGCCGCGTCATTTATTGGTTGGCGTGGGCATGGATTCGATAAAGGGCCACTGGCGGGAATGGGGATTGTTTGATAACGGCAAGTTGCCGGTCGGGCATATGCATTCGAACCTACTTCAAATAGCACTTGAACGAGGCGTGCCGGCGTTGATTGTCTGGCTGATGCTCCTTGCCGTTTACGCAAGGATGTTATGGAAAGTGACACGAAACCCAGCAGACGACTTTGCTCGTTCATTTGCCGTTGGTGCATTAGGAGGGTTGGTCGGTTTTTTTGCGAGTGGTTTGGTTCACTACAACTGGGGTGACTCGGAAGTTGTTACGGTGTTCTATTTAATTATGGGTCTCAGTCTGGTGATTGCGCGAACGAACTTGGATAAAGTCAGTACCACCGCGCGGTAGCGGGTGGGTACGTAGTCTGCTTGGTCGATCGGGTTGAGACTACGTACCCAGCCGCTACCGCGCGGTGGTACGGACTTTATCCAAGTTTGGTTGTGATCCATCACGACACAAACGGATAAAGCGACGTATTGCGAAATATCCAGAACGAAACGATAACAACGAAGATCAAATAGATGTAGCTTGCGGGCAACGCGTTAGGTTTCGGAGTTATTCCTCTGAACGACAGCGTCGTGTATTTGAGCAAAGCATAAAGCAGCAAAGGGGTCGCAATCACGAACAGCGGATTCAATGTGAATGCCGCCACGAAATGGCCGTGCAGAAGTTGATGTAGCGCTCGTGTACTTCCGCAGCCGGGACATTGCAGTCCGGTCAATTGCCGAAAGACGCACGGTGGGAAAATGCCGGTCTTTCCTGGCTCGAAAGCAAAGACGTACAAGGCGCCGAGCAACAGCAGCCCCCAGATACTTAGTAGAGTTATTCGGCGATTCCAGAAAGCGGTGGACATGAGAGTCCAAGGCTATCACAACTGTCTTGCCTGAGGTGAAGTTGCAGAGAAGGGCTGATCCTTCTAGAACCAACCCTTCTTGTTTTGGATGTAAGTTTGAACGAACTCTTCGTCAGACTTGGTAAGGTAGATGATGCCTTCGACGATACTAATGATATTGGTGAGTCCGCAGGTAAGAACGCCAAGCACTAATTGAATGACGCCCTCGGTGGTATAGCCAAGAATGAATTTATGAACACCCAACCACCCGAGCAGAATCGCGCACACGCCGGCCGTGACCTTTTTGTCGGCACCCATCGCTTTCCAGTCAGTCATAGCACCAGGATTTACTGACTGCATTGGTTGATAGCCACCTCCCGCGACCTGAGTCAGCGGTGCCTGACAGCTCGTACAATACTGCGCCATCTCATCATTCGTAGCGCCGCACTTTGTGCAGTATCTAGTCATCGTATTTGAAGTCTCCACACCTCCTCAGACTGCAATCGTTGAGGAGTACAGTTCGCGTTTCAGATCTCAATGGCTGCTCAGGATGCTGATTGCGGCAAACCCGCCAAAAAAGATCAAGTAACAAAGCCAGACAACTATTCCCAGACCAAGGAAGATGTAACTAAACATCTTAGCCTTCTTGGAGGAATCGGCTGCGCCCGCCAGATCACCCGCAGCCACTTTCCCATTTACCTGGGCCGCGAAAATGATGCTGATAATCCCAAGTGGGAAACAGCAGATAGCGGACAGGATTGCCGGGATCAAATAGTTCGGCACCTTGTCATGAGTCGGTGCAGGTGGGGGAGTGAATTCTTGTGCCATTCGTTTTCTCCTGAATTACGGTTTTATCACTTGCCGAGGTTACCTAAGCAGCGTAACCGCCTGGTGCAGCAGGTGGCGGGGGAATTTGGTCTTTTCGCTTTTCAAAGATCGGCACCGACAAAATGCCTCCTATGGCTGCCAGGACGATTAGGCCAATCGCCCCTACGATAGTGCTTACTATGATTAGAACGGTTCCAGAAAATGGCATCGGCCTTCCAAGCTGAGAGAGCGTTCTTTCGACCTCGGCCGCTCCGACAAAAAGCGTAATCGGAAGACAAATTATCAAATAGATCACTGCCCCAACCAAACCTGCGAGCGCTCCAACCATAGCGCCATCTCCCACTGACACCCGGGTTGGTGAACCTTTGATGTAGAGGAGTCCTGCCACCACCCCACCACCGATAGCAAAAAGACAACAGCACATCTTTATGATCGGGATCAGCGAGATCAGGCCTGAAACTACTCCGACGATTAAACCGCCGAGCAAGGCAGCCTTCAGTTTGTTATTCATGGAATTTCTACTCTTCGCTACGAAAGTTGGCACAACTCAAGTTTTAGTTTTAAGGAAGCAGGAATGGCTCGGTTCACCTGAATAACTAACAAACAGGGGCAGGATTGTCAATGAAAATGCCGTAGTTAATGGACTTAAATTACCGCAGGACTTCGATCCGGTCACCGGCTTGCAACTTCGGATCGCTGACTTTTCCGGCCTTGATCTCTTTTAGACTGAAGCGAGTGGTCGTTAGTCGGCCGTCTGCACCTTCACGTGAGAGATCGACAGCATTAACATTCTCACGAGCAGTGCCGCCGGCAGCCAGTATTGCCTGCAACAAAGTAATGCCGCTTTGAAAGTTTTTCTGACCGGGGTAGTTGATTTTGCCGGCGATGTAATAGAACTCCTGGGCGTGGCCCACCACCGTAATCACGTCGCCACTACTGACGGTTGTATTCAATGAGACTGGATCACTAAGGCTTAGAGAGGGCACCGCTGACCCACCACGCATAATTACAACTGAGGCAGCATCATTTCGAAGTTGTGATTCGGCCAGTATCACGTAGAGAGGCACGGCTTCTCTTCTAAGAACTCGATCGCCAGGCGAAGCGACTAGTCCGGTTACCAGTACGGTGTGACTATTGTATTGACGTATACCAACCGAGACCTCGGCATTTTGGTCAAATGACCGACGTTTCAGTTCGGTTCGAATGCGATTTTGTATCTCTTCGGTAGTGAGACCGGCGACTGTAATCGAACCTCCAGCGAGTGGAAAGTCGATAATGCCGCCCGCGACAACCGTGAATAAGGTTGAGCGCGCAGAATTGGGTGAATTTATAGGGCGGATATCGAGAACATCGCCAATCCCAACGCGATAGATGTCGGTTAGAGGCGCTTCGGTAGAGGAAGTCGCTGGCGAATCATCGTTCTTAGCTACCGATTCCTCACTGAGAGAAGAGCGATTGTTTTTCTCTTGTCGGGCTGGAGTCTTCGATTTTGGGGCCGGACTGGTTTGCCCACTACCCGCGACAACGAAGCTGGCAAGGCAAAACGGGAGAAGCGAGGCTGAGATAAGCTTGTTCATGATGATTTTGGGATTGCACTCCAGGTTTCTTTAGCTGTTGATGACGGGAGTCATGGCAACGGGTGGTTCAGGTTCTTAGGCCATCCCGTTTGACACTAAGATTCAATTAAAACGACGAATGGCTCCAATCTTCCATTTGGAACTCACCCCCCGCTCAACAAAGTCCCGAGAGCTTTGTTATAGTCACAGTTTCACTAAGTGGCGGTGGGGAAAACCGTGTCAAAAGTGAACGGACAAAACACCAGGAACAACGTTCGATAGATATGTACGAGTTTGCAGTTACCCCAGCAGTGACAAATATTCGGCGCCGAGGTGTCGAGGTTTCTGAAGTCGCCCCCGAGAGCCTCGGTGCGGAGATGGACATCGAGCCTGGAGACCGAATCGTCAAGGTCAACGGCCGCACAGTTCGCGACTACCTCGACTTTCGGTTTCACACTGCAGGCGAGACGGAATTGCTTCTGGATGTTCGGAAGAAGAGTGGCGAGGACTGGCAAATCGAATTAGAGCGTCGAGAGGATGAAGACTTCGGCTTTACATTCGAGGCGATAGTTCCACGGCAGTGTGCCAACGAATGCATCTTCTGTTTCTGCAACGGCAATCCGTCCGACGCTCGACCTTCTTTGTTCATTAAGGATGAGGACGTTCGACTGTCGTTTCTCTATGGAAACTACACAACGCTTACGTCAATCACAAATGATGAGATGAAGCGAATTGTCGAACAGCGGTTGTCGCCTCAATATGTTTCTGTTCATGCTACTGACATTGACGTTCGGGCGTACATGTTGGGAATCGATCGAGCCCGCGCCGACATTTCAGAAAAACTAAAGGCTCTTCTCGACGCTGGAATCGAAGTTCATGCGCAAGTCGTGCTCTGTCCAGGAATCAATGATGGAGAAGTGTTGCTGAAGACGCTCGACGATCTCGCAGCAGAGTATCCTCGAATTACCAGCGTCGCCATCGTCCCGCTTGGTCTAACGCAATACAACACCGATCCTCGACTCCATCCCGTGACGCCTGAATTTTGTAGAACCGTGATCGATCAACTGAAACCAGTTCAGGAAAAATTCTATTCACGATTTGGAACACACTTCGCTTTGCTGGGAGACGAAATTTATTTGAAAGCAGAACGGCGAATTCCGTCGCGTTCGCATTACGGAAGTTATCCGCAAATCGAAGACGGCGTGGGTATGGTTAGATCATTTCATGAGGAGTTCGCGAGATTGCAAAAGCGCCTAGCGCGATTTGCGCCCGCTTCAGTAAAGAAAATTCCCGGCACCATCTTTACGGGTACTCTGTTCGCACCGGTCCTCAACGGCGCCGTCGATAAGTTGAACGCAAGGTTTGGGACCAGGCTGCATGTTCTACCAGTGACAAATTACTATTTCGGAGGAGATGTTTCCGTCGCAGGACTCGTAACTGGCCGCGACATCAAGTCAGCGGCAGATCAGTTACGCGGTGAATTCGTTCTGATCCCACGACAGATGTTGAAGAGCGACGAAGCCATCATGCTTGATGGAACCACACTTTCCGAACTGACGTCTGTTTTGGGAGTGCCTGTGTATCCGCTGAATATGAATGAATTTGGTCGATTCCTGCTGAACACAAACTAATAGACATGATCGAAGCCTCACAAACGAGCGCGTCCACTTCTTCGAAGTCGATACTCGATGTGGGTTGTGGCCAGAACAAGGTTGGCGGGGCAATCGGTATCGATTCCAATCCGCGGAGTCACGCGGATGTTATTCATGACCTCGGCGTCTTTCCCTATCCATTTGAGAACGATCGTTTTGACGAGATCGTTTGCCGACATGTTCTCGAACATGTGCCGGATGTCATCGGATTGATGACCGAACTTCATCGAATTACTAAAGCCGGCGGGCGTTTGAAGATTGTCACTCCACACTATACGAATCCGGACTGGGCAACGGATCCGACTCATCGAAATCACTTCAACAGTTATTCGTTCACTTGCTTTGTTCGAGATAAGACACCCTTTCCCTTCTACACCGAAATTGAATTGCGACCAGTTCGAACTCACGTGAGCATGGCCAATCTCTGGCGTGCACTAGGTATCGAATTTTTGGTCAATCTGGATGAGCGGTGGCCGGCTTTGCGTTTCACCAGAAAATTCTGGGAGTTCTACCTCTCCACCATCCTCCGCGGAAAAGAGCTTTGGTTTGAGCTCGAAGTTGTTAAGTGAACTGTCAGGCGATTAGCCTGGAACAACAACGGAGCTGTTAGTCTCACCCTTCGCCTTTATCCAAAGATTTGAAAATCTATCCAAATACCACAAGCGCGAGTGGCCAACATCGCCATCGAGTTATAGGAATGGCTCCGAAGTTCTCATAATTTGGATATGGCTACGATGGCATGGATATTGCCGAACGGCCTTTCCATCAGGCGGGGCTCCTAATTCCACCCTAGGCTCCGAAGCGACTCGAATTCGAATCAACTTAATGGAAGCGTTGAGCAGCAATAGGCGCAGAGCATCTGAAGCGGAAACTCGTCGTTCACTCGCGAAGCTGTGTCTGAGACCACTCTCAATCGCGCTCCTGGTAAGTCTTTCAAATATCGTTTCGGCGCAACCTAATACCCGCTCGACAGGTTTGTCCAACACTGCGGGAAGTATTCGAGGAACTGTAGTCATGCCGGACGGATCGCCCGTTAAGGGAGCCGTAAAGGTCACCTTACGAGTCATGCGCGGATGGACAAACATGATGTACACGGACGAGCAAGGTCGTTTCGAAATACCAAACGTTTCAGCAGGCCAGTACACCATCGAAGTAGAACCGGATCGCGATCGAGGGCTTGATATTTCGAGCGAGAACGTCACCGTCGGGCGAGGCGGTCCGACTATGTTGACGATCTATTTGAAAAGGAAACGGGAGGACACGCAGGGTAAATCCGAAAAAACCGTTTCTGTCGCGATGCTCGACCAGAAGGTCCCGAGTTCAGCCAAACGTGAGTTCGATCGAGCGACAAGATTCGCTCGCGAGAAAAGAACTGATGAGTCAATCGATGCGCTGCGACGAGCGATCGCCATCTATCCTGATTATCTGATGGCCCACAATGATCTTGGAGCACAACTCCTCGAGCGCGAGCAATTCGAAGAGGCAATCGTTGAATTGCGTCTCTGTCTTAAAATCGATCCCAATGCATTCAATCCAGCGCTGAACCTCGGTATCGCACTGCTTCAATTGAACCGGAACCAAGAGGCTCTGACCTCGCTCGAAAGGTCGCTATCAATCGAACCGAGTTCACCTCCGGCGCACCTGTATACGGGTATAGCCCTGGCAAGACTCGGCAATTCAGACCGAAGCGAGAAAGAACTTAAGTCCGCTTACGATCTTGGTGGCAGTCCGTACGCCATTTCGCTTTTTCACCTGGGACAGCTCTACATGAAAAACGGAGCGCGAGAACTCGCACTGCAATCGTTCCAGTTGTATTTGCGTGAATGCCCTAATGCACCAAACGCCGCGCAAGTTGAAAGTCTGATTGCGCGGCTTCATTAACTGTTAGACCACCGAACCATGGCCTGATCAACCCTGAATGTTGATCAGCGTGCTTTTAAACCTACGCCAGTTTAGGAGGCATATAAATCAAATGAGAAGTTCAAGTTACCTTCCCTTTGCGGGTAGACGGATGTTTGCAATTGTGTCAATTCTGCTCCTTTCAGCGGTTGCCGTGATGGCCCAGGCCACTACAGGTACCTTGAGAGGTACGGTAACGGATTCGAACGGCGCTGCTATTGCGGGCGCAACCGTAACCGTTAAGAATGACAGCACGGGTACTACTGGATCGTTTGTTACCAGCTCTGAAGGTAATTTTGACGCTCCAGCATTGCTACCTGGTTCATACACAGTCACCACTGAAGCCAAAGGTTTCAAGCGTTCGATTAGTACGGCTGTCATGGTCAAAATCGGAATCATTAACCCGCTTGCCGTTGTTTTGGAAGCAGGCAATGTTAGCGAAACGGTTACCATTACGACGGGTACCGATACGATCATGCAACGCGATCAGGCGCAGGTATCAACGACGATTGAGTCGCGTCGCATCGCTGATCTTCCTTCCAACGGTGCCGCAGGTGGTCTCGACACTTTGGCTCTCCTTGCTCCCGGAGTTATCGCCAATCGAGCTGGTGGCACAAATACAAACGGTACCGGTCTTTCAGTTAATGGTAATCGAGGACGTTCGAATAACTTTCAGATTGACGGTGCCGATAATAACGATCTGAGTGTTTCCGGTCCCGCGCTCTTCGTCGACTTTCAAGACTCTATTCAAGAGTTTCAAGTCATCACAAACAACTATTCTGCGCAATACGGACGTAACCAGGGCGCCGTTGTAAACATCGTGACCAAGAGCGGCACAAACGACTACCACGGTACGGCGTTTCTATTCCACCAGGACAACAGAAATCTCAACAGCTTGAACAATATTGAAAAGCGCGGTGGTAAGAAAGACCCGGATCGAAATCTCTACAACGTTTTCGGTGGCACCATCGGTGGACCGCTGCACTTGCCGCATTTCGGAGAAGGCGGACCGAGGATAGTTAACGGTAAGGATCGCTTCTTCTTCTTCTTTGCTTATCAGGGAGTTCGCAATCCAAATGTCACAACTGGAAGCAGCACCAGTCTTGCTGTTGTTGCGTCTGAGTTTCCGCGTCTGCGACAGACCTTTCCGAATAGCGCGGTCATCTCAACAATAACGACCTACAGTCCATTCGCAATTCCGGGCGCAACCCCAAATACTTTTGTATCAGGGACTCCAGCTCAAGCCTTGATCAATACAAATCCTGCGAGCGGCTGCCCCAGGGCGATTGCGGTTGGATCAACGCCGCCTTCCGGCTGCACGGGCTATGCGAACCTCGGCAATTTCCTCATTGGTGGACCGTACGATGTGATCAATTTAGGTACGGCGACAGCACCTCAGTTATTTCAAGCGGCCCAATATCAGCGCACCGCGCCGACCGCTTTTAATGAGGACTACTACACGGTAAGGCTCGATCTTAGAGTTAGCAGCAAAGACAATGTTACCTTCCGACATATCAACCAGGAGAGCGCCTCTCAGAACGCCCTTGCTGGTGTCTCCAGCGGGTTCAATGGAGACGTTCCCGCCGGCAGCACACACTGGGGCGGCAATTGGACCAGAACGCTCTCGAACACGATGCTGAATGAATTCCGCATCAACTATCAACGCATTCGGGTTGAGTTTGGCGGCGGATGCAATACCGGAACCCCCGGCTGCATTCCCGGACCAGCTGAAATTGGCTCAGCGCTAGCCAATATCGCGTTTTCCGGATCGCTCGGACTAACGAAGTCGAATGCTCTCGCTACGATTGGACCGGCTACAAATCTTCCACAGGGAAGAATTGGTAAAGTTTACCAATATGCGGACAATTTCAGTTGGACGCTTGGTCGCCATTCGTTACTGTTGGGCGCTGAATATAAACACCTCACCGAGCTCTCGCCGTTTCTGCCAAACTATAACGGCTCCTATACCTACAATTCAGCCGCCAGAATAGTTAACAACGCACCAAGTGCAGTCTCCATCACAGCAGGCGATCCGCTGCTGCTCTTTCCTGAAAATGATCAGTATTACTTTTTTCAGGACGACTTCAAGATTCGACCAAATCTAACCTTGAATTTAGGAGTCAGATATGAATACACGGGCCAACCGATCAACGTATTGCATGATCAAACGGTGGCCCGCGAAAGCAATAGCTCAACTGCGTTCTTTAACCCTGCGATACCTCTTGCACAGCGAACCGTACCGCTGACACCAGCAGACAAGAATAACTTTGCACCGAGAGTGGGTTTTGCCTGGTCACCGAAATTCTGGAAGAGCTTCCTTGGAGAGGAAGCAACGGTTATCCGGGGAGGTTTCTCTATCGCGTACGATGCCGCGTTTTATAACATTCTCCTGAATGTACAGAACGCCGCGCCTTTCTCGGTAGCTTTGGCGATTCCAGCGGGTTCTCTAACATCGACCACTACATCGCCATCGCCCCTGCCAGGAAACCCAATAGGCGACATTGTGCGTGCTACCGCGGCCGCCTCGGGTGTTCTTCCCATTGGCGTCTTGAATCCAAGATTTTTGGCTCAAACCAATGTGGCTCCCGATTTCCGTTCGCCCTACTCTGAACAGTTCTCACTGGGTGTGCAACATCAGTTCGGACGTAACCATGTCGCAGAAGTTCGATATGTAGGCACTCACGGTGTGGGTCTGTTCCAGAACATCAACGGCAACTTCTTCATAGGTCCATTAGTTAATGGATTCCATCTAACGAGGAATCCGTCGAGCAGCACAATTCAAAACGTCACCACGTGCGTTGGAGTCAGCACACCGTGTTTCGACTTCCCGTCTTTCTCAAATCTGCTTCCTCCGGGTACAACGGCGCAGGTTTGCACTGATAACCCGGCAACTCTCGACAATGAGAGTGCTTGCAACAACCGCCAGCTTCCATTCGCAGGAATTACGACTCGCGCGAATACTTCGCAGTCGATCTATCACTCGATGCAAGCGCGTTACAACGGTCGGTTCCTTAGCAACTCTCTTAACCTCAGCGCTTCCTACACCTGGAGCAAAACAATCGATGATGCTAGTGAGATCTTCGCCTTTGGCGGCGGTGACATCCTTTCACCAAACGCGCAGAATCCCTTCTGCGTTAATCGATGTGAACGCGGTCTCTCGGGTTTGGATCGGCCGCATGCTTTCGCCAGTAGCTTTATCTACGATGTTCCCTGGAAAAAAGAGCAGCGTGGAATCGTCGGAAAGTTAGCAGGCGGTTGGCAGATAAACGGCACTTACATCCTGACAAGTGGAGCTGCGTTTACTCCAGGTCAAACTTCGAACGGAACATTTGGTCTGGGTAATACTTACCTTACTGCAGGCGATCGACCGTTCCTTACCAACCCGAACGCGGATCTTCGACAGGTTGGCATCAGTCAGATCGATGCGTTTCTGTTGAATCGAATTTCGAGCGTCACCAATCCGAATGGGTTTATCAGTCTGACTGCCCTCAATGCAACGGGTCAGCAGGTCGCTGTTTCACCTAACGATGTGAAGTACATCTTCAGCGGACCGGGTGCCGCAAAGATTTTCGGGACTCCGTTCGGCAGCGCCGGCCGTGGTATCGAGCGCGGACCAATCTTCAACCAATTGAACGCTAGCGTCTTTAAGAACATCAAGATATTCGAGAGCCTTACTCTGCAATTGCGGGGCGAGGCGTTCAATGTCTTGAATCACCCGCAACCGGGTATTGGCAGCGCCGTTACTAGCGGCACCAACCACCTACCTTCAATCAATGTAAATAATGCAGGAGTCTCGGGAGCTGCGTTTGGCGAACGAGGAGACCAAACCTACGCTCGTCGGGTCATCCAGGTAGGGCTGCGAGTGATCTTCTAGTCCGAATGTTGGCGACAAAAACTTGGGAGAGCCTGTTAAAGGCTCTCCCTTTTTTAACGACTTGCGCCGCCAAAAGAATCCGTTCTTAGTCCACTAAATCGAAGTCAATAGACCGAACCAACGTTCGCTCTTTCTTGTCCGCGAGCGGATCTGTAATGACTAGAGTGAGAACGTACCGTCCGGGTGACGCTTTGGCGAGGCTATATTGACCAATCTTTGCCATCCGTCCGCTCTGTGCAGACCCGGATAATGGTTGCTCCGGTTCCTGGAGCAAAACCCTATTATCGCGGCTGATGATTACTTCGCAGCGCACCTGTGGGTTGCCCGATTCGATTTTCGGGTTATAGACGAGTGCGGCGAATCTCAGGTCCAGGTTTCGCGGTAGTCTACGCAAAGCCGTGAGGGGAACTGGCGTACCACTGGTTCCATTAGACGGGTCAACGCTAAAGAGAAAAATACTGCTCATGGTCAGTTTCTTCTTCGAAAGATCGGGCACCTCAAGATACTGAGAGACAGTCCCGAGTTTGCCGGAACTCGGCTCTCTTATAACTGCGCGGAGCTGATATGCGCCCGGAGCTAAATTGGCCGTTCCAGTGTAAGTAATCCCATTAACGAGCGCGCGCTGGTACTCCTCGGGAGACAGGGCAAGGTTTACAGTTTGACTAAAACCGTTCTCGGACTTTCCCATGTTGTTCACGACGAAAGCAACAACGTCAAATGTCGTGGCCTGGTGCCCCTGATCGTCACGTTGAAATTCGAGATCCTTCGCATCAATAAGAAGATTTATGTCGATTGCAGCGCGGTTAGCATCGTCGAACCTGTACAGTATGGCTCCGGCAACGTTGACCTCACGCTTTGCGAGTGGCGACATCGCGGCCCTGATAATTGTCTGCTCCTTCGTCAGGTTCTTCACCGGAGCATCAGCTGTTGCGACGTAGCCCTGTCGAGTATAGACGCGCGCTCCTGGCCGCGTAACTTTCACTTCCAACTTGTGAAACTTTCCGTCAAATGGCTCCGTCGGTTTATACGCCAGCAGATAATAGCTGCTTCGCGACATAACCCGTTCGAGGCCGTCGTTGAAGTTGTCGGTATTGACAACCGAGACTCCTCCTGTAGTGTCAGAAAGGATTTGCAATCCGAAGTGGCCGGCGAATGTATCAAGCGACAGGTTATCGAACTCGGCCATGTTTGGAATTCTTCCAAAACCTCGTCCACCGCTTGCGCCACCAAAAAGCGCGCTCGTTGCCTCGTTGCCAGGGTCTGCAAAACTAGAAACTCCTCGATTGGCCTTCATGCCTCGAACATCCATCGTATTAATGACAACTCCAGCGCGGCTCGCTCTGTCCGTAAGTTGCCTTAGCATGAACGTGACGTTTCCCAGATACGACCGACCTTCAGATATGGAAACGGGTGCACCACCCACCGAAGCTGATTGATTCTGCGCCGTTTCAAACAGGGGTAGGCCGCCTGACAGCAGTACCAGGTTTTTGCGGCCGGGAAGCGACTTCATATTGTTTATGACATCCGATGTGATCGTTAACGTCGAAAGCATGCGAAGACCCTTCGTCACGCCGTCTTCATCGATGATCGCATTTGATGCCTTCACTGCCGCTTCAGTCAGGCTGGCCCCGTCATTAGTGATGGCTTGCGCGAGAGCGAGATTTGCGCTGAGTCTCTCCGGCGCAGACAGGTTATTGAACGCAGAATAGCCGTGTAGTTGCGGAGTAATCTGAGCGATTGCCCGTCTCAAAATCCGTTTGTCGGAAGTGAACTGTTGCAGAAAACCATTCCCGCCAACGACTCGTACTATTTGCACAAGGTCGCCATCAGTCATTTGGTTGTCTACGAAATTTGTGAGCAGGTTCCGAACCTTAAGCACATCTTCGAATGGAATCGTCAGGTCGTCAATGACGAACGCAAAAACGCGTCGAAGATCCTTTGACGTTACGTTACGGCTAATCTCAGGCTCAACAGGTTGACCAGCGACGCTCAGACTCCCCTCGACTCGCGGTTCATTACCCACTCCAGCAAACTCGATAAACTGGAGATCCTGCTTCTTCCCGTTGTCAAAGACTTTGAAGTCTTCAAGCTTCAGATCGGAAATCATCTGATCGTTTTTGTCGGTCACAACAACGTCGGTTTGCACGATGGAGGTAGTGATTCGGACAACATCGTCCTGAGGCTCGCTTTTAGATCTTTGCGGGTTGCCTCCCGCTTGAGCGAACACAGCGATGCTTGAAGACATAATTATCGGAAGAATTCGATTAACTTTCATGCTGCCACTCCCTTGTCGAGGCCAGGAATCCTATTAATGGACTCGGCCCAATGTTTCAGGAAGCCAGTGCGGGCATACGCCTTCAACATCGGACGCGTGCGATGAGCCTTAGGATTCTCGCTTATCTGAAGAGAAATGCAAGTATTTATAGAATATACAAATCTTTAAATTCAGCAAGACTGTCTATTCGCAAAGATCAAAGAGCGACGCCTGTGTTTTGCGAGACCTGAACCAGCGTCTGAGCGACCTTTTCCTTGTGATAACATCCATGGGAAGTTCTTGCGGGAACCGTCAAGCGACCGTTCAGTCAATGTCTGAATCAGCTGCCACACAATTACAACTCGCCCCTCTCGGCGCCGGTGATCTGATTGATCGAGCCGTTCGACTCTATCGTCGACATCTCTTCATCCTAATCCGTACGGCAGCTCCCCCGACGATCATCGCGGCTTTTGGCGGTATTGTTTTTAGAATTGGTTGGAGTCGAATCTGGTTGTCGTCCGACAGTTCTGAATTCCTGCTTTATCTATCTTTGATGATCCTCGGTGTCGTTACTCTTTTTGGTGGATACTTATTCACGCTGGTGGTGATGGGAGGAGCAACTCGCAATCTCGTTGCCCATCTTCTTCATAACGACCCGGTCTCAGCACAGGCAGCATACGCTGCGGTGAGAGCTCGTTTCTGGGGACTTGTCGGCGCATCTTTGCTGGTTCTTTTGTGGATCGTTTTTTCATCCGTCGCGGCATTTCTTGGGTTCTACACAATCGTTGCAATCATCTTTGTCGTGGCTGCATTGCTTTCGCTTGTTCTTCCGCCATGGATTGGTATAACGATCGCGGTCATCGGGGGCCTGGCAGCTTTCGTAGTAGTGATGGTTGTCTTCTTCTTTATCGTGGGCCGCGTCGCTTATGTTCCGCAGGTAATGTTGGTGGAGGGTAAGGGTGTCTTCGACGCGTTCAGCAGAAGTTTCACGCTTGCTCGAGGCAATGTACGGCGGTTGATGGCAATGACGCTCTTCACTTCATTTGCCACTTATTCTGCGTTGATGGTGCTCTTGTTACCGCTGGGTTTGATTGCATTCTTTGTTGGTGAAAATCCACTCGCCAGTGCCCAATCTCCTATGTGGTATCAAATCTCTTATGGGGTTTTAGCAACTTCGAGTTCAATTGTGTTGACGCCGGTATGGATGCTTGGTCTGTCGCTGCTGTATGTTGACGAACGCGTGAGGCACGAAGGCTACGACATTGAGTTAATGGCTGCACAGCAGCTGGGCGAGTATCCGGATCAGGGAGTCGACTCACCTTTCGGCACGGCTCTTTCCGGCATTACTCCAAAAGCGCCACCGCCACCTCCGATAAATTCAGGACGAGTACTCAATTTAGGTTGATCGCAGGATCATGCAGCGTCGTTTGAATCCTCTACTACGAATAGCAACCATAACGATTGCCTTTCTGGGATTGGCTGCGCACGTCTCGGCTATTCCACTGAGCGAATACCATAAGAACTTGCAAAAAGCGATTAACGCGCTCGACACGCTCGCTCAGGTGGATGAAGGGGAGACGGGAGAGAGTTACCAGCATCGTTTAATCGACACCTCCAACTCCGTTCGTCACGTCGTGCCTGAAACAGAATCAGTCGAATACGACGGGACCAGCTATGCAGTCGATAATTCATGGTTGCACAAGAAGCTGGACGAATTTGAAGCTTCGGCCGCCGCTGATCGAATGTTGATGCGTAAACAGTTAATAGATCGTTTGCGATCGATTGAAGAACGCGTCAATGATCTGGAACGCGCCAAAACCGTGAACGGGTTATCCAGGACCGAAGCAAACCAGAAGTTGTCCGAAATCCTGTCGCGTCCGGAATATGCAACCAAAGCTAATCAGGGAGCATTCATATTCCGTCTTCTCGATCGGTTCTTTCGCTGGTTGGCAAAGTTCTTACCGCAGCGTTCCCCTCTCGCAGCAAGCCATGGAAGTCCGTTTACGGCGGTCGCACAAATTCTGGTTCTTGCCCTGGCAGTGGCTGTGATTGGCTATGTCTTAGTCAAACTCATAAAGCGTTTCGCCGGACGTTCCTCTCGAGTGAAGGCTACAAAAATTAAGGAGGCAAGAATTGTTTTGGGTGAACGGCTCGAGCCGGAAGCGTCTGCGACAGATCTTTTAGCTGAAGCAGAGGCATTGGTTCGCCAGGGAGAAATACGTGCCGCGATCCGCAAGACCTATATAGCTCTTCTGGTCGAACTGGGAGACCGCAAGATCATAAGCCTGGCCCAACATAAAACAAACCGTGACTACCTCCGTTCCGTCAGTCATGTGCCTGCGCTGTATGGCAACATGGGTGGTCTGACTAATAGTTTCGAGCGTCACTGGTACGGGCTGGAACAATCATCACCGGCAGATTGGCAAGAATTCAAGAGTGGTTACCTGGCAGCATTGAAAGCCAGCGAGTGAGTGCGAATGCGACAGCGCCTGACAATCGTTTTGACCATAGTCGTGATCCTTGTGGTCCTTGTGATTCTAAACCTGGTCACCTATGTCAAAGAGCAAAGAGTTAACGATTCCGAATGGACAGCGAATCGATCTACATACCATTCAGGGCCGACTGGTACCCGCGCGCTTTATGACTTCCTGAGCGAATCCGGCCACAAGGTGATTCGTTGGCGTGAAGCGACCGATAAGCTGCTGGGTGATGCCGGAAAAAACGTTACAACGCTGGTTGTAATTGGACGCACCCAGCTGCCGTTTACTCATGACGAGGCTGACACTCTTCGAGCATGGGTCAGGCGAGGAGGTCACCTGGTCTTAATTGATCGACAACCGGATTCCAGTCTTCTCCCAAAGTCAGGCAGCTGGACTGTAGTTACGACCGAGTTGGATTTACCTACCATTGATCTGGACCCGACCGATCAAAAACAAATGACGGAGAATGTCGTTGCCCTCCATCCTGTTCAAACGACACTGCTAACTGAGAACGTTGGAAGCGTAATGCCGTCGCGCTTTTCAGCCCGAATCAAACTGAACGCGCAGAAACCACTTCCACCAGTGCGGAGAACTGACCACAGATCTGCAGACACCGAGCTGGAGGAGGACGACACCGAGCATGGGACTTCACCGGCTCCTGTCGTACACGTCGCAGATCGTTATGGAGCCCTACTGGTGGATTACTCGTATGGACTGGGTCGCATCACACTTCTCGGCGATCCTTATATCGTGGCAAACAATGGCCTCAGCTTGAAAGACAATCTGCAATTGGCAATAAACACGATTACGAGTGGCAATGGATTGGTTGCGTTCGACGAGTTCCACCAGGGAAGAGGAGTCACCCAAAACGAATTTGCCAGCTACTTCGCCGGAACGCCTGTGTTGGCAATCGCCGCGCAGATCGCAGTGATAATTCTTTTGATGTTGTGGACAGCGAGTAGACGGTTTGGTCGTCCGTTACCTCTTGTTCAAGTCGATCGACGATCTAGTTTGGAATTCGTTGCATCGATGTCCGAACTTCAGGAGCGATCGCGAGCATTCGATTTAGCGGTCGAAAACATTTACTCACGAACGCGGAGAGTGTTAGCGAAATACGCGGGAGTGGATTACAACAGTTCTCGTTCTGACATTGCTTCGCGGGTAGCGCTGCGGTCGTCAGTTGATGCTCATAGCCTCGAGACGCTTATGAGACAGTGCGAAGAAACAATCAACGGCGCACCGACTACGTGGCGACAGGCGATCGACATGGTGCGTCGGCTGCGAGCGGTTGAACGTGCTTTGGGTCTGCGCATGCGATCGAGAGATGTTCGACAAGCCGCAGAACGGATCTAGACGACGACCATTTGGTCTTTGGTTTTGGATCTTTGGTCTTCGAAGAGCCGTCTGGTGAGAATGAAATCCCAAAGCAGAAATGAGGGACCTCAACCACAGGCAAAGACCAAAAGCCAAAGACCAAGCAGCTTTACAGTTCCCGACAAACCAAGTACAAAGCACGAAGCACAAAGTTCAGGAGTTAAATCCAATCAGCACGAAACTCAATGTCTGAATACGTCTCCTCCACCGTCAACCACATCCGCACAGAACTTCACAAGGTCATCGTTGGTCAAGATGATGCTATTGAACAGATACTCATCGCAGTACTGGCTGAAGGACACGCATTAATCGAAGGCGTTCCAGGCACCGCGAAGACGCTGATGGTGAAGACTCTTTCACGACTGATTAACGCGCAATTTAGTCGTATTCAGTTCACTCCAGACTTGATGCCTTCCGACATTACCGGAACGAACGTTTTCAATATCGCTACTTCCAATTTTAATCTGCGTCGAGGACCGATCTTCACTGACATTCTGCTTGCCGACGAGATCAATCGGACGCCACCTAAAACCCAGGCGGCACTACTGGAAGCAATGGAAGAACGACAGGTAACAATTGATGGTGATGGTTATCAATTACCGGCAATATTTACGGTACTTGCAACTGAAAATCCTATCGAGTACGAAGGCACATATCCGCTTCCGGAAGCACAACTGGATCGATTCCAACTCAAGATTCTGATCGATTACCCCGGCGAAGCTGAAGAGCGCCTCGTGCTGGGAAAATGGGACGCTGGATTTAATTCCAAACGATTAGATCAAGTTGATCTTCAACCGTTACCAGATCCGAATGCCATTATTCACTGCAGGCAGGAAGTCAGTCGTTCACATATGGAGACGGGAGTTCAACATTATGCCGTCGACATTGTGAGGCGTACTCGAGTCCATCCCTTCGTACATTACGGTGCGAGTCCAAGAGCTTCAGTCGCTCTACTACTTTGTTCCAAAGCAGTGGCAGCTATAAGAGGGCGCGACTTTGTGACTCCTGATGATGTGCGCGACGTCGCACTTCCCGTGTTGCGTCATCGCTTGACGTTGCGCGCCGAAGCTGAACTCGACGGAGTCACTCCCGACGCAGTCATTTCCGACATCCTCAAACTCACCGAAGTACCACGCTGAAGCGCGATGAACTTTAGGTTTTGTTGCGCAACCTTCTTGAAGGAAGCGACGCCAAATCTTCTTCGTTGCTTTCACAGGTTCGTGATAACTGCGTACGAAAAATTGCAGTTCATTCTCTTATTTCGTATCAGCGATTTGCGCCCAAATTTACGAAATTGGAACACCCTTGACCATTTTGGATTTACGCGGCTTCACCGTTTATGGCTTCCTTCGACTTCACTTGAAAAATCGTAAATAAATACAGAAGGAACACTCGTTGCTTTATCCAAAAACGGTGTCTCCCCGACGAGAACCTGGATTCTCACTACAACACGAAAAGGAGAAGTTTATGCTCAAGACCTTGGCGCGGATGTTGTTTTGTCTCGCAATAATTATCAGCGCCACCAGCATCAGTTTTGCCCAAGCATCTGGGGGTCTCAAAGGTACGGTCGTTGATGCTAATGGAGCTGTCCTGGCAGGCGCCACGATAGAAGCTGTCAATGAGGCGACCGGCGAGAAACGAACAACAACCTCAGCTGACGATGGCACCTTTACGATTACAAATGTTCCGGTCGGAGTTTATACCGTGAACGCATCAGCCACCGGATTTTCACCTGCTACTGCCAAAGGTGTGAAGGTATCTGTCGCATTTGTCACCGAAGTGCCGCTAGCGTTGGCCGTTGGTGGTGCGACCGCAAATGTCACTATTACGACGGGCGATATACAAACTCAGATCAACAACACCGATCAGCAGTTGTCGACATTGCTTGATAACAAGAAGATCATGGATCTTCCTTTGCTGAGCCGCGATCCAAATGGACTGATTCTTCTCGCGCCTGGTGCAACTCAAACACAGACAGCTCTCGGAGGCTTCAGTGTTAATGGCCAACGTGAGCGCAACAACAACTTCATGGTTGATGGCATTGATAACAACGATGCTGACGTACCGGGCATCGCTGGTGGCGCGGCCACACCCAACATCGATGCAACTCAGGAATTTCGAGTTCTCACCAGTAACTTCAATGCAGAATTTGGGCGCAACACGGGAGCGATCATCACCATTTCAACGAAGAACGGCACGAACGAGTTTCATGGTGGGGGCTACATGTACTACCGCTCGCAAAGATTTGCCGCACGCGGTTTCTTTGATGCGGAGAAACAACCACTTCAGCGAAAACAGTTTGGTGGTTCAATCGGTGGCCCGATAATTAAAGACAAAGCGTTTTTCTTCTTTAACTATGAGGGTGATCGATCATTGAGTTCGACCACAGAAACCCGCACTGTTCCGTCTGCCCAGGCTCGCTTGGGAATCTTTCCGAACACACCGTTCGGTACGTTAGACGTTACCGGGACGGGCGCCAATAACCGGAGCGCGCAGGGTATCTGCGACGCGTTCGGCTTCTCGGATCCTGCAGATTGTCCGTTCATCGTTCCCGGCGGAAATCTTGCGATCAACCCTGGAATGCAGCAGATTCTCAAGCTCTACCCGCTCGGAAACGTACCGGGTCAAGGACCACTTCCAGGTGTATTTGATCTCTTCAGATTTTCTGCACCGAATAGGTTTGAAGTAAACACTACTGCTTCGCGAGTGGATTGGCATCTCAGTCAGAGACACACATTAACTGGTAGCTTCAACACGAGCAGTGGCGCGTTTGACTTGTTTCCAGAGACCTTCCCTGGTACGGGCGATAACAGTCGAACTCCTCAGAAGAGCTACGTGCTGAGTTTGAACCTGACCTCCAATCTAAGTCCGAGCCTCATCAACGAAGCAAGATTCGGCGGCAATCGAATCGAAGCAATCTTCAATGGCCCAGGAGATGGCGGCTCGAGTCGCGCGGCATTTGACGCAATCCTTGCTGGGTTTGCCGCAGGCGGAATCGACAATCACCCGCAACCTTTTGGTGGGCCAAACGGAGAGTTGGTGAATATCGGTGGCGGAACCATCAGTGCCTTTGGTGCTTTCGACACACAGTTCCGTTATGCAGGCACTACTGTCCTCGGCGACACCTTAACCTGGGTAAGAGGCAATCACACGTTCCGTGGTGGTTTTGAGCAACGTTGGGTTTATTCGAACGGTGCGAGCAATTTCGGACGGAGCGAATCGATTAACTTCAACACCGCTCAGTTCGGCGGATCATTCCTCCAGGACGGCAGCGGAAATCCGATCCCCACCACGGGTATTGGAGGTTCACTACAGAATTTTGCGAGTTTGCTTTACGGGTTCTTTGGTGTTCAGAGTCAGTCGCAGTTCTTCAACAAAGATAAGGTGAGAGTTGACGAAGATTATCGAGGATGGCGCACGCGTGAATCCGGAATCTTTTTCCAGGATACATGGCGCGTACGTCCTAACTTCACGTTGAATCTTGGTCTGCGATGGGATTACAACGGAGTGCCCTATGAAGTAAACGGACAAGCGTCCACGCTCGTGGATCAGGATCCCAGTGGCCCACAACCAGCTAGCGGATTTGAGTTCAAGATTGTCGGCAAGAATTCACCGAATCCAAATCAAGGCCTGTGGACTTCAGATCGCAATAACTTCGCGCCTCGCTTTGGTTTCAATTATAGCCCCGACTTCTCGAGCGGTTTCTTGTCGAAATTGACAGGTGGCCCAAGCAAGATGGTGATCCGCGGTGGCTATGGAGTTTTCTATGACCGCGTGTTTACAAACTTGTTCGGCAACTCGAGTGCAAATCCGCCGTTCCAACGGGACTTCCAGTTCCTCTTCGATTTCCTTGGAGCGAACGGTTTCTCAGGCGGGGCCTTCGATGAAGGCGGCAATATTCCGCGTGTTCCAACTCAGGTCACGAGTCCATTTGCTTTCAATGGCGATGAGTTGCTACCGGTGATCTTTGCCTTGCCGGGTAATAATCGATTCCAATCGAAGTTTGCTACGCCCTACACTCAAAGTTGGAATTTCGGTTTCCAACGCGAATTGGGCAATGCATTCCTGTTTGAGGCAGATTACGTTGGTTCGCACGGGCTGGATCAGCTGCGAAACATCAGCGGCGCTCTGCCTAGCGTTCCCAGGCGAAATGCAATCTGTGCGGCTCTCGCCAGCCCCAAGCCGGACTATTGTCTTGGGGGAGCTGCTGGCATTGGTGCCATCACAACAGCTCCAGCGCAGATTAGCCCGGGGAGCACGCGAACCAATTTCCTTAATGGCGTGCTCAACACTGCTTTCAATCCGATTTTCCTGAATTTGGCCCTTGGTCAGTCGACCTTCAACTCGATGCAACTACGACTAACCAAGACGCTTACCAACAAGGAATTGGGAACAGGTCAAATTCAGGCCGTTTACACGTGGAGCCATTCAATCGATGACTCGGCTGATGCTTTGGTGCCTGGTGCAGGCCCAGGCGGTGCAAGCGAGCGCGGTTTACCACGCGACTCGTCTGGCTTCGCCGGCGGCTTTGCAGCGGGTGAGCGAGGCAATTCGGGTTTCGATGTTCGGCACCGGTTCGTAATGAACTTCATCTACGATTTGCCGATCAGATTTGCCAGTAAGAATCTTGATCGCGCATTTGGTGGATGGACGATGTCAGGCATTGTTCAATCGCAAACTGGTACCCCGTTCAGCATCTTCGGCGGCATTGACAGCGCCGGTACTGGATTGGGTCAGCGGGCTGACTATGCCTCCGGCGGAATTGCTTTGACGGACCTTGCAGCTATGACCAATGACCCGAGAACTTACACAGGTCCACCTCGTAGCTTGTTCAAGAATCCATGTCCGGGAAATCGCACTAACGTAACTGCCACGACCTGTAGTGCACCTTCTGGTCCAGCAGTTGGTCGGCTTGGTACGGTGGGACGAAATTCCTTCTACGGACCGGCATTCAATAAGGTTGACTTTTCGGTCATCAAGAGAATACCAGTCACTGAGAACGTTCGTTTCACTCTGCGAGCGGACTTCTTTAACGTCTTCAACCATGTCAACTTTGGCTTGCCAAACAATGATATAAATAGTGCGTTGTTCGGTCAGTCAACAACTACTGCGGGTCCTGCTGGAGGACCAGCGGGTCAACCACGCATCATCCAGTTCGCTGGACGAATCGACTTCTAACCGAATGTTGACTCGTTTTTACACTTGGAGCGTTGCTTCTTTGGAAGCAACGCTCTTTTTTTGAGGGATTCATCAAAATGAAAACACAGTTCATAGGGAAGCTTTCTGTCTTAATCACACTGACCTTAGTCGCCGCCAGCACCGGTGTCGCACAGAAACTCACAGCTGAGGACGTCGTTGCGAAACACCTTGAGTCGCTCGGAACTGCTGAGGCCAGAACCGCAGTTAAAAGTCGCGTTATGCAAGGCTCTGTTCTAGCCACTGTTCGAATTGGGGGTGGAGGCCAATTAAAAGGCGGAGCTGTAATGGCGTCTCAAGGTCCAATGAGTTTGATCGGGCTCATCTTCGGTACCCAGGATTATGGTAACGAAAAGATGGCGTTTGATGGGAATAAGCTCACGCTCGGAGAACTCAGACCTGGTACAAGAACGCGCTTTGGTGGCTTTCTCTTAACTCATGACATTCTGTTCAAGGAAGGGCTCATTGGTGGGACTCTTTCTTCGGCCTGGCCTTTGCTCGATCTTGAAAACCGCAAACCGAAGCTACGTTACGCCGGCACGAAGAAATTAGATGGAAGACAAACCCACGTGCTCGAATATGAGCCAAGAACGGGCGGAAATCTGGATATCAAAATGTACTTTGACGCAGAGACTTTTCAACACGTCAGAACTGAATATCAACAGGAGTTCCATGCACCAACAGTGGACCGTCCCGAAATTGCCGCGGCCCAACAGGGAACCAGGCTGAAGTTCACCGAAGATTTTTCCGACTATCGCAAAGAGGGCGGGTTAACGTTGCCGCACACTTACAAGATGCAGTTGACGTTCGAGAGTGAAAGAAATCCGCTGTTGCAGGATTGGGTGGTGTCGTTGAACCAGTTTCTGTTCAACAAACAGCTGGATGTTAAGCAGTTTGTGGCAACGGGCGGGTGAGTCTGGTGCCTTGTCTTCACTCCGAAGGAGTGGAATGTTTATAGGCTGGCGTGACCAGAGGAGTGACATGTCTCGACTCATTTTCTAATGTGCAATGCATCAAGTCATACGTGCTGCTCGTCATAATGAGCGGCTTCCCAAACATCTCACTCCTCCGGAGTGAAGCTCATCTACGCAAACGTACACTATAAATATTTCACTCCTCTGGAGTGAGGGATTGTCCCAGTCGAGTTGGTGTTCTAGAATCCGCCGGTGCGTTTCGTCTTCACAAAACTCTTCTACTTCCTCTTCGCCCTCGCCTTCGTACCCTTATCACTATCCTGGCAGCGACCGTGGCTGCGCTGGGTAGCACTCGCTTACGACGTTCTGCTCATCATCCTTGCGGTAATTGATTCGCGGACCAGCCAGCTACCAAAGAACATTTCGATTTCCAGATACTTTGGCGGCCGCTTTGCCGTAGGGGCTGAAAACGAGGTCAGGATCCAAATTCAGAATGGATCGAACCGAAGCATTGAAGTTGTTGTAAAGGACGAGTACCCGCCACAAATGTTACTCAACGGACTTCGAGAAGGTTCAGTTGGAGTTGACGCGCAATCCTCGGCAACTTTGATCTATGGCTTGACGCCACCACGCCGCGGCAGATTTGAGTTTGGTCAAATCGCGATCAGGTTCCGCTCGAGATTCGGTCTTGTCTGGTGTCAGACAAAAGTAGAGAAACCCATCTCCGTGAAGGTCTATCCAAACATGCGACGCGCTCGCGAAGCAGAGTTGAAAGCTCTCGGTGCCCGCTCGGTTGTGTCTTCACATCGAAAGACTTCGTGGCGCGGAGAAGGTCGAGAGTTTGAATCGATGCGTGACTACGTCCGTGGTGATGAGCTACGACATATCTCGTGGACCGCCACTGCGCGTCGGGGCAAGCTTACAACGCGACAGTACCAGATTGAGCGTGACCAAACAGTGCTTGTGGCGCTTGACGCAGGGCGTCTCATGACAGCGCGGATTGAAAATGAGACCAAGCTTGATTCGGCCGTCCATGCAACTCTGGCGCTCTTTTCGGCAGCAGCACGCGCCGGAGATAACGCAGGACTGGTTGTCTTCGGCCGGAAGATCAAAACGTTCTTACCACCGAGCAGGGGTCACGATCACATCGATTCAGCACTGGAAGCACTGCATGCAGTCGAGCCTGAGATGATTGAACCGTCGTATGCACGTGCCTTCGAATTCATTGCTGCAAACAGCAAGCGACGTGCTCTGATAGTTCTGTTAACAGATCTTGTTGACGAGGAGGGTTCCAAGGAACTGCTCAATTCGTTGCACCTGCTTCGACCGCGTCACTTACCGCTGGTTGTGACGATCGCTGATCGCGATCTGAAGGCAGTCGTTCGAGAAACACCGACGTCAGTGCGTGAACTTTTCACACAGTCAGTTGCAGAGGAGATCATTCATCATCGCGAGGCTGCGTTGAGGTTGGTAGAGTCAAAAGGTGGACTAGCGCTGGATGTTACCGCTGCGGCATTGGCACCGGCGTTATTGGAGACTTATCTAAAAGTGAAAGAGCGCGGTTTGTTGTAAGGCTCGACTCAAACTCACTACCAGAATCTAACAAGTAAGGAAGGGTGGTTTACCCCCGCTCAAGTCCGATCTAAGTGATCGCGTGACAGCGGGGGTAAACCACCCTTCCTTACTTGTTAGATTCTGGTAGCTTGCTAGGTTTGGAGAGGCTTGTCGGCGTTTTCAGCAGTGTTGTCTCTCCCCGCAAACAGCAAATAGGAATACAGCGCCACACCCGTGATCGCTCCTATGCTAAATTTGATTCTTGGACTGATTGGTGCAGGGGAGATAAAGCCCTCTATTGTTGCCGCCACAACCAGCAGCAGCGACACTCCGATCATCAAACGAACAGCTTCCATCCCGCGCGTCTTCATCGCATCTGCGCGTGATAAGTCTCCGGGCACGAGCATCGCACTGCCAATCAAGAGGCCCGCACCGCCCGCAATGAAGATGCATGAAAGCTCAATCACGCCGTGACCCACCATAAAAGTAACAAGGTCGTTGCCAAATCCTGATTGGTAACATAACGCGAGCACCGACGCGATATTTGCGCCGTTGAATGCAAGATAGTAGATCGTTCCAAGGCCAAGCATCGCGCCGAAAGCAAAAGTTAGAATCGTAACGCGAATATTGTTCTGCATGATGAAGGCAGCGCCAACCTGATTGCCTTCTTGGTTCAAGCCTTCCCACCAATGAGTCTTTGTTTCTATGTAGACCTCGCGGAACGCGGGGTTAACTCCAACGAGTTCTGAAAACTCTGGATCGATCCTGGTCGCTACGAAACTGAAGGTGGCAAAAATCGCGAAGACTGAAAACGACAATGCCGTATAGCGCCAGGTTCGTCTGAAAGTACGCGGTAATTCATGCGCAAAGAAATTTCGGATTCGTTTTCCACCCTGAGCATCGGCGCGGTAAATGCAGCCGTGCGCCCGTATCACCAAACTGTTGAGGTAATTCACGAGCCGCGGATCGCGCGATTCCGCTCGAGCGATTGCCAGGTCAGATGCTGTGCGTCGATAAATCCGGCCGAGCTCCCGAACTTCTTCGCGATTGAGCCGACGAAGTGATGCATGGTCAAGCAACGCGAGCAATTCCTCGAGTCGCTGCCATGCATTTTTGCGTTGGTTGATGAATCGATCGGGAGGCACGATTGCAAGATACACACTTTTCACACTAACGTGTCAAGACATAAAAGGCGCGCATCGTGGTCGGGGAGGCGTCCTGGCCCGCTCACCAGTAGGCTACATCAAACTAAATATTCGTCCTAACAAGAATCAGAATCTAACAGCCAGAATGCAACAGACAACAACCAGAATCTAACAAGTAAGGAAGGGCGGTTTACCCCCGCTCAAGTCCGATCTAAGTGATCGGCTGACAGCGGGGTAACCACCCTTCCTTGCTTGTTAGATTCTTAGTTGTTCCCCTGAAGCTTATGATCACCAGCAGGGACGCTGCGCTCCCAGCACCATGCCGGTTGCTTGACACACGAACAAGCCTCAATCGACGATATCATTCGACAAAGCACAAAGCACAAAGCACAAAGCACAAAGCACAAAGCACAAAGTCCAATGTCACGTCTCGTCGAGTGTGTTCCAAACTTCAGTGAAGGCAGGCGGCCTGAAGTTGTGACTGCTATTGCTGATTCGATAGCCGCCGTGGATAGCGCCTGTATTCTCGATACTCACGTCGACCCAGACCACAATCGATCCGTTATCACATTTGTTTGTGTACCGGAGCGCGTCGTTGACGCCGCTGTTCGTGGCGTCGCAAAAGCTGCGGAACTGATCGACATGCGTACCCACAAAGGAGAACATCCGCGGCTTGGTGCTACAGATGTTTTGCCTTTCGTTCCAATACAACAGGTAACAATGGAAGAGTGCGTGACGCTTGCACATGAAGCGGGTGAACGTATCGCGACGGAGCTTGCTATTCCTGTTTACTTTTATGAACAAGCGGCTCGTCTTCCAAACAGAAAGAACCTCGAGGATGTTCGCCGTGGCGCGCTCGAGTTGTTGCGCGAACAGATCGTAACGAATTCCGATCGTGCGCCGGACGTCGGTAGGCCTAACGTTCACGAAACTGCTGGCGCGATTGTAATCGGCGCTCGTCCTATTCTGATTGCCTTCAATGTAGTCCTTCGCAGCACTGACATTCGAGTTGCCCAACAAATAGCACGAACAATTCGCGCGCGTGATGGTGGACTGGCATGCCTGAAAGCGTTGGCCTTTCAGCTTCACTCGAAAGGTTTGGTGCAGGTTTCGATGAATCTTATTGATTATCGTGTGACAGGAATGACAGAAGCCTTCGATGCAGTCAAACGTGAATGTGACAGGATGGGAGTTGAAGTGTCGACGGCCGAGATCGTGGGGCTTGTGCCACGCGAGGCTTTAGATGAGAACGCAGAATATTTTTCGAAACTCGAGAATTTGTCAGAAGCAAGGATTCTGGAAAATCAGATCGCGAAGTGTACCTAAGATAAACAACCGCCAGCTCGCTGAAGGACAAAGATACAAATGCGAGATCAGGAATCAAGTCTTTATTGAACTCTCAAGTTCATGCACCTTGCAGAAAAAACAAATCTGGAAATTGAATAAGTAAGGAAGGGCGGTTTACCCCACTCATAATCGATCTAAGTGATCGAATAACAGCGAGGGTAAACCGCTCTTCCTTACTTGTTCAGTGCTAAGTTTCCGCTTGTTTTCGCAAAAGCAGCTCGGTGGTTACTCCCCAACCGGATAATCGCTTCACGTAGTCGTAAATGCTCTTGCATCAGTTGAAGATATTTTGCCTCGGTGCCGGTGGTTTTTGCTTGAAGGATCCTCTTTAGCGACTCCTTATCGTTATCGCTCCACCTCTTTAGATCACCGATGAGCAATAAAGCAACCGCCATATCACCAACGTTGATAATGCCTAGATTGTCGCGCACAAAATCCGCAGCGTGACTTCGCATTTTCTGGCTATTTCCATTGAACCGTGTAGCCATCAACCGTTGCACAGCAAAGCCAATGTTTCGAATTTGAAACCGGTCCCAATCGCCTTCGCGAATTTGATCAAGTTCTAAAATCATCGGCGCTGCAGCGAGGCGACGTAGTGTGCTTGCCGAAGTGCGATAATTCTTACGCGAGACGATCTTCTCTTCCTCACGTCGCGTAAGTGTCTGTATTGACTTTCGAGTCGATCGAAATCCCATCTTGCGATAGAACCAGAACGCTCCCGATTCAATGCCCTCCTCGTTCTCGTGTCCAATTTGATAAGGATCGAGCGAGAATGCACACACGCCGGTGATCTTTCGCATTACGGCCAGCACTTGTGCGTAGAGCCACGCGGTTTCGCCGTCACGAAACGTGTAGTAAAGATTGAAACCGCTTTCCATCCGTTCAAAGAGCGACAGACCTTCGAAGTAACCGATCGGTACTCCGTTCTTGTAAATCATTGCCGAGTGATAAGCGCGCAGAGGCAACCGCTTTTCCGGAGGTAAAGCGTTGATTACCAGTTCGACACCTCTGCCGAGTTCCGCTGAATAGACCGACTTAGGATCTCCGTTTGTGAAGCCGTAGAGTTCGCGATAACGAACAGTTGAGGCCGTGCGCGCCAGATCAATCGCCCGCTGTCCATCTTTTGCCGGCAGCTTCGTTAATCGCGCTACAGGTTTCAAGAGTTGGTCGCGTAGATTTACATCGCGACGCTGAATCATCGGCGCGTCGTGGAAGAACAATTTGGCACGGCGATGGCGCAATCCAGTCCGCGAGTCGCGGTAATTGAAGCGCCACCGAACATAGAGCTTTTGAGCGTCGTACAACTCCGCTTTCTCTAGTTCTGAAACCGGCAACGTCGAGAACCTATCCAATAACCAGGCAACTTCATGTCTTCTGCCTTTTGCTTTCCGCAACCACTCTCCGTACGGAACATTCGCTTCGACAAACGAATCCTCTTCCAGCAGAGGCATAAACCGTGGCCACGCTTCCGCAAGTCTGTTTTCATCCTCAAACCAATCCCAATAGAAATCGACTTGCGATTCACGACGTTCCAGCAGCCATCGGACGATCGGATAGCTAAAGGTGTCTTTCACAGAAGTACCGGCAATTCCAGAAACATGCGGGTGCTCAAGTGAAGACAGATCTGTTTCAATTTCGCGCAAGCGGGATATTCGGGTTGGCATTGTGCGAAGTGCAGCATCTGAATGGCTGAGTACCGCCGAGTTGTGAGGATAAGCACGAATGAAAAGCAGCAACTCGTGAAGTCGTATCAGCGAATCCGGGTCATCGATAGTTAAGCGAGCAAGTCGTTTCAACAGACGCGCGACTTGCCGCGTGGTTCTGGGGCTAAATTGAGTCTTGAGTTGATCGAGCTGATTGAGAACGTGGGCGAGGGATTGAGTGGTCACGTTGTGTGGACTAAGCTCTCCTAATAAATTTCGCCGCGATCCAACCAGCCAGTACAAGGACAGCGAGTATGGCCCAGTTGTAACGTTCGCCGTAACTCACACCGGGAAAATGATTGCTTATCATTATGAAAACTACCGGCACAGCCATGAACGTGTTTTGTTTCGATCGCAACTTCGCTTGAGCAGCCAGACGTTCATCGGGCTTTCGTCCTTCCTTGAGCGCAGCGATCATCTTCTTCTGCGCCGGGAGTATCCGCATCCAGACATTTGCGGCCATGATCGTTCCGAGAGTTGCACCGACGTGAATGTAGGCTGCTCGTCCACTGAAAACCTGAGTGAGGGAAAACGCAAGTCCTACAATCAATGCGTAGGCTATTACTGCAAACAGGAGTTCATTGCGACCAAGAGGCGACAGCATCAACAGGTCGTAAACAAGCCAACCGACTACAATCACCGCGATCCCAACGCCAACTGCCGCTCCCAGGGATATGTCTCTTACATCGTGATCGATCAACGCACCACCGCCAAGGTAATAAAGCACTATCAACAAAGCGAAGCCGCTTAACCAGGTAGTTCCGGCCTCCCACTTGAACCAGTGCAGCGTGCGCGAAACGAGATCCGGGACCTTTCGTCTCTCGACAACATAAAAGCCCCCGCTGTGTACCATCCAAACTTGAGCGGCATTGCCAGTGTTCACGGCTGCTTTCTCTTCCTCGGTCAAGCGCGCGTCGAGCCAGGTGAAGTAATAGGTCGTCCCTACCCACATGATTCCGGCGAAAACGTGAGTCCAACGCAAGATCAGATTGAGCCATTCGCTTACGGTGGGATCAAGTGGCATGGTCAGTGGTCAGTGGTCGGAATTCAGTGGTCGCCGAATAGGTCCTACAGTCATATCGGTCCTATGCTGACACCTTAGCTTCCTCGATACGTCGAATATCCGTAAGGGCTGATGAGCAGAGGCACGTGATAATGCTGCGACGGATCATCGATTTTGAAAACTACGGTAACCTGCGGATAAAAGCAGTTGATGTTCAGCGAAACGTAGTAAGGTTCGGTATCGAAGACGAGGCGATAAATTCCATCAGCGACAGGTTGCGACACCAGGAAAAAGGGTTTCACTCGTCCGTCCGTATCCGTCCAGGCATGACTAAGTTCAGTCCATGTCTCATCAGTGTTCTGCATTTCAAGACAGACTGCCACGCCACTCGCAGGTGCGCCACTCGAGGTGTCCAGGATGTGTGTTGAGATGGTGCTCATGATGGTCTTTGGTCTTAGGCCTTGGGTCTTAGCCTTCTTTACGGTTAGAAATCTCGCGAGAACAAAGGCCGAAGGCCCAAGGCCAAAGATCAAAACTCAAGATCTATGCGAGATTAGTTTCCTGAGCCTTATCTCTGTAATCTTCTCCTGTTCACTTGCTGCGTTGCGTAGTTCTGTTTCCGCATCGTTAGCTGATCTCGATTTCAAAATCGCAAGCATCTCGTCCGACGATTTGCCGGTAGCACACACTATAAAAATGAAACCAAACTTGTCGTCGTACTGCCTATTCAACGTTGCTAATTCACTCAATACTTGCTCAGACCCACTCTTCACTCCAGATTGTTCTTCTCCTGACCACGCTCGAGATTGGTCGGAAACTTTTTCTTCCGATTTACTTCCTCCAATCTTTGGATGACTGCGAAATGCTTCAAGCCAGTCATCGCGGTCAAGCTTCCACCAAATCTCGCTTGCTCTTTTCTGAAGTTGTTCCAGGCTTTTGAACGGACGACTTCTCGTCATTCTTCGCGCCCATTCCAGAGAGCCGCAGCACTTTACAAACTCATCAGAGCTTTCGGAAGGATCAAGTCCATTCAACCAGCTCAAATCCATGGAGCTACGCCATACTCCCGTATACACGCAGCCTACTTACTCCGCCATCGGGAAAGATATTAAACCGTAAGTGCGAAACAATTCCGACGTCGTGCAGTTCCTCGTGGAAGTCGTGCCGAGTGTGTGCTTGCAGCCTGGTTCGATCGAGGACGCTCTTCCAAGGGACAGACAATTTGGTCAAACTTTCAGAACCAATACCTTCCGCATTGAATGCCTCAAGCGAACAACTCTCAGGAAAATTCCCCTTGAAGTGTGAAGTGTCAACCTCTACATGATGTAATTGACCGGGAGCTCCTAACTTGATGATGGCCCAATCGTGTCCTGGACCGCGCCGGCGTTTCGTTTCCCATCCATCGCTCATGTTTGCTGCTCGGCCCGGCATGATCATGTTGTGACGATGTCCGAAAAACATGTCGCTACAGGACAGAACCAAACCGCCGTTCTCAACTGCCGCCAGATCAGTGTAGCCGCCCAATTGTTTCAGTCTCTCCCAATCGGGGGCTACCTCACCATAGACTCGCAGCCTTGCTACGCCACCATCAGGAAAGATTGAGAAGCGAAGATGAGTGACACGCCGGTTATAGTCGATTGCAAACGGATTAAGCGAATCGCCGGCCAACGGCATCTGTGGAAGAATTGGGACCCAGGTTACTGAATTGTCGAGGAGTTCAGATTCGGTCGGCAGGCCTTCGAGAGTAGTCGCTTCGAGCGAACAATGTTCCGGAAAATTTCCTCGGAAGAAACTGGTGTCAACTACAACACCGCGAACGGTCCCGGGAAGGCCAAGTCGAATGATGCACCAATCAAAACCAGGCGTGCGTCGTCGCCGGCTCTCCCAACCATCCATCCATTTGCCGCGATCGGTGTATTTCCCCTCGATGAAAACTGGCGAAGCGGCCTTCAATAAATTTTCCTTGGGCGCGAAGAAATCATCATTGGCAAGAAGCACGGCGCCACCGAGTTTTTCCGATGCCAGATCGATGAGTTCGGTAAAATCCATCTAACCTCGTGCAATTTAAGATTGAAGATTGCATCAAGAAATAATCCGCAGATTACACAGATTCTGTCTTATTCAACGGCAGCCATTTTCACTGTTTCAATCTGTGTAATCTGCGGATTATGTTTTTACGCCTACGGTCAGGACGGATTTGCCCGCCGGTGGTTCTTTGACTTCGCGACCATCATATAACTTTCTGCCACGAAGAAAAGTCTTTTGCACAACGCCCTGCAAAAGTTCACCACGGTAGGGACTGATTTTATGCCGATGAAGCAGTGCGCTTGGCGTCACTTCAAACTGCTGATCCGGATTCCAGATAACGAGATCAGCATCAAAGCCTTCCGCAATTGAGCCTTTACGATCTTCTATTCCTACTTGTTTCGCTGGTCCACTGCAAAGCCACTTCTGCAGATCGAGTAAGTTGAATCCGCGCTTCCTTGATTCACTCCAAACTATGGGGAGTCGTAACTGCAAGGAAGCAATACCTCCCCAGGCACCAAGAAAATCACCGCGCTCCGGAAGTTTCATAGCAGCGGGGCATGGTGAATGATCCGAAACGATAAACGCGATAGTTCCATCGTTCAATCCTTCCCACAGCCGTTCTCGATTATCGTGCTCGCGAATCGGTGGACAACATTTGAACTCGGTTGCGCCTGAGGGAACTGTTTCGGATTCGAAGTGCAAATAATGCGGACAGGTCTCGGCGGTGATTTTCACACCTTCATCTTGTGCCTTACGAATTGGCGGAATTGCGTCAGCCGAAGAAAGATGGACGATATGTACGCGCGTCCCAAATTCTCGGCTCAGTCGAATCATTAAATCGATCGCATCGTTCTCAGCCTCTCTGGGTCTCGAGGCAAGGAAGATCGAGTAATCGTCTGCTGAATCCAGCGCGGGAATCCTGTTCTCAATTGGACCAGGAAGTTCAGCATGCACGATGAGAAGGGAATCCAAACGCGCGAGTTCCGGCATTGCTTCGTGCAAGTCAGTTTCTGTGACGTGTGTAAACTCGTCCACACCTGATGGCACGAGGAAGCATTTGAACCCAACCACGCCCGCGTTCTTTAGCTCAGAAAGTTCGCTGGTATTTCCCGGAACAACGCCGCCCCAAAATCCAACGTCTACGTAGCACTTGTTCTGAGCCGCGGCGAGTTTCGCGTTGAATCCTGCGACACTCGTCGTAGGTGGTATTGAATTCAACGGCATATCGATCAGCGTCGTAACACCACCAGCCGCGGCTGCCCGTGTCGCCGTTAGAAATCCTTCCCACTCGGTTCTGCCGGGTTCGTTGATGTGAACGTGCGTATCAACAAGTCCGGCCATGATGATTGAATCCGGATCAGCGTCTACCAAGTCGCAGTCTGATGAGACTTCATCGTACCCGGCGACGCGCACAATCCGATCGTTGTTGATGTGAATAGACGCGGCAGCGACGTGTTCGGCAAAAACAACACGTCGCCCTCGTATGACGAGATCCGCTTGGGACATGGTTAGAAAGCTGGTGGTGGCGGTGGAAGATTAGGAGCCAAATCGCCCGGCTCACTGAGTCCAAAGACCTGCTCGTACGCTGCGGCCATGCCCCCGAATGTAATCGGCAGGATGAAAAACATGCCAACGTAACATAACAAAAATCCAACAACACTCAACAAGCCGGCAAGTAAGGAAAATCCCAGCAACCGCCAGAAGTTGGCGAACGCAGCTCGAAAACTAAGCTTCACCGCGTCCAGCCCCGGCAGTCCTCGATCTACAATCAAGGGATAAGCGAACATGAACCCAATCGAGATCAAGATCACTAACAGCAACACAACAACGTAAAAGATCAACGCTACGAACAGGAACGACAAGAATGCGACTGGAGCAGCTTCCTCTCCGGCCTGCGAGGCGGCGAACATAGTGGCGAACATGCCGACGTACATAAGGATGTAAAGGAAGACAACTACCACTATGATCGGAATGTAATGTAGCAGTGCCGCAACGACGCTTTGCCCGAAGTAGTCGAACCCTTTGAAAACAGTGGCAAATTCGATTGGCAATCCCCGGCGTTTCCGAAAATAGACCAGATATAGACCGCAAAACATTGGTCCCGCGAGAATAATAGGCATGGCGTTCGCGATGATCATTGCGACCACCGTCATGCCGACAAATAGCCAATACTGGTCACTGATAGCATTCCAACCCGCCTTCAGGCATTCAACGGGTTCAACTGCACCTCGACGAAAAGGGATCTGAGAAGATGGGGTCATGGGATAATCCTTAGAAGGGTCGATTCGTTAAGAACTTTGCAAGTCGTTCAAGAAGTCAACAAGTAAGTTTGCTGCCACTCGCAGACGATACGCCGCAGTTGAACGTACGTCATCGATGGGAGCAATCTCTTTTATCAGACTCTCGCGGGCCAGTTTCATGGTCGATGCATCGAGTGGCTTTCCACGAAGTTGGCTTTCGGTTGATACGCACCGAATAACAATCGGTGCGACACTCCCAAAAGCGATTCGAATATCGCTGATACGCGTGCCCTCTTTGCGCCCGAGTGCGGCAAGACAAACTTTTGAGATCGCCTGAGCTTTTCTTGTTCCCACCTTGCGATAGTAGTGAAGACAGTTTGAAGTTTGCCGTGGGAGTCGAATGCGCGTCAATAATTCATTCGCCTCCAGCTGCATCTCTTTATAACCGGTGTGAAAACCGTGATAGGAGATCCAGCGGGAACTTTGGGTTGATGTCAATTCAATCTCGGCGTCGTAAGCGAGCAAAGCCGGTGGTGAGTCTGCTGCCGGAGAAGCGTTAACGATGTTACCGCCGAGGGTACCGCGGTTTTGAATTGCGAGACCACCGGTTTCACTCGCTGCCTGACAAAGCATCGGAAACTCAGAACGAAGTATCGGGTTCGATTGAATCTCAGTGTAGGTCGTCAACCCTCCAAGTGTGATGTGGTTCTCTGTGACTTGGATATGATGCAGCTCGTCGAGTGGCCAAATATTGATGTAGTTACAATGTTGCAGCCGTCCGGCTTCGAGCAGAACCATCAAATCAGTGCCGCCGGCGAAAGGTTTCCATACGCCTGGTTCGTCCGCGAGCATTGACAGGGCTTCACGGAGAGAAGTTGGGGTTAAGAGTTGGTAGCTGGGAACGTAACCACGCATTTGAAAAATTAGCCACTGATGAACACAGATTTCACAGATCAGATTTTATTAAACCATTTTCAATGCTTATCAGTGTTTATTTGTGGCGGGATCATTGTTGGCACGCGCGAACGACGGATTCAAATATCTTCATGTAGCCGGTACAGCGACACAGATTTCCGGCCAAACCATTGCGGATATCGATCTCTGTTGGTTGCGGATTGCGTTCAAGTAGATCAACTGCTGCCAGTATCATTCCCGGCGTGCAGATGCCACATTGCGCGCCGCCGAAATCGATAAATGCCTGTTGCACGGCGTTGAGCTGATCGTCCTTAGCCACGCCTTCAATTGTTTTGATTGTAGTTCCTTGAGCCTGAGCGACAGGCACCAAACAACTGTTTACGATTTGACCGTCGATTTGTACTGTGCAAGCACCGCACTCACCCTCGCCGCAACCTTCCTTGGTGCCTGTCAACTGAAGTTCTTCGCGCAGCACGTCGAGCAGTCGAGCAATAGGAAAGCTTTCGACCGTGTGCTGTTGACCGTTTACGTTGAAGGTGAAAGTTTGCTTCGAGACCATGGTCTTGCCGGATATCGAACCGAAGAATACCATGTACCCATAACAAACTTGGATAAGGTCGGTACCACCTCGCGGTAGCGGGTGGGTGCGCAGCCAAAGATCAACCGGTCAGGGCAAACTGCGCACGCACCGCTACAGCGAGGTGGTACTGACCTCATCCAAGTTTGGTTCAACCTGCTCCATCATCGCTTCCGGCATCAGAGGTATTCGATTGAAAGTAATACCGGTTGCGTTCTCGATTGCATTTAGAATCGCCGGCGCTGCGCCATCCATCGGCAACTCACCGATCCCTTTTGCACCGCCTGGCCCGTACTGATACGGCGTCTCCTCAAAGAACACGCGAATCGGCGGAATGTCGGCTGGTGTCGGGATGATGTAGTTGGTCATCTGATTGTTTGCCATCCGACCATCTTTCCAAACCACGTTTTCAAATAAGGTGAAACCAATCGCCTGGGCCACGCCACCTTCGATCTGTCCAGACGCAAGAACCGGATTGATAACCTTGCCAACCTCTTGCAACGCCACGAAGTCCTTTACATGCGCTTCGTACGTGAGTTCGTCAAACGAAACTTCAGCCACATAAACTGCCCATGCATAAGCCCCATACGCGTCGCCCTGATACTTTGCATCATCCCAGTGAACATTAGGCGGCGGCTGGTACTTGGCGGAAGTTTTCAATGGGCCAAACTTCTCGATGTACGCAGCACACGCGTGTTGAAAATCAGATTGACCATAAGTATCCGGCAGCAACCCGCTGCCGATTAGAGTTTGTTTTAGACTCAGCGCAGCAGACTCGACAAGTTTTCCGACAACCATCGAGGTACGTGAAGCGACGGTTGGCCCGCTATTTGGGACCTTATTGGTGTCAGGCTGCACGACTTCGATCGTGTCGAAATCAAGTCTCAGTGTGTCCGCAGCGATTTGAGAAAAGATTGTGTTGGTGCCCTGACCAATTTCAGTGCTTGCCGCAAGTATCAGCACTTTACCTTCCGGTGTTGCTTCACAACCCACGACCGACTGTAAGTAGACTTCGCCGGAACCAGTGAACCCTGCGCCGTGCATGAACGTAGCGAAACCAATCCCTTTCTTCACGCGCGAACTGTGATTCTCCTTCGCGAAGGTATCGCGTTTTCTGTGGTAGTCGCTAAATTCAAACGCTCGATCAAGAAGATGATTCATGTCGACAGGCTCACGAATCAATTGACTGGTGGCCGTTGTTTCGCCTTCGTGAATGAAGTTGCGGCGGCGAAATTCGTCCGGCGCTAGACCAACAGCCTCTGCAACTTTGTTCATGTGTCGTTCAAGCGCGAAGATACTTTGCGGTGCGCCAAAACCGCGGAAGGCGCCATGCGGTGGAACGTTTGTCGCCATCGCTCGACTCTTTATTCGCACGTTGGAACAAACGTAGGGACCGGCGGCATGGATCGTTCCACGTGAGAGTACGACAGGCGATAGAGTGCAATAGGCGCCGCCATCGATCACGAAGTCAATTTGCATCGCCACAAGTTTTCCGTTCTTGGTAACGCCAGTCTTGTGATGTGTGCGGGATGGATGACGTTTTGTCGTAGCTACCATGTCTTCGGCGCGGTCGTAAATCAGCTTTACTGGTTTGCCCGATTTCCAGGCAAGCAATGCTGCATGACCGGTAATCAACGAAGGGTATTCTTCTTTACCCCCAAAGCCGCCACCAGTTTCCGCCTGGATCACGCGAACTTGATGTTCAGGTAGATCGAACAACTTGATCAGCGCTTTATGAACGTAGTACGGGCACTGCATCGATCCCAAGACCGTCACACCTTCTCCTGGTCTGGCGATCGCGATGGCGCCGTTGTTCTCGATGTAGAGTTGCTCCTGAGCTCCTGTTTCGTACTCACCTTCAACGATGAAGTCGGCCTGGGCCCACGCCTCGTCGACGTTTCCTTTATCGACTAGAAACGTTTTGAAGACGTTGTCGTCGCCCCAGACGATCTCCTTCTTAGTCAGCGAGTCGTCCAGAGATAGCACGGCCGGCAATTCTTCAATATCGATCTTCACTCGGCGACGTGCTTCTTCAAGCAGATACTTGTTTTTGTGTGCGAGGAGTACGACAGGCTCTTCCGGGTGATTGACGAAGTCGGCCGCAAGGTAGGGTTGATCTTCGAGAATTAGTGCAACGTGATTTGCGCCGGGAATGTCTCTGGCGGTTACAACGACAAACTCGTCCCAGGGAAGATCGCCTTCAAAGGAAATGTTTCTGATCCGTCCACGCGCAACCGGACTACGCACAGTTGCGCCGTGCAACATATCAGGAAACGTCAGGTCATCGACATACAGCGCCTGACCCGTAACCTTCTTCCGGCCTTCTTTACGCGGAACCGATTTACCTATTCGATTGAACATAGAACTCTTTGCGTCTCTGCGTGCTCTGTGTGCTCTGCGTTTAAAATGGTCTCAGTGTCTGGTACCGCGGAGACGCAGAGAACGCAGAGACGCTGAGAACGATTACGGCTTCGCGATCACGAGCGGACTCGCTTCCATCTCTCGTCGATAAAACACTCTCGGTCGTTGCACACTTCGCTTCTGCGGGTCCTGGACATCCTTCTCGCCTTCAGTAAATGATATTTCGACTCCGACGCCTCGACCTTCGTTCATCTTCTGTTGCTGCATCTGTGGCACGCGTTCAGTGGCAAAGTCGAGCCATTCACGAGCCACCAGCACACCGTCCTTTGGTTCATTGTCAGCAACCGCCGTCTTCAAACCTTCTTCGACCAGTGCATAGGTCAACAAACCATGCCCCAGCTGCGCAGCTTCGAGCGCCGCCTGAAAACTTTGCGCCGCTGTCAGAATGTACATTCCTTTTTCATACGCTAACTGTGCTAACCCTTTAGAATTCATTGGCCCACGCCGTTTTTCTTCTGCCTCCAATGCCTGGCCGGAGTTACACGCATCGATCACCAGCAAAAGGTGTCCGGCATCCAGACCTTCAACACCGTCTTCTATCTCAATGTCTGAAATGCTGTGAGCGAGGATCGTGTTCAAGCCCTGTTCTGTCAGCTTTGTTCGTTCACCTGAATAACCGAGATCGTAGGGGATCAAATAGAACCGTGCAGCTTGCGCAGTTCCATGTCCGGCGTAGTAGATGATCACGGTATCTTCAGGCTCAACTCGTTTCAAAGCATCAAGCGGCGACGCTTTCAAACTTGGCGGACCCGCTACGCCGCTCAGTCGTTTTAGTGCGGAGAGAATATTTGTCTTGGTAGCGTCTTGATTCAGAAGCGTGATCACTTCAACTCGATCGAAGTCTCCAATTTGTGTCTGTCTCGCACG
>DATDFV010000212.1:0-59730 GCA_036522415.1 Pyrinomonadaceae bacterium | reverse complement strand
GCAACACCTAACGATCTATTTCTCCAAGCACAACATCCAGCGATCCGATGATTGCTACTATGTCGGCCACCATTTCGCCTTTCGCCATGTCAGGCAGCGCTGAGAGGTTCACGAAACTTGGTCCACGGAAGTGCACGCGATCAGGTTTCGGGCCACCATTCGATTTCATATAAACGCCTAACTCACCCTTAGACGCCTCAATGGGGTGATAAACCTCACCCGCCGGCACGTCAAAACCTTCCGCTACAATCAGGAAGTGATGAATCAACGCATCCATGTGCGTCTTCATCGCCTGACGATCAGGCAGCACGACTTTAGGAGCGTCGGCTTTGATTGGACCTGGTTTCAATCGCGAGAGCGCCTGAACACAGATTCTGTTTGACTCGTTCATTTCGCGCATGCGAACCATGTAGCGCGCCCACACATCACAGTCCGGCTCAGTTGGTACTTCAAAATCGTATTTCTCGTAGCCGCAGTATGGATTTGCTCTTCTTATATCGAGTGGAACACCACTTCCTCTCAGGCATGGGCCAGCCAGGCCCCAGTCAATCGCATCTTCGGCCGAGATATACCCAACGCCTTGCGTGCGCTTCTGAAAGATCTTGTTTCCACTTAAGAGTGTGTGAAACTCACCCAACGCTTTTGGAAAATCGGTAACGAACTGTTTGCAGCGATGCTCAAAACCAGCAGGCAAATCCATCATCAGGCCACCAATGCGAAAATAGGATGGTGTCAATCGGCCGCCTGACGCTGCTTCGATCAAGTTGAGGATCTTCTCTCGTTCGCGGAAGCAATAAAAGAAAACCGTCATCGCGCCAATATCCAGCGCGTGCGTTCCCAGCCATACCAGGTGTGATCCAATCCGTTGCAGCTCGCACATGAGCACGCGAATCGTTTGGGCGCGCTCCGGAATCTCAAGCTGAAGAAGTTTTTCTCCTGCCATCACGTAGGCAAGGTTATTACCTAATGGATTCAAGTAATCCATGCGATCGGTGATGACGATTCCCTGCTGATACTTCTTATATTCAAAGAGCTTCTCCATTCCGGTATGGAGATATCCAATGTCAGGCGTCGCCCTAACAACCATCTCGCCGTCGAGAACTAACTCGAGACGCAGCACGCCATGTGTCGATGGGTGCTGTGGGCCCATCGAAATAGTCATCTGCGTATCGAGGGGCCGATCGACGATCTCAAATTGTGGTGGAATGGTTGCCATTACTTATTGCCGATTTGGCGCAATGTCCGACGAACTTTAGTTTGTCGTGCGTCCGGTAAGTGGTCTCGTTTTTCTCAAGATAGCTAAATGGGATCCACGACAAACTAAAGTTCGTCGGACACACTGGAAATCACTTCAAACTGTACGGTTCGTATCCTCTTAAAGGAAAATCTTTCCGTAGCGCGTGTCCTTGCCAGTCCTCAGGCAACAAGATGCGTCTCAGATCCGGATGCCCATCAAAGATCACCCCAAACAGATCATACGTCTCACGCTCGTGCCAGTTAGCTGTTCGCCAAATGCCGGTGACACTGTCTACGTGAACATTGTCTTCATTCAACAGTACCTTCAAGCGCCAGCGGTGATACTTTGTCGTCGAGAACAAGTGATAGTTGACCTCAAACCGTGGTTCTTCCTCAGGGCCGCGATCGGCACCACAAAGATCCGCCAGGAAATCAAATTGGGTTTCAGACCACGTTTTCAAAAACCCGCAAACTGAAGCTATGTGCTCCCTGGGCACAATAAGCGTTGTTTCTCCCAGAGCTTCGACAACTTCCACTACCCAGTTCGGATGCTCACGCTGGAACGCCGCCACGAGCGGTGACGGCGTCTGCTCTGAAATGTTGATTGATTCTGCTGGAATCTCTGGCTTGGCCGACTCCGAATCCATCCTCAGTTACGCTCTACTCTCTACGAAGAACGACGACGCTCATGTCTCGACGCGATTGTGTAGGGGCGTGCTTCCGGCAAACTGTTTTGTCGTGCGGTCGAGCCGTCCGTAACTGGAAGCGTTCCCGGCACGACAGCTTCACGAGCTTCTGCTTCCGGGACATCTCGTCGATCACGAACGCTTTCCTTCGCCACTTTTTCCTGAAGCATCATCACCGCATGAATCAACATCTCGGGGCGCGGTGGACAGCCAGGAATGTAAACATCAACCGGAACAATCTTGTCCACGCCCTGTACTATGGCGTAGTTGTCGAATACGCCTCCAGACGTCGCGCACGCTCCCATCGAAATAACCCACTTCGGTTCCGGCATCTGGTCGTAAATGCGACGAAGTACGGGACCCATTTTTCGCGACACACGTCCCGAAACGATCATCACGTCAGCCTGCCTCGGACTGGCACGAAACACCTCCGAACCGAATCTTGCCAGGTCGTTGCGCGCAGATGTCGCGTTCATCATCTCGATTGCACAGCACGCGAGGCCGAAGGTCGCCGGCCAAAGCGAAGACTTTCGCGCCCAGTTAATAAGTGAATCCAGCTGGGTCGTCAGCACTTCCGGTAAAGCTTCGGCTATTACGTTTTCTAGTCCCATTACAACTTCCTTTAAGCCGCCGTTTTCTTTCGGGCGGCCTGTCGGGCTTCTATATCGGCGAGAGCTCGTGCTTCCGCTTCAGCTTCTCGACGTGCGCGTTCGCCCCAATCAAAAGCGCCTTTTTTGACAACGTAGATGTATCCAGCCAGTAGCAGCAGAACGAACACCATCATCTCGAGATACACAAACAAACGCATATCCGCTGCCTGACTGGCCAATGACTTGTAAACAACTGCCCAGGGAACCAGAAAGATCACCTCGATATCGAACAGGATGAAAATCATCGCGATGAGATAGAACTTCACCGAGAAGCGTTCGCGTGCGGAACCGACTGGATCCTTTCCGCACTCATAGGGCATGAGCTTTGTTTTAGTTCGCTTTCGTTGTCCGACGAATTGAGAGAGGATAATGTTACCGACTGCAAAACCGCCCGCCACAATAAACATCAGCAGAATCGGCAGGTAATCAGATAGGCGGAACAACATCTAGACGAATCCTTCACCTGCCGGAGAACGATCAGGATGTTCAGTGATCGTTCGCGGCGAGCGCCACTCACATACGAGATTGAGAATCATTGTACAAGCCCGATGCTAGTCGAAGTGAATCAAGGGTGTCAAGCAACGCTTCTGACGCGTGCGCCACGAAAAAAAATGCCGATTGACCGTGAAAAAATGCTTGTGCTACCGTTTGAAAGTGCTCATTAATAGCGAGGTTTTTTGGACGCCATCGAGAACTGTGGGCCCCTTAGATAAGTGATTACCGGATTCAATACCGACATCGAACATGGTGGTGTCATCTATCATGTGCAGACCGAAGACAAGGGACTCGACACACCCATAATTCTCTCGCTCGTTTACGTTGGCGGCGCAATCCTCGCGAGCAAGCGTGCACCCTACGAAGATCTGATTGCACAAGGTTTCAGTGATGAAGTCCTCGCCGAAAGACTCAAGCGGCAACATCGCCTGATATGCGCAGCTATCAACTCCGGACGAATCGAAGACTTGAAGAAAATGAGTCCGCGGGTCGAGGAGTCATCTTCCGGAATCGCCGGACCCCTTTCAACACCAGCCGAACCGTCAGCACCGATTGAGTCCGAGATAGTTCCAGAACAGGCTGTCGAAGCTGAAGAAGTTGCGACACCACAAGAGATTGATAGTGGGTTTGATCTTGAATTAGAGGACGTTCCTTCTCAGATCTGGGAACCGCCGCCCCCACCGCAGGAAGAACCACCCCCTCCACCGCCGGAAGAGGTCGTTGTTCTGTCAGCGGACGAGGATATCCTTCAGCCCGATTATCAGATTGGTGGACAGATTAATCTTGGAGATCTCTCTCAAGAGGGACTTCAGATTCTGCTCTTGAACGATGCGGAGTTTAATTCAGGTGAGGTCCGGACCCTGCGAGTGTTGGTAGTGCATCGGACAGGCGCCGAGGAAAAGCCACTTAACAACATCGCAGTATCCATCAAAATCCTGGGTACGACTTTCAGGCCTCTGATCTACTCTCTCAAAACAGACCGTGAGGGAGTCGCAAGTGTTACTACCCAGATTCCCCGGTTCACTTCCGGCCGCGCCGCAGTTCTCGTACGCGCCGTTGCAAAGGACGAGGCCGCTGAGTTGCGCAGGGTCATTCATCCTACAGCTTGAGGCATTAACGCTTGCGCATTCTAATCAACGGAGAAGTTAAGGAGTGCGAAGAGGGACTTTCTTTATCTGCCCTGCTTGACCTTCTCGAGCTGCCACCTCAAAGGATAGCAGTAGAGTTGAATCGCGAAGTTGTAAGACGAGTTGATTGGAAGAGTACCGTTCTTAGAAACGACGACCGTTTGGAGATCGTGCACTTTGTTGGTGGCGGCTCCGGATTTTCATCTAATAAGAAATAAGTGTAGAGTCAGATTGCGAGCCCAATCTTTAGTGATGAGAGTGAAACCAGAATTATGTCCAGCGCAATAATTGCGAAAGAATCAAAAGACCTATTCAAGATCGGAAACCAGACTCTTAATTCCCGGCTAATTATCGGCACTGGAAAATATCGCAGCTACTCAGAAATGCAGAACGCCCATCGCGCGTCCGGCGCAGAGATGGTGACGGTAGCTGTTCGCCGGGTCCCACTCGATCGCCGTTCCGAATCGTTTCTTGATTATCTCGATCCCGATCTCAAGATTCTGCCAAACACGGCTGGCTGTTACACCGCTGAAGACGCAATCCGTACGGCACGTTTGGCTCGAGAGGCGATGCAGACGGATTTCCTGAAGCTTGAAGTGATTGGCGATCCAACAACGCTATTCCCTGATAACGAGCAAACTCTTGAAGCCGCACGTGTGCTGGTAAAGGAAGGCTTTATTGTTCTGCCTTATTTCAACGACGATTTGATAATGGCAAAGAAACTTCTCGACGCTGGTTGCCCGGCGATCATGCCTTTGGCTGCTCCCATTGGATCCGGACTTGGGGTTCAGAACCCTGCGAATTTGAGAATCATGCGCGAGCAACTGCCTGATGCGACGATGATCGTGGATGCTGGCGTTGGAACCGCGAGCGATGCCGCAATTGCGATGGAGCTCGGCGCTGATGGCGTGCTGATGAATACTGCAATTGCGGAAGCGCACGATTCAACCGCAATGGCAGAAGCGATGAAGTTGGCAATCCAGGCAGGGAGACTTGCGTATCTGTCGGGAAGGATGCCGAAGCGTTTGTACGCAAGCGCCTCTAGTCCACTGACTGGCGTGATTAAGTGAACAGCTTGTGGTGCGCCCTCGTCGAACAGAAGTCCCAATCCCCTAACACACGAAAGCTCTTCAGTCGGAGCGCGTCCATCCTCGGCTGCCCCCGTCGAACAAAACCACCTAGCCGAATCCACGACCTTACCCGTATTCGGTTGAGGTGGTTCTGTTCGACGGGGGCGGCCGAGGACGGACGCGCTCCGACTGAAGAGCTTTCGTGTTGCCGGTCGCGGGACTTCTGTTCGACGAGGGCGGCCGAGGACCGTGCTCAACAAATTAACAGCCGATGCTTGCGCTTGAGGCTTTGTCTTTCAACCGTTGGCGATCGGCGATGACAAAGCGAATCATTGCGTAGGTGATTGTCTGAGGTAGCCTGTCGCGCAATGCCTTGAGACTTCCGGTTCCGTGCTGGTCTAATGCGGCATCAATGATCACCTTGTCATGTAAAGAAACAAAATCACAAACATCCACCTCCAAACCAGCCGCCAGGCACTTTTGCAAATGCTCCTCGACAGTATTCCTGGCTAAACCACGCTGTTTAGCAATCTCTCTTACGTTAAGCTTCTTTCTGTATAAGCCGTAACTTGCAAGCATCGTCTGCGTGGGTCTGCGGGTTAGATCAAGGTCGCTTTCGTCAGATTTACCCTCAGGAAGACTCAGCAAGACTTTATCTTTTTCGAGCATCACCGCGTTTCCAAAGTCAGTGACTGAAACTGTCGGATACTGCCCGGCGCTGACACTAAGACATCTTGCTGACACGAGCGCTTCGATGAACAGCATGATCTCGTCATGTTGCATGTCATTCAACAAACCGTAAGTCGAGAGTTCATTCAGTCGGGCGCGTAATACCTGGCGTGACGCTGAGCCGCGAAGAGTAGCCGCGAGCAGTTGCTTGCCGAACTGTCCCTTCATTCGTCGGGCACACGCAAGGATCTTTCGAATGCGTAACAACTCTTCGTCCGTCAAATTTCGCGGAGCTGCGGTTAATTCGACTGTTGTTTGTGCAGACCGTGCTAGTGAGTTATGTCCACAGTTCCCGCAGGTTCCACAATGACGTTCATGCTTTCGATCTCCAAAGTAATCGAGGATGTAGCCGCGGAAACAATTCTCTGTGTAGCAGAACTCGATCATCTCTCGTAGTTTTCGCCGCTCGAGATCACCGCGTCGGGCCACATCCGGAAAGTTAACTCGCAATTGCGTAACAGGCGGATCGTCTAACAAGACGATGGTGCGATGGCGTTTTATCTCAGCAGATTGATTGGGACTCAATACAGTCCGTTCAATGTGTCCTGCGCGCTCGAGTAAATAGAGCGCTGAATTAATGGCCATTTCATTCTTTTCGTCAGTACGTCTTGCTATCTCCGTGGCGGAAAGCTCTATCTGCTTACGGCCCGTCGAAACCAGAGCGTCGTATACCTCTCTGACGACCGACATGCTTGGATATGAACCATCAATGAAAAAGTCGTGAGTATTCTTGTCGGCATAGTTGAAAAGGAGCAGACACGTCGATGGCAATCCATCACGCCCGGCGCGTCCAATCTCCTGATAATAGGCCTCGATCGACCCGGGCATCTGATAGTGGACCACAAAGCGAATATCAGGTTTATCGATGCCCATCCCGAACGCATTGGTCGCCACGATCATCTGTTTGCGTCCACTCATAAAGCTTTCCTGCGCCTGGATCCGTTCGGCATCCTTCAATCCGGCGTGATACATCGCGACGCTCAGGCCGAGATCGATCAGATTCATGCCGACTTGTTCAACCGCTTTCCGAGTTGAAGTGTAGATGATGCCGGAGCCGTCAACAGCTTTCGCTAATCGGCGTATTCGTGAAATCTTGTCACGTTCACGTTGAGTATGAATAACTTCGATTGAAAGGTTGGGTCGATCGAAACCACTTACAAATGTTTGTGGAGACTTCAGCCCGAGTTGCTGAATTATGTCCGTGCGCACATAGGGAGTTGCTGTGGCCGTCAGTGCGAGAGTTCGCGTGTTGCCCAATGATTCGATTACGTTCTTCAGGCGGAGGTAATCAGGTCGAAAATCATGGCCCCAGGTGGACACGCAATGGGCTTCATCCACCGCAAACAGAGAAATATTTATCGAGCGTAAGGCAGCATTGAATCGAGGACTACGAAATCGTTCGGGCGCAACATAGACCAACTTGTATTGTCCACGTCGCAGTGCGTCTATACGGGATCGTTGTTCTGCATCGGAGATTGCGCTGTTGATGAATGTTGCGGGAAGTCCGCGAGACTGCAAGGCGTCGACCTGGTCTTTCATTAAGGCTATGAGTGGTGACACCACAAGGGTTGCTCCACTCATCATCATGGCCGGCAGTTGGTAACAAAGTGACTTGCCGCTTCCGGTGGGCATCACGACAACGGCGTCTTTACCTGAAAGGATAGTCGAAATGACTTCTCGTTGGCCCTCGCGAAAGTCATCAAAGCCGAAATGTTTCCGTAATGCGCCGGTTGCTTCTTCGAGTTGAGGCATGGGATCTCAGATCTCAAATTTCAGATCTCAGATTACTAGTTTGAGAAGATTCTTTAAAGCCCAATTTCGCTAATTCTTCTCAGTGCAGGGCTCTGTGAAACATACTGATAATTCTTGTTTCCTTTCAATTCTTCTTGAGTCGAAACTTCTAGGCAGTCAGTACCACCTTGCGGTAGCAGGTGGGTGCGAAGCTCAAGTCAATCCACACAGGCTGCGCACCCACCCCCTACCGCGAGGTGGTACTGACCGCTTCCAAGTTCGTTCCGATTCAACAAAGGATCACGAAACGGCGGCCTGGGCGGCTATCCCGCAAGCACAACTACACTAAGAAGGAACCATAACCACAAGTCATCAATCAAATGCGAGCTGTTGCTCGCGATGGAACACACGTGGAACGGACTTGATGTGTTCCGAGGCGTCGGTGCGGACAATGTGAAGTCCAGCGAATTGTGCGCGGTGTCGATGCATCCGTTATTGCCGCGCGCGATTGCCATGGTATTACTCGGCACTGGCGCCGCTGCAGAACCTTCGAAGCAGTTGGCGGTAGTTCCGTAACCAACGAAATCGACAATGTTGGAGTCGCTCGGGCAGGTTCCAGACAGTGCCGCAGTTGATCTAAAGAGCGCAAGCTTACCTGAGGTTGCAGCGAGCGAGATTGATCCAGTCGCATCGGGCATAGGCAGAGTAGATCCATTCGTTCCGCCGGACGTCTCCTGAATCAAATAATATTGGCCCGGCGCAAGAGTGATCGCGGTCAGTGGAGTAACTGACCACGTCGAGGCGGTTGCGCTTGCATATTGCACTGACCACCCCGACAGGTTTACTTGCGAGGTTCCAGCATTGAATAGTTCGATGAAATCATTTCGTAAAGGTGCTCCCGAATTCCCACCGCCGCCAAACACCTGACTAATGACGACACCATTGGAGTTCACAGGTGACGGACCAGGCGAAGGAACAGGAGACGCTGTTGGCGAAGGACTAGGGACTGGTGTGGGAGAAGGCGATGACGCAGGGCCGGGTGTCGGAGTGCTTTGCGTATTCTGTGGATCGCTCGGTGATAGTAGTTGGAAGTCTGTCGAGTTGTTTTGCGTGTCCTGTGTGCTGCCTGCCAGTCCGCCTGGTTTACGTTCATAACTTTGATTCGAATCGATGGGAAGAGCCGAAAGGGTGACCCCTTCGTGAAAAGCCGAGCCTGAACTCATGCCCACCTGATCTATGACAGCATCGTCTGCTAGCGTTAATGCAATACCACCATCATTCGCAATGCCACTCGTGAACGACTGATCTCCCGCAATGTTCCCGGTGTAGCCGTTCGAATTGATCGCGAGAAAATGTCCCCGCGCCGGAATAATTGTGGTTGCATTAATTGTCAGGCGCGTTGTGATGGATCCAGTTCCACTCGACCCTCGAATCTTCAGACCACCAGCATTCACTGGAAACTCGCTATTGTTATAGAGCTCGATAAACTCGTCGCTGGCGCCATTTGGGCCACGTGTGCGGAATTCGCTGATGACTATTGGTGGATTAATAGATGGTGAAGGACTCGGCGATGGCGAAGGCGTCGGTGTTGGAATCGGCGAGGGACTCGGAGTTGGCGTTGGACTCGGAGTGGGAGTCGCCGTAGGTGTTGGACTCGGAGTGGGAGTCGCCGTAGGCGTTGGACTCGGAGTGGCGACGTTCACGATCGCGGGTTCGGATCGAACACCTCGCGCAAATGCGACTATCTCTGCGGCTCCAGAACTGAGTGCTTTCGCCGTACCCGTAGAGTTGATAGTTACGACAGCTTCGTTATTTGAGAACCAGGTGAATATCACATCGCTCACCTCCTTGTTCGCCGCATCAAAAGCTTGCGCCGTTAATTGCAGTTGTGAACCCGTAAACAGATTGGCCGTAGCAGGTGTTATTAAGACGAAACTAACGGCAGGCGATGAACCGAATGGCGCGCCCGCGACGGTAGTGCCTGGACTAAACGGCTGCATGTTTGACGCAAGCCGGTGCAGAACAAAGTTTCCAATAACATCAGGAAATCGGGTTACGGATTGATTCGCATCACTCGCGACACCGGTAATCGCACCGTACATGATTGACGTGACGATGGCACCCGCACTGTCTCGGAACGTCACTACTCCTCCTGAATTGTTTAATGACAAGCCACCACTTGACGCTTTGACAACTTCTGCGCCTCCGAATGCTGGCTGATTTTTATCGACCCTGCCGCCACCGAAAACCACGAAGGCAGTGCCCGCTGCGAAAATGGTTCCAGTTGCGAAGCGATGTCGCACAACGTCAGTTGACGAAGAGAGACTTCGAGTTTGCAGTTGATAACCAGATAGGTCTATGTCACGCGTTGTCGAGTTTACGAGTTCGATGAACTCATCTGCTGAAGAATCACGGGCGCCGTCATGATTTGAATCACCCGCTGATCCATCTGGTGGGTCTGCAAGTACCTCATTGATCATGATGTCTCGCAGGGAACTCCCGCCAATCGTCGTGGTTGTGAGATTGCTATCGACATCGTCGGCGCTTACCAGCACTGGCACTGTGCCAGCACCACGCAATGTCGAAGGCAAGCGCACGTGAATCTCATCAAGTCCCGGAAGTGTTGCGGGAAGTACTTCCGAACCTGACAACGATTCCCCCGCAATGGTTACTGATAAGGCAGATGCGTTTCTGACTCCCGTTGCGAAAATCGAAACTGAAAGCGATCCATCTGTGGGATCAAATGGACTCGCAATCTGAGTGGCAGCATTTAGCATCATCGCCTGGCCATTTGCGCTAAACACACCCGGAGCGGTTTGCGTTATGTTGACCGTGGCTTTAGAAGGGAATCCCTCAGAATTGGTAACAACAACCTCTGCCGGCCCAGCTGGGGTATTCGAAGGTACAAGAAAAACTACCTCTTCTGGCGATACATAGAATAGCCGTGCCAGTTGACCATTCACTCGAACGGTTGTGCTCCTGATCGCAAGTGGCAAATTTCCATTAATCAATTTTGACTGTTCTCTTCCTGATGCCAATTCATGGCCACTGATTATGGCGATGCTGTCAGGTGCAATGCGTGATTCTTTTGAATCTGTTAAGGCAGCATTCGCGACAGTTGCCTGACCAAACTGAGGTCGAGGCTCAATTGAAGCCAAATAGATCTCGGGATTGTTAGCGAGCGCCGAATCGCTGACACTTCCTGAAAGCACACGTGGAAAACTAAAAGCCACGAGGGAGCCGTCGAAGTTCAATGAAGCAACAACATCACCAGTTGCCGCTGTTGGCGAGTTCGTAATTTGGTGAATCGATCCTGTTGGGAGATCGAGCAGATAAAGTTCAGCGCTGCCATCGGACGTGTTGATGACTTTTCTGCGAGTTGCGAATGCGACGCGCTTACCATCTCCGCTTATCGTTGGATGGAGATTGATGTCGGAACTGCGTGATCCAAGTTGTGTGAGTTGGCGCGGCTCGTTTTCATTTAGATCAAACAAGAAGACCTCGGTTTCATTTAAACCGGTACGCGCTGAATAGACGATTCTGTTCCCGTCGCGACTGATTGAGTGGCCGGTCGTAAGTGACAATCCTTCAACATTCGAAATCAGGACTCGGATGTTTGGCAGGTTCAGGTCACGAACCACGAGGTCGCCAGTATCATCGGTGGCCGAGTTCTTTCGGATGAAGAAGACCCGGTTGCCGTCGCCGCTAATCTGAGGACTGAAGGCCTCACCGTCGCCGGGGAGTTGATTTAACTGCCGAGTAGTTCCGTACAAATTATCGAACAGGAAGAGTTGCGATCCGGTGGCAGAAGTCAGGTTGCGATTCGAGGCGAAGACGATCCACCGTCCATCTGCCGACAGCGCAGGGGTGAAATTGCCATCTGCAAGTCTGGAGAATTCGTTATCGGACCGGGTGTTGGTAATCTGCTGAAGCCCTAAACCGTTGAAGAGATAGACTTCGGAATTTCGATCAGGGTTTTGACCGCAGAGATCTTCAGTCGAGGCAAATGCGATCTTGCTACCGTCAGCATTTGTCGTCGAGGAAGCCGACCGAGACCGCGCGACGTCTTCGTAAGCGACGGAGTCAGGTCTAATGGCCGCGCGAATCAAGTGAAATGAGTCGAAACCACCAACACTCGCCAGATCGAAGGTCGATTCAAATACAAGGTAGCTGCCATCGTCACTAAGAATCGGATTTAGATTTAGTGATTGCTCTGGCGTAATTGTTATTCGTCGTAGCTGCTCGATCGTGTTCGCGGTGCGAGTAGTGAAGGGAACAATCGCGAAGATAAGTACGATAATGAGGATTACTGTTCGAAGCATGGTGAGATTGCTCCTTGCTTAATTTGTATCTGCACACTAAGGCGCTACGTCGACAACAACGTTCTAAGTTCATCGGAGTGCGCCAATCAAGAAGGACGAGGACCGTTGGCCCAAGTTCGGTTATCAAACGAGGGTTGAGGTCCTCGTCACCTTCTATTGCTGAGCGACCGCATTCTACTCCTCGTTCATGAAAACTCAAGAAGAAAAATTTCATCGTAATCGGTCGTCAGTCGGATAGGACCTATTTGACTTATACGACTTATACTATGCTATCGACATGAGAATTCTCATCACTGGCAGTCACGGCTTAGTGGGTAAGGCTCTTATTTCCGAGCTGAATAAAGACGGTCACGAGATTGTTGGTCTCGTTCGTCATAAGAGCGAAGGACCTTCTGAGATTGAGTGGCATCCGAATCAGGGTTCGATTGATTCCGAACGCGTTAGCGGCTTCGACGTGGTGGTTCACCTGGCCGGCGAGAGTATCGCCTCAGGCAGATGGACCGACGAGAAGAAGCGTAAGATCCGAGAGAGTCGGGTCAATGGAACTACTTTACTCAGTCAAGCGCTGGCTCGATCTTCCAAACCACCAGCTGCATTTATTTCTGCCTCAGCCATTGGTTACTACGCTAATCGCGGAGATGAACTGCTCAACGAAAAAAGTGCGCCAGGAAATGACTTTCTGGCAGAGGTATGTGTTGCCTGGGAGAGAGCTACCGGGGAAGCCGAAGCAAAGGGAATCCGAACAGTGCACTCGCGGTTTGGAATCGTCCTGGATCAGAATGGCGGTGCGCTTGCCAAGATGCTGACTCCATTTCGCATGGGCGTCGGCGGAAGAATCGGTGACGGCAAACAATGGATGAGTTGGATTGCGCTCGTAGATGTAATTAAGGGGTTGAAGTTCGTAATTGAGCACAACTCAATAAACGGGCCGGTGAACTTCGTTGCGCCTAACCCGGTCACGAATGGTGAATTCACTAAGTTTCTAGGCGAAGCACTATCGCGTCCGACGCTGTTTCCGATGCCGTCTTTTGCGGTGCGATTAGCGTTTGGAGAAATGGCGGATGCACTGTTGTTGTCGAGTGCGAAGGTTGAACCGAAGCGTTTGTTGGATAGCGGTTATCGATTCGAGTTTGAAAACCTGCAGTCCGCGCTGGCAGCCATTCTCAAAACTTAATGTCTGATATGCGTCTGTCCTGTCACGACAAGACAGACGCGTATCGGACATTACTTCGCAAACTCCTCCAAAGCACCAAACACTTCGAGCGCATACTTAACATTCCCAAACGGCGCAGAAACCTGAACACCCTGAATCACATCTCTAACATCCATCAGTGATTCACGCGCAATCTTCAGTCCTTCGTCGCGTCCCGCCTCTTTGCTTATCGCCGATGCTTCACGCATCCGGTCCATAATCGATGGTGTGACGCGAACGCCAGGCACCTCGTTATGAAGAAACTCAGCATTACGGTACGAGACCAGTGGCCAGATGCCGGCTATGACTGGAATTCGCACGTGCTCGATTCGTTCCAGAAAGTCCCGCAACTGATTCGTATCAAACACTGGTTGCGTGATCGCATACTCCGCACCAGCTTCAACCTTCCACTCGAATCGTTTGATCTCCTCTTCGAGATTAATTGCGCCGGGGTTTACACCAACGCCAATACAAAAAGCTGTTGGTTCACCAATTGGATTGTTTCCGAGATCTAAACCACGGTTCAGCTTGTTCACCATGTTCGTTAAGCCGATTGAGTCGATGTCAAAGACGGCCGTCGCGTCCGGATACGGACCCATCTTGGGCGGATCGCCGGTGATCACCAGAATGTTTCTGAGCCCTAATGCGGCCGCCCCGAGCAGGTCGGACATCATGCCCAGCAAGTTTCGATCGCGACAACAATAATGAAGTACCGACTCAATCCCGATTTGTTGTTCAACAAGTACTGCTGTGGCCAGTGCGCTCATTCGTGACTGCGCGCGCGCGCCATCAGGGATATTCACGCCATCAACGCCTGCCTCTTTCAGGAGTCGAATCGAATCGAGCGTCTTTTTCGCATCGACACCTTTTGGAGGTAACACCTCTACAGATGTCACAAACTCGCCGCGCGCGATCTTCCGACCCCATGCTGATCTTTCTTCCGGTGGCACAACCTTAATGTCAGGTAGCGTTATTTCTTCGACATGTGCTGGCGAAGACTTGAACGCGGTTCGCTGTGCACGCGGTGAGGCTGCGCGTACTGCATCTGAAATCAACTTGATATGCGCCGGAGTCGTCCCACAACAACCGCCGATAAACTTTGCGCCAGCCTGGATAAACCGTTTCGCAAACTTCGACATGTATTCAGGTGAACACATGTAGAACTGTCGCCCCTGCACGTCGCGGGGTAAGCCTGCGTTGGGCTGTGCGGACAGTTTCTTCTTTGTCACCTCGCGCATTTTCTCGAGCGCGTTAAGAATGATTGCTGGTCCCACGCCACAGTTCAGTCCAATCACGTCAGCGCCCCATTGATCGAGTCGTTCCGTAAAGATTTCCGGAGTGGTACCGAAGACTGTATTGCCATCAGTCATGATGGTCATCTGCGCAATGATTGGCAGGTCGCAGACTTCACGAACGGCGCGAATGGCTTCCCGGATCTCGGAAACGTCTGAAAAGGTTTCGAGACAGAACAGATCCACTCCACCTTCCAGTAGTCCGATTGCCTGTGCTTTGAAGAGATCCTTGGCTTCGTCGAATGAGGTTGGTCCGTAGGGTTCAATTCGTAATCCCAACGGTCCAATAGCGCCGGCGACATAAGCTCGTTCACCCGCAGCTTCTCGGGCAAGTTTCGCAGCAGTGGCGTTGATCTCATGAAGATTACCTTCAAGTCCGTACTGCTGGAGTTTGTGACTGGTGGCCCCGTAGGTATTTGTTTCAATGATGTCGGCGCCGGCTTTGATGTATTCCCCGTGAATCTCGCGGACAAGGTCCGGATTGCTCAGGTTCAACTCGTCGTAACAACGGTTGATGTAGACGCCCTTCGCATACAGCATGGTGCCCATCGCCCCATCCACCACGTGGATACCATCAGTTTCGAGAAGCTCTTTGAAAGGAAGCATGTCTATTGCCGATTTCCGATTGCCAATTGCCGATTTGAATTCCCGAGCCTGGCGATTCTTCAATCGGCAATTGGCAATCGGAAATCGGCAATAAAAAGGTCCCGCTAAACAACGCGGGACTTCAAAAGTGATTTGAAGTGTTTCGGGCTCGTTTCCTGCGATCCCGAGCTGTTTAGCTGGTTTTTTTACGTGGCCGCAAGTCGCCTTAACTCACCACGTTTGTCATCCGTGCTTATACGCTGCGTTCAGAACGACTGTCAAGTTGCTCGTATTCATACGGTCTTCGTGCGTCACAAAGCGCAGAACTCTTTCTTCGCCGGGTTCGGTCTTGATTCGCGCTCGCGCTGTGATTAGACACTGCGCAGACTGTCTACTTTTTGTAGTCAGCCTGGCCCTGAGCTTGCAAAAAGACCGATTTGGCGAATCGAATAAGTACATTTATTTTGTAGGGGTTACGAGAAGAAAATCTCAAAGAAAAGGCAACTGTCTTTGCAGTCGGTCCATCTGAGTGGAGGCTCACTTAAACCCTTAGGTCAGTCGTTACCCGAAGCAATATTGAAGGCCCGAAATAACTTAGGTGTACGTATGTGCATCGTTACCCTGGAGATTTTGACGAATGAAGTTGCCCCGCAGTACCCCTTTGTTTCGCTCTATAAAACTCGCACCCTTTGCTCTGATCGGTTTCTTTGTTTTCAGCAACGTGACTGGGATCTTGTTCAGCAGAGCACTGGCGCCAATCGCGAAAGCAAGCTCCGCTGACGAGCTTGCCATTCCAGCCGATATCCCGACCTCGGGTGATAAGAGTCTCGATCGAATTATTTTTCGTGTAGGAGAACGTGAAGGCGTCGATCCTAGATTTATCCACGCAGTGATTTGGCAGGAATCCAAGTATGAGGTTACGGCACGTTCACACGCAGGTGCTCAAGGCTTGATGCAACTAATGCCGGACACAGCCAAGCGATTTGGTTGTTCGCATCCTGAAGATCCGGAAGACAACGTCGAGGCTGGCACGAAATATTTAAGCTGGTTGCTAAAAAGATTCTCGGGGAATGTTCAACTGGCCCTCGCTGGATACAACGCCGGTGAAGGCAATGTTGATAAGTACAACGGCATTCCTCCGTTTAATGAGACAAAAAATTACGTTCGAATCATTTCAGAGCGATACGGCAAGACCTACCATCCGGTGTTAACGCCAGAGGAGGCGATTGATGCGTTTCACCTGAGAGAGAATGTTGCCGCGGCAACGGAATAATTAACCAGCGAGCTGTTCAATTCGAAAGCGCCTCGTTCCCAAGTGACTGAGGCGCTTTTTTCATCGTGAGGCTGTAGGTCGAATAGGTCGTATAGGTCCTATTAACCACTGACCACTACCACTACGCAATCCTCTCTCTCCTTGACAGTATCTAAGCTCTTTTGGCTGAATGCTGACGGGAATCAAGCATTAGCCAGAGCTTAAGGATGGTTTAAGTCAACTCTCTCCTCAGAGTGTGGGCAGATTCTTATACACACACTGAAGCCCAATATCTTAAAAGGAATCCTGATGAGTACCTCTGTAGACGGAAGTGGAGCAGCCCACTCAGATGCACTTGACCGGAGCTTTGTCGGTCATCCCGCTGGTCTTTCCACACTCTTCTTCACAGAGATGTGGGAGAGGTTCAGCTATTACGGCATGAGGGCGATACTCACGCTCTACATGACCAAGAGTTTCGCTGAAGGCGGTCTCGCGTTTGATGAACGTTACGCAAGCGTTATTTATGCAACGTATGTCTCTTCAGTTTGGTACCTTCCGCTTGTTGGTGGCTGGCTTGCAGACAAGATTTTTGGCGCGCGGCGCGCTGTTCTTCTGGGTGCAATCATTATCGCATCGGGCCATTATTCGATGGCCATCAATTCAAAATTTACTTTCTTCCTGGGGTTAATTCTTATTGCGTGTGGTACCGGGTTACTAAAGCCAAATATCAGCGCGATGGTAGGGCAGTTGTATTCAGATACTGACCAGCGTCGCGATGCAGGGTTCTCCATATTTTATATGGGGATCAATCTGGGTGCGTTCCTGTCACCTATAGTTGTTGGCTTTCTTGCACAGGGTGCATGGTTCAAAGGTGTGATCACATCACTGGGAATGGATTCGAACTCCAGTTGGCATTGGGGCTTTGGTGCTGCCGGTGTAGGGATGACGCTGGGCATTATTCAGTACCTTCTTGGTGGGAAGAGACTCACGGCCGTAGGAAACAAACCTGACGCTCGAAACAGTGTCGAGTCGGTTCAGGAGGTTGGCGTTGATTATGTAACCCTTGCGCTTGCAATCGTAGGTGGTGTTCTGGGCGCTGGACTGGGAATGAAATTTGGTGATGCCGGGGTGATATCGGCATTGTTTCCTACGGTCGTTGGTTTCTTTGCAGGTTACCTTATTGGCATAACGCGCTTGCTCAACGGTGATGAACTAAAGCGCGTCTTAGTGATCTTTATCCTATTTGTATTCTCCATTTTGTTTTGGATGACGTACGAACAAGCTGGATCGAGTTTGACTCTCTTTGCAGACCGGTTGACGCGCACCACAATTCTGGGTTGGCAATACCCCTCGAGTTGGTTCCAATCCGTGCCCGCAATCTTTGTCATCATCCTGGCTCCCGTGATGGGCGCAATCTGGCAAAACCTGGGTGAGAAACAACCGTCGAGTCCCGGCAAGTTCACTATTGGTTTATTTTTTGCTGGAATTGCATTCGTAGTGATTGCAGTTGCTTCGGCACTGACAGGTGGTGGCCGAGTCAGCCCAATGTGGTTGGTAACAGTTTACTTCCTGCAGACGGTAGGTGAGCTTTGTTTAAGTCCTGTGGGTCTCAGCACTGTGACTAAACTATCTCCCGCACGAATGGTCGGGCTAATGCTCGGCGTTTGGTTCTTATCTATTTCAATCGGTAGTTATATTGCCGGTCTCGCTACCCGACTATTTGAAGGAAACAACCCGGCTGTTCTAACTCGAGCGTTCTCGATTTTTGCGGGCGTGACTCTGCTTGCCGCAATCATTCTTCTTGTTCTGACACCTTTAATTAAGAAGATGACTCCCAAAGCGTCTTGAGTTCAACTGTTCAACTTGATCGACTGATATTGCGGACGCCGTTTTCGTTTGCGATGAAGTGTGCGCACAAAAGGCCTTTGAGAATGAAAATAACAATTTTGCTAGTGATCCTGGTGTTTGCGATTGCCCCTGCGCGTGCCCAAAACAGAATGCTCACGGTCGAAGACATCTTCGACCCTGTCAAGCGCGTCAATTTCAACGGCAACACTCCAAGCATCCGCTGGCTCAAAGATGGAAAGCATTACCTGCTAACCAACGATACGTCACGTCGTGACGTTCCGCGGCTTCAAAAAGTCGATGCTGCCACGGGCGAAGCAGCGCCATTCTTTGATGCTGCAAAGATGCAGGCTGCTTTCGCCGCGCTTCCGGGAATCAGCGAACAGGATGCTCGCCAATTATCAAGCCGCAATTCATATGAGTTGAGTCCGGCAGAGACGGCGGTGCTTATTAACTGGGCCAACGATCTGTTCTATTACGAACTCGGAAGCGATCGTGCGATTCGTTTGACTAGTAATCCGGAAGAAGAAGTCGGTGAAGCGTTCAGTCCAGACGGACGCATGATTAGTTTCATTCGCGACAGCAATTTGTATGTTGAGGATCTGAGCATGCAGCGTCGCGAGCGCGCTCTGACGCGCGACGGCAACGCGAAAATTCTGAACGGACGTCTGGACTGGGTTTATCAGGAAGAAGTTTATGGTCGGGGAAATTTCGGTGCGTATTGGTGGAGTCCTGATTCGACAAGCATTGCTTACTTGCGAATCGATGAGCGACCTGTGCCGGAGTTCACCGTAGTCGACCATATTCCTTACGATCAAAAAGTAGAAGTCACACCTTATCCGAAGGCCGGCGATCCAAACCCAATCGTAAAACTCGGCGTCGTAAATGCTGCTGGTGGTGATACGCGCTGGGTGAACACCTTCAAGTATCAACCGGAAGATTTCCTGATTACACGAGTGACCTGGACGCCCGACAGCAAGACAGTAGTGTTCCAGGCGCAGAATCGAGAGCAAACGTATCTCGATCTGAATTTCGCTGATGCAAAGACCGGTGATTCAAAAACCGTCGTAAAGGAGACGAGTAAGGCATGGGTCGCAACTAATGATAATCCCACCTGGCTTAAAGATGGCTCCTTCCTTTGGCTGAGCGAAAGAACCGGGTGGCAGCACATCTATCATTACGACCAGAACGGCAAACTGATTCGGCAGGTCACCGACGGAAAATGGGAAGCCGATCCACTCGAAGGGGTGGACGAAGAGAAAGGCCTGATCTACTTCGGTTCAACGGAACACAGCTATATCGCGCCGCAGCTTTACAGTATCAAACTCGATGGGACCAACCTGAAGCGTTTGTCGAGCACCGAAGGAACGCATCGTATCAACTTCAGCCCCGCGAACAACTACTTTCTCGATTCGTGGAGCGATATCAACACGCCTACACAAATCATACTGTACGATGCGACCGGCAAACTTGTGCGAGTTGTGAATGAGAACAAAGTCGATGCGTTGAAGAACTACAAACTCGGAACCCCGGAATTGTTGCAGGTCAAAACACGCGACGGTTTCGTCATGGAAGCTTTGATGATCAAACCACCGAATTTCGATCCAAATAAGAAATATCCAGTGATGTCGTTTACTTATAGTGGGCCACACGCGCCACAAGTTCACAACTCGTGGGGATCGACTACGTACATGTGGCATCAATTGCTGTCGCAGAAGGGTTACATCGTTTGGGTATGTGACAACCGCACGGCAAGTGGGAAGGGAATTGAATCGACCTGGCCGGTCTATAAAAACTTTGGTGAGTTGGAACTGCGCGACCTGGAAGACGGACTCTCGTGGCTCAAGTCGCAGCCTTATGTTGATGGTTCGCGAATTGGATTGTGGGGTTGGAGCTACGGTGGTTTCATGACGAGTTATGCGCTGACGCATAGTCAATCGTTCAAGATTGGTATTGCGGGCGGCACGGTGTCTGATTGGCGGAATTACGACAGCATCTACACCGAGCGGTACATGGGCACGCCTCAGGATAATCCGGAAGGTTACAGGAAGAGTTCACCTGTCACGTCGGCGAAGAACCTTCATGGCAAGTTGTTATTGATTCATGGCGCGATTGACGACAACGTGCATATGGCAAACACGATTCAGTTTGTTTATGAGTTACAGAAAGCAGGGAAGCAATTTGAGTTGATGTTGTATCCGAAATCGCGGCATGGAGTGACGGACCCGACGCTGTTGACGCATATGAGGCAGATGATGACGGATTTTATCGTGGGGAATCTATAAGATCTTATCTGTGTTGTCTCCGTGCCTCTGTTGGATCAGGTCAGTACCACCTCGCGGTCGCGGGTGGGTGCGAAGCCTTCAGATGCTTAGATTCGCTTCGCACCCACCCGCTACCGCGAGGTGGTACTGACCTGATCCAACAGAGAATAGAGATTATCAGAGAAGATCTATTTCCTCTGGCACTTCGGACAGAAATAAGTCGAACGGCCTGCATGTGCAACTCGACGGATCGGCGTTCCGCAATTCACACACGGCTCACCTTCACGTTCATACACACGCCAGAATCTTTCACTCGAGCCAAAGTAACTTGCGTGACCATCTGATAAGTCAATCTTCAATGTCGAACCGGAATCGATAGCTTCTTGTAAGACCTGTCGAATCGCCTGATACAACTTACGCGCACGCGGTTTGGATAAAGTGTGGGCCAGCTTCAGAGGATGGATGCCCGCGAGAAAGAGCGCCTCAACCGCATAAATGTTGCCTAGACCAAGCACTCGTGTTTGATCCAGAAGGAGCGTTTTCAGAGTTCGACGAGAACGGGCGAGTGTCTTGAGGAAGTACTCTTCGGTAAAGTCTTCAGAAAGAGGTTCCGGCGCCAGTGTCAACAATTCCTTCGGCAACCTTTGAGGGTTTTTGATGAGCTGCATGCGACCAAACTGCCGCATGTCGCAGAAGACGAGGCGCTTTTCATTATCGAGATAGAAGACGACGTGAGCGTATGGGGGCAAGTTGTTATCGGTGGGAATCGCGACAAACTTGCCAGTCATTCTCAAGTGGGTCGTTAGAAGTGCGCCAGATTCAAGCTCGAACAGAATGTACTTGCCGCGCCGCGCAACCGCCGTTACTACTGCATTCTTTAACTGTTGGTTGAATTGTGGACGTGAAATGCGGGGCGCAATTCTCTTCAGGTTTAGCTCAGCAGCCAGAATTCGCCTTCCGACCACGACTGGACGCAGGGCTCTAACAACATGTTCGACTTCAGGAAGCTCGGGCATCTTGGGGGAACTGTCTCTGAATTAGATTCTACCCAGCAGAAACAAAATCAATACCACGATCAGGACCAGACCAAGCGTACCACTCGGCCAATAACCCCAGCCGCGGCTGTAGGGCCAACGTGGAACTGCACCAAGAACCAGCAAGATCAGCACAATCAAGAGAATCAGACCCATGACAAACCTCCCTATTCGTCGGTTTAATTGTAGGGGTGATTTTCGGGAAGGATGGCGTTAGCTTAAGTGAGACGCGGCGGAGCGTCAACTTTCAGCGTTAATCTATCCCCTCTCCGCATCCTCAGCGTTCTCTGCGTCTCGGCGGTTGCTTTTCTATATTTGGGGAATCCTACTTTCAGCACTAGACAAAACGATCCAAATCAACACGAAGACCACGAAGTCACCGCGGAGACGCAGAGAACGCGGAGAATGCGCAGAGAAGATCAAAATCACTACGGCATTGCCACACGCTGTCCCGCGTCGAGCAACTCATCACGTTTCTCGAATGACGTTGCTTCCGCGTAAATCCGAAGCACCGGTTCCGTTCCTGATTGCCGAAACAACAACCATGATTCGTCATCAAACAGCAGTTTGGTGCCGTCGAGAGTTTGAGTGCCTACTACCTTGTATCCGGCAATATTTGAAGGCGGTTGTTCTGCAAGTCTCATTACGACTTCTTGTCCGGACCTAACTTCCACATGCAGATCGCGCCGGCCGAATCGAAACTCGCCAAACTCCCGATGCAAATCAGCAAGCATCTCGGATGGCGTCTTGCCCGCACTGATTATTGCTTCAAGAAAGAGCAACGAATTCAGAATGCCGTCTCTTTCCGGGATGTGTCCTTTAACACCGATTCCGCCTGACTCTTCCGCTCCGATCAAGACGTCTTTCTGCAACATCAAATCGGCAATGTACTTGAAGCCAATGGGCGTTTCGTAAATCTCCAGACCCATCGCCTTTGCGATTCGTTTGGTCAGCACTGACTGTGAAATTGTTACGACAACTGTTCCATTCATTTTCCTCTGACGCGCCAGGTGCAACAGGAGTAACGGCACAACGTCGTGCATCGTCATTGTTTGCCCTGTTTCATCAACAGCTCCCACTCGGTCTGCATCACCATCAGTCGCGACGCCCGCAAGTGCTCTTTTCTCCAGCACCCGTTTCTTCAAGTCAGCCAGATTCTGATCGATTGGCTCCGGATTCACCCCTCCGAACAGCGGATCACGATTAGCCCGGATCGTTTCAACTTCGAGCGTGCCGCCGGTAAGAATTCGTTCCACCCACCGGCCGGCGGATCCGTGCATCGGATCTACGACAACAGATCCAGTGCCGCTCTTGATCAGTTCCAGATCGAGATAACTCGCAAGCTGTTTCTTGTAGCTGCCAATTGAGCCTTCCAGCGGTTGAAAATTATTCGAAAGCGCCGCGCGAATTGGTAAGCTGACGTCAACGAGCTTCTCCACCGCTTCCGTTGTTTCGGGGGCAGCACTCCCGCCCCACGGCGCCTTGATTTTGAATCCATTGAATTCCGGCGGGTTGTGCGATGCTGTGATAACAATACCGCCGATTGCGCCGAGATCTTTCACCGCCCACGAAATAACGGGGGTCGGCTGCGGTTCAGAGAACAAACTGACCTGAAAGCCGTTCCCGGTCATGATCTCCGCTGCGTGTTGTGCGAAATGTTCTGAGAGAAACCGCCTATCGAATCCGACTACGACAAGGCGTGAAGCATGCTGTTCCAACTTTAAGAAATCAGCATAAGCCTGGGCCACGCGTTCGAGATTCGCGAAAGTGAACTCCCGCGCAATCACTGCACGCCAACCGTCAGTGCCGAATTTGATCTGCGCTAGTGAAGAGGTCACGAAACCGAGACTCCGGTTATGGTGTAGTCAGTTAGCGAAGTCTTGTCGCCAAGTGCCGAGCCTGGTCCGACTACAGCTGATCGTCCAATATGGCAGCCGCGTCCTACAATTGCTCCTGTGACTTGTGCTGTTGTGCCGATGCGTGTGTGCGGCCAGATAACTGAGTTCTCAACGCGCGCGCGCTCTTCGACAAAACATCCCTGGCCCAGGACAGAGTTAATGATTTGCGCGCCCGGCTTGATCTGACAATCGTCGCCGATCATTGAAGAGTCGTCGATCTCTGAGATGGTCGCCGCATCGAATTGTCCCCTTCGATCTTTTATGTGGATCCGCCCCACCTTGTTTGCCAAAAGATCGGCATGGACTTGCAGGTATCGCTCCGGAGTACCGATATCGATCCAATAGACCCTCGTGGGAATATGCGCGAAGAAAGCTTCTTTGCGTTTCAACAGATCGGGAAACAGGCCATACTCGAAAGAATAGTTCTCACCTAACGGAATGAAGTCCAGAATTTTTGGCTCGAGGATGTACGTCCCCGCGTTGATAGTATTGCAGGTGATCTCATCTGCTTTTGGTTTTTCGAGAAAGCGGCGAATACGTCCATCCGCCTCTGTTTCCACCAGACCATAACTCTGGGGATTTGCTACTGGTGTCAATACAACGGTGGCCGCGGCTTTGCGTTCGTTGTGTTCCCGTATGACGGCTTTCAGATCTAGATCCGTAAGGATGTCGCCATTGAAAACTACCGTTGGTTCGCGAATTAAGTCTTCGGCAAACTTGTACGCGCCTGCAGTTCCCATAGGCTGTGGTTCGACGGTGTACTTAAGTTTGACGCCGTAGTCAGAGCCGTCACCCAGCAGTTGCTCGATCTTGTTAGGTTGATACGAAAGTGAAAGAGTGATGTCGATAATTCCGGCGCGACGAAGAGTATCGATCTGGTAGAGCAAGAAAGGTCTATTGCAAATCGGGACGATTGGTTTGGGAGTATAGACTGTGAGTGGGCGAAGCCTTGTTCCTTTACCACCCGCGAGAATCAGTGCCTGCATGTCTGTTGAAGTCGTTTTCGTGCTGACGGCTCAAGATCTCAGATTCAAGATCTCAGATCTCAAATAGCTTTAAATCTGAGATCTTGAATCTGAGATCTGCGCAGCCAGCGCAGAGGTGTTCTAGCAAGCGAAGTCTAGCATTAGTGAATCGTAAATCGTGAATGGAGGCTCTCTTTAAGAGGTTCCGAACACCACGGCGCTTTAACCGGTGGTGCTTCAACTTCACAGCTACAAAACGTGAGTAACAAAATTGGACACCACCGCGCTTTAGCCGGTGGTATGCGCCTTGAGGGGTAAGGCTTTCCGGTGGACTAGTAGCGATTCAGCAATTACCATTACTCCAGTCGCGGATCGTCGCAGCGATTCACGATTCACGATTCACGATTTACGAGGTTTTATGTCTGAACTAAACGAAGCGGTAATAATCAGTGCCACCAGAACTCCGGTGGGTAAGTTCTTAGGTTCGCTAAAAGGGTTTTCAGCGCCTGCTCTCGGTGCGATTGTTGTTCGGGAGGCGGTGAAACGTGCGGGTGTTAAGCCTGAAGATGTCGATGAAGTCATCATGGGATGTGTTATTCAAGCAGGCTTGGGCCAGAACCCGGCAAGGCAGGCGGCCCTGCGAGGCGGGCTACCAGGTACTGTCGCTGCGGTGACAGTTAACAAAGTCTGTGGCTCCGGTTTGAAAGCTGTCATGATGGCGGCTCAGGGGGTGAAGTTGGGCGATACCGAGGTTGTCGTTGCGGGTGGAATGGAGTCCATGAGCAACGCGCCATATTTAATTCCAAAAGCTCGCGAAGGTTATCGACTTGGAAATGGTGAGCTGCTTGATGCAATGATTCATGACGGTCTTTGGGATGCCTACGAGAACTATCACATGGGCTGCACAGGTGAAGTTGTTGCTGATATGTACTCGATTGGACGAACTGAGCAGGATGAATACGCTGCAAATTCGCACCGCAAAGCTGCCGCTGCCATAAAAGCTGGTAAGTTTGATGAAGAGATCGTGCCGGTCGAGATTCCACAGAAGAAAGGTGCGCCAGTACTGTTTTCGCAGGACGAAACAGTAAGGGCAGACACGACCGTCGAAGTGTTGGGAAAACTGAAGCCGGCCTTCAAAGCCGATGGAACTGTCACTGCCGGAAATGCGCCTGGTGTTAACGACGGAGCTTCGGCGGTAGTCGTAACGTCACTTGCCCGTGCAAAACAGCTTGGGGTTGAACCAATGGCGCGCATAGTTGCGCAGGCTACGTCAGGTGTTGAGCCGCGGATGGTGATGATGGCGCCCGTTGAAGCAGTGCGAAAATTGTTGAAGAAGACTGGCTGGGCCGGCAGTGAAGTCGATCTAATCGAGGTTAACGAAGCATTCTCAGTTGCGGCCCTGGCTGTGACTCGTGAACTTGGTTTGGATCCTGAAAAGGTTAATGTCAACGGAGGCGCCGTTGCACTTGGCCACGCGATTGGACAGTCAGGTTCTCGCCTGTTGACTACAATTCTTTACGAGTTGAAGAGACGCGATGCACATCGCGGGATCGTCAGCCTTTGCCTGGGTGGGGGCAACGCGGTGGCGCTTGCGGTGGAACGATGACGCTGGAGTACGTCTGACCAAAAGTTCCTGCTCTCATTCTCACGGGGCTTCAGCCCGGTGGATAGTGGGCCAAATTGGTTCTAAAACCGTTTCAACGGTTTCGATATGGCGCTGTCATTGTAGAATGCGAGGCGACGAAACCGTTGAAACGGTTTCTCAAATTGTAAGGAACTGGGCACCGGGCTAAAGCCCGGTGAGAATGAGAGGAAGAACTTAGAGATACGCCTTATTGGAGTACCGTTTTGACCCCTGAAGAGCACAATAAGTACGTGGCATGGGCTCACTTGGCCTACGGCGGGTTGATGGCTCTTCTATGCCTCGCCATGATTGGAATGTTTGTCGGCGTCATTGGGTCCGTGCCAGATGGCCCACCGCCGGTACTCATGCTTTTTATGACGATCTTCATAGGCGGTCTTTACAGCCTGATGACAATTCCGTCCTTTGTAGCGGGATATGGATTGCTCAAGCATAAGCCTTGGGCAAGAACAGCGGCGTTAATCGGCAGTGTAGCTGCGTTGATGAACTTTCCCATCGGTGCTGCGGTTTGTGCCTACACCTTCTGGTTCCTTTTCAGCGAACCGGGAAAAGCCATGTTCGAAACACCAAAACATATGCTCCCGCCTGGTAGACAATCGTGGGCTTACGACGTTCAGAATAATCAGGCGCAGCCTACCTACACACCACCACCAACTCCGCCCGATTGGCGATAACCTTCGGAGTCTCAAAAACCGTGAAAGAACTGATAGGTGTTGTTGGCGCCGGCACGATGGGCAACGGTATTGCTCAAGTCGCTTCGCGTGCGGGTTATGACGTAGTAATGCGCGACGTCAGCGAACAGTTTCTAAAACGCGGTTTGCAAGCCATCGATAAGAGTCTTCAGCGCGATGTTGACAAAGAACGTCTTAGTGAAGACGAGAAGCGCCAAATCATCAGCCGGATCACAACGACTACCGAACTATCAGCGCTGAGCGAAGCGACTTTCGTTATCGAAGCTATTACCGAAGATCAAAGTATAAAGACAAGTTTATTCAGAGAACTCGACCGGGTTGTATCGCAACAATCAATTCTCGCCACAAACACCTCGTCGATTTCGATAACCAAACTGGCTGCTGCAACCGATCGACCCGATAAAGTCATTGGAATGCATTTTATGAATCCTGTGCCCGTGATGAAACTGGTCGAGATTATTCGCGGTTTGGCGACTTCAGATGCGACCTACGAAAGAGTGAAGGCGTTATCGGAGAGATTAGGCAAGACCCCGCTGGACTGTCAGGATTCACCCGGGTTTGTTTCGAACCGAGTCCTGATGCCAATGATCAATGAAGCAATCTTTACGCTTTACGAAGGAGTTGCGACGCGAGAAAGTATCGACGGAATCATGAAACTGGGTATGAATCATCCCATGGGTCCGCTGACGTTGGCGGATTTTATTGGGTTGGATGTATGCCTGGCGATAATGAATGTGTTATACGAGGGGCTCGGCGACCCGAAATACCGCCCTTGTCCACTGTTGAAGAAGTATGTTGACGCTGGCTGGCTGGGCCGGAAGAGTGGTCGCGGCTTCTACGAGTATTAGTCAATGCCTACCCCGATCTTCCATTACTGTCAGAGGTGCGTTGCTCCAAATCCATTGGGCCAGGACTTTTGTGTCCGTTGTGGAACCCGTTTAATGATCGTCGTCGAGCCTACGTCGGCGAGATTTGAGTTGAACGAGCAGGCAGTATCGACAGACGAGCACCTACTGGAAAGAATCTCGATTCTGGAGAATCGAGTTTCACGTTTGACCGAACGTCTCGAGCGTACCCTCGATCTCTTATTGCGCCAGGTCCAGAACTCGTATTTCGATCGTTCGTTGGTCAAAACGTTGATTGGAGTTCTTAGCGAGGACGGATTTGTAGAAGCTTCAAAACTCGAGCAACTCTGGAACGAGAGATGTGAAAAGGATGCGCTTGACCAACAACAAAAGTCTCAGCGTGATGAGCTTCGTTCGAGAATACTAGCCTCTCCACCTCCGAATAACTCGAAGGCGTTTAAGGATCTCGTTGGCGAAGGTTTTCTACTTCTTCAGGACCGACAAACCGCCATAGGCATAGACAAGCTTCTGCGGGCAGCTGACCTGGCGGATTCCAATTCCGCGTTGAATCTCTTTATTGGAGAGCATTTCTTTCGTGATGGTCAGACTCAAATCGCACGTACTTACTTAAGTCGTGCACATCAAGCCGCGCCTGATGATGTTCGCGTTTCACTACTTCTTGGTTTGAGTTGTGCCGACGATGGCGACTCAGCGGCTGCAAAAGAACTTTTGGCCAATGCGCTTCAGCACGGCGGGTCGTGTTTCGCGGGGCACTACGGACTCGGCTGGGTCCATATGATCGAGAATAGATGGCGCAAGGCTCTCGCCGAGTTCAAACGCGCCCTTGAGGTTCGTCCTTCGCCGGAAGCGCACTTCGCTCTGGCTTCGTTGTATTACAGACTCGATAGGGACGAATTGGCGCGCCGTCACCTTAGCAAAGCAATTGAGATGGATTCCGATTACCAGGAAGCGTTGGAACTTCTGGCCGTTGTCTATGACCGCATTGGTGAACCCGAACTTGCCCAGGGCCTCCTCACCAAGGTGGCCAAAACTCGCGCCGGTGGAAAAAGAGGTAAAGGTCGGAGGCGCGAGAAGGTTTTTGATGAAGTAAAACGGCCTTCACAAGGGCTCATCAACGGTGCAGACCAACGTCTTTCCACCGCTGTCAGGGAGGATGCCTTGCGAGCATTTCCTCGAACTGACTCGAGCGGACGTTAGTTTTGCAGCGACCCAGTTTAAGTTTTTCTCTGCGCCTCCTCTGCGTTCTTTGCGTCTCAGCGGTTAAGTTGTGGAATTTCAATACCGCAGAGACGCAAAGAACGCAGAGGAGGCGCAGAGATTTAGGAACCAGGATTCCACCCGTTTAGCTTTGGCGCGCGTTGACAGACCGCACCTCGTCGCTATAATGCCCTTTTGCGCACATAGTGCCTGAATTCGCTGTTCGGCGCTGTGGGGGGCGGCAATGCGGATTGAACTGGCTAATCTGGAAGAAGGTCGTGGCGATTTTAGCCACACTTATCAACCACAAGATCTGAAGCTGGATGACGAACGAGTGACGCTATGTGGCGCCACAGAAGTTCGGGGCAAGCTTAAGAGATCTGGTAGGGAAGCGGTTGTTGATGGACACGTCGATTCTTGTGTTCAGGTGGATTGTGACCGCTGTTTGAAGACGATTCAACTCCCTGTGAGTAGCGATTTTTCGCTCGAATACATTACTGGCGGCGATTACGAAGCGAGTCAAGCTGCCGAGCTGAGCGAAGATGTAATGGCTGTGTCAGTGTTCGACGGTGAAACGATCGACCTCGATGAAATCGTGAAGGAGCAGATTTTTCTGGCGGTACCAACTCGCGCTCTTTGTAAAAGTGACTGTTTGGGTATCTGTCCTCAGTGCGGAAATGATCGGAATACTGGCGAGTGCGGTTGTGAGCAGAAGGAAGTTGACCCTCGCTGGTCCGCGCTGAAAGATTTAATGAGTGGTAAGTCGTGAATGGATCGTCAGACACCGCGACCAGTGACTATTTCGCATTAAAGTTAACAACGGAGCTATTATGCCAAATCCAAAACGACGACATTCGAAGGCTCGTCGGGACAAGCGTCGTGCACACGACGCCTTGCGAGTCCCACAAACCAACTTGTGTCCTAACTGCCGTGAGCCGCGTATGCCGCATAGAGTGTGCCCGAAATGTGGTTACTACAAGGGCCGTGAAGTTATCCAGGTAGAACAGACTTAACCTTAAGATCCGTGCGAAGTCAGTCGGCGAATGAAGCCCCCCTGACGGGCAAGGTCGTTCTCGACGGGATGGGAAGCGACCACGCGCCACATGTCGAAATTGATGGCGCTCTGGCTGCGACTCGTGACTTCGGCGTGGGAGTCATTCTGGTGGGGCAACCTCACAAGCTCGAACCCGAATTGCGCAAGTGTGGTTGGCGTGGGGATGGTGATCGAGGTATAGAGCTGGTCGAAGCTGCTGAAGTGATTGCGATGGACGATCCGGTGGCTACTTCCGTCAGGCGCAAGAAAAAGAGTTCTTTGAGAATTGGGACTAAGCTCGTTATCGAAGGTAAAGCAGACGGGTTTGTTTCCGCTGGCAATACGGGCGCGGCGATGGCAACCGCGAAAATGGTGATTGGAACCTTGCCTGGTGTGGATCGACCTGCGCTCGCAGCATTGATTCCTACAAAAGCAGCGAAGCCTGTTTTGTTGCTGGATGTCGGGGCCAACTCAGAATGTAAACCGCATCATCTGGCGCAGTTTGCTGTGATGGGTGACGCGTACTCGCGGGCAGTTTTGGGAACAGTGAAACCCACAGTAGGGTTGATGAGCATTGGCGAGGAGGAGGCGAAAGGAAACGATCTGACCAAAGAGGCGTTTCCGTTGTTGAAACAGCTCAACAACATCAATTTTGTCGGTAACGTTGAAGGCCGCGACGTCTTTGCAGGCATGGTTGATGTAATTGTGACGGACGGATTCACTGGCAACGTAATGTTGAAGCTGTCTGAGGGTTTGACCGAAGCGATGCTGGCAATGTTGAAACGTGAACTTACCGCGACGGCAGTGACCAAAGCAGGAGCTGTACTAGCAAAGCCGGCCTTTCGAAGTATCAAGAAACGTCTCGATTATTCTGAATACGGCGGAGCTCCTTTGTTGGGAGTACGCCGCATTGTTGTGATTGGGCATGGACGTTCGAATGCTCGGGCAATTCGAAATGCGATCAGGAGCGTGAAAGAGTTTTCAGAGAATCGGGCCAGTGAACGAATCGAGCAGGGGATCGCAGACGCAGCTACCTTTCAGACGCTGGGTTTAGCGGTGGCAACTCAGTGATTTTGGTTTGATGTTTCGTGTTGTTTCGTGCATTTCGAGGATCGTGCTTTTCTCTACCGGACAAGCGACGATCCACGAATCAACGCGAAACATCACGAAACAACACGTTGGTTTGTTTGGCTTTTATTTTGTTACTGGATACTATTACGGCTCCCTTCATACATAGAGGCAATTAATGGGAAATCAACGCGCCGGAATACTGGGGACGGGCCATTCCTATCCTGACGGCATCTTGACGAATGCTGACCTCGCGACGATGGTTGAAACGTCGGACGAGTGGATTACTACGCGCACGGGAATCAAGCAACGAAGAAAGGCTGGGCCAGGTGAATACACCTCGATGTTTGCAGTTCGTGCGGCGCGTCAGGCAATCGAGAAAGCGCGCGTGGACGCTTCAGACATTGACCTTTTACTCTGCGCTACAGTAACCCCCGATCAAATTCTTCCTTCAACCGGATGCATCATTCAGGCGGAGCTGGGTACAAATAACGCTGCGGCGATGGACATCGTGGCTGCGTGCTCCGGTTTCCTTTATGGCCTGTCGTTGGCGAATTCGATGATCTTGACCGGACAGGCGCGTTACGTTTTGGTCATTGGTGCGGAGATACTGACGCAGTACGTTGATTACACCGACCGGCAAACTTGTGTGCTCTTTGGTGATGGCGCAGGTGCGGCGGTTCTCGGGCCCGTTGAAGGGAATCGCGGAATCCTCGGCGCGAAGATCAAGTCGGATGGGCGTTACGAAGAGCAGCTCTTCTCTCCCGGTGGTGGCACGCGGCGTCCGCCGAGCGCGACGACGCTGGCTGCCGGCGATCACTTTTTCAAGATGAGAGGGAATGAACTCTTCAAGGTCGCCGTGCGTTCTATGGCTGAGATTTCCCGTGCAGTTCTGGAACAAGCGGGCCACCGCGCCGAAGAAATCGATTTATTCATTCCACATCAGGCAAATCAACGAATAACAGAGGCCGTAGCGGACCGTTTGAATGTTGATACTTCGAAAGTGTATTCAAACATAGCGGTCCACGGAAACACGTCGTCCGCTTCGATCCCCATCGCTCTCGACGAATGTGTCGAGTCGGGGAAGCTTAAAGAAGGAGATCTTGTGATGATGACTTCCTTCGGAGGTGGAGCGACGTGGGGTGGGGTGCTGGTGAGATGGTAAGACTATTTAAGATTTCAGATTAGTCTTGGATAAGACACTATCAATTAGAAGCGACTGTGGCACAGGAACAATCTGAAATCTTAAATCTTAAATCTGAAATAGCCTTCCTTTTCCCAGGCCAGGGTTCCCAACATGCCGGGATGGGGAAAGAGTTAGCTGAGAATTTTCAGGTTGCTCGGCAGGTCTTTGAGGAAGCGGATGAAGCGTTAAGCTTTTCCATCTCGCAATTGTGCTTTGAGGGTCCGGAAGACGAACTGCAGCTGACGGCAAACACGCAACCCGCAATTTTATCCACGTCAGTTGCAGCTTTTCGTGTCATGCAAGCGGAAGGATTGCCCGCACCTCACTTTGTCGCAGGACATAGTTTGGGCGAATACTCGGCGTTGGTTGCTGCAGACGCGATTTCGTTGGCAGATGCTGTTCGAACTGTTCGGTCTCGGGGCCGTTATATGCAGGAAGCAGTTGCTGTCGGTACGGGCGCGATGGCTGCGGTTCTGGGGGGTGAGCGAAACGCGATTGAGCAAGTCTGTTTGGAGGCCAGCAAAGGTCAGGTTTGTGCTGTCGCAAACATCAACTCGCCAAATCAGGTCGTTATTGCCGGAAACGCCGAGGCTGTCGATCGTGCAATCGAATTGTTGAAGGGTGTGGCGAAACGAGTAGTAAAGCTCAATGTCAGTGCCCCATTTCATTGCGCGTTGATGAAGCCCGCCCAGGATCGGTTAACGTTCGATCTTGAAAAGGTAGCGTTTTGCGAACCGCACTCGAGAGTTGTGACTAACGTCGATGCCCGGACTGTTAAGACGCCCGCTGAATTGCGGGATGCGCTTGTGCGGCAAGTTTCTTCGCCTGTACGCTGGTCGGAATCGATGGACTTGTTGTTACAGAGAGGGGTCACTACGTTTGTCGAAGTGGGCCCGGGAAAAGTATTGTCTGGGCTCATGCGGCAGATCAATCGAGATGCAAGCTGCCTGAACGTCGAAGATTTGGCCAGTTTGGATGCAGTACGTGCCAGGCTGAATGGCTGAGCGTCTTAGAAAAATGATTTAAGAAAATCACAGAGGAGCAAACGAAATGCCCGATCAAGAGATCGAGAATAAGGTCAAGCAGATCATCGTCGACGAACTCGGCGTGGACGAAAACGAAGTAACACCCAATGCCAGGTTCATTGACGACCTGGGTGCGGATTCGCTCGATACGGTAGAACTAGTAATGCGCTTTGAAGAGGAGTTCGGTATTGAAATTCCGGACGAAGATGCTGAGAAAATTCAAAGTGTGCGCGACGCGTATAACTATATCGATCAGCACAAGAAGTAGTGAAGTTGTAAGTCGTGAATTGCGAATAGGTCCTATACGTCCTATAGGTCCTATATTTCACGCACAAATCTTCCAAGGAGTTTTAGCTTGACACGTCGTGTCGTGATTACGGGGCTCGGCCTCGTTACACCGGTCGGCAATAACGTCGAAAGCACCTGGACCGCTTTGATGAGTGGTCGCAGTGGCGCTGACTACATAAAGAAATTCGACGCAGAAAAGTTTCCAGTTCGGTTCGCCTGCGAAGTGAAAGACTTCGACCCGCTGGCTTTCATTGCGAAGAAGGAGGCGCGCAAAATGGGCGCCTTTATTCATTACGCAATCGCCGCATCCATCGAAGCCATCGCTGATAGCGGTTTCCGGATGACAGCGGAAGGAAAGTTTCCCAACGATGTCGCAGAGAACTCCGGCACTTACATCAGCAGCGGTATTGGTGATTTCTGGGCCATCGAACGGGAACACTCGAAACTGCTCGACGACGGACCAGACCGAGTCTCGCCATTCTTCATTGTTTCCGCCATCGTCAACCTCGCGGCAGGACAAGTTTCAATTCGCTTTGGAGCAAAAGGTCCGAACTCAGCAACTGCCACCGCGTGTGCAGCTGGTGCTCACGCCATAGGTGATAGCTTCAAGATCATTCAACGAGGTGATGCTGACTTAATGATCTGCGGTGGCGCGGAGTCGGCGATTACGCCCATGAGCGTCGCCGGGTTCGCCTCAATGCGAGCCTTGTCGACGAACAACGATGATCCTGTCCACGCCTCGAGACCGTTTGAACGTGATCGGGACGGCTTTGTTATCGGTGAAGGCGCCGGAATCATGATCCTGGAGGAGCTGGAAGCAGCAAAACGTCGCGGAGCAAAGATCTATGCGGAAGTCGCGGGCTACGGAGCAGCCGCCGATGCGTTCCATCTCACAATGCCGGATGAGACTGGTTCTGGAGCCAGACGCGTAATGCAACGCACGTTGAAGGACGCGAAGATCAAACCCGAGCAGGTTGGATACATCAACGCGCATGGAACGTCGACTCCGTACAACGATAAGTTCGAAACGTTGGCGATCAAAGATACGTTTGGTGAACATGCATACAAGCTGGCGGTCAGTTCCACCAAGTCAATGACCGGACATCTTCTGGGAGCCGCAGGCGGAATTGAAAGTGTCTTTTCAGCCCTGGCTATCCATCGCAAAGTCCTGCCACCCACTATCAATTACTTCAATCCTGATCCAGAGTGCGATCTGGATTACGTGCCCAACGAAGCACGCCCCGCGGAAGTTGACTATGTGCTGTCAAACTCATTTGGGTTTGGAGGTACGAACGCCGCCCTCTTGTTTAAAAGGTATAACGAGTAAGGTTCTTTGTGCTTGGTGCTTTGTATTTGTCGCTGGAGCTGAGCAAACACAAAAACAAAACACAAAGAACGAAGCACAAGCTCAAATTGAGCTAACTCACCCATGAAAATACTGGTAATGATGAAACAGGTCGCGAATAAAGACGCGATCCTGCGAATTAATAAAGAGGGTACGTGGATTGAAGAGGCTGATCTCTCTTTTGAGGTTAGTGAGTCGGATGGCTACGCGTTGGAAGAGGCGTTACGAGTTCGCGAAAAGCTTGGTGGCAAAGTCGTCGTTTGTTCGATGGGTCCACAGCGAGTCAAGAGTGTGATCAAAGACGCGTTGGCTCGTGGCGCCGATCGAGCGATTCACGTGGTTGGCGATAATCTCACGCACCTTTCGCCTTATGCAGCAGCTACGGTTCTCGCGGATGCCGTGCGAGACGAAAAGGCTGATCTGATCATGACAGGACTTCAATCCGACGATAACGGATACGGTCAAACAGGAGTGATTATGGCCGAGCTCTTGGGACTGCCACACGCAACGATCGTTATTGAAGTCGATGCTGCGCAGGAAAAGTTTCGTGTGAAAAGAGAGCTCGAGAGTGGTTGGTATCAATGGTACACGCTGCCACTGCCCGCCCTGCTGACAATCCAGTCAGGAATCAGCCAGATTCGTTACGCCACGCTTAAAGGCATCATGGCGGCGAAGAAGAAAGAGATTAAGGAAGTAATGCCTTCAGCTGAAGTAACGGCTCGGCCTTCGCACCAGCGAATAGAGAAGATCTATTTACCAACGAAGACGAAACAGACACAGATGCTCGGTAATGGTGATGCTAAAGCGGGCGCGGTGGCACTGGCTGAAAAATTGCACTCGGAAGCGCGGGTTATTTAATAGAAAATCGTGAACGATCTCTGCGACTCTGCGTCTCTGCGTTCTCTGCGATTCGAAGAATGTGAGCGTAATCTTTACCGCTGAGACGCGGGAGACGCCGAGAGTCGAAGCATTTAAATCAAATGAGTAACGGAATACTAGCTTTCATCGAACATAAGACCGGAACTATCAACAAGAGTTCAATTGAGGCGATCGCTGCCGCGCAGACTTTAGGTGGACAGGTTGGTCAACCGGTGACAATTGTTGTGCTGGGCAGTGAAGCCGCAGCGCAAGAAATTGCAGCGTACGATGTCGCAAAAGTCATTCAGGCGACAAACGAGAAGTTAGCTGAATACACGCCCGACGCCTATGCCGATGCTCTCGAACAGATCGTCAAACAAGTCGATCCCAGCTTTGTGTTTCTGACGCATACTTACCAGGTTCGTGACTTCGCTCCCAAGCTTGCAGCTCGCTTTCAGAAGTCGTTGATTAGCGATTGCATCAGAGCAAAAACCGAAGGTGGCAATATCGGATTTACCAGACGAATCTTTCTCGGCAAGCTTGATGCAGATGTTTCATCAGACGGTGCTGCGCCTGTTTTTGCGACATTTCAGAGCGGCGCCTTCCGGCCAGATCAGGCGAAGAAGGGAAGTGGCGCTCCCGTCGAAAGTGTAGCGGTGGAAGTTAGTGATGTTCGAATGATTCCGGAGGCGCCGTTTCAGGAAGCTAAGCAGGCTGTGGACCTCACGAAAGCCGACGTCATCGTTGCTGTCGGTCGTGGAATCAAGAGTAAAGACAATCTAGTGCTCGCGGAGAAGTTGGCAGAGGTCCTGGGTGGTGATCTAGCTGCGTCTCGTCCGATCTGTGATGCCGACTGGCTTCCGATCGATCGACAAATCGGATCATCAGGTCAGACGGTGGCTCCAAAACTTTATATCGCCTTAGGAATCTCAGGCGCGATTCAGCATCTGGTTGGCATGAAGAACTCGGGGACGATCGTGGCGATTAATAAAGATCCTGAAGCCCCAATCTTTGATATCGCGGATTATGGAATAGCTGGAGATCTGTTTGAAGCTGTGCCTGTGCTGACAGAGGAAGTTAAGAAGATCAAGGGACTCGCCTGATAGTGGCTTGATATAGGACCTATTTGACCTATTGGACCTATTTCGCATTGTTTTCCTGAGCTATTCGAACCATCTCCGCCGCCACCTCATCCGGCTTCCACTGGTTATCCCGATAAACCTTCACAACCTTTCCATCCGGTCCAATGATCACCGTCCGCAATCCGTGAACGATTTGATCGTTATCCTGAAAATAACGCAGTCCAAAGAATTGAGCTACGCCCTTGATTTGATCTTTCGTACCTGTCGCAAAATCCCAGTGCTCGAAAGTCTCGCTCTCGTAGCGCTCGGTGTGTGCTGAGCCATAACTGCGCAAAACTTTCGGAGTGTCGTATTCAGGATCAATGGTGATGCTTAAGAGATGAGTCTTCGAGTAGACGTTTTTGTCCTTCTGTAACTCACGATCAACTTCTGCGAAGTTCGTGCTCATCAGGTTGCAATATTCCGGCAACGGGCAGCGGGTGTAGATGAATGTAAGCAGCAGTGCTTTGCCGCGAAAGTTGTGAAGGCGAATTTCTTTATTGTCCTGATTCACCAGTCTGTAATCAGGGACTTCGTCACCTTCCTTTGCCTCGGTAACACCGCTCGTAGCGGATGGGTCCGAACTCTGGCGGGTGATTGTGACGTTTTCTAACCACGACTGCGCACCATCCACTACCAGCGTTGCAGTTATCTCATCCCCCGAGGCCAAAAACTGAAGCGTTGATTCGTCCGGTAGCGTGAACGGCATTGTCATCGCCGGCATAAAGCCTTTGATTTCCTCGTGAGCTATCGTCACCAGGTGTTTGTCCACTTCTACAACGACGACTTTGCCTTTGAGATCAAAACGTTTTTCGTTGGCTGAAGAATGACGGCGGCAGGCTCCGTTGAATAATGCTAGAGCCAGGATGAGTGCCAGAATGATCGAGAGTATCTTCATTTCGTTTAATCGCTGAATCTTGATCTTCTCTGCGCTTCCTCAGCGTTCTCTGAGTCTCTGCGGTAAATGGTCTCTTGTCCAGCTTATAAAGTGCACCGCGGAGACGCAGAGAACGCTGAGGAAGCGCAGAGATTTGATTTCATTTTGAAATGGGTTCCAGTTTGTCGTCGTAAAGTCGCTGATAGTTCCAATAGTTCGACATCACCTTATAGACGTAGTCTTTTGTTTGGGAGAACCCGATCTCCGGAACATAGCGGTCCGCCTCACTCGATTTTGAACGAGCGATCCACCGCGAGAGATTATCGGCGCCGCCGTTGTATGAACCCGCAACGGCCTGTGGCTGCCCCGGAAATTGTTTGAACAGATTCGCCAGATATTGAGAGCCAAAGAGAATCGCCGTGTCTGGAGAATAAAGATCGTCCTGTGAAAAGCTCTTCAAGTTAAGCTGCGTTGCAATTTCATTCGCGGTTGCGGCTATGAACTGCATCATCCCTCGGGCCGCTGATACAGATTTCACGTCCGCCTGGTAACGTGACTCCTGCCTGATTATGGAAAGAACAAAGCGCGGATCGACGTTTCTCGATGACGCGTGTTTAAGCAAAGACTGGCGGAAGGGTGCTGGATAGAGAAGCTCGACTAAATCGCGAGGCGCGGCCTCCAAAACGTAGTCGGCGGGAACAGTTTTCCATACTTGCTCTGCAAAGCGAACCGACCGGTTCGGCAGCCCGCCGCGCAACGAGTATACAGCCAGCGTGAATGAATCGTCTGAAGCCGCGAAGATTGACTTCTGCGTTGAATCTCGCCCGGCGAATATCTCGGGCATTGCTTCATCGTACAAACCAAGACCAAAAAGTGTCTCACCTAACACGGCATGATTTGAATCTGTACCAGCGTTAAGGCTGACGAGTTGAAGCTTTGGAAGTTTGTAGGTTGATGACGCTGCGTAGGCACGACGCAGTATCTCGATGAGGTCCGCGCGTTTTGTCTTGTCGTCAGTTAATCTGATTGCACTCTCTGCAGCAACACGCGCCTGTTCGGGTTGATTCTGAGTATCAGAGGTTTTTGCGGCGGCGGACAGGGCGTTGTACCGATTGACTACCAGCGCTCGTGTTTTTTCGTTTGCAGCCAAGGCGGCGAGCCGTTGAGTGGCGCGATTTCCGTAATACTCGTTTCGGCCGTCAGGGATGTCGAGGTAGGAACTGATCGCTTCTTCCGTCCGACCAAGTTGTTCGAGAGCGACTGCTTTGAGGAAAGCAACTTCTGGCTGAGTTGTACCGCCACCAACTTTCATCCCACCAAGGTCTGGAAACTTGAGGAGTTCGTCTGCGTCACGAGTTACTGCAAGCCACGAGGCTTGAGCGAGATGAATTCGCAGTTGAGCAAATAGTGCGAGTGCGCCTCCAAGATTAGTCTTGAAGCGGGTGCGAGTTTGTTGAATCCAAGTCAGGGCCTCGGGATAACGACCGTTTTCATGAAGAGCATCGATTATGTTCAGGTAGGGCCGCTCTGGATTTGGGGCGTCCGGAAAACGACTGATAAAAAGTTTATAAGCTTCGATCGCGTCATCCACTCGTTTTAGGCGGAGATAACTCGCAGCAAGCGAAGGCAATGCGTCCCTGGCACTCTGTGATTGAGGAAACTGATCTACGACTCGCTGAAACAGCTTCAGCGCCTCTTCGTATTTCCCTTCAAGGTATAGTCCACGCCCGACTTGATAGGTCGCATTTGGTACGGCGCCCGTCTGAGGGTTGGCATTGATAACTGCCTGATAGTGAATACGGGCTCCGGCAAAATCACGATTGAACTGATAAACAGAAGCACGGAGCAGGTGATCAGCTTCCGTCAGCGGTGCTGGAGGAATATCAATGACTTGCGAGGGGCTTTGCGCGAGTTTATCGAGTTCGCGCACTGCTGCAAGCGCGAAATCATCCGGGCGTGAAGCGTCGGGCATTTTCATTAACAATTGATTGAAGATGTCGCGAGCTTCCTGATATTTCCGTTCGCGGAGGTAAGCATCGGCAAGCATGAGGGAAATCTCACGAACGAGAGCAGGCTTTTGGGAGTTTTGGATAAACTTATTTGCTGCCGCAATCGTTGCGGAGTTGTCGCCACTTTCGAAATAACTTTCAACGAGTCGTAGATTTGCAGCATCGTGGAGCAGTTGATCCGGGCCGAGATCGCTGAGTTGTCTCAAGCGTTCCCGCTCCAAAACCAGGTCGCCCGTCGATCGTGCGAGCCGCGCCATGTGCCAAAGAGCATAAGCTGACAACGATCCATTGTTGGTTACGATCTGCTGATAATTCTTAACCGCAGTTGCAAGGTCACCACTGTTTTCAGCAACGCGGCCAAGTAGATAGTCGTAACCTTTGGAGCTGAAGAGTCCAGGATCCGCTGCCCTGAGTTTTTCAATTTCGTTTCGCGCGGAGCTCCAGTCTTGCGCTTCTGTGGCTGCACGTATCCGAGCATCGGCCTCAGTGGGTGACTGCGCAAATGCTGAGACGCTCGCAAAACCACATACGGCTAGAGTGACGACATTTAGAAACGCTCTCAATCGGATCATGAAGCGATTATCGTGTACGTAATCTGAAATGACAAAACCTGCTGAAAAGCGATTTAGCCCTGAACCAGGAACAAGTAAGGAAGGGGGTTTACCCCCGCATGACCGATCTAAGTGGTTGGGTAACAGCGGGGTAAACCATCCTTCCTTACTTGTTCTTGGCTAAGTCGTGCTTTCCTTTCAGCAGTTCTGGCGTCTATCCACGAGACGCGCTACTAAAATTCGAATACTCGTTGTAACCTACTGAAGACAAGAGAATTTAATCTAAGGTGATCCAGTACATTGATCCAAAACTCCAACATTGCCGAACGAGCGCTTTTGTTAGAAGGCGCAGTGGTCGCCAATCAAATTAAAGAGAACGTCAAGACGGAAGTTCGACATCTTTCGACAAGTCGGAGCATTGTTCCATGTCTCGTCGCTATTCTCGTCGGTGAAGATCCCGCGTCAGCCGTTTATGTGCGAAACAAAATTCAAGCTTGTGCCGAAGTTGGAATACGCTCGGAGCATCATGCACTACCGGAAACTACGACAACCGATGAACTGCTTGAATTAATACGAACACTAAACGCTCGTGACGACGTTGACGGAATTCTTACGCAGCTGCCTTTACCACGACACGTCGATGAAACCCTGGTGATCGAGGAGATCGATCCGCGTAAAGATGTTGACGGATTCCATCCAATAAATGTGGGGCGACTCGCCCTGGGTCGTTCGGCGTTCGTGCCTTGTACACCTGCAGGGATAATTGAACTTCTCGATTACTATCAAGTCCCGATTCGTGGTGCTAATGCTTGCGTCGTTGGTCGAAGTCAGATTGTGGGTCGTCCGATGGCGCAGTTACTTTTACAAAGAGACGCGACCGTTACAATTTGTCATTCGCGCACGCCTGATCTTGCAGCAACCACTCGACGGGCAGACTTACTGGTTGTCGCAATCGGACGTGCGGGAATGATTGGCGCCGAACATATCAAGCCGGGAGCAACTGTGATTGATGTAGGCATGAACCGTTTGACCCGCGAAGAAGAAGTACTTGAGATGTTTGGCGATGCTGCCGAAAAACGGCTCGAGGTTCTTGCTAAAAGAGGAGCGACTTTGGTCGGAGACGTGAAGCCGGTTGCCGCAATGGAGATAGCGGGTAAGTTCACACCCGTACCCGGTGGAGTAGGGTTACTGACTGTGGCCATGTTGATGAAGAATACGTTGACTGCGGCAAAGCTGCGTAGAGGAATCACAGCTTAAAAGAGAGCAGTCGCGAGTCAGAACGCTCGTGGGACCGGATCAGTACCACCTCGCGGTAGCGGGTGGGTACAAAGTCTGAGGGCGTGGAATCGCTTCGCACCCACCCGCTACCGCGAGGTGGTACTGACCCGGTCCCACCAGCATTCTGATTCGCTTTGAAGATCAAATCATGCTCCGTGTCGGATTAACCGGATCGATTGCTGTTGGCAAGTCATTCGTCGGATCGGTGTTCGTCCAGCTTGGATGTCGATTACTTGATGCTGACGACACGGCGCGAGAAGTTGTTTTACCAGGCACTGAAGGACTCAAAAATATCGTAAACGAATTCGGTCCGGAAGTTTTGCAATTGGATGGCGCGTTAGACCGAAAGGTGCTGGGTTCCATCGTTTTTGCCAATCCGGAACGGCGACAGCGGCTAAACGCAATCCTTCACCCTCGAATTATTGAGCGGCAGGATGAAATACTTAACGCGTGGGAATCAGACGATCCACAGGGCATCGCAATCGTAGATGCTGCTTTGATGATTGAATCAGGTGGTTACAAGCGCTTTGACAAATTAATCGTTGTTCATTGCCGACCGGAAGTTCAGCTTGAACGATTAATGCTGAGAGACGGTTTGTCGCCTGATGAAGCGCAAAAGCGCATCGACTCACAGATGCCTCAGAGTGAGAAACAAAAATTTGCGGACTACCTGATCGATACTTCAGACGGTTTTGAGTTGACGCGGCAGAGAACAAAGGAAGTCTACGATCAGTTGCTGAAGATCACCCGACGACAGGAATGAGTTAGGTTGTTTTCATCTCATTCTCACCGGGCTTTAGCCCGGTGTCTTTTTCAGCAGGGAATAATTAACCGTTTCAAACGGTTTATTGTTGACTCAGATTCGGAGTCTTATTCGAAGGGTGAAAATTCGACAAACCGTTAAAACGGTTGCGGGACCTGGGATGAACTAACACCGGGCTGAAGCCCGGTGAGAATGAGACGAAGCGCCCTTTGATGAGTAAGAAGCGTTCAATTCTCCAAAGAAAGCGTCACGGATCTACAGAAGCGTTCGCTTCGTTAGTCGTTGTCGCATCACTCTTGTTTGCCGGTTGCTTTCGCGATTCCGCGCCATCTGGTTATTACGGAAAGATTGTCGTACCTCGTGCACAGGAATTTCGTTGGAGCGATGGTGGACTACCGCAAACATTTGACCCGGCTTTTGCAGCAGCGCCGCCGGATACGGACGCCGTGCGCGCGTTGTTTGAAGGCTTAACCGATTATGATCCAGTCACTCTCGCCGCCGTTCCAGGAGTTGCAACACGCTGGGAGTCATCCCCAGATGCTCGGGTCTGGACTTTTTATTTGCGCGAAGATGCAAAGTGGTCGAATGGTGAGAATGTCACCGCGGCGGATTTTGTTCGATCATGGCAGCGAACTCTAAAGATTGGACCGTTGGCTCCGCACACCGATCTGCTTTCAAATATTGAAGGTTCCGGTGCTAATCCTGCGCCACCAAAAACTGAAAAGCTGAGTAAGCAAACACCGATATTTGGAGCCGAGGCGCTAAGCGATCATGTGTTGCGGGTGCGTTTACACGAAAGTGATGCGGCTTTCCCGGCGTTGGTGGCACACCCGGTGTTTCGGCCTGTTAAAGTTTTGGACGCAAACACGACCAATCGACTCGAGGCTGATCACCTTGTCTCGAATGGCGCCTTTCAACTATCAGGCAAAGATGGTGATCGGGTGCTGCTGGAACGCGCCAAAACCTATTGGGATGGTGCCTCAGTTTCATTACAGCGGGTTTCGTTTATCGGCAGTTCGGATGCTGAAGACGCACTTGCTGCATATCGAACGGGTGATGTAGATGCAGTTACAAATGCGGCTTTTGAACCGTTAGCGCTTAAGCTTCTTTCGGGTTACAGAGACTTTCGCCGATCCACCTTCGGCGCACTCACATATTACAGTTTCAATGCGTCGCGAGCCCCCTTTGATGATGTACGCGTCAGGCAGGCTTTGGCGATCGCGATTGATCGTGAACGCGTAAGTCAGGATCACCTGGGAGGCGCGACTGAACCTGCCGGAAAGTTTTTTCCAGACGAGATGTCCGGAGAAAAACCGGTCGTCAACGAAGACGAGCTGATTGAACAAGACATCGCGAGGGCTCGAGGGCTCCTTTCCGATGCTGGTTTTCCGGACGGCGCAGGGTTTCCAACGATTCGCTTGTTAATAAATCGAAACGATCAGCAACGAATCGTGGCTCAGGCGATTGCAGCGATGTGGCGAAGTGCTTTAGGGGTTAATACAGAAGTCGTCATCAAGAATTGGGATGAGTATGAACTTGCCGTTAAGGGCGGGGATTATGATGTAGTTCGGCGGGGAATGGTCATGCAGACTACCGATGAGCTGACGAACCTGCGCATGTTGTTTGAGCGCGAAACTGTTCCCGTCATTGCTGCTTCTATACCGTCACTCGCAAAGCCAGGCGAGGCCGTTAAGCCAGATGCACCGGTTGTCACTACGGAAAATGAAGCGTTGAAAGAATTGCGAGCGGTTCCGATCTATTTCGCGTCATCCTTCGCGCTGGTAAAACCTTACGTAAACGGTTTCGGCGGCAACGTTCTTGATGCTCCGTCGCTGAAACGCACGCGAATTAACACCGGCTGGACCGAACGGCAACCATGAGCATTCGTCCCGACACCGAAGAGACTCGTGAACATGCCGCCCGCGTTGTTGCAAGTGGCGGCGTTATCGCTTTCCGCACCGATACGTTCTATGGCTTGGGAGCAAATCCTCGAAACGCTAAAGCAGTTCAACGTATCAGAGCAATAAAAGGAAGGGACGACGGAAAACCAATTCTGCTCTTGATTGGCGAGCTCGCCGAGGTTAAATCGCTGACTGCGTTTGAACCACCGATGTTTAGAATCATTGCGACCCAGTTATGGCCAGGGCCGCTTACTATCGTTTTACCTGCAATTAGTGCCTTGCCAAATGAGGTCACTGCTGGTTCTGGCTCTATCGGACTTCGCTTGCCCGCTGATGATGGTTTGCGGGAGCTCTTGATGACGTGCGGTGGCGTATTGACGGCAACCAGCGCAAATCCATCGGGCAGTGAGCCGGCAACATCAGCGCTTCAGGTTGTTGAGTACTTTCCGACGGGAATCGATTTGATTATTGACGGAGGCGTCGTCACTGCGACCCAACCGTCCACCGTGATTGATGTGACTTGTGATCCGCCGCGGATTATTCGTGAGGGTGCGGTGACACGGGCGCAGCTGGAGGAAATTTCAGCTTTAAGATTTCAAATTTAAGATTGACACTTGGATCGGGTACTGACCCGATCCAAGTTAGTCCTCAATGCGTCACCGTCACGTTCTTCACGAAGCTCCAGTCGCCGCTCGCATCCACGTGAATGTTGCCCACATCCTTCTTGGCAATGACGATGTTTGATTGATACCAAAGTGGGAACACGGGAACTTCGTTACTCACAATGTTCTGAATCTTCGTGTAGAGCTCCAGTCCCTTTTGCCGATCGAACGTATTCACCGCTTCGTCGAGCAACACATCGAGATCTTTGTTGCTATAACGGCTACGATTGCGCGACGCTCTTGTCTGAGTGGGAATCTCAGAAGTCGCAAACAAGTCTTTGTAGAAGATCGGATCCTGATTTCCACCGACCCACTGCGTGTACGCTATCTGAAAGTTTCCTCTACGCAGTTCGTCAAATAGAGTGTTTTGTTCAGTAGTCTGGATCTCGACAGGGATCCCAACCACCTTCAAATAGTTCTGAATGACTCCAGCGTATTGGCGTCCTGAAATGCTGCTTCCCGATAACTTGTAGACGAGCGCTTTATCAAACCTCATCTTCGGACCGTCGCCGTCCGGATCTTTGAATCCTGCTTCATCCAGCAGCTTCTTCGACATAGCGGGATCGTAGGAATAAGTATGACCCGCTGTATAGGCCCACGATTCTTCCGGGACGATTGAATTTGCGATCTTTCCATATCCCTGGAGAAGGTCCTTGATCATGGTGTCGCGATCAATCGCGTATGCGATCGCCTGCCGAACTTTAATGTTATCCAGCGGCGCAGAAGATGTATTGATAGTTAACAGAACAACATTGGATCCCGGAAAGGCGTTTACCTGTAGATTTGGATCTTGTTGCAACAGCTTCACTGCATCGGGAGATAAACTAGTGGGCATTGGCGCGACATCGACCCGGCCGGCCCGCAACTCAGCCTGCAGAGCGTTCATATCTGAAATAACCCGCACGCGAATCGCAGGAATTTTGGCTGGACCGTCCCAGTATTCCGGAAATGCCTCCGCATCCAGAACCTGTTGAGCATTGTCGTAGTGAACGAACTTAAACGGACCGCTTCCGATTGGATGTGTTTTCTGTCCTTCGTAGCTGTCTTTTGGAATGATTGAAACCGGAACCAGATTGGACAGTAAGCCAACCCAGGGCTTAATCAACGTCACAACGACGGTCTTTGAATCGGGAGCCTCGACGCTTTTGATATAACTGTGCTTATCATTTCCGACGCTTTCATAGAAACTCGCTGATTTGGCGAAAGAACTGGAAAAGACCAGGTCGAGCGTGTACTTAACGTCCGCTGACGTTAAAACGCGTCCATCGTGAAACTTGACTCCCTCGTGCAGAGCGAACGTATAAACGGTGCCATCGGCTGATCGTGCGATGTTTGACGCTAGTTCACCAACGTAATCAAATTTTTCATTCTTCCTGACCAGCGAATTGAAAAGCAGTGTTCGAACGCGTTCGCTTGCTGCGTCCACTGAAGGTGAACCTATCGGATCAATCGTTCGGATATTGTCTCCAAGTGCGATTACGAATGAGGTGCTTCTGCGACGACAACCGGCGAGGACCAGCAGCAACGACAACATTACCAACAGAATTAATCTCGCTGTCCTCACTTGACGGTGCCTCCATACGTGTAGTTCAGCTTCGAATTTAGTTCATTAATCTCGGCAGATAGCGTCTGAAAACGTTCGAGATCGAGTGGCAGTGGCGGCGCCGCGATTGCTTTGGTTGCAGCAATCCGTTTGAGTGAACTGCGAATGCGATCGGTAGAGATGCCATTCTCCTTCGCTGCGCTTAGTAACGAGCGATAACCTCGACGGATTTTCTCGGGGTCGGCACAAATGAGCAACATGTCTTCACCGGCGTTGAAGGCTCGCACAACGGCATCCTCGATCTCATAGTGCCGCGCGATAGCACCCATCTCAAGATCGTCAGTCACGACCAAATGTTGATAACCGAGTTCTTCACGTAGTAACTCCGTCACGATCGCATAGTTGAGTGAAGCGGGTTCCAACAAACCGCCGGTTGTCGCTTCTCTAATGTTGATGTTGGGAAACCCGCCATGGCTAACCATCACGCAGCGAACGCGATCGTCGCGTCGTTGGAACAACTCGATATACGGCGCAAGGTCCTGGGCGATAAGGTCATCGTGAGAAAGCTTCACGATTGGCATCTCTTCGTGTGAATCAACTTCACCGGCGCCAATTCCCGGGAAGTGTTTGAGACAACCCAGACAACCCGTCCCCTGGAGGCCGCGCATGTAAACAGTTGTGTAGCCGAGTACCTCACCGGGCGAACGTCCAAACGAACGTGAATACAGACCGTTTGAAAGCAGATCGCGATCGTCAGTCATGATCGACATCACGGGGGCGAAGTTCAGGTTGAACCCAAGCATGCGCAAGACCTCGCCGGTAACGCGTCCCAGCGAGCGCGCAGCCGCCAGATCACCGTGCTGACGAATGGTTCTCGCCGAAGGCATCGGGGTGAAGATCTTTCGTAGACGATCGACCAGACCGCCTTCCTGATCCACACCGAATAGCGGTGGCGTTGGCACAAGATCTCGGACACTATCCAACAATGTTCGTAATTGTTCGGGTCCGGCAACGTTGCGGCCGAAAACAATTACGCCACCTGGCTGAACTTCCTTGATCAGGTCACGCGTATCGTCATCCAGCTGTGTTCCCGGGAGACCGATGAAGAGGAATTGTCCGATTTGTTGTTCGAGCGGAAGTGAATAAAGTGTATCTGCTGCCATTTAGAATAATGATTTCGTGAATGCTATTAAGACGCGAAAGTTTAACATAGGCAGCGGTCAGTAGTCCGAGATCAGTTGTTGGGAGTCAGTTAATAGGTCGAATAGGCGTCCTATACCGCTGACTATTTCATTTATCTTTCCCGGGCGACGTAGTATAAGGATCAGGATGCCACGCGAAATTACCGATCGGGATCGCGTTGTCGAAGCCGTTAAGAATCTCGCTCTCACTGCCGAACTCTTCGAAGAACAAAACGGGAAGCTTAAATATTCCGGCGACCTCGAAGTGATTGTGCATGGGCGTGATTATGGAAACGGCAAACAAGTCGGGCCCTATGTTCGCCTGCTCTCCTTCGACCCGGGGGAAGAGATCACTCATCAGGGCGAATGGGGAGGCAATACGTTCTACATAGCAGTTGAAGGTCCCCTGGACGTTTATTTGCGCGAAACCGAAGGGCCCAAGAAGATCGGCCATCTTGAACCGGGCACCTGTTTTGGTGAGATGGCTGTTCTGGCCGGCATTGAACGCAACGCCACTGTCTCCGTCGCCGAAAACAGCACCGCGATTGTTCTTGAAGTCAGTCGACCAGCACTGCGTCTGCTCCGTAAGCTTCCAAAATTTGGTCAAAGTCTCGATGAGACATACCGCGCTCACGGCTTTGGTCGCGTCCTCGAAGATGTTTCAGCCACTTCCACTAAACAGTTAAGTCACGCTCTCGTAGAGCAACTGCGCGAGTCAGGGCGTTACATGGTCTATGGAAAGAACCATGTGCTTTGTCGAGAGGACGCGCCAATTGAGAAGTTGATTCTGATCAAGAGCGGCTGGGTCAGACGTTCGATGGGTATTCCTTTTCATGCGACGTCGCCTGAGGTTGTTATTGGCATGGGCCAAAACATTGGAGTCGACTTTCTCGGAGAGGGCTACTGTTTAGGTCTCGAAGGCTTACAACAAAGCAGCAATTGGCGTTACAGCGCCACGTTGATGGCGCGGACCGAAGTGCTGGAGGTTCAACTCTCGACGATCAAGCCGCAGCTTCGAGAGGAACTTCTCGCTACATTTTCCAGGTTTGGTAATGCAGATAAATCGTTGCCTCTGACGCTAGAGGCACTGCAAGACTTGAATGCGTTGAGATCTGCAGAAGAGGAAATTGCAACCGGTATTGTCGATGGCTCAAATCTCCTCGTCATGGACATGGACCTGTGCGTTCGTTGCGGCAATTGTTCACTGGCTTGCCACAAGATGCACGGACAGTCGCGACTCCTGCGGCGTGGCATCCAGATTCAACGCCCAGTCTCGTTAAACAAGCAGCGACTCCAGCACGCTTTGGTGCCGCAGGTTTGTATGCACTGCAAAGATCCCGAGTGTTTGACCGGTTGTCCGACTGGTTCGATCTACCGTGCTCCTTTGGGACATGTCGATATCGACGCAGCCAGCTGTATTGGATGCTTCGATTGTGCGACCCAATGTCCTTACGATGCGATCACCATGGTGCCCCGTCAGTCGAATGATGCTACACCAACATTCATTCAGAAATTGTCGCGTGCCTTTGCGCTACGACCAGCGACGATTTCAACGGTGCCCACGTCGGATGATGTTGTGGCCATCAAATGCAATCTTTGCGTTGACACGCCTTTAAATCCGAACGGGAGCCGTCGCCATCGTTATTCGTGCGAAGAAAACTGTCCAACAGGCGCACTTGTCAGAGTGAATCCAATCGAATACTTCACAGAGCTGGGTTCCACGCAAGGATTCACGTTCAGAGATCAAACACACGCGATCGGTCGAAATATTCACAAGAGCGACCCTTTAGCTCGAGGCTGGAACATCGCGGGCGCACTGCTCGCCATCCTGGCTGCCGTTGCTACGATTGTCGGCCTCGTAAGATATGGCTTTGACGCGCCACTGGGAAACACCTGGTTAACGATGCGTTGGTTAACGGGGATAGTAGGACTGGCGGGCATCGCTGCGGTCATGACCTATCCGCTTCGGAAACAGGTTTATAGACGACGTGCCGGAGCGCTGAGGTACTGGATGTTGGCGCACATTTACCTGGGTGTCGTCGCAGGTATTGTCCTGCTCCTGCATGCGGGTACGCACACAGGTGGTCTTCTAACGACACTGCTGTACATCGCTTTTGATATTGTGATCTTATCCGGCGTAGTTGGCATCCTCTCCTATCGCATCGCACCTCGAATCATGACACGCATTGAAGGCGAACCGCTGCTTGTGGAGGACCTTAAAGGTCGCCAGAAAGAGTTGGCGACCGAACAGCAGTCAATTCTTGAAAAGAGTCAGGGATGGCTTAAAGAAGAAATAACCGAAAAGATCTACCCACGATTTTTGTCCAAAGGGTTCTTGTTTCGTCAGTTGATGCGTCGCGAAGATCTAAAGGCTTTGCTGGCTGAGGCTCGTGAAGAGTTTAAGGAACGAACTACTCGCGTCGCTACCGACGACGAGCGAGAATTACTGCTCGACGCATTAGAAACAGCGATTACATTACGCCGTGTGGATGCGCTGTTGTTGTTACATCGGTCGCTAAGATTTTGGATTCCGGTGCATGTGGTATCCACGGCGTTGATGCTGGCGCTGATGATTGTTCACATCGTGCAGGTAATCTTTTTTAAGGTGTAATGTACGACGAACTTCAGTTTGTCGTGTCGCCGCTCACTAATCTGACTTTTTTGCGGAGTACTTGAAAAAACTGTCGTTCTGATTTCGGACGCACGACAAACTGAAGTTCGTCGAACAAAGTTATGAAGAACCAGTTCGTCATAATTCGCGATGACTTGCTAACTGACCCTGTCACGTTGGTCAGTGACGGTGTGCTGATTGGACGGCTGATGGCCTGTGAAATTCTGCTGAACCATCCTTCAGTATCGCGAGCACAGGCGGGTATCAAGGAAATCGACGGCAACTATTATCTCTTTGCGCTGCGACCGAATAATCCCGTCACTCTTAACGGCAAGCCCATTGAAGATAACCAGGCTTTGGCCGCTGGAGACATCATTGGTATCGGTCCCTTCCGGCTGACTGTTGATGATACGGACGAATCGCTTGTGATCCGCGTATCACTTCAATTTGGAACTGCGATGCCTCCCGCCGACGCGAGCAGTCCCGAATTGACAACTACTCATCTCCAGATTCCGGTCGAAGGAAAGAAAGCCGCAAAGCCTCGTGCAGCTCCCATACAAGGTACAAAGACTCTCGATATTTTCTGGGACAAACGGATTCGTGAGGCCGGTAAGATGGTGCGATATTCGCCATTATTTCCAAAGGGCCAACGCCGTTCAGGTAAGGCCCAGTTCAACTGGTTAGCAACATCAGATCTGCAATCACGTTGGCCGGGATCGCTGTTTGTCTGGTCTGGAATAGTTATCGCGATTTTGTCTGTGGTTGCTGCCTACGCCTATGCGAGCGCTTACACGCCAGCCCCTCTATCGAACAGTCACAGCGCGAATGTGATGCGGATAAATCCACCGATAGCTTCGGAGCCGAACGCGGGTTCGTGTACCGGTTGTCATAAGTGGAAAGGAACAATTGAACAGCGTTGTGCCCAATGTCACAGCACAGACGCTTTTGTAGGCACGGTCATCAAGCCACACGAAGCAGCGGGCGTGGGCTGTATTGATTGCCATGCAGAGCATAAGGGAGTTGATTTCAAAGCCGCTGAGGCTGCTCTGACAACCTGTACGAGCTGTCATAACGACAACAACAAACAATTATTCAACGGCAAGCGTGTCGGCACGCCGCACGGAGGGACCTTTGGTTATCCAGTTGTAAACGGAGTCTGGAGTGTAAAAGCCGTTGATGATGATGAGTGGGCACTGAAGCAGATGCCAGTTACGCGCCTGCCGACGGATGATGAACAGAAGTGGAAGAGCAAACAGTTTCATGCGCTTCATTCGGAGCGTGTAAAGGTTGTGGCCGGCTTACAAGGCGACGCACAGGGACGATTGTCGTGTTCGAGTTGTCACAAATCGTTCAATCCTCCGGACCGGGAAACACCTCGAACGACCTGTGGACTTTGTCACAATGGATTAGTGGAGGAAGGAACGAAGCGATTACTAATCGCAGACTCTCAACCTAATTGCACGTCCTGCCACGTGGAACATGTCAAAGACAAAAGAGGGTGGGGAACGAAGTTGCTCGCGACGAACTAGGACACCACCAGGCTTCTATGAAGCCCGGTGGTGTCTTTGATCACCCCGCAGGTTTGTGACACGGCACACAATCGTTTGAACCGGGAACCTTGCCTTTCAACGCAGGTCGCGCAGCCAGCGCCTTGTCGTGACACACGTTGCAATTGAGGTGATAAGCGACATCATTCGTGAGCTTGGTTGGAGCCGGCTTATCCGGATACTGGACCGTCGGGATTGGAGAGCTGTCGTCTCCGGCCTGGAGGTGACAGGCTCGACAAGTCTTCACAGGTTTGGAATCAGCGCCTGCAAGTTCTTCAGCCGTCAAAACGGTTGTACGTTCTGAAGTCTTAAGCGGTGGCTTCAGACTGGCCGCCGGCTGGTCCGTATGATGACATTCAACGCAGGTTAGAACTGCTGTGCCATCAGGACTGTATTTCTTGGTCGCGTGGTTATCGTGATTAAAAGCGACCTCCGCATACTTGTCAGACTGGCTGTCCTTCGCGAGTGTGACTTCTTTGGGCTGGGTCTTGCTTTGTTTCTCTTGTAAGGCGGAATAAGTGGGAAAGGTAATGATACCGGCACAACCAAGAACAAGAAGTACGATTAACGTTATTTTCATCAGCAGTCCTTTGTGGCTTTGGGAAGTCCGACGAACTTTAGTTTGTCGTTGATCCCAAACTGGCTCTTTGAATTTTGTGGTGCATGACGTCCGAACACGACAAACTGAAGTTCGTCGGACAAGTCGTCGGGGAGTTGAAGAATCTTAATTAGCACTCGAGAAACGTGTCAATTTTTTATTTTGGAGTGCGACGGCCTGCCGTCGCTTTGTCACACTGGCCCCATCGATTGGCGGTCCGCTGTTACAAAAGCGGTAGCAGGCTACCGCACTCCAAAGCTAAAGCTCGTTCCCGTATGACACCGCTTACAACTACTAAAACCAAGATCGCCGCCAAACGCGCGCTTTCCGTTATGACACGTCGCACAGTTAGCGCCCCGACCCGTCGGGAAGTGTTCAAATGGACCGGGCGAACTGACCTGCTTCGTCTGCGGCAGACCCGCAGTCGCGCGATGACAATCTTCGCAAGTTAATTTCTCTTTTGAGCCGTGTCGTGCGTGACTGAACGAATATCGGAACCCACGCGAATTGGAGCTGGTCGGTGTGTATGCACCCTGTCCGTGGCAGACACCACACGAAGCAATCTCGCGACCGGCGTTGGACTTAGCATCAGGCTTATGACACGTGTAACAAACATTATGCGCCCCGACATTCGCGGGTATCGATAAACCAAACCCACGATTCACCAGACCCGCATGACAACCATTGCAGCCCCCCTGTGGTTTTGCCGAACCTTGCATGTGTTGCGCGTGATCAAATTTCACGTTGAAGCTTTCTTTAAAACTCGTCGCAAAGTTTTTGAGCGGAGGTCGATTGCCGTTCACATCAATGTGACAAATCGTGCACATCGGAATCTGAGGTGTAGTGAATTGGCCGATATGACAGTTCTGACACGCACTGTGGCCCGGAAACTTTGGAGCCACCGAGTTATCAGTTCGCTGATGACATGAATTACAACCGAGAGAAGCATGCTTTTGGCTGTTATGAAGAAACTTTGAGTAATCGACTTCCGGTCCCTGCGCGTTGTGACGACTCGGGCCAACGACAAAAGCCACGAACAACACTGCCGAGGCGAGAAGGAGACGCTTCATTTGATGTCCTTCCGCTGCAGTGGTGGTCGCTGAGTAATCAGGTAGTGACTTGCCGGTGGATCGAGACTTCCGACATTTGATGTGTGGCAATAGGTGCAAACAAATGCTTTGTTCTTATCAATGGCAGCGAGTTCCTGGTTGAGGTCTTCGCGAACCCCGGTCTTGGCGTGGCACTCACTACATGCAGTAATCGGAACGTCGGGCTTGAGCCCACGAACGCTGGCGGACTTTGTAATGTTGATGTGACAACTCGCGCAGTCCGCCACGTGATTCTGCTTTGCGCCGCCGCCTTCGTGCATGAATTTCAGTGAGATGCGAGTAGGAGCGGTCACTGAAGTAAATGTCGAAGGGGCTAATTTGTGACAGCCAGCACAGTTTGTGGCAACCGGCTGTTGCGATTTCCAGTGACAGTTGAAACACGAATCGTGTCCCGACGGAATGGATTTGAACGTCTCCGGTTTGGGTTGAAACCCGTCGGCCCATCCTGCCGCAGGAGGTGGTGGTACCGCGCGTTGAGAGTGGCAGATTTCACAGTTGTTGTAAGTTGGCAGTTTGTCATCCGAGCGTCTGCGAGCATGTGCGGCGAGATCAGAGTCCTGGGAGCGCAGGCGTCCTCGCCTGCCCGTGTCCAATTCGAGCGTAGCTGGGAAACTAGCAGGCGGGGGGGACGCCTGCGCTCCCAGGATGGCGGTCAGTGAAGCTCTGCTCCCCCTAAAATTGAGGAGCGCGATCACGTCTTGATGTCGATCGTGAGTAAACTCGATTGTGAACTCAAGCTTCACACCTGGGTTTCGAAACGGCAATCGAGCCTCATCGCGGGGGGAGGTCTTAACGTGGCAAACAGAACAAATGACAGGCCTGGCCCCCTTGAAAAATTGAGTTCGGTGACAACTAACACAGGCGTCGTGTCCTGGGTAGTCTTTGATATCCGGATAGGTTGACGTTTGCTGCCAACGCGGCGTTGGGATTTTGTGGCAGGTGTCACAAGCCGCCTGATGTTTCTTTGTGCTATGGGAAAACTTCGAGTAATCAACCGGGGCCGGCGCCGGACGAGTGCGCGATGATTGTCTTTGACTTCCCATATTCAGAAATGCGACTACGGCAACGCACAACGTCGCCAGAACTTTTTGTTGACGTGAAGTCATCGGGGTCATTTCTGACAAACGGGAATCGGCTTCTCAACCGCAACACACTTCACGAGTCGATTTTCTTTATTCGACACCTGGTAAGGCGTTTCTGTAGCAATGTCGCCTGGTTTGATTTGCACTTTACAGTTCCAAGTATCCAATGACTCGCCGACTTCAATGGGAAGTAAACTAGTCAGTACATACGAGCCCGGTTCCAAATCCGTGAAATATGCGGTTCCATTTCTGTCGGTCATTGTCGACAGTGGGTGTACGCCCGACACCATTTCCGCCTGCTTCAAGAGCGCGTCCAGTGCGTTTCGGCGGTCTCGATAGAAGCCGTCGCGAAGTGGCGGTGGCAAATTGTTTGTCAGCCATTTTCGACCGATGTTGCTCTGGCCAAATTCTCTTTCACCCGCCGCGTAGGCAGTAACAAACTCGGGAACGGCCTTTGGTCCGTTAACAAACTCTTCCTCAATCTCGCGGCAATAAACAGACTCGCAGTCGCCGGCCTTGAGCCAATCTATTAATTGTTGACTCGCTCCGAGCTTTGAATAAAAGCAGTCGCGCGAGATGTAAGGATTTTGTTCAGCAGCATCGATCACTGCCTTATTCTGTTCGAGAGTTCCTTTGAGTAGATAGAACCGCTTCCGAGCAAGACTTTTTGTCGACTCGCCAATCTTGAGCTTCACCTTCAGCCTAAGAACACCTGTGGGCTGCGTTTGCGAATTGCCGAGCTGAGTTAGAAAGAGAACAGAGAGCATTAGCATCAAGAGACGAACTTGGAAGCAGTCAGTACCACCTCGCGGTAGCGGGTGGATGCGGAGCTTGCAGACGAGTCGATAAACCAAGCTCCGCACCCACCCGCTACCGCGAGGTGGTACTGACTCCATCCGAGTCTCGTTCGCTTTTGGTCTCATTTCTAAAGATTTGGACTCCGCGGAAACTTCAAGAACGGCAGGCGCACTCCACGCACGAACACTTGATCAGCGCGGATCTCAACCGGCGCAGAATAACCATTTGCTCCTGCGGCACCGATTAAATCGTCCTGATCTACTCCGTCACCACTAACTCCAATGGCCCCAACCAGCACACCGTTTTTGTATAGTGGAACACTGCCCGGAAAAATTTGGATGCCGTTTGCGAGTCCTGGAATTGGTGTGCATTGAAACAGCGGAGTAAATGGAGGTGTCAACGCTGAGACCAGGTTCGTCTTGATAATCTCGAGCTGTAATCCGTCATTAAACGGACTCCATTCGTTAATTGCGGTGCTAAATGGTCCTGCAGCAGTGTCGTCAATTCCATCCGGAAAGAATGGCCTGTGTAAGAAGCCATTCGCCCGATCGGTAAACGCTATCGACCCATCCAATTTGAGACCATCCGTCGCAGCTCTGTCGACAAAGGCTCCAAGTCCAGCAGCGCGCAGACGTGCTGCTGCATTTGCTCCAGAGAAGAAAGCCGCCGTCCGTGCTTTTTGCACCGCGACGTCGAATCCGAATATCGGTGCATCTTGTTGACGAAACAGTCCGAGCACTACGCCTTCCGTATCCACCACTGCCATCGTCACTCGCGCATTGCTCCCAAGTGGTTGACGGATTGCGGCGCGAGTGATGTTAGCCTGCTGGGCCGCATGCGAAATTATTGTTTGTACATCAGCTGCGGTCAGAGCGTTTGTTCCGCTTGGCGCAGTGCCCGCGATGAAAGGAAAGAATCGAGTATCAACCTCGCCGCTGATGCCACCGACTACGGCCGGTGTGAACTGCGAGTCGGGTGCACCGGCCGCGGGAAAGAAGATGGATGCGCCAACCAAAGTACCAAACGGAATTGTTGGGGGTGAAGGCGGATTAGAAACGTTCGAGTAAGGCAAGCGAATGCCGTCAACAAGAATGTTGTCACCTCGAATTAGTGCCGGCGCTTCGTAACTTCTTACCGCCGAAGCCGCAATCAGTTCTTCGAAAGGTTGGTCGTCGTCAGCCGGATCTCTATCGACTGTATACAGACCATCTCCTTCTATACCTACACCACCGGCGGGCTCGCCGTTCTTATAGATCGGCAGTCCACCCGGATCGCCAGACAGACCGAGTTGCCCGTTGGTGCGATTGATATCTCCGCAGGGAAGCGATGAGAACTGCACGCCGAATAGCGGACCAGCCGGACGAAAACTAATGCCAGGCGGAAAATGTTCCTGAATGATGAAGCCGGCGGTTCGTGTAGTGAATGCATTTCCATGAGTGCTGAAAAACGCCGCCGTCGCTGCCTTGGCCATGGCTGCCTGTGACGACAATACAACTGCGCCTTCCAGACCTCGTCCGAGCGTGCCGTTGCCGCGGATCGTTGTTGTTGCCGGACTACCCGGCACTGCAAAGGACCCGAGCACGTTCGCTTCGCGGTCCATGACGATAATGGTAACGGGATGATTCAGAGCGGTTGCTGCCGAAGCGGCCTGCGCGATGATCGTTTTGACGTCGTCTGCGGTAAGCGTTGTTGTTTTCGGCAGGCCCGGAGTGCTTACGAGCGATTGAGTGCCGGGAGTAGGAACCGAATCGGGATCATCGGGAGGTCCGCCTCCGACATGGCCAATTGCTACGCGGACTCGATTGCTCGTGATCCCTTTGTACTTGATGCGCACGAGCACATCGCCCAAATCGTTCATATCTCCGTTGAGGCGCAAAATAATCGAGGTGGCCCACGGTTGATCGGGAACACTTCCAACATTTTCGACAGTCATGGGGTGGATGTTGTGGTTCTCATCTTCAGCATCGGCAGTGACGGAGCTCGCGGTCTCTCCGCTCTGAAGATGTAAGTTCATCGCGAATATCATTATTCGAGTGGCAGCGTCCGTACCGAATGAGATCGAAACCGTGGGATTGAATGGTTCTCGTTGGCGAGTGACGGACTCGAACGCAACTGCGCGTGTAGAGTCTTCGCGACTGATGAGGACAGGCGCACCAAGTTGGGCCTTTGCTTTCTGGCTCGTCCAAAGAACTGATGCGATAAAGAACCCGCACACCAACCCTGAGATTAGCCAAGGAACGCGAGATTGTTTTCGAGCCAACATCGGCGAGAGCTACAAAAGCCCGACAACATTTGAAGCCGCGAGGTAATTTATCACAAAGCGGAGCAGCCTCTGGCATTTAAAGTTTTTCTCTGCGCTACCTCAGCGTTCTCTGCGTCTCTTCGGTGCCATTAAACGAAGCACTTGTAAAAACCGCAGAGACGAAGAGAACGCAGAGATAGCGCAGAGAGCGATCCTCGAAAATTTCTTTGCATCCTTTCCTTCGTATGTTACAAGGCACAGACGTTTAGATTCCCGGCTATCCTTTCCGGAAGCGTGCTTCATTCATTTCTGCAATCCTTGGCAGGCTTGGTTCTGATCTCGGTCAGTTGTGTCTTAATTTTTGGACAATCTTCAGGGCGCCTGGAAGGCACAGTGAAGACCTCGTCAGGATCTGCGGCGCCCGGCGTAACCGTGATGGCAACCGATCAAGTATCAGGTCGTTCACGACGGTTCCGAACTTCGTCTGATGGTCGCTACTCTTTCAAGCTGCCGCCGGGTGCTTATCGTCTCAGCATCGACAAACCAAACATTGCGCAGTTCGACAAAGACAAGTCGTATGGCGACTTCGCACTCGTCAAAGGCGACACTCTCGAAAATGTAATCATCGAATCCAGTAAATTCGTGCAGATCGATATTCCACTCGCAGCCCCTCAGCAAGACAGCAGCCCGCAACAACAAAGGGCAACTCCCGATCGCTGGCGCATTGAATTCCCCGAATACGATCGCTACGGCGACCGCGGCGCGCGCGGCAGAGACATTCCTTTCAAAAAAGGCCGTTGGTGGGATCCTTACAACCAAAGCGTACTGAAGGGTGACTACCCGATAAAGGGCGACAAGTTGTTTATGATCTTGTCCGCTGTGAACACGACTTCGATTGAGCAGCGTCGAGCTCCCACACCGTCAGACGTAAGTAGTGCCGATCCGTTGAGCGGCGAGTTTTTCGGACGACCGGAGCAGCTTGCGGTGAATGAAACTCTGCAGTTCACTTTCGAATTATTTCATGGAGACACGACCTTCAAGCCGCGTGATTGGGCAATCAAGTTTTCACCAACGTTCAGTCTTCCGAATTATCTGAATGCACGGGAAAATGGGATGGTGAACATCGACGTGCGCCGGGGAACGAATCGAACGGACTGGCATGCCTCACTCGAAGAAGCGTTTGCTGAAGTGAAGCTGGCGGATGTGAATGCGAACTACGATTTTGTTTCAGTGCGCGCCGGCATCCAGCCGTTTGTCTCCGACTTTCGCGGATTCATTTTTTCCGACAACAATCTTGGTGCGCGCGTTTTTGGAGCGCTGGACAATAACCGCGTGCAGTTTAATGCGGCTTACTTCTCAATGCTCGAGAAGGACACCAACAGCGGCCTGAATCGCTTCGACACTCGCCATCAAAACGTTTATATCGCTAACATTTTCAGGCAGGATTTTATTCGCAAGGGTTACACCATCCAGGGAAGTTTTCACTATAACGATGACCGTCGCAGCGTTGAGTTTGATCGCAACGGATTTCTTGTACGGCCAGCCGCGATAGGCGATGTGCGACCACATTCGATCGAAGTTGGTTATCTCGGAGTTAGCGGTGACGGACATTTGGGCCGCTTCAACCTCAGCCATTCGTACTATTTCGCTTTTGGACATGACGAGCGAAATGAAATTGCGGGAAAGAAAGTGGACGTTAGATCAAATATGGCGGCCGTCGAGGCCTCGATGGATCGTGATTACCTGCGGTTCAAAGGATCTTTTCTTTGGGCGCAGGGTGATAAGAATCCAACAGATAATCGAGCGACAGGCTTTGACGCGATTTTTGACGACCCGAATTTTGCCGGAGGCCAGTTTTCCTTCTGGGTGAGAAATGGCATTCGCCTCACGCAAACCGGAGTTGGCCTGGTCCAACCGAATAGTCTTTTACCCAGTTTGCGCAGCAGCAAAACTCAAGGGCAAGCGAATTTCGTCAATCCTGGGATCTTTATCTACAACGGAGGCGTTGACGTGGAACTCACGCAACGAATCAAGGCGGTATTTAATGTGAACTTCTTGAGGTTTCATCGCACGGAGCCGCTCGAGTATGTGTTGTTCCAGAATCGAATACGTCACGACATTGGAATCGACTACAGTGTTGGTGTTGCCTATCGACCATTTTTAATTAACAACTTCACTTTAAATTTCGGTGCTGCGGCTTTGCAGACCGGGCGAGGGTTTCGGGACATCTTTACCGATCGTTCACGTAACTGTCCGCCGAGCGTCGGAGACTTTTGTGAGCCTG
>DATDFV010000211.1:0-10586 GCA_036522415.1 Pyrinomonadaceae bacterium | reverse complement strand
AGTTCGCCTGGGCAATGCGCCGCAGTCTTTGAGCGAATTTCGTAGGCCGTTTGTCGAGGTCAAGGCCATGTGGATCTCTAAGGTGGCAGGTCAAGGCGTTTTAATAAGTCCTTAAACCTGGGATCTGAGCGTATCTTGTCGACTCTGGCATCAACTTTAAGATAAACCAGTAAGTCTGAACGTTCGCGGTAAGCTTTCTCCAACCATTGAAACGCCTGATCTACATCGTTCAGCCCGACATAAATCAAGGCGATGTTATAAGAAGATACATACTTTCGATTTGACACGCCCTTCAATTCCTCGATTACCTTGAGCGCCTGATCTCTCCTTCCGGAAAGTGCATAAAGATGTCCCAGGTCTGCGGCAAGTGCCGAATTGTCTTTAAGGAGATCGTTCGCCTTTCGCAGCGAGCTCTCAGCCTCGGCGTACCTTCCCTCTTGTTCATATGCCAAACCCAGATACCAGTAAGCCAAGCCAAAGTTCGGGTCCAACTCGAGGGCCTTGGTGATCTGTTCGATGGCCAGATCGTATTGATGCGCGTTGTTGTAATGCCAGCCGAGGTGAACGTTCAAGATGACGCCCAGCGGATCAAGTTCCAACGCCCGCTTGCTTTCCGCCAAAGACTCCTGGGTCCGGCCCATTGCCATCAGGTAATGCGAGTACCAATGATGACCGTTGCCCACGTTTGGATTCAACTGAATCGCGCGTTTGAATTCTGACTCCGCACCGGGCCAGTCCCAATCAAAATTTAACTTGATGAAAGCCAGCGAGGTGTGGGCCTCCGCCAGCGAGTCATCCATCTCCAGGGCTTTCATTGCCGCAGCCTTGGCTTTTGGTCCAGCTTCGCTTGGCGATAGCGAACCAACATCGATGTGCAGTGTCTCAAGCGAATAACAATCGGCAATGCCGGTGTAGGCGAGGGCATAAGTGGGATCCTTATCAATTGCCTGTTGGAAATAATCGAGTGCCTTCTTGACTCCTTCTTCGGTACGTTTGTTCCAGTAGAAGCGACCTTTTAAATAAAGCTGATAGGCCTCAGGATTATCCGTGTACCGCTTTGTCATTCTGCTCTGCTCAGGACCCGAAAGCTTGAGCCGTAGGCTGTTGGAGATCTCAGCGGCGATTTCGCGCTGCACCGCGAGAAGGTCTGACACCTTGCGTTCGTACTGCTCGCCCCAAAGCTGCTTGTTATCGAGGATGTCCATCAATTCCGCGCTCACAACTAAACTGTCACCGCGTTGGAGAAGCCGCCCTGTTAAGACGGCGTGCACACCTAACTCATGCCCTGCGGTCAGTGGGTCCGCATTGCGCCCCTTGTAGCGAAACGCAGAACCACGCGCGATTACTTTCAGGTTCGGTATCTGGGTTAGGCTGTTAATTATGCTTTCGGTCAATCCATCCGACAGGTATTCCGTGTCAGGTTCATGATTCTGATTTTCGAAGGGCAAGACCGCGATCGAGTCGAGTGTTGGTTCCGTCTTGCGACTATTCAGAAAGGCGCGCGTTCCAAAGATTCCGGCGGCCACAGCGATCACGACTACGACCGCAATCAACGCTGCGACCACTTTATGGCGATTGATTGACGAAATGATGTATTCAGCGCTCGAGGTCGAGGTGGGTGAGCTGCTGGAGTCGCCAATGGTTTGACGCGCCGGTTTAAGATCCGTGGTTGCGGAGGGTCCAGTCGATTCAGGAAGCGGTTTAAGCTCACGCCGCAGGTCTTTCAATTCAATCGCGACGTCCTTAATCGAGTGATAACGTTCGTCTGGGTCTTTAGCCAAACATCGCCGAACAATTTTCTGAAGTTCGTCAGGCGCCTCGGCGTTGAAACCTTTAATCAGAGGTGTCGGACCGTGCACGATGTTGTGCAGTGAGTCCAGGGCATCCTTTCCCTCGAATGGTCTGCGTTTCGTGGCGGCCTCGAACAGAATGCATCCGAAAGAGAAGATGTCAGATCGATGGTCGATTTCGTTTACCCTACCTTGAGCCTGTTCGGGCGACATGTAACCGATCGTACCTAGAATCGTTCCGGGTTGTGAGTGTTGCTTTATCGGCACTGTCGGCATTGCACTCATCTCTTCCGCGCTGATGTCGGCTGGTGTCCTCTGCTCTGTAAGTTTCGCCAAACCAAAATCCAGAATTTTCGCGTGACCATCACGCGTGATCATGATGTTGTCAGGCTTCAGATCCCGATGCACGATGCCCGTCGCGTGTGCTTTCGCCAGCCCTTCCGCTGTGTGTTGCAGGTAACGGAGCAGCTTCGGCAAGTCCGTCTGACCGCGATAGATGACTTCACGCAGCGTGGAACCATCGATAAATTCCATAGCGATGAAATGAACCTGGTCCGCCTCGGCACTAAGCCCAGCCATTCCACTACTACCGATTTCGTATATGTGCGCGATGTTCGGATGATTGAGCTTCGCGGCGGCCGCAGCCTCTTGTTCGAAGCGCCGCATTCGATCGCGATTGGAAACAAGGCCGGCAGGAAGTACTTTGAGTGCTACTTTACGGTGCAACCGGGTGTCTTCGGCCAGGTATACTTCACCCATCCCGCCTTCACCGATCTTCGAGCGGATTTCGTACCAACCAAATCGTGTTCCCGGTTCGATGTGCATTGAATCATTCGGGGGAAGGAATGCAGTCGATCGACTAACTTCAACTTTGGGTTACCGAGCTCTTGAACGAAGCGTTTTCGACATGTTCGCGTTTGGGGAAATGGACTAACTGTCCACACGCTGCGATTAGAAAGAATCCGTAATAGTAGCGATCGTTCGTTATTAAGAAATCGACCATCCCGAGCAGGGCTGCGACCTCAGTTATGGCCCACGTCAGAATATACGCCTGTTGAACTAGTGATACTTGCTGTTGCTCTATCGCCCGGCTAAGGAGACGGCTCTTGATTAAGAAGGAAGTCAATATCGCCGACATTGCGATAACTGCCAGAATCAGCGACAGGGCTGCATTGGAATTGACCTTTTCCGAGCGGTGTAAGAAAAGCGTGAGGAACACAAAATAGGCGCCAATGCTCAACAGCAAGGCAAGCCATAGCGTACGCATTGTACGCATCCTCAACTCAATCTGTTGTTGCAGCTCTTTTGGATTTGGCAGTTGCATGTCCGGCATGATGCGGATCATGTCGAAGAGTCTTCAGGTTGGCAAGATCTTTAAGCCTAATTCTGTCAAAAATAATCACAGGCATTCGTCCGGACCGCAGGCTTCCCCGCCTGCCCGCGTGCAGCGCAACCGTGATCGGGAGGAATGCTGTTTAGCCACCGCATTAATGCAACTCAATTGGTTACGCTCGACGCGGGCAGGCGGGGACGCCTGCGGTCCCAGGACGACGTAGCGCATCGTCAACCGCAAACACAAGGTTTACAATCGCTCGCCAAAACTACGGGACCAACAATCATGCGAATCACCGACATCTCCGTCTATAAAGTCGATCTTCCGTTACATGAAGGCAGTTACAAATGGTCGGGCGGCAACAGTGTCTCAGTCTTTGATTCGACGATCGTCGCAATTAAGACCGATGAGAACCTAATTGGCTATGGTGAAATATGCCCGCTTGGTCCAGCTTACCTTCCTGCATACGCAGCCGGAGCTCGCACCGGTATCGCGGAATTAGCACCGTCTCTTCTGGGTATCGATCCAACTCAACTCGGAGTTGTTAATCGTCGAATGGATCAGGCTATGCGTGGTCATCCATACGTCAAGTCAGCGCTCGACATGGCGTGTTGGGATTTACTCGGAAAAGCCAGCAACCAATCCGTCGCTACTTTGATGGGTGGCTGTTACGGCGAGGACTTCGCACTCTATCGAGCTATATCGCAGGATACTCCGGTGGCCATGGCTCAAAGCGTTAAAGATTATCGCTCGCAGGATTACACGAAGTTTCAACTGAAAGTTGGAAGTGATCCCGACACAGATATTGAACGCATCCAGACTTGCGCAGAGCAACTGAGGGATGGCGATGTACTTATTGCAGATGCAAACACCGGCTGGAAACAGCACGAAGCGTTGCGTGTTGTTCATGCTGTTCGCGACATCGATGTCTACATTGAGCAACCGTGCATGAGTTACGAAGAGTGTCTAACCATTCGCCGACATACCGATCGGCCGTTCGTACTGGATGAAGTAATCGATGGCGTACCGATGGTGCTCCGAACAATTGCGGATCAAGCGACCGATGTGATCAATTTGAAGATCTCAAAAGTAGGTGGTCTTACTAAAGCACGGCAAATTCGAGATCTATGCGTGGCGGCAGGCATTGCTTTAACAATAGAAGACACCTGGGGCGGCGACATTATCACGGCTGCGATTGCCGCGCTGGCCCACAGCACGCCACCGGACTTTCTTTTCTCGGCAACAGATTTCAATAGCTACGTCACGGTGAGCACCGCCGAAGGCGCTCCGCAGCGGAAGAATGGCCGACTTGCTGCTTCAACATCGCCAGGTCTGGGAATCACGCCTCGGATGGATGTGTTGGGCCAGCCGGCGTTTGTCGTGGGAGGCTAAGACCTCATCCGCAGATTACGCCGATTACACAGATTAAGCTGTTTGAGATATCGAGTTTCTTAAGAGAAATCTGCGTAATCTGCGGATAAACTACTCATCCCTTCACACTCAAATTCGCATAATCCAACGTTAACGCATCGTAGGTCAGCGACAATCCCTCAACTTCAGGACGGGCGAATCGATACGCCTGCTCGTGAAACAGCGGCAGCATCAGTCTGTCGCGGACGATAATGTCTTCGATCTGCCGGTAAACAGCGTGACGCACGGCCGGCGATGTTTCTGATCGTCCCCGCGAAACCAATCGATCAACTTCCGTTAGGCCGCATATAGGACCGAGCAATCCTTCCTTCGACCGAAGAATACTTGCAAAGGTATCAGCATCAGGATAGTCGCCTACCCAACGTCCCAGGACCACATCAACCGATCCTTCGGAGACAGCTTCGAGCCATTGCTCCATCGTCTTGTTGGTGATTTTGACTGTAACGTTTTGTTCGCGAACCGAACGAGCGATTTCACGCGTGAATGCAGCGTACTCTCCAAAGAAGACCGGGTTGACGACCGCAGTTAACTCAATTTCTTCGTCTTGTTTTCGAGAAGGTTCTGACGCTGCATCCGCGGCTTTCGGCGTAAAACTTGAATCGTGTCCAAGGAGACCCGGAGGGATCAAACCCTGGGCGGGCACAGCGATCCGTCCCAACGTTTGCCGCACGATATTCGCGACGTCGATGGAAGCGGAAAGAGTTTGTCGCAGGCGCTTGTCTTTCAGCGGACCTTTATGAATATTGAAGGCCAGATAGTAAGTAGTAAGCCTCGGTATTTCATGATAACCGGAAGCAAATTCCTGTTCGCGTCGTAACGCTTCGGCGTCCGCCGGAAGAAGATCTGAAGCGATCGAAAGTCTGCCGGCCCTAAACTGCGAAAGAATTTCCTTCGGAGAAATACCAAAATTAAAGGTCACACCTTCACACTTCGGATAGCCCTGGCGCCAGTAGGTTTTGTTTCGTTCCAGCTCTAAGCGTACGCCTGGTTCAAATTTCACGACGCGGAAAGGACCAGTTCCAACGCTGCCATCCTGCCAACTGTTACCAAAATCGGTGCTCCCCTCAGGAACGATTGCGGCAGCGTGATATGAAATGAGAGCCGGAAAGAACGAAATTGGCTCTTCGAGTTCAATCGTAAACTCTTCGGCCGAGTGAATTTTGAAGCCAGCCAAATCAGTCGACTCGCCATCAAGCATCGCCTTCGCACCGCGAATCGAAGAATAGATAAATCGACTGCCGGCGTTGTCAGTATTCAGGAGTAATCGTTCAAATGAGTAGCGAACATCTCGTGCGGTGAGTTTGCGGCCATCATGAAAGCGGACGTCATCGCGTAATCTAAATCGGTATCGTTTACCACCCTGTTCAGATGTGAGGCTGGAGGCTAACCAGGGGCCAATGCGGGCGCCGCCGAGATCGCGAGTGAGTGGTTCAAAGATGCTTGGTAATACTTCAGCGTCTTCAACCGTTCCTGCCAAAGATGGATCGAGTTTGTATAGCGTTCCTGTTATCGGGACGTGCAGAATGCCTCCACCCGCTCTGACGCTGTCGCTGGTTTTCGCTCCTGATTCGAGCTTGCCCATCGCCGAATAATTCACATACGGCGCGCTTCCTCGAAGATTTAATCCTGCAACTTTCGCATTTCCGAGACGATAGTCAACGTCGTGAAACAGCGGCAACACCATCCCCGTTTCCTGCAGGTAGTTCTCGTATTTTCGATAGAGCGATGAGCGAACTCCAGGACGACTCTCGGTGCGCGCTTCTTCCAGGATCTGATCACCCTCAGGCGATGTTATGTACGAGCGATACAATCCCACGCGGGAGTGAAACAATCCATACGTGAAGTCATCAGGATCGTCGTAGTCAACATTCCAACGACCAATGAACAAATCTATTCCCTGGCTGTTTTGGAACGCTTCGAGATACGAGGCCATAGTCGGCGTGGCAACTTCGACCTTGACTCCAAGTTCCTCCCAGATTGAAAGCAAACTGGTGCTTAGTGCTTTGTAGCGATCGAGTAACAACGGGTGTATGGCAGCTCGCAGAGTTATCGCTCCGTCAATCCGTGAGGACCGAAGCATGGCCACAGCCTCGTCGCGAGTGATGGTCTGTCGCCGGCGACCTGGGTCATAACCGAGCATGCCCGGAGGAATCAAACAAACAGCCGGTTGAGCAAAGCGTCCCAGGGTTTGCCAAACGAGATCGTGAGTTCTTACGACACTCGAGAGAGCTCGTCGTAACTCTGCGTTGCTCGCGATTGAAGCGTCAGTACAGTTAAAGAGAACGAAATAAGTATTCTTGCGCGGTGACTCGACAAACCCGCTGCGAAGTCTCGGGTCGCGCAGAAACTCCTCGAGGTCGTTCGGCGACAAATCTCGAGCGAGATCGATTTCGCCCGAACGTAAACCCGAAGAAATTTCCGAAGCCGTCAAGCCCGCACGAAATTCGACCTCGTCTACGTGAGCAGGAGTTCCCTTCCAGTACTTTTCGTTTCGCTGAACGACGATGTTATCTGGTCGATACGACACGATTCGAAACGGGCCCGTGCCAATCGGAAAAACGCCATCAGCTCCCGACAAAGTGATGCCGGTTTTGAAATCGGTGAGCAACGCCGGATAAATCGGCAGCGGCTCGGAGAGTTGAATTTCCAGTCTGTAATTTGATTTGACGCCGATCGAAGACAGTTGCTGACCACCGCTCTTCGCGAATTCAGATGCACCACGGATTGCAGCCAACCCCGGTGGAAGCTCACGAGCAATGCGAATGCTCCGTTCGAACGAATTCTTCACTGACTGCGCATCCATAGGTTCACCACTCTGAAAGCAAACGTTCTCGCGTAAAGTGAAAGCGACGGCTGCTCCTCCTTCTGATACTTCCCACTTCTCGCATAGAGATGGAATCAGGTTCCCTTCGAGATCCGTTGCCAGAAGAGTCTCAAATACGTTGGCCAGAATTTCCTGTTCTTCGATCAATTCCATGTTCACCGGATCGATCTCGCCGAGCGGATTGGCCATCGCCACAACAAGTCTTCCGCCATTCGGTATTTCCTTTTCCGGCTCCGTTTCCTTGGGCGCGGGTACAACCGTAGCGGCTTCTTCCAGATATTGATTGGCCTGGTCGTACTCGCCACGAAGATTTGCGAGCGTGGCGGCCAGCGTCAACATGTGTCGCAGACTTTCGTTATCGCCGGCAGCGCGAGCAGCCTCTGCCGCCTGATGAACCAGTCGCGTAGTCTCCAAAACTTTGCGCGCCTGCCACGCCGTCTCAGTCGCAAACATCAACGCGGAAACAGCCTTTGCCTTTTGAGACTCTTTTTCGAAAACTCGTCCTGCAGCTTCCGATTCTTTCAATGCTGAATCGACTTCGCCGGCCATTCGATAAGCATGCGCTAACAAGAACCGCGCCTCTCCTACAAGCTGGGGATCGCCTTCCCACTCATCGTCAAGAAACTCGAGGACGGTCTTAGCCGCGCGTGCCGATTCCTCGGGACTGAACGCATCAAGCGCAGTCTTTGACATTCGTAATCCGTATTCAACTGTCTTGTCTGGAACGTCACCTTGTGAAAAGTGGTGGACAAGTTGCGGATAGACACGTTCAAGACGACCTCGATGTCGCTTCTCAATTTCTTCGGCGTACTTGCGGTGAAGCGACCTGCGTTTGCGCCTCGTTATGGCGCCGTACAACACGTCGCGAACTACGCCACTTGCGAATGTGAGCCGATCGCCGCGAGATTCGCGTTCTTCTTCAAGCAATCCTTCTTCGACCAGCTTGTCGATTTCGTCCTCAACGTCCTTGTCCCCAGCAAGAGCTTCGAGATCTCGAACGTCGAATGACTTGCCGACGACAGAAGCCAGTGAAAGAACTTCGCGGAGTTCTTCCGGTAAACGTTCGATTCGTTTTTCAACAGCTTGTTGAATTGTGGCCGGCAACTCGCCAGCAGAGAGATCCGTGCTCGCCCCTAGACTCCAGGCGCCAGTTTGATCTTTCGCGATACCTCCTGAATCAAGCAGCGAGCGAACCAGCTCCTTTGTGAAAAACGGATTGCCTTCGGTGGCTTCGAAGAGTTTTTCAACGAGGTTGTCTGCAAGCTTTGGCCCGCCAATCAATGTTTCGAGATAGTGGCGATGTTCAGTTTCAGAGAATGGACCCAGTGCTATCGCGGAGAAACGCCGGTCGCCTCGGAAGGTTTCCAGCATTCGAATCAACGGATGATTCTTAGTGTCAACTTCGCTCGATCGATAAGTGCCAATAATTAATGTGGGAGTCGGACCCAGACGTCGCACGATGTACTGAAGTGCTTCGATTGAGATTTCCGCCGCGTGCAGATCCTCCAGGAACAGAATCAGCGGCTTGCCCGCTGCAAGTCGGGTAATCGTTCGCGCGAGCAATTCGAAGATCTGAGTTCTGTTTTCGGGACCCTGCGATCCGCTGAGCTGAGAGATCTTTGAATCGCCGGTAGCTGCTCCTCGAATTTCACTGATCTCAGTCAGCATCGGGAAAAGTGAGACGAGATCCGGCGCGACGTCTGACAAATCAAGCCGGTTGTGCGGTGAGCTGACCGTATCTTTTAGTCGGAAATATTCCTGAATCGCCTCACAAAACCCCTGATACGGGAAGGCACCGTCTTGTTCAATCGTGCGGCCATGCAAAACTAATAATTTGCGTGCTCTGGCAAGGTTTTCGATCTCATCAAGCAGTCGAGTTTTTCCCACACCAGGTTCACCAGACACAACGACGAATTGGCATTCACCGCTGATCGCTGCGTTCAGACGCTTTTGTAATTCTGCCTGCTCTTTGTCGCGACCAATGAACGGCGAGAGAGCCACCCGAGGCATCATCATCGTCTTTGTCATTACGATCGATTTGCCGAGATCGCTCTGATGGATTTTAGTCTGAGAACGTTTCAGCGATTCCGCTACTTCACTGGCGCGTTGTGGTCGCTTCGCTGGTTCCTTCGTGATACACGATAGAATGATCGATTCAAGTTCTTCGCTGATGTCTGCACCCATCGCTCTCGGCGGTTGAGGTATTTCGTGCACGATTCGATAGAGAACTGACTGCAACTCCCCAGAAAAAGGCGGTTCCCCGGCAAGACATTCATAAAGGACTGTGCCAAGCGAGTAGATATCCGTGCGATGGTCGATGCCGCTCGCGGAAACCTGCTCTGGACTCATGTACGACAATGTGCCGGCGATAGTGCCCGTCTTAGTTACGCGACTCTCCGCGGCGCCTCGAGCAAGCCCGAAATCCATAATTCGAACTCGCAAACGACCACCATCTTCGCGCACCACCATAATGTTTTCTGGCTTGATGTCTCGATGCGTGACATTGCGTGAATGACTGTATTCGAGTGCTTCGGCAACCTGGATTCCAATGTCGATCACTTCGCCGAGCGTTAACGTTCCATCACGTTGAAACCAACGCAGATTTGTTCCTTCGACAACTGGCATTACAAAAAACAGTGAACCTTCGTGTTTGCCAAAGTCGTAGATCGGCACAACTGCAGGGTGATCCATTTGCGCGACGAGTTGTGCTTCACGTTGGAATCGTTGCTCAGTGTCAGGATTGAGAAGAGTTGGTGGAATAAGCTTTATGGCGACGTCGCGACTGAGGAGTGGATCTGAAGCGCGATAAACAACGCCCATACCACCGCGACCCAGCTCCGACTTGATGTCGTAGCGATTAGAGAGCCGTTGACCGATCATGTTCGTTTCCTATAAGAGCCAAGGGAATTTTTGGTAAACCGAAAGTTCTGGGCACTGCTGTGTAAAGAAAAGGACGCCTTTGCGGAGCTGGCACTGCTAAAACGCAGTTACGGAATGCGGTTATCATAGGGCACACGGTATGAGAATGTATAGCGGAGTATTTCAGCTCGAAGAACAATGACCGAAGTTGGAAGCAGTCATCTATGAAGCGTCGTCTGGTGTCAAGGACTTTTTGAATACACCTCGAGGGTGACGCCTCAGAGCGCCTGCGTTGCTCTATTACTGCTTTGTCGTTCTTTGACATGAGACTGTTTAGTTTTTAGTTACC
>DATDFV010000210.1:0-17184 GCA_036522415.1 Pyrinomonadaceae bacterium | reverse complement strand
GCCGTCGTTCCCGGTTTTGGTGCGTTGTAGAACTGACGCGCTTGCACAACAAACTCTTTGTCGTCGTACGTGCCATCGCCATCAACGTCAACCTTCACCACGAGCTTGTGTTGTTTTCCGTCCTGTACGGCGCCAGGGTTAAACCCAAGACTGTACTGGCTGCGCAACAAAGCGTTGATGCTGCTGAGAATCTTCGGGATCTCACCCTCAAACGTATACGGGAAGAAGGCTCCTCCCGTCTCTTTGGCAAAAGTAGTAAGGGTGTTGTCAGCTTGCAGGAAAGTCATCCTGCCTGGCTGGCCGAGCAGACCATCAGTTGCTCCCAACTGGTCACCGTATTTCTTTTTGAACAGGTTTGCCGTTCCGATGATGTAAACAGGTATGCCGGCATTTTGCAGGACCTTGCGAGCGTCCCCGTAATTGATCTTGCTGAACGTGTCGATTCCAGATGCAATCAGGATTACCGCACGTCGTCTTCCTTGCACGGCCACGAGACCCGAATAGTCTGACTTTTCACTCTTCGAGTCTTCTAATACAACCGAGTCTCCACGTCCGCCTACCAGCACAAACTTCAGCGCGTCGAAAAGATTGGTCTCGCGAAACGCTGGAGTATTCCTGAGCAGCAAGTTGATAACAGCATTGATGCGCGCTGGATCGTTAGTGAAATCTGTCAATGGCGTGGGACGAATATCAAACGCCACAACCGAGACATAATCGTCAGGTGGTTTGACGAACTGCGACAGAAACATTGCTGTCGGCCGGATAACTTCAAAGGTTCCAGGTTCATAACCACCATTTCCGTACAGACCCAATTCTTCCGTCCATTTGCTGTACTCAACCACCATCGCCACTGTAATCGGAGCTTCCGGAGTGGAGAAGTTAGTTATCGTTTGTTGAACGCCGTCGGCAAAGATGGCGAAATTTGCCTTCTTCAGGTTCGTTACAATCTGGCCGCTCTTCTTGTGGTAGACGACCGCATCGACGTTCACGACCTGAGTCGTTATTGACAGTTTCTCGATGTCCTGTGGTTTGGTTGGCTGAATGTCTGCCGGGACAGGCTCGTCGGACTTTTCGTCGGGCTTTTCGCCCGGCCGTTTGTTCTTTTTCTCATTGCCTGTAGGCGGCGGTAGACGGCGCGATTGCGAACGGACAAGGTTCACATTAGTGCCCAGCAAAAGTAAGAAGACCAGTAGAAGACTAAGAAGCGGGAAAGATCGATGGTATTTCATGTTTTTATCCCTGGAATAGGACCCGTGGGTCCTATAGGACTTATTAAGATCGCCAAATAGGGTGTGATGCTTCGAGCGATTGCCGCGTTTCCTACGGACGCGTTGATCCGGCACCCGCTTCAGCCTCAATCACGATATCGTAGCTGCCGGTATTATCGCTCAAGTCGCCTTCATTTACTCCCAGGAAGAGAACCCCATCACGTTGTGCTACAAAATCGCGTTTGGGTCCAATCAGAATGAAGTCGTCGTTATCATCGCCAATCACGGCGATAAGCGCGCCGGTCGGTTCGTTTCGCATCAACTTTTCGTTGTCCGAGATTGTTGCAAGGCCAACCGGCGTCGAAAAACGACCCCTGCCAAGCGATACGCGGCCCGAAGCCGTAATTCTTAAACGCTGCCCCTTGCGAACCACCAGGCCGCTATTTGTCCAACCATTGTTGGCGTTGTCAGCCCGAACACTCACCTTGATTGTGAAGAACGTTGGATTTGCTGATACCGATCCGGGTGCCGGCGCCTCGCCGATCCGAACAGGCGAGCCCGAACTGTCAGGCTGATTGTTCTGAGGTGTTGGGCGGCTGGGTTGCGAAACGTTGTTGGTCGAATCGTCGGTTTGGCTGATCGCCGGCCCGGAGGTCGAATCGAAGTCAATAGACTCAACGTCTTCAACGTAGACCGTCGTTTGCCCTCGACGTCCTTTGGCGTTCCCGCCGATAAGGATGGTGAACTGCTGGTCCTTAAACCCAATCACCTGACCACGAATCACGCTGCCGTCTTTTAGCTTGATAGTGTCGGCCAGGAGCGGAGTAACGAAGGACAGCAGAAGGATGGCAGCAAACAGAATTCGGGTGGTTGTCTTCATAATACTTCTCCCTGGGGGCATTTCGTTTGACGACGTTTAGCAAGACTCGAATGCTTTTGCAAGCGGGAGAGGTGCGAAGCTTGGATTCAGGGATAGGGAGAAGGGTTTGCGGAATTTAAGATTTAAGATTTCAGATTTGGCCTTGGGTCTTTGGTCTTCAGCTTTCGAAGAGCGTGCGGCTAAGCCAAAACCAAAGACCCAAGGCCAAATCTGCAATCTGAAATCTTAACTAAGCTTGCCGTAGCACTCACAAGCTGACTCTTGCAACGCGTTGCGGTCGAGGATGGTGATCAAGGCCCGGTGGTAGGCAATGACGCCATTGTCTCGAAGTACGTTACAAAAATTAGTAACTCCGGCCCGTCGAGTGCCCAGATGTTGCGAAATCGCTTCGTGCGTCAAAGGCAGGTGAGAAGCACTGGTCCGGTCTTGAATCATCAACAACCATGTGCACAGACGTTCCTCCAACCGGTGCCGGCTGTTACAGACCGCTCTTTGAGAGACCTGCTGAAGTCGTGCGTGCGCATAGTTGAGAATCGCCTTTTGGACTGGGCCACCCTTGCCGAATTCGCGCCGCAGTTCATCGGCTCGTATTCGCAATGCACTACCGGCAATCGTGGTCATTGCCCAATGTTGAGCGGGCTTGTTTTGAAGAATGGCCGACAGGCCGAGCAACCCATCCTTCCCGATAATTGCAACTCCCGTCGAGCTCCCATCACCCAGGTAAAACAACTGCGAGATCACCACCGTCTCAGGAAAATAGACGTAGGGCATTTCCTGCCCTTGTTCACAAATGAATTCGCCGGTTCTAAACGAGACAGGCTCCAGGTAAGGAAGCAGTTCGGCAAATTCTGCGCCCGGCAGAGAACTGAGCAGTTTGTTAGTTAGCAGCCCACTGAATGGACTTCGAACCTTATGGAAATCGACGCGACGTTCAAAAGCGGGTCTTGTGGTTGGATAAGCGCTCACGGTTCAACTCCTTACTAAGCCTCAGAGTCTCCGAGGTGCGAAGACGGAGGGATACCAGCTTTGGGGATGATCTTGACCTTGGACCGTGAAAGTCTAGCGAGTCGTATTCAGGATGAAAATAGGGAAAATTTAACCGGCGGGTAGGGGAAACCCCTAATGTGGCAAGTTGCCTGGTCTAACCTCAGGTGCTCTCCATCCAGCCCTGCAGAACCGCATACCGAACAATGTCTATGCGACTGGTCATTCCTAGTTTTTTCATGGCATTTGTCTTGTGAACTTCAACTGTCTTTACGCTCAGGTCCAATTGATTCGCAATATCCTTGTTGCTGTGGCCCCACGAAATCAGGCGTAAAACTTCTTCTTCTCGATCCGTGATTTCCCGCAAGCTTTCTTTTGCCACAGTGCTACGTCCTACAAATCGGCCCACCACTTTGCCCGCAACCGTTGGATCAAGATACTTGCCCCCTTTGGCGACCGCACGAATTGCATGGATCAACTCCGAAGGAGGACTCTGTTTCAGGACATAACCTGAGGCCCCGACACTAAGCATTTGTTGTAGGTAGGCATCGTCCTTATGGCGTGTGAGTGCGAGAACGTGTGATTTAGGACAACAAGCCTTTAATTTTTCTGTCGCCTTTAGACCATTCATCGACGGCATTGAGATGTCCATTAGAACAACATCGGGATTCAATTTCTGGGCCAACTCGATAGCGGCTCGTCCATCTGCTGCGTCGCCCACAACTTCTATATCGGACTGCGCACTGAGAATTAGCTTAAGCCCTTCGCGAACCATCTCATGGTCTTCAGCGAGTAGAACGCTTATTTTTTCCATCGATCCTTAAATTTCCCCCCCCCAATTTTCGGTGAGTGGGACTCTCACGAAAATTGTTGTTCCCTTTTCAGAGTCTGACTCCACTTCAAACTCTGCGCCTATCAACGCCGCGCGCTCGCGCATACCCGTCATTCCGGAACCGTTATTACTCTCCGTAAGGTGGAAACCGATACCGTTGTCCTCAATTATTAGGACAGCGTGATCCTCTCTGCGTTCTAGAAGTACGCTCAGTCGTGAAGCATGTGAATGTTTGGCTGCATTGTTCAAAGCCTCTTGCGTTATCCGATATAAGTTGTTTTCGGTTTCACGCGGGAGACGATCATTCTGAAACCCGGTGCTGTGAAATTCGGCCGCAATGCCTGTATGCTCTTTCCATCGATCCACGTACTGTTGCAAGGCTTCTTTAATTCCCAGATCATCCAAAACCAAAGGCCGAAGTTCCCAGGCCAGGAAATCGACGTCACTATCCAGTTGCGACAGGATTCCAAGTACGTCATTCAACGTCGCACTTAGCTTTTCACGTTTTCCGGCTCCGTCTTTCAACGTTTCCAACCGCAATCTCAAGGCGGTTAACTGTTGGCCCATCTGATCGTGCAGGTCTCGCGCAATACGCCGGCGCTCTTTTTCCTGAGAGTTGACTAACTGATTGAGGAGCTTTACGCGAGAGCTTTCTGCTTGACGTCTCTCAGAAATCTCCAACCATAGATTCGCATTGGCCTCAGTGAGGTCTGAGGTGCGTTCCGTGATCCTCGCTTCAAGATCAGTGCGCGCTTTTTCGAGAGCTATCTTGGCCAGTTTATTTTCGGTGATATCAAAAATCGTGATAACCACTCCGTCTATTCGATCCTCGCTAGTTCGATAAGGCAGGATCCGCAGAGTGTACCAACGACCATCGACGCTTTCCGCTATCGTTTCCACCCTGTGGAGAGTCTTCATTACCTTCTGGATGTCGACGACAAGTGAGTCGTAGTTAAGTTTGTTTGTAATGTCCAGAAGCGGACGTCCGATGTCCGAAGCAATTAGGTTGAAAGCATCGCGTGCTCGAGGTGTAAACAACTTCACACGAAGACCTCGATCGAGGAAGATCGTGCCAATGTCAGTAGAATTCATTAGGTTGGTGAAGTCGTTGTTCGCCTGACTTAACTCTTCGATCTTAATCTTTAGTTCCTGATTGACGGTCGTGAGTTCTTCGTTAACTGACTGCAATTCTTCTTTGCTTGTTTCCAACTCTTCGGCAGACGAACGTAGTTCCTCATTCATCGCCTGGAGTTCTTCGTTCGAGGCGCGCAATTCTTCCTGCTGAAGTTCGTACTGTTCGACGGTTGCACGCAACTGTGATTTGAGATGGATCAGTTCATCTTCGAGGTGGCGCGTGACCGGTTCGGGCACCACAGAAGCCGGTTTCTCTAAAGGTCCATCGCCCGTTTCCCGGAAGAGTACGAGAATGAATCCCCGCGTTGGGTCTTGTTCACGTAAAACAGGTCGAACAGTGACGCGCAGATTGACGCTTGAGCCGTCATCCACTTGCACGGAAAGATCGGTGGTTTCTGTCTCACTTCGCTTTTGAACTGCCTGATAGAGCGCGGTCCGAAGTTCCAGCCTCAACTCCGGCCTTATTAACCGGAGAAGATTATTCGTCGGTTCGCCTCCAGTTACCTTTAGATAACGTCCGGCCGAGTCTGATACGTGAACGATGTCATAATCTTCATTAACCACAACACTCGGAGGAGCAAACTGCTCAAGCAATCTCTGATGAAGATCTACATAAGACAACCGCTCAACCGCTCTCAGTTCCTGAGGCGTTCGTTCCTTGTCTATTTGCGGAGGTGGCTGAGGTCTAAAGGAGATCTCCGGGACTGGGAAAACAGCGCGAGTTGGAACTGGGCGACTCTGGAAAATGTGATGCTCTTTATCGACTACTGTAAAGAGATCGCTTTGACCTTCCACCGATTCTGATGAACCCAGAAAAAGGTAACCTGTCGGATTCAATGCAAAGTGCATTACCTCCAACACTCGACTCTGGGCGCTTTGATTGAGATAGATAAGAAGATTGCGACAAGAGATAAGATCGAGATGAGAGAACGGCGGATCCTTAATAACGTTGTGAACCGCGAAGAGCACCTGCTCTCTTAGTTCGCGGCGCACGCGATAGCTATTGTGTTCTTTAAGGAAAAAGCGTCGCAATCGTTCCGGGGAGACATCTGCAACCTCGGGTTCTGAATACAGTCCCTCACGAGCAATTGAGATCGCCTCCGTATCAAGATCAGTCCCGAAAAGTTGGATTAGGGCGTCGTTCTGCAAGTGCGAAGAAACTTCATTCAGGATCATTGCGAGTGAGTATGCTTCCTCACCAGTGGCACAACCGGCTATCCAGACACGAACGTGATCGTTTCCCGTCTTTTTGGCGAAGATCGCCGGCAAGATCTTTCTAGCAAGCGCCTCAACTGACTCTGGATCGCGAAAGAAGTTAGTGACGCTGATCAACAAGTCCTTCAGCAACGCCTGACTTTCGTCTCGATTCGCTCGCATGTATTCTGCATACTCCGGAAGACCCGACAGTTCCTTGATACCTAGCCGGCGCTCTATCCGGCGCAACATCGTCGCTCGTTTGTAATTTGAAAAGTCGTGACCGGTCCGTATCCGCAATTGAGTGAAGATGTCGCGCAAGGCGTGTTCGTCTGTTGCCTTGATGTCGGGCCGAACGGGCAGTTGTATTGAACCGCGGTGATCTTTGTAGGAGAGGATTTTCCCAGGAATCTCTGCAACCGGAAGGACGTAATCTACCAACCCGGTCGCAATGGCGTTGCGAGGCATGTCGTTGTATTCAGCCTCGTTTGGATCTTGTGCGAAAGCGACGCCGCCTGATTCCTTGATGCGTTTGAGACCCATCGATCCGTTTGCGCCGGTTCCCGAGAGGATCACGGAAACGGCACGCGAATCATTTGTTTCGGCCAATGTGCGGAAGAAGAGATCGACAGGTGATCGTCGTTCTTCAACGCCGATCATATGGGTTAGCTCCAGGTGTCCGTCTGACATCGATAAGTTCTGATTTGGAGGAATAACGTAAACATTGTCGGGCAACACCTTGATACGTCGTTCCACCTGCTTCACAGGAATGGTACTGGTTACTTGAAGGATTTGAGCGAGCTTGCTCTCATGCTCTGGAGACATATGAAGAATGACAACGTATGCCATGCCGCTGTCTCCGGGCACTTTCGAAAAGAATTCTTTGAGTGCCTGAATGCCTCCCGCAGAAGCCCCAAGGCCGACGACTAGAAACTCGTTGTCACTGGAAGAACGTTTTTTACGACCACGTTTCTTGCCGTCCGAAGAGTTTCCAGCCATCACGAACTCCTTAAATGAGAAAATGAATTTGCGAAGGGGAAAGCCTGCGGCCCGTTTCGAGCCGAGATGTATTACGGGTAACAGGCGGGTGAACGACTGTAGTCTAATTCAAGAAAGCGACACTTGGAAGCAGTGAGTACGACCTCGCGGTAGCGGGGCAGTAGCCTGACTGTCAGAGGGCTCAGTCCTCTTGTAGCACGGTCTCCTTGAGCCTCCGACAGCCAGGCTACTGCCCTGAGCTCGAGTTTGACTCAGCAATTAGCCTCTCTATTTGCTCAACCAACTCTTCGATTCCAACCGGTTTTACGAGATACCCTTGGGCGCCGGCCTCTAACGCAGACCGCTGTTCCTCGTCGGTAGCAGCACCAGAATAAAAAAGAATCGGCGTGGATTTGTTGAATTGTCGGATTCTCAGTGTCAATTCTACGCCACTTAGTTGAGGCAACCAGTTGTCAAAAAGAAAGAGATCGAAGGCCTCGCGATTGACGAGATCCAGCGTTTGCTTACCGTCGGCTGAACACACCACTTCATAACCATAATCCTGAAGGAACAGAACGAGCATCTCCCGTGTGTCCTGGTCATCCTCAGTACAGAGAATCCGACCCTTCGACATCTAGACGCCTCGTTTAAGTGATCGGTCTAAGTTCTTAGATTGACTTTGTGCTTAGACCAAAGATGGGAAAAATTACGCCGTGTTGCCGAGGCCGATCTCGTCAGCCTTGAGATCGTCTCCGGGCTGTGAACCAAACGTCACCACCAGCGGATTTTGGTGCGCTGGAAGGGAAAAGTCAGTACGCTATCGAGCGATTCATGAAATCACATTAATACGAAAAACCCGGTGCTTTGTACCAGACAGGCTTCAGTTTCTCATACGGCCTGGCGGCAATGAAAGTACACGCGATCAATCGATGTGTTGCTAAAGCCTGCCATTTTGAGTTCGATTTGTTGATGCATCGGCGCTCTCCGTCAGCTCGTGTTATAAGGACGGTGATCCCTCCAGATGCTCGTTCCCTCAAGTAGGTCGTGTTGTCATGCCAAAGCGGGACATCATCGTTATCGGAGCCTCCTCCGGAGGTATCGAAGCGCTTCGAGTTCTAGTTGGCGACTTACCTAAAGATTTTGCGGCGTCAATTTTTATAGTTGTCCATATGGGCCCCGGCTCCCCGGGTATTTTGCATCAGATCCTGAATCGCGCTGGGAACGTAAAAGCCATCGATCCGAGCGATGGTCAAGAAATTCAACCAGGCCGTATCTACGTGGCTCCGCCCGATCGTCATCTCATACTCGAGCCTGGAAAGATCTGTCTCTCGCGCGGACCCAAAGAAAATCGTTTTCGTCCGGCCGTCGATCCACTTTTTCGGTCGGCCGCACAGGTGTACGGTCCAAGAGTGATTGGTGTGATCCTCAGTGGTGGTTTGGACGACGGCACGGCTGGGTTGTGGGCTATTAAGAAGCTGGGTGGTACGACCGTTATACAGGATCCAGACGACGCGCTGTTCCCCTCAATGCCCGCTAACGCTTTGCGCTACGTTTCGGTTGACTATTCTGTGCCTATCAGAGATCTCGGTACCTTGTTGATGCGACTGACTGAGATCGACGCTGACGAGAAGTGGAGGTACGACGTGCCTGAACATCTGGATATTGAGGTGAGAATTGCAAAACAGGACCCGGCGCTGGATTTGGATGTTCGTCAGATCTGGGAGAAGTCTTCTTATACTTGTCCCGAATGTCATGGAGTTTTGCTGCAATTGACGGAGGCTGGACGTGAGCGTTTTCGATGTCACACAGGGCATGCTTTTTCGGCTGATGGTCTGCTGGCAAGTTTGACAGAGTCCGTCGAAGAGGCTTTATGGAACGCCATCCGCAATGTTGAGGAAAGTGTATTGTTGATGCGTCATCTGGCTCGACATCTTAAGGATTTAGATCCACCAGCAGCGAAAGAGTTCTTAAATAAAGCTGAGGAAGCTCAAAGACGCAGCGAACTAGTAAGGCAGGCCGTGATGAGTCACGAAGAACTCAACCTGGAGTTGATTGAAGAAGAATCTACATGAATTGAGAAATGTCAAAGGACTAATAAAGATATAGGTTTTTGGCTGCCCGTAGTGAACAATCTCCGTAACTGGTTCCTATTTCCAACCGCTGAAATGCGGAGTTTATTTCTGCAGCTGAACGATACGACGGAAGAGCGTGGGTTTTCGCTAACTTATGCTGGCGAGACAAGTAGGCAATCTTTAGATGTAATGAAGCAGGCGCAAGACAATCCAGACGATTAAAGCGAGTGACAGCAGATATCCGATAATGACGTAGTATCGGGCCCAAATAGTACCTTCGATCCGAGAGAGTACGACCGTCATTAATGCGGCGATGGGAACCACGACAGCTGCACGTATCCAGGTGTTTTGAAGCCACGAAATACCCCACGCACTCATTACAACTGGTGCGAGTGCTCGCAGGACGATCCATAAGATAACTGCGCTGCCGAGAAAACCAAGAATTCTGCCAAGCCAAACGGAGGCTGGCTGTGTTACAGAGTCTTGAACTTCCTCCTCGGGATCCAGAAACTTTCTCATGGAGAGTTGTTAACGAAAAATCTCACACGCAAGGCGTGCGACGGAGTCAATAATTTTTACAAAATGGTAATTTTTGCTTTCTCGTAGTAAATGAAGGTCGCTCCAGAATTCAGATTGATGTATAGTGTCGCATCCCCCGCATGTATTCAGGTTTGGCTGAGCTAAACAACGCTCCCCGCCGGTTGCATTGCGGCAACTAGGTTTAGGCGTCGTTCTCCTTCTAATCCCTGTCCGAGGAGGGCAAGCCATTGGCGAGAATTCGCTCCGAGCTCGCATGCCCGCCGTCTCTAACTTTCCTGGCGGCCATCCTCCTTTTCTGCCTATTGTACTCCTTATCAATTAAAGCAACACCGTCTGCAGAGTCTACAGAGATTGATCAAGTGAGCGCCTGGTTGGCTGCACGTGCCAATCGAAGTACTGTTCGCGAAATCATTGCTTCCGAATATAAGAAACGATATCAAAAATGGAAGAACGAGTATTTGTCTACGTCAGCGGGACGTGAGCAGTGGGAACGGTTTGCCCTGAACCAACACTTCGAATTAACCATCACCGTGTCGAGGCAGCAGGCACACGGCGCAAAGGTGGATTTTCAATGGGACGATTTTGGTCACTTAATTGCAGCTACAATCATATTGGGGGACAAACTCGACTCTGGATATCCCAGCGCTATTAATTATCCGATCACCTGTTCTCTTTCTCCGGGGGATCTGCCGCCCGAAGTTAAGGGAAAAATCCTCGCGGCGACAAAACTGTCGCATGAGTTTGGTCATTTGAATCAAGTCATGAGCATGGATGGCAGAACATATCAACTCCAGAACAGGCTGATGCTCGATTACATGCGGGTCTTCAATGGAAATGGATTCAACATCCATGACCCAAGCTTGATGGTTCTAGCTGAACAAATGGGGGGTACTCCCGTATCCATTTCTCAGAATCGTGAGCATTGGGCTGAGGCGGGTGCGCTTGATTATTTACAAGAGCGATTGCCGAAGTTGAATAAACGAGCAAAGATTCCTAGTGCGATCAAGGACGCAATAAATGCTTACCAGTCAACCTACGGAGATCGCTTTCAAATGTTTTAGTCCTACTTCTATCGACCTCCCTACAAAACTCACAAGCGGCGCTCTCGCGGTCATCTGCTTTCAGATAACTTACCAAAGAACCACTAACTCATAAGAACTGGTTGGGTGTTTAAGTAGACTGCGCCCTGACCCGAGTTCACTACTGAGTTGGGTATGCTTCAGGGAGTGTACCCAGCTCTCTCTTTTGTAAAAGCTGAGAGCAAAAAGAGGTAATTGAACTGCGAATGAGTGCTCAAGAGTCATTGCAGCTGCGTAATGAGAAAACGCAAGCTGTGGACGTAATCCCAGCTCAGATTAAGGATTCAAATCCTCCTCAACACCGAGTTGCGCGGCTCGTTGAATTGACGAGACAAATCATGCAACAGGTAAACGAACTAATGCTTATCAATACCCCTGCAACGGCACGCATTGAAAGGTTAAGTTCCGAGGGTGTTGATTTCTATAAAGAGGTCGAAAAGTTTGAAGTACAACTGATTACTTGTACGCTGCAAAGAACGCAGGGAAATCAGCGTCAAGCCGCCAAGTTTCTCGGACTGAAACCCACTACCTTGCACAGCAAAATAAAACAATACAGCATTACCTCAGCATGTTTTGATCCGTCCACCGCAGGGGAATAACAAGATAGATTTCAGATAAGTCTCAACTTTCGCCACTTTTTAGCGGAACGACGAGAATTGAAGCCCAATGGAAAACCTGACAGGCGTCGCAATCCTCATTCAAAGGCTTCACTAAACTGACGTAACTGTTGCAGCTTGTCTCTCCCACTGCCATTCGGGGCACAGCGTATAAATCATTTTTCGCTGACGCCAAAGGTGTCAGGACCACCGAACGGTCGTACCTGCAGTAACGGCCGGGCACACATTAGGCTTGACAAAACACTGCGGAGCGCCGCGGGTATCAAGCTACCGATCAGCTTAAAGAATCGTGTCCACGAATCGCCGGAGTCGCCAAGACCACACGCCACTCAACGACAGCGAAATCGAGTTGCGTTATCGCGCGCTCGTAGAAAATACCGAAGAGATCATTTACTGCCACGATCTTCAGGGTAATTACACGTTCATGAATAAGGCTGGTGAGCGGCTCACCGGTTACACCATTAGCGAAGCATTGACATTAAAGACCACTGACGTCGTTGCGCCCGAATACTGTCATCTTGTTGCTGGGATGATTAAGCGAAAACTGCGAGGTGCTGAGCGTAGTCTTTATCAAATAGAAATCATTACCAAAGACGGAAACCGCTTACCAGTTGAAGTGAGCACTCATTTGATTTGTCAGGGAGGTAAGGCCGTTGGCATCCAGGGAATTGCCAGGGACATATCACAACGACGGCGGCGAGAAGCTATGTTCGTTGAAAGTGAGCAACGCTACCGTCAGCTTGTCAATGAGGCCACCGACATTATCTATCGCACCGATCTCACAGGACATTTCACCTTTGTTAATCCGATGGGAAGTAAGCTGATGCAGCGGCCGATGAATGAGCTAATAGGCCTTCATTTTCTTGAATTGATTCGAGAAGACTATCGGAAGAAGGCACAGGAGTTCTATGGCCGGCAAGTTCGTGACAAGGTTTCTACCAGTTACTTTGAATTTCCGACGGTAACAGGTGTGGGTACTGAGGTGTGGATCGGGCAGAACGTTCAGCTTCTGCTTCACGAAGGGAAGCCGTTCGAGCTGCAAGCAGTTGCGCGCGACATCACTGAGCGAAAGCAAGTTGAGAAGCAGCTAGTCGAATCTGAGCGACGTTACCGGTCGCTATTCAATGCCAGTCCCCATCCCGTATGGGTTTATGACGTCGAATCTTTGCTGATACTTGCAGTCAACGACGCTGCGGTACGAACTTATGGGTATTCACGAGAGGAATTTTTAACTTTCACGGTCGACCAGATTTGGCAATGCGAAAAAGTCATGTTTTCCGACGCCGGATGGGGATGTCCGCCACTCTCGGGTAGACACAAACATACGTGCAAGGATGGATCTGGGATTGAGGTTGAAGTGACTGCGTTCCCGATGGTTTTGGATGACAGGCAAGCAGTGATTGTGCTCGCTACGGACGTAACCGAACAAGTACGAGCCGAACGGGAGCGTCAGGTGATGCTGGACGTAATCCAAAGCGTAAACTTGACTGCTGATCTCGATGACTTGCTGCAATCAATACATTCGTCACTCAAGCAGGGCCTTTACGCCGAAAATTGTTACGTAGCTCTCTACAATAGAGAGACTAAATTGTTCGAGTTACCCTTCTTTGTTGATTCGACTGGACCAGTGTCGGCAGCTCAAGATTTGAGCAAGAGTTGTGCGGCTTATGTTTTCCGTACTGGTGAGCCGCTTCTAATAACGCCCGACGTATTTGAGGTACTTGTCGCCACTGGCGAGATCGAACTGGTCGGGACTCATTCTTCATCATGGCTGGGTGTGCCGTTAAGGACACCGGCGGAAACAATTGGAGTGTTAGCAGTTCAACATTACGAGAGCGACAAGGCGTACTCAAACCGTGATGTGGAGTTCCTTTCTTCTGTCGGTGGGCAGATTGCTCTGGCTATTGGCCGCAAACGGGCTGAGGAACAGCTTCGTTTATCAGAAGAGAGATTTTCAAAGGCGTTCAATTTCACCCCGCTGTCGATGAGTTTGATCTCATTGAAAGATTTGCGAGTAATTGACGTGAACTACAGCTTTCTAAATCTAAATCGGTGCCACCGAGAGAATGTGATTGGACAAGCAATTGGAAACCTAAAGTTATGGGGTGATCCGCGGGCCCAAGCTGATTTTTTGGAATTGATAAAAACGGAGCACTCAGTTAAGGACCGAGAGCTTCGTGTGACCGGTGACGATGGAAGGGTTAGAACTTATCTCACGTCAGCGGAAGTGATCGATTTGCAAGGCGAAGAATGCATTCTCGTTGTATCCAATGACATCACGGAGCATAGGGCTCTCGAAGAACAATTGAGACAATCGCAGCGAATAGAGGCGATAGGCCAGCTTGCAGGTGGCGTGGCTCATGATTTCAATAACATTTTGACCGCGATTGCAGGCTACAGTGATCTTTCCTTGCGACGGTTAGGTATTGAACACCCTGTAAGTAAGAACATCGAACAGATTCAGAAAGCGGGCACGAGAGCCGCTGGACTAACGCGGCAGCTATTGGCTTTCAGCAGGCGGCAAATCTTACAAGCGAAACTTTTTGATCTAAATAGTTTGGTGGCCGACATGAGTACGATGTTGCATCGACTTATAGGTGAAGACATTCAATTAACGACAATGTTGAAGCCACAGATAGGACAGATTAAGGCCGATCCGGGGCAGATCGAACAAGTGCTGCTGAACCTAGTGGTGAATGCTCGAGATGCGATGCCTGTCGGTGGCAAGCTTACTATTGAGACAGCAAAAGTGCAGCTCGACGAAGATTATGCTGGACGACATATTTCAGTGAAGCCTGGGCCATACGTTCTATTGGCGGTTACGGATACTGGCACCGGAATGGATGCCACGACAAGAGAGCGCATCTTTGAGCCGTTCTTCACCACAAAGGACGTCGGTAAGGGCACCGGACTTGGGTTGTCGACGGTTTATGGAATCGTGAAGCAAAGTGGTGGCTACGTTTGGGTCTACAGTGAAGTCGGAAAGGGGACTTCTTTTAAAGTGTACTTACCTGTTGTGGGTGATCACCCAACTCCTGAAGAACGCGCTGCTGAAATGAACGAATCAAAAGGTGGCACTGAACGTGTGCTATTAGTTGAAGATGAAGAACAATTAAGGACATTGGCGAAGGTGATCCTCGAAGAAAAGGGATATGCGGTGGCTGAAGCGCCGAATGGTAAATCCGCCATCGAGCTTTGCCAGAATCCACTCTTTACCATCGACATTATGATCACCGATGTGGTGATGCCTCAAATGAGCGGACGTGAATTGGCGGAGATCATCAAGACCTTGCGACCCCAGGCCAGGGTTTTGTTCATGTCGGGATATACGGATGATTCGGTTGTGAGGCACGGAGTCCTGGAAGATCAAGTATTTTTCTTGCAGAAGCCCTTCAGCCCAGTATCTCTGATACAAAAAGTGCGTGAGGTCTTAGATTACGGTAGGTGATGCCCTCGCATGGCAAGACACGCACTGTTTGGTGCATAACATGAGCGTTTCTGAAGAAGTTTGTTGCCCCGATGACTCCCTTACTTTAGACTTTATTCACCTCGGATCCCCACTCTATTTAGCCGAGGTTCTCCCATCCTCTGCACGCCCAGAACTGAAAAACTATCTCTGTTCCGGCTCGCTGAGACCAGCTGGTCAACAATTTGAAAACGCAGGAAATGCGGAGCAATAGTTGATTAAGATGGATAGTTTAAAAAAGTTGTAAAAGCAGCCAGATCACCTGACCATCCTTTTTAATCGGAGGACCCGAGCATGGTTGATCAGAAAAATCAACGGCGTCGTAGGGGACACCTATTATCAGAATCTGAGTTTCGACGTCTGTTTCAATCCGCACCAGGATTATATCTGGTGCTGCTGCCGGATCTGCTCTTCACGATCGTTGCCGCAAGCGACGCATATCTAAATGCGACTATGACCAAACGGTAGGAGTCTGGGTCGGGGTGTCTTCGATGTATTTCCTAACAACCCAGACGATCCAAAGGCTACAGGTGAAGAGAACCTGCGCGCGTCGCTGCATAGGGTGCTCAAACAGAAGGCTCCTGATGCGATGGCCATACAGAGGTACGATATAAGAAAACCTGCGGCTGAGGGTGGCGCGTTTGAGGAACGTTACTGGAGTCCTATCAATTCACCAGTCTTGGCTGATGACAGTCGGGATGTTGTTTAGATAATCCATCGTGTGGAAGACATAACAGAGTCTGTGATTAAGCAGCAGGAACATTTGCAGGAAGAATTAACAGAGGCGCTGAAGGTTCATGCAGAAAGTATGGAGATCGAAATTTTTCAGCGCTCGCGTGAGTTCGATGCTGCAAATAGACAATTGCGGCAAGCAAATCAAGAGCTGGAAACGTTTTACTCTTCGCTATCGAGGGAAAAGGCAGAAGCGTTGCAGGCATTACGTGAGAGTCAGGAGCAGCTATTGCAATCGCAAAAACTCGAAGCAATCGGTCATCTCGCCGGTGGTGTTGCGCATGACTTTAACAATTTGCTGATCGTTATTGGAGGCTACAGTTCATTGCTGCTGAACGAAGCACCCCCCGACAGTTCTCAGCGAGGCAAGATTCAGGAAATCTGCAGAGCCTCGGAGCGAGCTGCAGTTTTGACCCGACAATTATTGGCATTTAGTCGCAAACAGGTACTTCAGCCAAGGGTCATCAGTTTGATGCGATCATCCCGGAACTTCAAAAAATGTTACGACGCATGATTGGCGAAGATGTTGAGTTGCGAACAGTGCTCGAGCCTAGCTTGGGAAACATTAATGCTGATCCTGGTCAAATCGAACAAGTGATTATGAATCTTATCGTGAATGCGCGTGATGCGATGCCACGCGGCGGCACGATAACGATCGAAACTAAGAATATCTATCTGGATCAAACATACGTTCGACATCACGTATCGGTCACGCCTGGCCCACATGTGATGTTGGCGGTTACGGATACCGGAGTGGGAATGGAGCAGGAGACACAGAAACGCATTTATGAGCCATTCTTTACAACGAAAGAGAGGGGCAAGGGCACAGGCTTAGGTTTGTCCACAGTCTATGGAATCGTAAAGCAATCAGGCGGAAATATTTGGGTATACAGCGAAGTGGACAAGGGAACTACGTTCAAAATCTATCTTCCGCGGATAAGTGAGGCTGCTGACATGTTGAAGCATGATGAAATCGAATTTAATTTACCGCAAGGAACAGAAACGATTCTCTTGGTTGAGGATGAGGAAATGGTGCGGCATTTGGCACAGAACATTCTTGAATCAAGCGGCTATGATGTGTTGACTGCTGAGAGTGTAGAAGATGCATTGCGAATAGCTTCCCGACCTTCAGTGTCTATTGATCTACTATTGACCGACGTAGTTATGCCGGGAATGAGTGGTCGTGATCTTGCTACTCAATTGCAGTCGACCCATCCCGAGATGCATGTGTTGTACATGTCGGGTTACACGGAGGACACGATTGTTCATCATGGCCTTCTGGAGCAGGGAATAAACTTCTTGCAAAAACCATTTGGGCCCGAGCAGCTGCTGGTGTCCGTGCGTGAGGTTCTGGGCCAAACTCCGGATGAAAATCAGTCGCGTTTATTTCGTTAACGGTTGTGTAAACCAAATTGAATTGTGGATGGATGTAAAGCATGTTAGTTCTATGCGCATGATGAATTCTCTA
>DATDFV010000209.1:0-62650 GCA_036522415.1 Pyrinomonadaceae bacterium | reverse complement strand
ACGTGCCGAAGCAAAGGAAGACAAAGAGGGCTACCAAAGAAAAGTGTTTCACTCGACGCCTCCTGGAGGTAACGGGGCGAACTTAGGCTGTGGGCCTTATACCACTTCTTGGGTTGCGAGAGAAGGCCCATCCTTCAAGCTCAACGGGCCAGAGCATCCGGGTGTTCGCTCATTTCTCGAACAGCCACACTTCGCCCACGTCGCGTTACAACTCCAACACCCGAAAAAATGAGGATTGCTGCTACAACGGTCCTCCCCTGAGCCTTCTCACCAAGCAATATTGGAGCAACGCCGAAGGCAAATAGTGGTTGAAGATAGATGTACACGGCTACGGTGCTGGGTGTCACCTTTGTCAGAGCCCAGGCATTCAAGTAATAAGCACCAACAGTCGGAAACAAAATAATGAATGCGATTAAAAGCCAAACCGTAACAGGCAGAGTATGGACAGAAGAATGAGTGGTCGAGTAAGCCGCAAACGGAATCGTCACGATCGCACCAACCAGAAAGATCCATGTAATCACATTGAGTGCTCCATAACGTTCGAAAACATCTTTTGAAATTACGATATAGGTTGCATAAAGAAGCGAACTCAAAGCGACCAGAAGATTGCCAATGGTAGTATGCGCAGAAACATCGGCTTTGTTTGGATTGATCAGATAAATCACGCCACTCGCTGCCAACGCGATGCCGATGACGCGTCGAAGTGACAACCGGTCATGCCCTAGAACGATGCTTACGAAAAGCGTGAATACGGGAATGGTTGTGCTCAGGAGAGTTGTGTTGATAACGGTGGTTAGCGATAGACCCGTCAGGTAAATAAACTGATTACCAACAACACCCAGCATGCTGCACAGAGCTATCCAGGCGAGGTCTTTCTTTGGCATTTCTATGAGCGGCCGTAAGCTTCGCTGAATCAGTGCAAGAACAAGTGCGGCGCCAATCAATCGACATAGCATGAGGCTTGTCGTCGACATTGAACGAAGAACGATCTTTCCGAAGATCGGCCAGGTACCGAATAGGATTTGGACGCCAATCAGCGCGAGGTGAGGCGCAAGGGAATTATGAGACCGGTCGGTCAAGTTATACGACGAGGTAGAGAGGATTCTCCAGGATCTTCTTCACGGTCTGAAGGAACTTTGCGCCAGTCGCACCATCAATAACCCGGTGATCGCACGACATGGTTACACGCATGATCTGCCTGATGACAATTTCGTTTTCCCGAACAACGGGTTTCGGAGTTACGGCCCCAATTGCCAGAATGCCTCCTTCTGGCGGATTGATTACAGCCGTGAACTCGTCGATTCCAAACATGCCGAGATTGCTGACTGAAAATGTTGCGCCCGTATATTCCTCCGGCTTCAGTTTTCGTGACCGAGCGCGTTCGGCCAGTTCGCGGACCTCGCCTGCGATCTGACTTAATGATTTCTGATCGGCACTGCGAATGACAGGAGTTATCAAACCATCTTCAATCGCAACCGCTACTCCTACGTCGGCGTGTTCGTAATAGCGAATAAACTTGTCCTGGAAAGATGCGTTGACCGCGGGATGTTGAATCAGCGCACTCGCTACAACCTTGATAATGATGTCGTTGATGCTGATCTTCAAATCCGGGTCCAGCGCATTGATGCCACGCCGCATTTCAACCGCACGATCCATTTCGATTTCGCTCGTCAAGAAGAAATGGGGCACGGGCCCGATGGATGTCACCAGGCGTCGCGCGATGGTTCGGCGGATTTCGCTTGCAGGCTCATCTCGATAAGGTGAAGCAGACGCCACGACCGCCGGCTGGAAGCGAAGTGGCTCGACAGCACGTGGAAACGGCGTAACCGGCTTGGTTTCACTGAGTGCTGCTTCGATATCGCGTTTTATTATTCGCCCCCCTGGCCCACTGCCATGCAACGTTCGCAGATCGAGCCCGGCTTCCGCTGCCATGCGCGCTGCTAAAGGCGAAACGATCATTCGGCCGGACTCGCTTTGAGCCGGTGCCTGCCGAGCATGCCCATTTGCATCGGCGGCGGCAGGTTGAGAGGAAGTGGTCGGAGCAGGAGCAGGAGCAGGAGCAGTTGGTTTGGCGCCAGCTTCGCTGACAACGGATGAGATATCTTCATCCGGTTCACCGATCACGGCAATCAGTTGTCCAAGCGGCGCTGACTCACCCTCATTAACGAGAATCTTCCGCAACACACCGTTGGAAAGAGCTTGCATCTCCATAGTGGCCTTGTCGGTATCAATCTCTGCGAGTGGTTCGCCCATGGAGACCTTGTCGCCTTCTTTCTTCAGCCACCGCGCAATTTGACCCTCTTCCATCGTTGGCGAGAGCTTGGGCATGATTACCTTACTGGCCATGCGAGTTCCTTCGTCTGAAAAAGAATAGCTAAAACTTTTAAGGGGCTTCGAATCGTTCAGTCGAGATATGCAACTTCGCGCACTGCCGCAATCACGCGCTCGACATCAGGTATGGCGAGGTTTTCGAGATTCTTTGCGTAGGGCATTGGCACATCTTCACCTGAAACACGTTTGACCGGAGCGTCGAGATAATCAAACGCTCGTTCCATGATCTCGGCGCTGATCTCGGCGTTGACTCCGCAAACAGGATGCGACTCTTCTGCCAACACAACTCGGTTCGTCTTCTTTATCGATTCAATAATTGTATCGATATCCAGGGGACGAATAGTGCGCGGATCGATTACCTCACAAGATACGCCCTGCTCCTGCAGCTTATCAGCAGCCTTCAACGCAACCGGAACCATCAGTGATCTTGCAACAATCGTCACGTCGGTACCTTCGCGTTTGACGTCCGCGACGCCCAAAGGAATTGTGAAGTCAGGATCGTCAGGCACTTCGCCTTTGTTTCCGTACATGCGCTCCTGCTCGATGAAGACCACCGGATCGTCGTCACGAATCGCAGACTTCAAGAGGCCCTTCGCATCAGCCGGTGTTGAAGGCATCACTACCTTGAGACCCGGGAAATACGCGTACCATGACTCAAGAGCCTGTGAATGCTGCGACGAAACCTGGAACGCCGATCCTCCTGGACCACGAAAGACAATTGGAATGTTGTATTGACCGCCTGACATGTACAGCATCTTGGCGGCAGAGTTAATAATTTGATCGGTGGCCAAAATCGAAAAGTTGAATGTCATGAACTCGACGATTGGTCGCAAGCCGGCCATCGCCGCCCCAACTCCGAGACCTGCAAACCCCAGCTCGGTAATAGGCGTGTCGATTACTCGTTTGGGGCCAAATTCCTTCAGCAGACCTTTGCTGACCTTGTACGCACCATCGTACGCAGCCACTTCTTCGCCCATTAAAAAAACACGCTCGTCACGGGCTAACTCTTCCCGGATCGCTTGATTGAGCGCTTCGCGTATTGTGATTGTCGGCATATTTAAATTCTATGATCTGTGTGATGGGTCGATCGGATTGGCGTAAACATCTGTGTATAGCTCTTCAGGTGCGGGCAGTGGGCTTTCTTCGGCAAACCGAACGGCAGCTTCCACCTGTTCTTTGATCTGTGTATCCATTTGTTGGAGAGTTTTATCGTCGACGATCTTCTCTTCCTTCAGCGTAGATGAGAATAGCTTCAGCGGATCGCGCTCCTGATACTTTTCGATCTCCGCTCTGGTTCGGTAGTTACCCGGGTCAGACATTGAGTGGCCCATGAATCGATACGTACGGACTTCAAGCAGAGTCGGCAGAGACTCCTTTCGAGCCCGCTCAACCGCCCGAGCGGTGGCTTCGCGAACCGCAAGCACATCCATACCATCAACGAACTCAGAAGCCATCTCGTACGCGTAGGCTTTCTGTGCAATGTCGCGCAACGACATCGCACGCTCCAGTGACGTTCCCATTCCGTACTGGTTGTTTTCGCAGATGTAGATACAGGGAAGCTTCCAGAGTTGGGCCATATTGAGTGATTCGTGAAACGCCCCCTGGTTGACTGCTGCTTCACCGAAAAAACAAAGAGTGACCTTGTCTGTATTTTGATATTTCGCCGCGAAGGCAACTCCAGTGGCCAGCGGAATCTGCCCGCCAACAATCGCATGTCCGCCAAGAAAATTAACTTCCTTATCGAACATGTGCATGGAACCCCCCTTGCCCTTGGAACAGCCAGTTGCCTTGCCGTAGAGCTCGGCCATCACTGAATCGGGAGACATGCCTTTAGCTATGGCTTGACCGTGCTCGCGATAACTGGTCAGAACGTAGTCCTCCTTTCGAATCGCCGAAAGAGCACCAACTCCTACAGCTTCCTGGCCGATGTACAGGTGGCAGAAACCTCCGATTTTCCCGGCGCTGTAAACTTCGGCAGACTTCTCCTCAAAACGTCTGATCAACAACATCTGACGGTAGAGCTCTATCAAAGTCTCCGAATCGAGACCTGCCAGTCGTCCCTTCTGACCTTGTTTGGCGGTCTCGTGATCTTGTTTGAGTGTCTGACGATCGACTTCAGGGGCGTCAAGAACTCCGGTTGAGCTTTTTTCTTCAGCGCCAGCGGCTGACCTTGGTTCTGCAGTTTGTTTACTCATGCGTTAGGCGAACTCTTGCACTAAATAATGCCCGCTCGATCGCGGGCTGATTGTGTTCAGCAACTCGTGTTGTTGATCTGCACTAGAAAAGAGTCAGGGAATTATACGCGAGATAGACAAAGCGGCGCAAAAGAGACGATTTCGATAAACGATTGAAACCTCTGCTCTGCGGTATCTCAAGTTCAGTCACCGAACAGAAGCCTGCTGACCAGATACACGAAAGCTCTTCAGTCGGAGCGCGGCCGTCCCCGGCCGCCCCCATCGAATAGAACCCTCTTTCGAACCGCCGCGTAGCGGCCAGGAGTTTTCGTGCCTCTCGTCAGCGTGGTTCTGCTCGACGGGGGCGGCCGGGACGGCCGCGCTCCGACTGAAGAGCTTTCGTGTATCTGGTCAGCAGGCTTCTGTCCAATGCCTCGTTAGGTCATCATGTCGATCTGTTCCAAACGGGAGCCCGCGATCGTCAGCACTGTTTTACGACTGTGCTTGTCGCGCTGCATGTTCCGCGCGGCCGTGGTCAGTAGCTCTTCGGTAGTTTCACCATCATCCGGAAACGAAGCGTAGCCTGCACTTATTCCCAAACCAATCATTGTTCCGGTACGAACGGAGAATAACTGCTCCTCGACGGTGTTTCGAATGCGCTCCACCACACTTGCCGCCATTGTGCTGGAAGCCATCGGCATAATCGCTACAAACTCATCGCCCGCATAACGAGTCAGAATATCCATCTGACGCAACTCGCGGCGAATAGTTCCAGCAACGCTTGCCAAAAGGCGATCACCGATTGAATGCCCGTACTTATCGTTGATGATCTTGAAATCGTCGATATCCATGCTGATAACAACCAGAGGCTCACGATTCATCCGCTGACTCTCAGCGATTCGTTGTTCCAGCATCATGTAGAAGCCACGGGCATTTGGCAGTTCGGTTAACGGATCGATCAGCGCGCTCTCACGCGTCTTTTCATAGGTGAGAGCATTATTCAAGGCACTCGAAGCGTGCTGACAAACGGATTCGAGCAGACGAACGTGCTCGGTCGTGTAAGAAGTACGACTCTTTGAATAGAGACTGATGGCCCCGAACGATCCATCTTCTCGCCGTAGTGGCGAAACTAAAACGCTGCGATATTGCTTTACGACCTGATCCTGAACGCCAACGAGATCCAGATCGGGCGAGGCGTTGCACATCGAACGTGAATTCGCGATTACCCAACCAGTAATCCCGTCGCCAATATTCATTCGACGTCGGGAGAAGAGTTCGGCCTCGTCTCCCGCAGCATGGGCCGCTCTTGCCTTTCCTGTGCGTTCGTCGACGAGGAAAATGATGCAGCTATCGAATGGGACGATCGATTTTAGTTTGTTTGAAACTAATGTAAGCGTGTCGTTGAGGTTGAGCGACGAGCCTATAGTCTGTGCAATTTCGTGAAGGGCAAAGACCTCCCTTTGTGCCTCGGTGATAAAGCGGAAACCTGAAAGACTATCATCGGGGGTTCCCAGAATATCCGAAGCAAGACCGGCGTCTGGCTTTGTTTTCGTTTCGTTATCGACCGACGGAGTTTCTGAAGGAACTTGCTCCTGGATGTCCGCCAAACCAATTAATTGATCGAACTCTTCAACGTGGGCGACAAACTTATCGACGACTCGTGGATCAAACGCACTCCCGACCATACTGCGTAATAACGCAATTGACTCTTCGCGTTTCATTCCTTTGCGATACGGACGATCGCACCGCGTGGCATCGTAGAAGTCCACGACTGAAATGATGCGAGCGATGAGAGGAATTGCTTCGCCCTTTAGGCCTTTCGGATAGCCGCTGCCGTCCCATTTCTCGTGATGATAACGAACGATGTCTTCTACCGGGTAAGGGAAGTTAACTCGCCGCAAAATATCGCCACCAACCGTTGGGTGGATCTTCATTTTAGCGAATTCAGCTTCTGTGAGTTTGCCAGGCTTATTCAGGATGTACTCAGGGACAGCTAACTTGCCAATGTCGTGAAGTAAAGCCCCGGCGTGCAGCGCCTGAATGTCAGACTCGTTTACGCTAAACAGTTTTCCCATCTCGCGTGCGTAGATTTGCGTTCGACGAACATGGCCGTGAGTCGTTTGATCTTTTGCATCGATCGCGATCGCCAAAGACTCGATCGTGTTCATGTGGATGTCTGCCATTTCCTCGATGTGTCGTCGCCGTTCCGCTTCAGCCGCACGAACCTCGTCGACGCGATGCTGATTGAAGCGGTAGAGGAGATGCGTCAACGCGGAAATTAACAAGCCCAGGAGGATATATGAAATGTCTCGGTAAAGAATTGCCAGATAGAACAGTGCCGCGGACGCGGCGGCAGCGAGTTGAGTAGTCAACGTCCAAACAACGCTCTCTGCCGAGGGCATTAACTTAAACTTGCCAGTATCGATGCTCCAAAACCAGGTCGTGCCAATCGTGTTGAGCAGATACTGCAGAATTGCGAGTGCGAATAGCGGGACTAACACAACACTCAATGGCAAACTACTCGAAGGCAGTAGAGATTGTGAGTCAAAGAATTCGATCAGGATTCCGTAAGAGGACGCTGCGACATACGTTGAGATGACGGATATGCCGACGGTCACAATCATCTCGCGCCGAGTGCTGAGACCATACGTTGATGCGAAACCAACGAAGGCGGCGAGCAAAAGAGGCGGTCCTACAATCGACGTCGGAGGTGCCGCATAAAGAATGACGGCCAGAAAGACAAATGCTTCAGCGAGAGATTTGCGGTTGTTTTGACCACTCTCCGCATTGGTGATTGAAACGGTGAGACGACTTGCACCGATGGTGAGAGCAAAAAGCACTAACCACGAAGCTATCCCTGCACCACCGAAGAACGAGAGTCTGGTCATCTGCAGAATTCCCAGGCAGACGAACACACTGCCGACTACAGAGATAACGGCCAAGAGAGGCGTACTCTTCCAGTTAATCTTCATTGCCTGGGTGGGTCGTCCTTCCTAATTACGACGTCTGAGATTGTCGGGCCAGTACTGGGAATGTGTGCGGCCTGTCGCTGATTACGACGTACCAGATGGGTCTAAACTTGTGCCAACATTGTTTGGCACTTGCTAAATATAGGTGTTACAGGCGGTTGGCGTCAAGCAGTACGACCGGCTGTTAGCCTGTTGCGTGGCTTTGCCTCAAAAGTCTTTAATCTCATTCTCACCGGGCTTCAGCCCGGTGTTGACGTCATCAATAGTTGCGTAACCGTTTTCAACGGTTTTTCCACCATCTCAACCGCCGCGTCGTCAATATGTTCCAATGGAACCAAAATAAACCGTTAAAACGGTTAACCATCTTATCTTGCTCCACTAACACCGGGCTGAAGCCCGGTGAGCATGAGAGGAGGACTTTGAGGCAAGGCTCTGTCGTGGTTTCGAGTAGCTGTCTAATTCTGTAAGGCTCTGAGCGGACGCAAACGACAGGCTGACAGCCTGCCCTACTCACTGAGACGCGAGTTGCTGGCGCAGACTGTCGAGGTCGAAGACCGGCTCTCTGCAGACATAACTCTCACAGACATACGCAGTGGTTTTGTTATCGATCATCCCGCGATTACGAAGCAGAGCGATGTTTCCACCAATTTCCTGCTCGTTCACTCTTGCGGCGACAACCTTGTTCGGCAGGTATTTCACCCAAATATCGCTTAGAAACAGATTCAGCGATGGTTGATTCGCCGCAATCAACGCGATCTCTCGTGGAGTCGCTAAGAGAAAATCCACTGCTGAGAGAGCGTAGCCAAACCCGGAAGGGTATTTGCGGGCAGAATCGGCAATCTGATTAAGCACTACGATAGCAAGGTTTCGGTACTCTTCGTTTTCGGTGAGTATTGCGAGCCGCTGGAGCACGATCGCCGCCACTGAATTTCCCGAGGGCGTGGCGTTGTCAAAATAGTCTTTGGAGCGAACGATCAATTCCTCATGACTGTTACCGGTGAAGTAAAAACCGCCATTCGTTTTGTCCCAAAACTCGTCAATCATTCGGTCCGTTAAAGTTAATGCTTCATCTAACCAACGAGTCTCACCAGTAGTTTCATACAGCGTTAGCAACCCTTCGATGAGAAACGAATAGTCTTCGAGATAAGCGTTAAATTTCGCAACGCCATCTTTATAAGTGCGTAGTAGAAGCCCGTCGCAGCGTAAGTTTGACAATAAAAAGTCCGCATTGCGACGCGCAGCTTCCAGATACTCCGGGCGATTCAATGCCGCACCTGCTTCAGCAAAACTTGCCAGCATCAAACCATTCCAGGCAGTAAGAATCTTCTCATCGCGATCAGGTTTGATTCTTTGCTCCCGAATTTCGAATACCTTTGCCTTACTTCTCTCAATCGAATCTTCTACATCCGCTACGGGGATATCGTGGCTTTTGGCCAACTGTTCCATTGAGAGTTTCACATTAGGTATGTTGTTGCCTTCGAAGTTGCCGCCTGGCGTGATGTCGTAGTACTCGCAAAACAGCGTGGCATCGCGATCATTAAGTAATCTTTGGACTTCCTCGTAGTCCCAAACGAAAAACTTTCCTTCATGACCTTCGGAGTCTGCGTCCTGAGTTGAATAGAAGCCGCCGTGCGGCGAGGTCATCTCGCGAAGCACGTAATCAAGTATGCCGGTCGTTGTATCGTGTGCGAGCTTGTCTTGAGAAATTTGGAAGTAGTGTAGATAAAGTCTTGAAAGCAGTGCGTTGTCATAAAGCATCTTCTCAAAATGCGGTACGAGCCATTTCGCATCGGTGGAGTAGCGATGAAAACCGCCGCCTACCTGATCGTATACTCCACCGAGTGCCATCCGTTGCGTCGTGTGTCGAACCATTTCGAGGGCTTCCGAATTGCCCGTCCGAACATGTGTGCGAAGCAAAAACTCCAGAGTCATTGCCGGCGGAAATTTAGGGGCACCGCCAAACCCTCCGTTTACTGCGTCGTAACTCCGGATAATCCCAACGTAAGCTGCGTCAAGAAGCTCTTTGTCAATCGGTTGAGCAGTTGCGTTTGTCTCGCTTAGCCGTCTCAACTCATTAATCAGTGATTGCGACGTCTCAGCGATATCTGCCTGACGCTCTCGATAAGCCTCCGCGATGCTGAGCAGCACCCGCGGAAAACCTGGCATGTTGTAACGATCCTGTGGCGGATAGTACGTTCCTCCATAGAAGGGAACCGCGTCAGGAGTGAGAAACACTGTCATTGGCCAACCGCCATGATGAGTCATCATTTGGACGGCATTCATGTAGATCTGGTCCAGATCGGGACGCTCCTCACGATCGACTTTGATGTTCACGAAGTTCTCGTTCATCAGCTGCGCGATCCGTTCATCTTCAAACGATTCGTGCGCCATCACGTGACACCAGTGGCACGCTGAGTAACCAATGCTCAGCAGCACTGGTTTGTTTTCGTGACGCGCCCTGGCAAATGCTTCTTCGCCCCAGGGATACCAATCGACAGGGTTATGCGCATGCTGCAGCAAATAAGGACTGCTCTCGTTGATCAGGTGATTTGTGAATTCGGCTGACTCGGCCGTTCCAGCTCGCTCGCTCAATGTTTACTCCTTGAACCAATATTTGGTCTTCTTTGCCCACGTCGTGTTTGGATACTTGCGATGTAAGAGATCAAAAGCCGCTTTAGACCAGCGACCCGTTTCTTTATCAGTGCAACCATGGCGAGTTGCATTGACTGCCAGATGCAGTGCTTCCGGCACTCGCTTGTCCGTCGGGTTCTTCGTAGCCCATTGAATGACTTGTTTGCTGAGATAGTTTGGCATGGCGCCCAGGCTCTTTAGCTTGGCCCACTCTTTCGTTCCTGCCTGACGCTGAGCCTCGTTCAAAAACAGTGGACTGGAAATCGAACTCTTCGTAAATGAAGCACTCTCCGATTCGTCTTCAGCGACTGGTTCTGTTGGAGGCCCGAACGTAGCGCCGCACCACCAGTTGTCACGATAACTGTCCTGTTGATTCAAAGGCATGTCGCGGCCGATACCCGCATCAACGACTGGTTCGATTCCGGGAAGTTTAAGCCATGCATACAATCCGGAAAAATTCTTATCGTCACCTTGTGTGATGCTGAAATCACTGAGCGAGACGGAAAGTGTGGGAACCAAGCTCGTAAGTGTCGGTACTAACTCATCGGCAGTTTTATAGTCTGCGAGCAGAACAGCACGAATCCAGGCTGCTTGTGTTAAGTCCCGTCTTAAATGATTTGGAAGAGATGGGTCTTTGACCGCTTCCTCCAAAACTGACAGAGGCATCTGCTCATTGAGAACTCGTGCCGCGTCGTAGTCATATAACGGTTTTCCAATTAGCGCTTTCGTTTCATCCGAGACGTCCGCAGGCTCAGTCGGGATTTCGCGACCATCATCATTCCAACTGAGTGCGGCCGGAATAATCGGAAGATGACTCAAAAAGTCCGCGAGATTGGGCGCCAGCATCATTCGTTCGTTAAGAAGAAGATTGAGCGATGAGGCATCAAACTGGGCGCGATTGTTTTTCAGCGTTTGATCCAGCAGTGTACGAGCTTCAACCAGCTTTCCGGATTCGATCATCAGGCGAATTGCATGGTATCGCGCCGAAGGGAATGCAGAAGTCCCGCTCTTTACTTTAAGTGCTTCTGCTATGAACTCCGGTGCAGTTGTGCGCTTGCCGTTTACTTTCGAAAGCACACAAATCAACCAGGCATTCGAGTGGTCTTTCTGCCACTGTGATAGGGCATGGTTGAAATCTTCAGCTGAGTTTCCCTGTAAGGTCGAAAGCCAATCCGTTAGATCGTCCGTTTCGAGATCTTGCTTTTGTGCTGCTGAAAGTTTTTGACCTTCCGTTTCCAGTACGCCGTCGAGCAGCATCGTGTAGTCCCAAAGATCCTGTTTGAGATGATCGTTTACATTCTTATTAACCAGCTTGCGCGCCAATTCGTGCAGGCGCTCTGCAGGGTGCAAGCGAAGTCGAACGAGGTCCAGTAGTCGGTTTGCCGGCGGCTGTACGATCGCCAGATTTTTGTCAGCGGCTATTTTGTGGAGCTGGTCTTCTGCTTTTGATAAGGCATTCGTCTTGTCTTTTTCAGCTCCGAGGCTTGCTTTACGCACAAAGGTACGCGCAAGTAGGTATGACGCAAGTGGTCGCCATGGAGAGGATGAGTCGGCAGCGATTGCCTCAAAGCCTTGTTCAGCGTCGTCGAACTTAGTCGCGTAAAAATTCGCCGCTGCGATTTGATAATTCCGGTCGGCACGCGCAACTTGATCAGCATTTGTTGACAACATCTGCGGGATGTTCTGACCCTCGCCGCAATTCGAAAACACCTGGTCCTGCGCTTCAACCCACGTTCGTACGGACGATGTGTCAGTTCCGTAAGATCTAAGACGCGCATTTAGAGTTGAAACTGCCGTCTCGAAAGCATCTTTTGGACAGTTCAAGAAAGTATCGTACTCGTTAGGCTTTTCTCGATGCCGAAACACATCGATCTTCGGAGGCTCAGGCAATCCAGGAAGCTTTTGTCGGGCTTCGAGCCAACTCTTGATCCAGCTTTCGCCGGATTCCCAGGTGTCAGTCTGCCCAAGTCGTTCCTTCCACAACTCTGTCAACGCTTTTTGTTCTGAGGAAGTAAACGGTCGGTTATTCAGATAACGGTATGCGGTGTAGAGGTAAGAACGCGCGTAACTGGGTTGAATGATCCCGAGCTCACCTCGGGCGTAGTTTTCGAGTGGATAGGCTGGATGAACGGTAAAGACAAAGACCGCTTCCATTGAAAACGGACCACAGGCAAAAACTGATTGCGGAAACAATGCCAACAACAACAGCAAAGAGACGAGTGACCGTGCGAGTCTTTGCATACTTTTCAGGGCCCTCCGAGGCGATTTGGGAAAAGTGTATCACTGTCCGACGAACTTTCGTTTGTCGTGGTTGCCAACTCAGCTCGCCTGAATAGCTCGCCGGTCTGAGTCTGGCCACTACGACAAACTGAAGTTCGTCGGACAGAGGGCGTTTGCTATACTCCAATCACTGAATGACCATTCATTTTTTGCGAGGTTAGTTAATGGATCGTGAGACTTTAGAGTTTGACGTCGTATTTGTTGGCGCTGGGCCAGCAAACCTCAGCGGCGCGTTGCATCTTAATCGGCTTATTAAAAACCACAATGAAGTGTCCGGGAATGCACTCGGCGACATTGAGATTGCGGTGATCGAGAAGGGAGCCGCAGTTGGTGCTCATATTCTTTCGGGGGCCGTAATGGATCCGAAAGCGCTTAAAGAACTGATACCTGATTTCATTGAACAGGGTGCACCGCTCGAATCCCCAGTACTTACCGACTCGTTCCTGTATTTAACTTCGAAGAGAGCAATTCGATCTCCGATAACACCACCGCCGCTAAAGAATCACGGTTACTACATTGTCTCACTTAATCGTCTTACAGCCTGGTTAGGTGAAAAGTGCGAAGAAGCAGGCGTGAATATATTCCCGGAGTTTCCCGGCGCCGACTTGATTTACGACGAGCAGGATCGAGTGCTGGGTGTTCGCACCGGTGACAAAGGAATTGACAAGGAAGGGAAGCGCAAAGCCAATTACGAACCCGGCGTTGATCTACGTGCGAAAGTCACAGTGCTCGGTGAAGGACCTCGAGGATCGTTGACTAAACAGTTAGTACAGCGATTGGGTTTGGATGACGGTCGCGAACCGCAGATCTATAGCATCGGCGTTAAGGAGCTGTGGGAATTACCTGACAATCGTTACCCAGCGGGCACCGTTACACATACTCTGGGTTTTCCATCCGACAGCATGACTTATGGTGGTGGCTGGATCTACGGAATGCAAAACAACATCGTCAACATCGGATATGTCACTGGCCTGGATTACAAAGATCCGTTGCTCGATCCGCATGCTGAATTTCAACGTTACAAGACACACCCGCACATCGCAAAGTTGCTCGACGGCGGAAAGATGATTCGATATGGAGCTAAGACGATTGCTGCCGGTGGCTATTTCGCGATACCCCGTTCTTACGCCGATGGCGTCTTGTTAGTTGGCGATTGCGCCGGTTTTCTCAATTCGCAGCGGTTGAAAGGAATCCACTCCGCGATTAAGACCGGGATGTTAGCGGCTGAGACGATTTTTACATCGCTACTTGCAGGAGACTTCTCAGCAAAACAACTACAGCAATACGAGCAGCTTGTTAATGACAGTTGGGTTATTCCGGAACTCAAGAAAGTTAGAAATTTCCACGCCGGATTCAGGCATGGCCGCTGGTTGGGTATCGTAAATACCGGTCTTCAGTTCTTCACGGGTGGACGCGCGTGGGGTCTGTTCAATCGCGATCGTGCAAACCCGGGTCACGAGGAGATGCAGAAGCTTTCCGCGTACGGATACCGTGGAGATAAACTCGAGCAGCGTTACGATGGCTTACGTTTTGACGGAAAACTCACGTTCAACAAAGTCACCGATGTGTACCACGCTGCGGTTGGTCACGATGAGGACCAGCCGGCACACCTTCATGTTCTGGACACGAATATCTGTTCGACTCGCTGTGCTGAAGAGTATGCCAACCCTTGTCAACGATTTTGCCCGGCCGCCGTTTATGAAATGGTTGAGGATGGTGGGAATGGTAAACGACGCTTGCAGATCAACTTCTCAAACTGCGTACACTGCAAGACCTGCGACATTATGGATCCGTACCAGATTATTAACTGGGTGACGCCGGAAGGAGGCGGCGGGCCAGACTATAAAGGGATGTAACTTTGATGAAATAGGACCTATTCGACCTATCGGACCTATTTCTCATTAACACGAACCTAAACCGCGGGTGACTTGACTTCCTCTTCCTTAATACTGAAATGCACCCGTCCCCGAATCACTTCTTCCAAAGCGATCCTTGTAGGCTTATGTTTCTGAGGGTCGATGTCGATGCGAGGTTGTGCGCCACGTTGCAATTGCTTACTGCGCTTTGCTGCAAGGATTATCAAACGATACTTTGAATCCACCTCGGGACTCTGTGCTCCATCAACTGAGTTGTCGATCTCATCCATACTTGTCGGCATCCTGATCTGCTGCTCCTTCAATAAGAAAAGATATTACATGTGATTGAATTTCTGCATTACTTCCTTGATAAGCGTTTCCTGACGCGATCGTCTCGCTCGCTCAGCCGAGACAATTGCAGCGAGTTGGGCCGATGCACGCTCGACATGATCATTGAAGATAACGTAATCGAAGTTCGAGTACTGTCTAAGTTCTGCCGGCGCGTTTGCTAATCTTACCCTTAACTCTTCGTCACTGTCCGTTCCACGCATTAGTAGTCGTGCTCGCAGTGTTTCGAGTGACGGCGGTAGAATGAAGACACTCACCGAGTCCAGGCCCAATCGTTTTACGCTGGCAGCACCCTGAACATCCACCTCGAGGACGATATCTTTGCCTCTTTCGATTTCGTCCTTAACCTGCTGCCGAGCCGTTCCATAAAGATGGCCGTGAACATTGGCCCATTCCAGAAACTCACCGGCCGCAATCATTTCCTCGAATCGTTCGCGGTCTACAAAAAAATACTCGCGGCCATCAACTTCTCCGTTACGCGGCGCGCGAGTCGTGTACGACACAGAATAACTAAGATCCGGCACAACATCCAGCACGCGCCTGATCAGAGTGCCCTTGCCGCCACCCGATGGTGAGCTGACAACATACAGAATGCCATGCGGTGAGGATGTCGCCTGCTGACATTCGGAGGTTACGTCCTGCACTTTACTCGACATTCTGAACTTGTTCGCGAAGTTTCTCTACTTCTGCTTTGATGGCTAAGCCTGCCTCTTTAATTGCGAGATCGGTTGATTTCGAAAGGGTGGTGTTTGCTTCCCGGTTAAGCTCCTGCAGTAGAAAGTCAAGCATCTTACCTGTTTCGCCTGGTGCATCCAATGCCTCTTGAAACTGCGCTAAATGACTTCGAAGCCGCACCATTTCCTCACTAACGTCGGATCGATCCGCAAGGTAAGCGACTTCCTGGGCCAGCCGAGCCGGATCGATTTCAACGACCTGTCCGCCGCGGTTCAGCAGTTCGGTAATTCGCTTCTGTAATCGAAGCCGATAGGCATCTGCCAAACCAGCCGCGGCATTCTCGATCGTCGGCACGAGTGCTTCGATTTTGCGCAGTCGCTCCTGCAACTCGTTGCGAAGAGCTTCACCTTCCTGCTGGCGCATCTTCTCGAGTTCATCAAGGGCCAGATCAACCGCTTCGTCAATGGCGGAAATCATTCGCTCATCAATACCGTCGCGCGCAGGTTGAAGTGCGCCTGGAATTCGAGCCAGTACGTTGATATCCAACTCACCGCCAATTGAAAAATCCTGCTGCATCTGTTTAAGCGCATTGACGTAGCCGGCAATAAGTGGGCGATTGAGTTCGTACGCCACCTGAGCGGTTCGGTCCAAACTAACGGTCGCGTCTACACGGCCGCGCGACAACCGCGAGCTAATACGACGTTTAATCGAAGGCTCGAGCGAGGTCAGTTCCGTACCAACCCGCAAGTGAATATCGAGAAATCTGTTGTTGACGGTTTTCAGATCAACGGAGACGGAGAAGTCATCCCCGTTTATCGTTCCCTTACCGTATCCGGTCATTGATTTCATAACTTCTATGTACTTTGTACTTTGTCTTTCACTCCGGGTGTGTGCAATGTTTATAGGAGCAAGCTGACCCAAAGGCGTCTTCACTCCAGAGGAGTGAGATGTTAAGACTCGCGATCCAATCTATTCCGAGGCGATTGCTAACATTTCCAATAAAAGCAACTAAGAACATGTCACTTCTCCGGAGTGAAGCTGCATCTTCACAACTTGCAGCTATAAACATTGCACTCTTCCGGAGTGAAGACAAAGTACTAAGCTCAAAGCACTAATCTCAACTCGTTCCAATTGTCGCCAGTTCCTCTTCATCCGCAAATTGCAGCTCGTATAGACGTCGATACTGTCCGTTTCGTGCCAACAATTCAGAATGTGTGCCCATTTCTATAATCCTGCCGCCTTCCATTACGACGATCACGTCCGCCCGACGCACCGTTGAGAGTCGATGCGCGATCACAATGGTCGTACGATTACGGACAAGATTAGCAATAGCCTGTTGTACCAGTCGTTCGGACTCTGCGTCGAGGGCTGAGGTCGCCTCATCCAAAACCAGCACTGGAGCATTTACCAGAATTGCACGCGCAATCGCAAGGCGCTGACGCTGTCCTCCTGAAAGAAAAATACCGCGCTCGCCAACAATCGTTTCGTAGCCATTAGGCATTTCCTGAATAAAATCATGTGCGAAAGCAACTGTTGCGGCGTTCTGAATCTCAGCTTCTGTAGCTTCGGGCTTACCGTAGGCGATGTTATGACGAACGGTATCATTGAACAGCACCGTTTCCTGAGTGACCAGCGCAATGTGATGACGCAGGCTTGAGAGTTTTGCATCTTTCAGGTCAACGCCATCCCACAGAACTGACCCGGATGTCGGATCATGAAAACGGGGTAGAAGTTTGGTTAGCGTTGATTTACCACCGCCAGACTCACCAACGAGTGCCACCATCGTTCCCGTTTTGATTTTGAGGCTCACCTCCTTCAGCACTGAGCGACTCTCGTTTGCATATCCAAATGAGACGTCACGTAATTCGATCTCACTGGTGAGCGGTCGTAACTCTTTACCATCCGGCTTTTCAGGAATAGCTATGTCTTCGTCCATGACTTCCCAAACGTGATGAGCTGCAGCAAGTGCTTGTTCCAAACTGTTCTGCAGACGTGAGAGTTTGCGCATGGGATCGTAGCTGCGAAACAGAAAGAATAGAAACGTCACGAACTGAGCAGTGTTCATGCGTTGAGCCATGATTTCGTTTTGACTAAAGAAGAGCAGCGAGACAACGAACAGAATTCCGATCATCTCGATCGTGGGAGGTGCAATCCCCGCAATGCTTGCACTACGAAGATTGGCTCTAACAATAGTCTTTGCGACTTCAGCGAAACGAGTCTTTTCCCTTTGTTCTGCACGGTACGCTTTTACTATGCCCTGGTTAGCTAAGGCCTCCTGCGCGGTATCAGTCAGTCTCTTACTCCCTTCAAGACTCTCGCGTGCCAGGTTTCGCAACGCTTTGCCGAATTTGGCGGTAAGTACAGCAATGATTGGAGCGATGGCCAGTGAGCCCAGAGTCAAGCGCCAGCTGTAATAAAAAGCCGCAGCCAAAAATGCGATCAACGTGAAGCTCTCACGAAGCATGTCCCTGATTGTGCTGGTTACCGCTAATTCGATGGCAGCGGCACTCGACACCAGTCTCGAAACAAGATAGTTCGTTCGGTGACGTTCGAAGAATGTGGCTGATTGAGATAGAAGGTGCCCGTAGAGATCCTGCCTCAGCCTCAACACCGCAGCCTGACCAATTCGCGCCATCAGGTAGGTTGAAAGATACTCAGCAATCCCCTTTGCTAACGTAAACACGATGAGCAAAATGGAGATCATGCGCCAGGCGCCAAGCGGAGCTTCAGGGATCAAATGTTGAAGTCCGAACAGAGTAGAGGTGCGGTGACCGGTTGCTTGCAAGGCCTGATCGAATATCGGGACGATTAACGCCCCGGTTGCACTTTCAAGCAACCCCACAAGAGCCATTGCGATGGTAGCTAGTAAGAAGATTGGCCAATGAGGAGTTAAATACTTTAACAGTCGGCGAAGATCACGCATCTCAGGTTGCTAAACTCTTGCATCAGTTGCTATAAGGAAGGTAGAAGACGGACCAAAGCTCTGAAAGCAGACTATACTTACCCCCGCCTTTTTGCGTCAAGGCTGTCTGATTTTGCCCTTCCTTATTGCTTGTGCGTTTTATCGAGCTGCTTTTGCGAGGCGAGTCTTCTACAAACTAAGTTATACTTTTGACACGATCTAGTAAGAAACTCCGGATCCGTCCCCGACTGGATCAAAAAACTTGGGACAGCAAGCACAAGTGAACAGCAAGTACGCCGGTAAGCGTCTACTAATAGCAGACGACGATACGGATATGCGTCTGCTCCTGGCGGAATATTTTCGTCGCCTTGGTTTTCACGTTGACGAACGGGAGAGTGGCCACGCCGCACTCGATGCAGCATTAGCTGGCAAGTTTGATTGTTTCATTTTCGACGTTTCCATGCCGGGGATGTCTGGATTTGATCTTCTCAAACGCGTTCGTGATCGCGGGATCCAAACGCCCGCCCTATTTTTGACCGCACTCGATGCACTCGCAGACAAGGTGGCAGGCTTTGAAGCCGGTGCCGACGATTATCTCGCGAAGCCATTCAGTCCCCGCGAGCTCGAGTATCGGGTCGAAGCGTTGTTGCGACGTGGTGGAACAACTGTCGTCGAACCCACAGACGGTGAGCGCATCGAGGTGGGCGACCTGGTTATCGATAAAAGGCGACACGAAGTGTTAAGAGACGGCGCGAGGATCGATCTTACACCGCTGGAGTTTCAGATCCTCGAACTTCTTGCTTCTGAACCGGGCCGGGCCTGGTCGAGAAATGCTTTGCTTGATCGAGTGTGGAGCACAGACTACGAAGGTTATCAGCGTAATATTGATCCACATATCAATCGACTTCGGAAGAAGCTTGAAACCGATCCAAAGAATCCCAGATACGTACTCACCGTCCGCGGCGTCGGATACAAACTTAACGAGTCTCCCTGAGCCTAACAAATGATTTGGAAAGTCGGCAGTGGTCTTTTGATCGCGTGGGCCATTCTTTATTTCGTTCTCCACAAACGAGGATGGATCCACATGCTCATTCTGGGCGGCGTCTCACTTCTCTTCATTCATCTGCTCGCTTATCGGAAAACTAAGTATGAGGCCGGGAAGTAAACCTTTGGCCTTCGGTCTTAATTTCCTGATCTCCCAACCTTCGACGGCCAAAGCTCAAGGCCAAAGGCAAAAGACCGGGGTTGACCTCCCCCGACCATTCGGCAACAATGCGGTCGTTTGCGGCATCAAGAGCAATGTAGGTTCTGTTCACAAGCTCTCCGTAAACCACTTGAGTTGAAAACAGGGAGTAGTTAGCCATGACTTTAGGAAGCATTAGCCGAAGCCTGGTCGCCTTGGTTCTTTGTTTTGTTAGCGCCGCCGTTGTGTTCGCTCAGAGTGACCTCGAGCGAAAGACAATCGCCATTACATATCCACTCGACGAGACGGTCGTTGTGAAATTCAGGGGAACGACTTTGCTTCCGCGTCTTAAGGGCGAGGCGAAGGTCAGGCGGGCTGGGCGTCGCGGCACACGCGTCGAACTGAGCATCGATGATTTGCCGAGAGCTTCTGAGTTGGGCGGGATCTACACCACATATCTTCTTTGGGCTATCTCTCCTGACGGTCACGTCGATAACCTCGGCGAGATTAAACGCAGTGGCAGCTCTTTTGTGAATTCAAAGATCGACGTCACTACACCTCTCCAGACGTTCGCGATGATCGTAACTGCCGAGCCTCACTTCCTGATGAAAGTTCCAAGTCGCATGGTGGTGATGGAGAATCTCCCGCCGCAGCGCGTTTCTGGTGCGCAGATAGAAACAGCCGATGTCCGCTATATCGGAAACTCAAGTGACTACTTTCGCAATGCACGCGTTCCGGAAATTGCCGATGCTGACTACAAGCAAACTCCTGTGTCGTTGCTTGGAGCACGACAATCTCTAAATCTAGCGAAGTACGCAGGCGCATCGGAAGACGCTGCCGATGAATTGCAAACCGCCGAAGACGATCTACAAGCCGCCGAGAAAGCCTGGCGATTGAATCAACCCACCACCGAGGTCGATATTCTTGCGCGAAAAGCAACATCCTCCGGTCAGCACGCAGAAGAGGTTGCGATTGCGCGTCATGCTGCTCGAGTTAATCGCGAAGAGATTCGCCGACGTGACGAGGCCGTCAGAACAGCAGAGAAGACCGCTGATGAGTTACAGCGTCAAGTTAATAATCTAACCGCGGCCCTTGAGAAAGAGCAGCGCGCTCGCGAAATGGCTGAACGCGATCTCGGAACTGCAAACGATCAGCTCAGAGAGAAACGTGTTGAAGTGGCGCAACTACGCGATGAACTGCAGCAGCTTAGATCTGAAAGCGATGCGGCAAAGGTTAAGCTCGCACGGATGGAAGGCGAGAAGCAGGCGGAAACTGCACGCGCTGATGCCGAGCGCCGTTTGTTGGAACAGAAGAATGCGGAAGCAGCTTTGAAGGAGTCGCTCGCAAAGTTTGGAACTTTAAAGGAAACCAGCAGCGGCTTTCGTTTGACCCTGGCGGAATCGATTTGGGCAAGCGCTCGCGCGGCAACTTTATCAGCTTCGGCATCGGCAAAGCTGGAGCCTCTCGCGGCACTATTGGCGAACAATCCCGACTATCAAATCCTTATCGAAGCCTACACGGACAATAAAGGCGATGAAGTCACTCTTCAGCAGTTGACGCAACAGCGCGCACGTATTTTGTCAGACCGTTTTCAAACCGCAGGCGTTGATCCAACAAAGATCCAGGCGAATGGAATGGGTGCGGCAAATCCCGTGGCACCGAATACCACTTTGGCCAATCGAGCTAAGAACCGCCGCGTTGAGATCACATTCACATCGCCACTACCGCGCAACACCGCGGCAAATTAACAACCGAGCTTTGAGCTTGGTGCTTTGGTGCTTTGAGGGCGCAGTTGGTAAGTGGTTAGTGGTAATAGGACCGATTCGACCTATACGACCTATTCACTGACTGATGACCACTGACTACTGACGGACAAAGCACAAAGAACAAAGCTCCAAGCTCAACCAAAGATGTCCCCTCTCGATCCACTTCAAATCCTTCAAATCGTTGGCTACAGCATCGCGGCCCTGCTACCCACCTGGATGGCTATCCAGCTCGTGTCGCACCGCGCAAAGCTAACGTCGCTTGAAAGAATGCTGGCGCTCCTCGCGCTAACAATGGCTGGTTGGCATACGAGCAATCTTGTCATCACTCTCCACGGGCTATTCGGTTTTGGTTTTGATCGCTGGACCACATTACTGCGCATCGCGGATACCGTAGCCGTTGTCAGTATTACATTCGCGTACTCATTCCTTCTGCACGTTCACTTACATCTTTGGGCGAACGCCTATTCGCGACCATTGACTAAGAACGAACGGATTCGCGTCTACCTTTCGTACCTGCCAACGATCTTTCTCGCAGTCGCTATTCCCCGGCTATGGACTGGAACGTACGCGCCGATGTTCGTGAAGCTGAAATTCTTTGTGATTCCGTTCGCGTTCTGGATCGCTTACGTGCTGGGACTCATCGCAGTCACGGAATTGTTAATTGCTCGTAAGACTACCAACCGTAGCGAACAGATAATCATGCGAACGCTCGCCGTGTCGTTCATTGGTGTGGGCGTCGTGATCTTTGCCGCGTTAGCGGCCGGAGTCGGTGAAGGAACTGTTGCAGGACTTTACCTGAAGACAATCGCGAACCTTGGCTCACTTCTTCCTTCGGCCCTGCTTGCTTATTACATCTATCGCTATCGCTACCTCGAGATCATCATTGAGGAGAGTCTGGTTGTCGTTACGTTCGCAACTGTCGTCCTGACGGTTTATGTCTTCGGCATTCGCACGATAGGCGATTGGGCAACGCAGCGTTATGGCGTGAAGCCCGGGTTAATAGAAGCCCTTCTGACTCTCGCGCTCGCTCTTTTTGCCGCCCCTTTTCGCGGCTGGCTGGCTCGCCGTTTTCAAAAGCTTTTCGAACGTGAAACCGCACTCTACAAGCAGATCGTGTCGCGTATCGGTTCTTACGCTGGGCAGTACAAGGATCTTGTCGACCTGTTACATTTTGTTGAAGAGAGAACAACGGAGGTCCTTGCTTTAAGACGACTCAAGATATTTGTTACGGATGATCAAAACAGTGAGCCGTGGGTAGAACAAGTCCTTGAAAAGTCTCGTGCTGGCGGCTGGATTCCAATTGAAGATCAGCCATTGCTTTATGAACATGGATTCAAGCTCGCATATCCAATGAGGAGAGAGGAGCAAGTGGCAGGCCTGCTCGCCATCGACGCCGTAGGTGGAAGTTTGACTCCTGACGTTCGTTCGGTAATCGCCACACTGGCTGATCAGGTTGCAATTGCCATCGACGACTCGCGCTTGATGGAGGAGAACGTGCGCCTTGAAAGGGAATTGGCGGAACGCGAACGTTTGGCGTCGCTCGGACGGATGGCAGCAACAGTTGCACACGAAATCAAGAACCCTCTTTCTGCAATCAAGTCGATCGCGCAGGTCATGCGTGAAGATGAGAATTTGAGTCATGAATATTCGCGGGACTTGAGTCTGATTGTTGGTGAGACAGATCGTTTGAGTCAGAGTGTTACCCAACTCTTAAGTTTCGCCCGCAGAGAAACACCCATTGAGCAACCATTGAATACGAGTGAGCTGCTACATTCGGTTGTTCACCTCTTCCAGGCAAATGCACGCGAAGAAGGGATCGAACTGGAATACACTGTGACGACCGATGCGCAGCTCTCAGGTAAGTCGGTTTCGGTGTTGAGAGACGCGTTGTCGAATCTGCTTCTCAACGCACTGCAGGCCACGGAGGATGGTGGCAAGGTTTTCGTTTCCGCAAGGGTTGAGGGCACGCAAGTGTTGATTAGTGTACAGGACACGGGCCCAGGCATTGCAGCCGAATTACGGGAGCAAATCTGGGAGCCATTCTTTACAACGCGTCAGCGCGGGACGGGATTGGGCCTGGCGATTGTTCGGAAGCGTGTGCAGGAAGTGGGCGGCTCTGCGTCATTGGCTTCTACGCGAAATGGATCGGGTGCGCTTTTTCAATTGCGTGTGCCGATCGAGGCAAGCTGAAAACTTTCTGCGCTACCTCTGCGGGCTCTGCGTCTCTGCGTTTAAGCATTAGGTCGTAGATTGCAAAACCGCTGAGACGCAGAGTACGCAGAGGTAGCGCAGAGCAGTCTTTAGTAAAAGCAATTGGGAACTTTTCATCGGCATTGGCGTGATTAGAGTGTCCCGGACAGGATGTTGGCCCAACCTACGCAGATCTATGTAACGTTTAGTTTCGATTTGAAGGAGAATGACGATCTATGAAAGTTCACAAAGTTCTTGGCGCGATGGTTGTGGCTCTCCTCATTGCGCTTTGCATTGTAAGCACTGAATCGATTTCGCGAGCACAATCCAGCGATCAACAGGCCGACGTCAAAGAAGACGAGACAAACCTCGAGACACAGCTTTATATGATAGTCGGCACTAACCAGACAGTTGCGGATGACAAACTGCCAGGTTCGCTTGAGCAGGTAATCAAACAACTTAGGGCAACTTTGCCGTTTAAGAACTATCGACTTGCAGCCACTTTGATTAATCGAGTGAAGAACGAAGGACGGTTGAGTTTGAGTTTTATCGGTGGACCGATGGCCACGGCCGGCTCAAGTTCGCAGTCGACGCCGAGCTTTAGTCAGTTTAATGTTCGTCAGATAAAACTATCGCGGAGCGCGTCCGGCGAATCTGTTGTACAGATGGCCGGGTTTAACTTCGGTACCAGAGTGCCGATCTTAGTTGGACAGGTCGCGGCAAATGGCAGTTTTCCGGCGACAAACTACGAGAACACAGGGTTATCGACAGACATCAGTATTCGTGAGGGGGAGCCGGTGATCGTAGGTACTTTGAACGTCGGACCATCAGGCGACGCGATCATCCTGGTAGTCTCGGCGAAACGAACAAGTAGGTAGTTCCTCTGGAGTTAACTCTGGCCTCGGAATAGAACAAGTAAGGAAGGGCGGTTTACCCCCGCTGGCTCTTAACACAGCCGGCCAGTTGTTCGGCAAGCGGGGGTAAACCGCCCTTCCTTACTTGTTCCATTCCAAGTTCCCACTAAAACAACCAGACCACTATCATCTTGTTGCTCTTGCTCTTGCTCTTGCTCTTGCTCCGGCCCCGATACCCCGTCCTGCTCCTCCTCCCTCTGGCACGCGACGCGCTAGTGAATTTCCTCGGTAAGACCTTAAACTACCCCGGAAGTGAGAAAAGAAGCGTTGCGATTAATGATTGTTGACGACGAAGAGGCCGCCCGCTACGGCATGCGGCGAGCCCTCACCACCTTTGGCTACAACATCTCTGAAGCCGGTTCCGCAGAAGCGGCCCGCGCTCTCATGAAGCAACAAGAGCCAGACCTTTTGTTGCTCGACGTGAACCTGCCCGGCATGAGTGGTCTAGACTTTCTGCGCGAAGTTAAGGAATTAAATGGCAGCGGCCCACTCGTAATCATCGTTACTGCGCACGGCTCTGAACGAATGGCCGTTGAGGCAGTAAAGGCGGGTGCTTACGACTATCTCTCAAAACCATTTGAACTCGACGATCTGCGCCTAGTCGTTAAGAACGCTGCTGAGACAGTTCAACTCCGCCGCGAGAACTATTCACTTCGCCGTCGAATTGAAGTGGAGCGTTCGCAGCGTGGTGCTTTGATTGGCAACTCCGAGTCGATGCAACGCGTGCGTGGAATGATCGAGAAGGTAGCAGAGACCGATGCGACAGTGCTTGTGCGCGGTGAGTCTGGAACTGGAAAGGAACTGGTTGCGCGCGAAATCCACGAACGGAATAGTGCCCGACGAAACGGTTCATTTGTCGCGGTAAACTGCGCTGCTTTGCCGCATGAACTAATCGAGTCGGAACTCTTTGGCCATGAGAAAGGCGCATTTACCGGCGCTGCCGCGCGCCGGGAAGGGAAGTTCGAACAGGCTGATGGCGGGACGCTATTCCTCGATGAAATCGGCGATATGAGCGCGAACGTTCAGGCAAAGCTACTGCGAGCCCTGGAAGAACGACGCATCGAGCGGCTTGGCGGAAATGAGGCGATAGCGGTAGATGTACGTATCGTCAGTGCGACTCACCGGCCCCTTGAGCAGGAGATCAGCAACGGCAACTTCCGCGCGGATTTGTTCTACAGGCTCCGTGTTGTGACCATCGACATCCCACCGCTTCGCGAGCGTCGCGAAGACATTCCCGTGTTAGCAGAGACATTCCTCAGGATAGCCGCCGAGCGTTACGAACTCCCCCAGCGGGCACTTGGTCAAAGTGCTTTAAAGAAGCTGCTTGAATACAGTTGGCCAGGTAATGTTCGCGAGTTAAAGAATACGATTGATCGCGCAGTCATCATGGCTGAGGGCGACGAGATCAGCGCTAGAGATCTGCCAGACGAAGTTACCGCCGGTCTATCAAAAAGCACTCTTACCGACGGCGAGGAAGAAGCAGGCGATGGTCTGCGTGTTCCTTTCACTGCAGATTTTCGCGAGGACAGGCGAGAGTTTGAACGTCGCTATATCACTCGATGCCTGGAACACACGCAGGGCAATGTTACTCGTGCCGCCGAAATCCTCGACATGCATCGCCAATCTTTGCAGCACAAGTTGCGACAGCTGGGTTTGGGCCGGCGGTATGTTTCGGTCGGTGGTGAGACGCCGGATAATTCTGACTAATGTCGGCATTTGGCCTTTGATCTTTGGTCTTTGACCTTTGAGCCTGCGAAGGCCAAAGCGCGAAGGTCAAAGACCAAATATCTTGCTCAATCTTTCTTCAGCGTGTTAACTTCCACTCGTCTCTAATCGATACACAGAGACGGTCTCTCCAATCTTTTCAACGGCGAGATTTTGCTAAACAGAAGCGTTCGATCAGCCCCCGATCGAGCAGGAGCACTAACCGACAGAGCACCATGGTTGGAGACTTCTGATGCGCAATTCCATGCCGAAGCGACTGACTGCACTGGGTCTATTCCTATCTCTGGCGTCGTTACTTTTCTCCTGCACGTTCACCTCGAGTCGCGAGGAATATTTCGGGCGAATAGTACCTCCTCAAGCCAACATCTTCCGTTACGTCACGGGCGACGAACCTCAATCGCTGGATCCGCCGATTAGCCTTGGCCAACCCGAAGCGCGCATCTACATGGCGCTCTTCGATGGACTTGTTGAATACAACCCGAAGGATCTTAGTCCGATTCCTTCTCTGGCTGAGCGCTGGGACGTCAACCAGGACTCATCAGAGTTTACTTTCCACATCCGCCAAACCGGACGTTGGTCTAACGGCGACCCGATCGACGCAAACGATTTTGTTTACACATTTCGACGCTCAGTTTCACCCGAATTAGCTTCCGGTAATGCGTATCTGGCCTACTACATAAAATACGCCCAGCCTTACAACGAGAAAGCAGTTTTTGTCCGTGATCGCACGACGGGTCAGTTCTTATTGGCGAAAGACTTTCTCAAGGACGCACCGCCCGAACCGCTTAGTTCGAAACCGGACGTCGCTGCTGGCGAGTATCCAGCAACCGCCGCTGAAGCAAAGCCTGATTCCGACACTCCGTTTCATCAGTTGATGCACTCACCGACGCGTCTCACGCTTCCAGGCAGCGAAAAAGCGCGAAACAAACTTTTAGATACTGATAGCAAGCTCAAAGCCGCTGTTGCCGGCAAAGAGTTTGTGCCAGTTAAAGGTGAGGACATCGGGGTAGAAGCCGTCGATAAATACGTGTTGCGCGTTTCGCTCGCACAGCCCGCGCCATTCTTTCTGGGTTTATTAGCTCATCAACTGTTCCGTCTAGTGCCGCGAAAGACAATCGAGCAATACGGTGACAGTTGGACCGATCCCACTCACATCGTGACGTGTGGTCCGTTTAAGCTGAAGGAGTGGGTTCCGTACAACAAACTCACCGTGCAAAGAGATCCGATGTTCTGGGACGCGGCGAACGTTCATCTCGATGGGATTGAGTTCTATCCAATGGCCGACAATCCATCGATCATGAATCTTTATAAAGTCGGTGAGATCGACGCGGTGCTTAACCACACGGTGCCGAATGCCTGGCTCGAGGTCGTGCGTACGAAGAAAGACTATATGGACGCGAAGGAAGCGGCGATTGATTATCTGCAGATCAACGTCCTGCACCCGCCGATGAATGACGTTCGCGTGCGCAAGGCATTCAACTACGCGATCGATAAGGTGGCGTGGGCCACCTGGCGGAAAATTGTAAAGCCACTGACCGCGTTCAGCCCCGAGGGCATTTTCCCTGGGTACCCGCAACCAAAGGGCGATGATTTCAATCCCGAGCGCGCACGGCAGTTATTAGGCGAAGCTGGATTTCCTGTTACTAAGAACGGCGATGGAAGCTATTCATGTCCGAGTTTCCCTGTGAAGGATGTTGAGTATATTTACAACACTCAGGAATCAAACAAAGCGATGGCGGAGTGGATGCAGGCGCAGTGGAAACAGAATCTTGGAATCACTATCCCGTTACGCAATATGGAGGCGAAAACATTCCTGGCGGTACGTACTAAGCTTGAGTACAAGGGCTTCTCGCGTGGAGGATGGTCAGCAGATTATATGGATCCATTCACGTTCCTGAGTTTGTTCTATAGCGGCGGCGACAGCGGTACCGGTTGGCAGGATCCGAAATACATCGAGATGTTAGATGAGGCGAATCGCACACTCGATCAAAAGAAGCGTTACGAATTACTGGCGAAGGCCGAGAAGTATTTGATCGACGCGCAACCGGTGATTCCGATCGACACGGCGTCGGTGAATTGGGTGAAGAAACCATACGTGAAGGGAATGTATCCCAATCCGGGATCGCTGTTTCCGTGGAAGTTCGTTTACATCGAACGCGATCGATCGAAGTGGGACGTTGGCACGCCAAGTTTGTCTGATTGATTGAAGACACTCTGCGTCTCAGCGTTCTCTTCGTCTCTGCGGTGAAAATTTGGTGCAGGTCCCTGTTTACCGCTGAGACGCAGAGAACGCTGAGACGCAGAGATCCAAAAACAACATCAACCTCTAATGCTCCGGTTCATCATCAAGCGGCTTCTCGTCACGATTCCAACCATACTCGTCGTAATCACAATAACCTGGGGGCTAATCAGATTAGCGCCCGGAAACTTTTACTCTGGCGAAAAACGTCTTCCTCCCGCAATCGAGAAAAACATTCGGGAGAAATATGGACTCGATAAGCCCTGGTACCAACAGTATGGCAAGACAATGTGGAATATCGTTCGTCACCAGGATTTCGGTACCTCACTTAACTTTCGAGGTCAATCCGTAAACACCATTATTCGTCGCTCATTACCCGTCTCCGCGGGCGTCGGCATTCTTGCTTACCTGCTTGCTCTCTTAATTGGAATTCCTGTTGGATCGATCGCCGCGTTGAAACAAAACTCGCGCTGGGACTACAGCTCGATGGCTGTGACCATGCTTGGCATATCGATCCCTAACTTTGTGCTCGGACCAATTCTGGTCCTCGTCTTCTCGCTGAGTCTTTATTGGTTGCCGCCCTCGCGTTGGGATGGTTTCTTCAGCTGGAACGTTCTCCTGCCCGTAGTCACACTGTCGGCTGTTTACATGGCTTACATCGCTCGTCTAACGCGCGCTGGAATGCTCGAGGTGCTGCGTTCAGATTACATTCGAACTGCAAGAGCGAAAGGACTATCAGAAAAGGACGTCGTGATACGACATGCGCTTCGGGGTGGTTTGATGCCGGTCGTGTCTTACACCGGTCCGGCACTGGCTTTCTTGCTAACGGGAACTGTCGTAATCGAAAAGATATTTGCCCTGCCAGGATTGGGAAACTATTTCATCCAGGCCTCCTTGAATCGCGATGAGCCATTAGTTATTGGCATCGTCGCTTTCATCGCTATTACGCTCTTGTTGATGAACCTATTGGTCGACATTGCCTACGCGTATCTCGATCCTCGCGTACGTTACTGATATATGACCGACGACCCAGTCGAACATCATCCAGAAGATCAACCTGCGCTCACACCGCTAGGCGTTCCGCGAGTGGAAACTCCGGATCCAGATGTCATCGCGGTCGGGCCCGAGATGGCTGTGGCTGAAGCCGACGTTCGCTGGCCTGAAGGCGATGAAGTGATAAAGGGCCGGTCTCTCTGGCGAGATGCGTGGCGCCGACTTCTAAAAAACAAACTTGCTGTTTTTGGTTTAGTCGTAGTCATTCTCATTACTCTCGCGTCGATTATGGGACCATGGCTGATTCATAAGACTCTCGGCTTCACGCCCGACTACATTCCCAGCAACGATGTTAGACTCATAAAATCGTTTCCGCCTTTCACTGGTCCCGACGGGAAATTTTCCTGGACACATCCGATGGGAACAGATAACGCTGGTCGCGATCAATTCGCGCGCGTGCTACAGGGCGGACAGATCTCTTTGTTCGTCGGAATTATTTCAACGCTGGTTTCGCTTCTCATCGGGATTAGTTACGGCGCGATTGCAGGTTACATAGGCGGGCGACTTGATAACCTGATGATGCGACTTGTCGATGTCCTTTACTCGCTGCCTTACGTAATTCTCGTCATAGTGTTGCTTTCAATGTTTCGCAGCCAAACGCCACGCGGACAACTTGTCCTGCTTTTCGTTGCGCTGGGAGCGGTGTCGTGGTTGACGATGGCGCGCATTGTTCGTGGCCAGGTGTTGTCATTAAAGAATCAGGAGTTCATTTTGGCGGCACGCGCAACCGGTGTATCGACAACTCGAATCATCTTCAGGCACCTCGTTCCAAACACCCTTGGCCCGGTGATTGTTTACGCGACACTGACAATTCCTCAGGTGATGCTAACGGAAGCGTTTCTTTCGTTTCTTGGGTTCGGCGTGCAAGCGCCTTTGTCATCGTGGGGAAGTCTTGCTGCGGACGGCGCACAGAACATTGCGATCTATCCCTGGCAGTTAATCTTTCCTGGTGTAACGATGGCGTTGACTTTGTTTTCACTTAATTTCCTTGGCGACGGGCTGCGCGATGCACTTGATCCTCAAATGAGGACTGAATGAGTTCAAGTAACAGACATCTCCTCGAAGTCAATGATCTACGAACGTACTTCGAAACTGAAGACGGCGTCGTCAAAGCCGTCGATGGCATCTCGTTTCTTTTGAAGCGTGGCGAGACGTTGGGAATCGTCGGCGAGTCTGGTTCAGGAAAATCCGTAACGAATCTGTCGATCATTCGGCTGGTGCCTAATCCTCCGGGAAAGATTGTCTCAGGTGAGATCCTTTTTGACGGCCAGGACATTCTCTTGCTACCCCCCGAAGAGGTTAGAAAGATTCGCGGGTGCCGCATCGCCATGATCTTTCAGGACCCGATGACGTCGCTCAATCCATTTCTAAAGATCTCGAAGCAGTTGATGGAAGTAACGCAGCTTCATCTTGGTCATAGCAAAGGCCAGGCGTACGAACATGCAATCAAGATGCTTGAGACCGTCGGGATCCCGGATGCACGCACCCGGGTTGATAATTATCCACACGAATTCTCAGGCGGAATGCGACAACGCGTGATGATTGCAATGGCTCTTTCGTGCAAGCCTGAACTCTTGATAGCCGACGAACCGACGACTGCACTTGACGTAACCATTCAGGCTCAAATCCTGGAGCTGATAAAGAAGCTCAAACAGGAAACTGGTACGAGTGTGATTCTCATAACGCACGACCTCGGTGTGGTTGCGGGAATGACCGATCATTTGCTCGTCATGTACGCGGGAAAAATCTTCGAGCAGGCAAAGACAACTGAACTGTTTGCGCGACCAGGAAACCCGTACACGAAAGGGCTTCTTCGGTCGGTTCCTGATCCAACAGCAGAGCAGGGCAAGCTATATCAGATACCAGGTGCGCCTCCTGATGTATCTCATCTACAACCGGGCTGTCCGTTCGCGCCACGCTGCGAACGCGCTGAAGAAATTTGTCGCCGGGAGTTCCCGCCATTTGTGGAACTGACACGTGACCATCATTCGTTGTGTCACTTCGCAGATGAAGTCTTTGCGGCATCGGGAGCGGGGACGTAGCCTGCGGAGCAGGCGTAAGCATAAAGCCTGGGGCACCAGCCCCAGGAGGAGACGTTAAAAAGCTGGAAGAGCCTGCGAAGCGGGCGACAGCGTCTGATGCTTAAAACTGGATGACCATTCGACGAAGAGACTGTGCCAAAGAAACGCTCCCGCTGTCGCCCGCTTCGCGGGCTCGATACATTTTCGAACGCGCTTCCTGGGGCTGGCGCCCCAGGCTTTATGCTCACGCCTGCTCCGCAGGCTGAGAGAATCAGTTTACTAACACGCGATTAGAATCACGTTGCGATCACACTCGCGCATGAAAACCTTCAAAACAAACGAACACGAACCATTACTTTCGATCCGTGATCTTGAAGTCCACTTTGATCTCGGTGCCAAGCGACTCGTCAAAGCGGTCGATGGCGTCTCGCTCGACATCTTTCGGGGGGAAACGCTTGGACTGGTTGGTGAATCAGGTTGCGGTAAGTCAACCCTGGGACGCGCCATACTTCGTTTAACCGAGCCAACCTCAGGACAGGTTATTTTCCGCAATCAAGATCTTGCTCATTTATCAAGTCGAGGTCTTCGTGAGCAGCGCCGGCATCTCCAAATAATCTTCCAGGATCCATATGCGTCTCTGAATCCGCGAATGACGATAGGTCAGATCGTAGGGGAACCTTTAGAGACGTTTCGATTGGCGGGCGGTGCGGCTGCAGAACAAAGAGTGAAAGAATTGCTGGAGACCGTTGGTCTTAGTCAAAGATACATCAAACGTTATCCACACGAGTTTTCAGGAGGTCAGCGCCAACGAATCGGTATTGCGCGAGCACTTGCTGTCGATCCGGATTTCATAGTTGCTGACGAACCGATTTCAGCACTTGACGTTTCCATTCAAGCCCAGATACTGAACCTTCTCGAACGTCTGCAAGAGCAGAAGCAACTCACATACTTGTTTATCTCTCATGATCTGCGAGCCATCAGGCACGTCTCTGATCGAGCTGCCGTTATGTACCTGGGAAAACTCGTGGAACTCGCTGACGCAAAGACGATCTATGATGAACCTTTGATGCCATATACAAAGGCACTCATCTCAGCTGTGCCCGTACCAGATCCACAGATTGAAGCAACGCGCCAACGCATCACCCTGGAAGGCGACGTACCTTCACCGATCAACCCTCCGTCTGGATGTCGATTTCACACTCGTTGTCCGTTTGCTATCGAGGCCTGCCGTGAAGTTGAGCCTCAGTTGGTAGAGATCAAACCTGCCCATTACGCCGCTTGTATTAGAATCAGTCCGAGCGAACCCCACATTGAGGACGTCGCTCCCGGTGCTGCACCGGGTCTCCACTAATCTTTGTGGCAAGCCCGTTTGTACGACAGGCGGTCAGCCTGTCGAGCATCTTTAATTACCACCATGACAGGCTAACAGCTGTCGTACACAGCGGGTTTAACGTGAAATCCTTCGCTTATTAGCCGTTTAGGACATAGGTAAAGTCTCTGTGTGCGGACAGCGGACCACGGCGACGGGATGTCCTGAGCTCAGAAAAACGCCCAGACGGGAACAGGGCCCATCATTGCCCAAAAAGGCCCTCTTAGAAGCCATGGTCGAGCTTGATCGGATGGACGACAATTCCCCCACCCCCAAGTCTCCCAGTGCAGGAGAGCACCGCAGCGATGCTCCGTCAGGTTGGTCCGAGATCCAGGACACCATAGGGTCGTCCACGGGTTTATCGGTACTGCTGGTAGATGGACATCAACCCCCCGCAGTTGTGGTGTCAAACAACAATTCGATTTGCGGCGTGCTGCAATCGTCCAAAGAGCACGTGAAGTTATGCGATCCCTATTGTGGGGAGGCTCACCGGAAAGCGATGACGGCTGGTACCAGGGTTGAATACAAGTGTCATGCGGGACTGGAGTGCTTTGTGATGCCCGTGCAGATTGCCGGCCTTAAGAATTCAGCTGTAATTGGCGGCCGCGCTTTTGTTACGAGCGCAGACTATCAAGCAGTGATCGAAAGGTTGAGATCAGGTGATCTAAAAGGCCTCGATTCGGAAACCATATTCAACAACGTCATTTTTAGCGAGCGAGGACGTTTGGTTGAACTGGCACACGTCGTTGAGAAGGCAGCCGGCAGATTTCGTTCGATAGTGTCGCCTGCGACTACCGAAAAGGCTCCGAGCGCTACAACTGCTACCTCAACGTCAAAAAGTAAATCGCCGGAAACAACAAAGACCGACTCCATTGCAAATGAGAGTTTGAAGTTGGAGGTTGAAAGACTACGCAACGAGCTGGAGTACCGTTCACGTTTTGCTGATTCGTTGCAGCATTTCCTCGAACGCATTAGTTCATCGGATCCGACACAAAGCTACAACTCCATCATCAGCAACTCAAAAGACCTGCTGCGTTCCGACCGTGCGTCGCTGCTTCTTCTCGATGAGAACTCTAACGAGCTTGTAGTGAAAGCGGCCATAGGATTGGCAACCGATCCTTCAACGATCAACCACATCAGAGTTGGTGAAGGTGTGTCAGGAAACGTAATGCAAACTGGAAAAGCGCTGATGGTTGAAGACGTAGAACTCTCCGACATCACGCCTGCGCCGGCTGATCGACTCTACAAGAGCAAATCATTCATTAGTTATCCAATCAAAATCGGTGGAAGGAAGATCGGGGTATTGAATGTAACTGACAAATCCGACGGTGAGCCTTATACGGACGTTGATCTGAGTCTCCTTGAGATCATCGGCCCTCAGGTTGCGCTCGCTCTGGAAAGAGCAGAGTGGCAGGAACGTGCAAGTGAGTTTCAGTTAATGTCCATAACTGATCCGCTTACCGGATTACCGAACAGACGCTATCTGGAGGAACGGCTGGCGGAAGAATTGAACCGCTCGAAGCGTTATGACTATCCGATGAGCTTCCTGATGATCGATATCGACGATTTTAAGTCGTATAACGATAACAACGGACACCAGGCCGGCGACCTCGCATTGCAGATTACGGCGCATTGCTTGAAAGCGGCTCTTCGTGCAGCCGACGTGGCTTCTCGTTATGGGGGAGAAGAGTTTTGCATTCTGCTGCCGCAGACGTCGCTTGCTGAGGCGGGTGTTATCGCAGATCGCATCCGGCAACGAGTATCAACCACGCATTTCCCCCACGGGAAATCACAGCCGCTGGGCCACGTGACAGTGAGCATTGGCGTGGCCTCGTATTCAACCATTATCAACTCAGCCGAAATTGTGATTGCGGCGGCCGATCGCGCGCTCTACAAAGCTAAGAGCATGGGAAAGGATCGCGTCGAGGTTTATCAGGAGTAGGATGAGCGCCGCTGACTTCAACAATCGAGTCTTAGCACGTGTGCCGCGTCACGATTTTGTGGGGCGCGGGGACGAGTTGGACCGCATTGTGAAGCACGCAAACGCGCAAAACGGTCGCGGGCTGTTGCTGTTAATGACACCGTCAGCAGGTTGTTCTGAACTGTTGAGACAAGCCTATGACCAGCTCTTCAACCAGCAGTCAGATGTTATTCCTCTCTACTATGCCTTTACCCGACACGAGACGACTGCAGTAAGTGCAGCTATTGAGTTTCTGCAAACAGTTCTCCAGCAGTATCTCGCCTTTCGTCGTAAAGAACCGGCCCTGTGTCGTGCACCAATCACACTGGAGGATGTTCTGGAACTAGCGCCATCGTCGGATCTCGAGTGGATCGAGCCGCTCGTCAAGATGTATGAGCGAATTCGTTTCAGCAACGACAACAAAGCGTTGGTTCGCTTCTGTCTTGGCGCGCCGCAACGTATCCCCGTCCGATCAGGCAAGGCTTTCGTGATGTTTGACGGCGCACAACTCGCAGATGATCTTAATGGCAGCGTGGTCCTTGGTGCGGAACTGCTGCGAGTGTTTGGACGTTCGGGACAATCATTCGTCCTCGCCGGCCTGCGTCGCCAGATTCTCGATTCAGCTCGGGCCGCCGAGTCAAACTTCGAGTTGCTCGACTTGTTCCGACTCGAGCAATTAAGTTCTGAAGAAGCGCACTCATTGGTCGATCACGTGGCGCTTCGCAGTAAGGTTGTATTAAGTCGTGAAGTTAGGGATCTCCTGGTTCAACAGTTCGACGGTAGCCCGTTCTTTATTACTAACTTTCTTCAGGCGGCTCGAGACAGAAACATCGCGCTCAATACCTATCTCGATTGTGAGCGTCTCTACGTTGACGAACTGCTTGGGGGTCACATAAATCACCACTTCACGAATTTACTCGAAGAAATGGCACCCCACATCGATAAGCGTGTTCGTTTGATACGCGTGATGTGGGAGGCTGCGATGAGTGATGAGAAATCAGCATCAGTTGAAGGCTGGCGGCGGCGTCTGGAAGTAGAGCCAGCCGAATTTGAAAACACTCTTCACCAACTTCACATCCAGGAGTTTGTCAACTGGATGGGCGCGACTGTTGATGCGACTACGGGTTCTCAGACCTGGAAAGACTACTTGAGGGCTGCATACCGGCTTGCAATCAAGGCGGATCCGCGCGCGCTTGTCGTTGCGGAAACGATTACTGATTCACTGAAGCGAGCACCTAACACGATGGCTCGTCACTACAAGCAGTCTGATCGAATTGATCTGCGTCCGGTTATGGGAACTTTCGATTGCCAGCGAGTTCCCGCGGTGCTCTTCGACTATCGTGCTTTCAGCAAGACTTATAAGGGCATGGATGAAGTTGAGCTTCAGTCGCAGATCGCGTCCGAGGCTAATCTCGTGAAGCTTCCCCAGACCGTACATGTCGCAAGTTGTTACGCATTCGATAGTGCCAGCCGCAAGGCTTATGAAGAGGAACGGTGCGTGGTTGCGCACGCCTTCGAGGATGGGATCTACACTGATGCGCAGCAGACCGTTTGGTTAGTTGCCGACCTGGAATCCAAGCTCGAAGTCGACCTCGACCTGGCGAAAAGCTGGTTTGACCGGCTCGACTCGTTGGCCCGTCAAAACGACTTTCAGCGGTATCGAATCTGGCTTATCTCTAACGAAGGCTTTGACGAACCTGCCAGCGACCTCCTTCGACAACATGAGGCTTTTTGTTCTAGCAAACGGCAACTGGAGATCTTGATCCAGCAAATCGGCGCAACTTTGGCTGTGCAACCGGCGCCTGTGGAAGCCGCTGATGAGTTTCTAATGGTGGTGCCAATGGGCGAAGAAAACGAGTTGCTGGCCGCCAGTGCGGTCGAGCAGATTGCCCGCCGGCTCACGTTTCCACCTCAGGCCATCAACCAGATTAAGACCGCGATCGTAGAGGCTTGCATCAATGCCTCTGAGCACAGTCATAGCCCAGATCGAAAAATATATCAGCGTTTTCGGGTTGAAAGTGATAAATTAGTCGTCACTATTTCGAGCCGCGGCATCGTGCCGACCAATGTTGGAAGTAACAACGCGCACTTAAGTAAACAAGAAAGCAGTGATGCGGCCGCTGAAGAGCGACGCGGTTGGGGCCTGAAACTCATACGGTCCTTAATGGATGAAGTTGAGTTTCAAAGAGTCGATGAAGGTACCAGCCTGAGGATGACGAAGTACCTTCGGACCAGCTAGGCAAAGCGGCATTTGCCGAGTCGTACATCGCCCATACATAAATTGCATTCGTAGCAAGAGGGGGCTGGCGAGTGGACATTTCAACTGGTGCTACGGTCAAGTCGCACTGCGTTGGTACGACAGCTATAGTTTACGCAAGCGACTATCTCAACAAGCTGACAGGCGAGAAAATAGAACGAGAATGCCGGCGCCAACTCGATTCGGGTTGTCGCGCATTAGTGATAGATTTCGCCGACACGCAACTCGTTAACAGCATAGGCATTTCGATCCTGCTCGGCATCATCGACATCGCGGAGAAAAGCGGCGCTAAAGTCGTTTTTGCTGATGTAAACAATCAGACAATTCAATTGTTTGAGATGTTGGGACTCACCCGACACGTGGCGCTGGCCAGGAACGAACAGGAAGCGATCTCGACGTTATCCGGCTTCAACTCGACGCCAACACTTCATTAAGAGTCGCATGGAGCCTTCTACACACAAGCTCATTCACACTTTCGGTGCGCTCGCAGATCTCGGTCAGGAAGTTGCCAACACCGGAGACTTCACCGAGATGGTGCGCACGTCACTCCACTTGTTGCTGGGGACGCTCGCGCTGCGACGTGGTGCCGTAGCTGAGTGTAACGACCTGAGAAATCTCGGATGCGTCGCGATCTGGGGCCTGGACCACACGTTCCTGCAAGAGTTTTCGGTGACTGAAGAGGAGCAAAGCGAGTTGCTCGGCATTGAAAGCCCGGCACTGCTCGTCAAAGAAACAAACGCATCTTTTCTACAGCGGTACTATGAGCCTCTCATAGCCGGAGGTATCGAGCTTGTGGTCCCGATGATTGTGCGTCAGGAGTTGACCGGCTTTGTGTTACTGGGCGGGAAGGCAAGCGGGGAAGAGTTCTCGGCGGACGACTTCGAAACGATACGAGCCATGGTCCGTCACATCGGCGTTGGAATTCATACCCATCGTTTGATTGAACAGGTGGCACAACGCGCGGAAGAGAATCGCAGACTCTATGAAGAATTGCGAGCAATCTATCGCGATACCGTGCGCGCTTTTGCAGCAGCGATTGATATCAAAGACAAGTATACCCAGGGCCACTCAGAACGCGTTGGTCGCTACAGCGAGATCATCGCTCGAGAGATGGGCTGGAGCGAAGAGGAAGTAGAGGGAATTCAGATCGCGGGCTACTTGCATGACGTTGGCAAACTGGTGGTCGATCGCAACATCATCAATGCGCCCTATCATATCGATGCAAAGTCCTCGAGCGAGTTGAACAGGCACCCCGTAGCAGGCTACGAGATCCTCTCTCCGATCAATCATCCCTACGCAGATATTCCCTTAATGGCCAAATACCATCACGAGAGGCTGGACGGACGTGGTTACCCGGATGGCCTTACGGATGAACAGATTCCGCTTGGTGCGAAGATTGTGTCGTTGGCAGATTCCTTTGACGCGATGACCACGGACCGTCCCTATCGGAGGCGACGTTCGTTCGAAGATGTGATTAGAGATTTACGTCAGAACAGTGGAACACAATTCGAGCCGAAAGTAGTTGTTGCTTTCGCGCGGGCCATCCTTAACGAGATTTCTGGGAATGCGAAAGAGCGACGCATCATGAAGATACTTGGTAAGGGTTATCTGGACGGCGAAAGAGTTCCGCTGTTACTCACTGATCTGATTGCCGAATTGGATGGAAAGTTGCAATCAACGGCAGCAGGCGGTTAATGTCCGATATGCTTTAGCTTGTCGTGACACAACCAAGCAAGCCCCATAGATCAGCTCGTTTGATAGCTCAGGGCCTAGTTGGTTGCGTCACGACAAGCTGAAGCATATCGGACATCAGATCAATACCTTCTCGAAATAGATACTCATAGGATCTTCACGGTACTCACCAAACGGCGGCCGGCGCTCGAAGCCGTACTTCTCATATAAGCCAATCGCTTCCTTCTGATACATTCCCGTTTCAAGTCGCAAAACGTTGATACCGTTGGCGCGAGTGTGTTCAGCAAGACAATCCAGGATCTTCATACCCAAACCAAGGCCGCGATAAGTTGGTCTTACAAACATTCGCTTAACTTCGCCGTAATCGTTCGCGAACAGTTTGACTCCTCCACAGGCCGCAGGTTGATCAAGATAGCTTAAGACAAAGAAGGCGACGCCTTCTCGGACGAGTTTGTCGACGCTAAAAGCATGACGACTTGAAGCTGTGTAGGGCTGCTGGTCGAGATGTTCGTCGAGTTCACGAATCAGTGCCACAGCCGTAGTTGAATCAGCAGGCACTTGTTCGATTGTGATAGACATGTGGATTGACCCCTAGAGCATGTTAGAGGAAAGGTCAAGTAAGAAAAAAGCGCGTGTCCGTACTCCGTCCGCTCCCGTCGAATAGAAGCTCCATCACCCAACACACGAATGCTCTGCTGTCGGAGCGCGGCCGTCCTCGGCCGCCCCCGTCCAATAGAAACTTCGCATGGATTGAGTTGGGAGTTGCTCCACTTGCAACCACCAGGGTACTGCTCGACGGGGGCGGCCGAGGACGGCCGCGCTCCGACAGAAGAGCGTTCGTGTGTTAAGGGATGGTGGTTCTATTCGACGGGGGCGGCACGCGCTCCGACAAAAGAGCGTTCATGTTTTAAGGGATAAGAATTACTTCGGCTGGATCCGCAGAACAAAATTACAAATCGATATTTTCTGATCGGGTAGGATCTCTGTGGGTTCCTCGCGAGTAAGTTCACGGCCGTTTACCACGGTGGCATTGCGACCCTTTGGGACCAGCCAAAACCGACCCTCATTGTCACGTGACAAGACGACGTGCACACGACTCACTTCGGGATCACCCTTGATTGGAAGATCAACAGAAACGCTTCTGGAGCCGCGGCCGATCGTGATCTCGTTCTTAAGCACAGGAACGACTGCTTCGCGAACTCCGTCGCGCCAAACCTCAATGGCGTATAGCGGAACGGCTTTAGGTCTGACTATTGTCTGCTCGCTTTCACTCGTGTCGCTGGCAAACTCGCGAATCGTCTCGTTTGGATTGAAGTTCGCGGTAGATCTCGAAGGATCAACTCGAGGAGTAACCATCGTGTGCCCGGATTCGGTCTCATCCCAAACTGGCTGGACGCGAAACTCGCCTTTATTCAGTGTTCCATCGACGCGTAATTCGACTGCAAACGACTTCACTGCCAGTTGCGTCGAACCACTGAGCTCGCGTGCACGTTCCGACAGCACGTGGAATAAGCCCTGCTCCAAACCTCGACGTTTGTCACCCTGCCAGTCTTTGTCGTCCTCTGCGCTGAGGTAGACGATGTATTCACGGGGAATGTAAGTGGGACCACCGGGCGGAGTGAACATTTCACGTTGCATTGCTGCTTCGACTTCACGCGCAATCTTTACCAGGAACTCTTCCCAAACACGCCTCGGCTTGGCGTGTTCATCAGCAGCCTCGAGCAAGTCTTCACCCGTTTCGCCGTCGATCCACTTTCTAATTGATTCGATCAATCCCAACTTCGAATCTCCTCAGTACTGTGTCCGATATGCTTTAGCTTGTCGTGACGCAAACTACCAAGCCGCCTTCGACCATTCGGGGCTTGGTTGGTTACGTCACGACAACCTAAAGCATATCGGACATCTACTCAAATCTCACAAAACGTTTATTGATCCACCCTCGGTCTGACGAATAAGGATCGGTCTTTGGTCTTCCGTGTGCGACCACCTGGACCTCGACCCAGTTATTGTCTGCAATAGTCAGGACTTTTACCCGAGAACCCAATTCGGCGATACCGATCGGCGGATTCGTTGTATTTGCCATGGGCCGAAGATTCACATCTGTGGTTGTAACACCTTCCTTGCCCACTTCAAAATTCTCAGCCGGCTTAGTGATCGAAGTCAGCGGATTCCAATGAGACGTCACGTATTTATGGGTTGCGAGTAACATCCCTGAGAACGCCACAATCAACCCAAGCGCAACAAGCGCTCTTCGTCCTCTGCTGGCCGGTGTCACTGCTCTGCCCGGACCACCCAGCGGCGGTTTACGAGCATTCACAGAAGCTTTAGTTGCTCGTGCTTCCGCCCTGGTTTGCAGTTCCATCTGGCGCTGCGCGTCAACGCTAATCGGCACGACAATGCGTGGTCGCCTAATAGAGTCCAAATCCGTACCGGGGAGTTTCGGGGACTCAGGCTCAAACTGCGGTCGGGGTGGGGCAGCCTCAGTGAATTCTTCGGGAACTAATGAAAGATCCTCGCTTGGTTTCCGTCTGGGTTCCAGTTCGGGCTCGATTGCGTGGAGCGGTCGTGTCGGCGGTAGAGTCGCGTCCGCGAAGTCGTCCCAGAACTCTTCGACAGTTTGGTAACGGTCCTCCGGCCGGTTCTGTGTTGCTCTTTCCAGTACTCGCAGTACCGCTGATGACCACTGCTTATCACTGACCGTAAACGGCAGTTCAGTAATCGTGTGTTGGGCAAACCTTCTGGGCGATTCACCGGCGAGCAACGTATAAGTCGTCTTCGCGAGCGAATAGATGTCAGCGGCAGGTGTTAAGTAATCGCGTGGCGCGCTTAGCCTGGCAGTATCGAGCTGCCCAGTGTGCATGAGAGGGTTGTGTTCAGGAGCTGAGTAGATGTTTGTGCCAACTCGAGTAATCGCCCCTTCATTTGCGTCCAGGCGCGCAACCCCAAAGTCTGCAATTTTCACAATTTGACGATCCGCTGTCAGCAAAAGGTTCTGCGGCTTGATGTCTCGATGAATAACGCCGCATTTGTGTGCGTGGGCTAAACCGGCGCTTACTTGCTCGAGGTAATGAACTGCACGTTCGATTGATAACGGTCTATTACGAGTTAAGGCCGCAAGGTCGCCGCCTGGAAGATATTCGAGGACGATGTAGTGAAAAGTCGTTCCTGCGAGATCGATGGCAGTGCCGTGGCCCAACCTGTTGATGACGTTTGGATGTCTGACACGATCTAAAGCAACGGCCTCATTCTGAAAATTCGTAACCAGGGTTCGTTCGAGTTCTTGATCGGGTTCGTCCTGGAGAAAAATATTCAGCGCCTTGATAACGATGGTGTGCGGAGCGCCATCGGTGGCTGAGTTGTCCCTGGCTACGTAGATCTCAGCGTAACTTCCACGTCCAAGACATTCGAGAACGTCATACCGGCCATCAAGTCTGCTCTGTTGAAGTTTCAGTTCCGACATTAGTTCGCCCTGATTAGCACCCCTTAGATGCTAAACGAAGAGATCAGGGAACAGTTTCAAGGGGCAGTTTGATTGGCGGGTGGTTTGGTCAGTTCGTCATAGTGTGACAGGGCTTTTTGGCGGGAACTTTGCGTTTTCAGGCTGACGGCAGCCATCCCCAATGTGGCTTCCTTTTTCACAAGAGCATTTTGAGAGGCCGTGGTCGAATCCGCTTTGGTAACTGCCGCTTCAAACGCTCGCCACGCCTCGTCGGGATTACCAGTTAAGAGATTTGCGCGGCCATACAGATATAGAAACTCAGGATTTGGGGAGTCGAGTGGAGTTTGAATACCAGATGCCAGCAATTCCTTACTAGGCTCTTTCGCCAACCAGGCCCTGGGGTCTTTGTCGACTTCACGCCTGGCGCGTTCGAATTGTACGAACGGTTCCTCAACGGGTTTTGGAGCGGCTGCGACAGTTGGTTCTGGTTTTGGCTGTCCGGCGAAAAAGGGTAGCCGATCCCGATAACGTGCTCCGGCCAGAAATGCGCCAGCAAGTAAAACTAAAATCAGGATAACGCCAAACAGTTTACCGGCGCCGCTGCCGGACTTTCTCACGGTCGGATCGGCGACATTCAACCTCTCTTGCGTCACAACAGTCTGGGGCTCGATTGACGGACCAGGGAAGGCGATCCGAGACGCAGGTACGAAAGTGCTCTCCGGCTTGCCACCAACCATCGTTTGATTTCCATCCGCGGGCACGGCAAGAACGGGTTGTGTGTCTGGAGTAATCGTCGGCTCGAGCTCCTCCAGGCGTTCGTGAGCTGCAATTCTCTTTCCCACGCGAACAAGGACAACGGTCAAATTGTCTTCAGCACCACGCTCATAACAACGTTCCTTCAATTGTTCGCAAACTGACTTAAGATCATCGTTCAATACGAGAAGTTGACGCAGTTCCGCATCCGAAACATGGCGGGTTATTCCATCGGTGCAAAGTAGAAACTCAGTACCGTCCTCAACCTCCATTGTCTTCATGTCAACTTCGACGCCTTCCTCTGCGCCTAAAGCCCGGCTTATCACATTCTTGCTCGGATGATTGGCTGCTTGTTCGGGCGTCATGCGTCCCGCACGTACCTCTTCTTCGACGATTGAATGGTCCTCAGTTTCACGCTGAAGGTGACCATCCGGTGTTAAGCGGTAAAGACGTGAATCGCCGACATGTCCAATCGTGGCCAAGTTGCCATCCATGTGCAAAGCAACGATGGTGGTGGCCATCATTGAGAAGCGCGCATGCTCCTGCGCCATCTGATGGATTGAAGAGTTTGCTCGCTGAATCGCCAACTCCATCAAGTCTTCTACGTCTGCATCTTCGGTTTGATGACGAAACGCTTCGTCCAACACTTCGATTGCAGTTTGCGAAGCGACTTCACCCGCTTCCGCGCCACCCACTCCGTCGGCCACAGCGAAGATGGATCGCTCGCCGTCGGCCAGAAACGAATCCTCGTTCAGGGGGCGCCGCTCATTCAGACCACGATCGGAGAGAGATGCCGATTGAATTGTCAATGCCTTGGCGTTTTTGCTCATTGGACTGCCTCCAACTTGAGGGGAGACGAACTCTTTGGAGCCGGACGATCCGCGATAACTCGGTCGCGCGCATTACGACTCGAAAATGCCATCAACATGCCGAGCATCGCAAAACTTGTGATCAAGCTAAAACCTCCATGGCTCACAAATGGTAACGTGATTCCGGTCATCGGTAACGCCCGTAAAATACCTCCCATGTTCACCAGTGCCTGAAAACCGATAAAAGCGGTTAGGCCAGCCGCGCAAAGCTTCGTAAACATATCACGCGACTCAAGCGATGTGCGAACACCTGCGATTACAAAAACAATAACTGCCGCGATGATTACAGCGCCACCCGTCAACCCGGTCTCTTCGGCAACTGCGGCGTAGACATAGTCAGAGTCGGCGATTGGAATAACTTCAGGATAACCCAGGCCAAACCCTCTTCCCGTCGTCTTGCCCGAGGCGATCCCAAATACGGCTTGTGCTGGTTGAAACGCCAGTTTGTCAAACCAGATATCCACATTAACCGTCTTTTGCATTGCCGGGCTCTGCTCAGCAAGTTGTTTCAATGTCGGGTCTTTGCTTAACGCCTCATCGTAATCTTTTTTCCACCAGGACACTTCCGGCGACGGCGGATCAAACCCATCGAGCCAAAGATGGAATCGTTGTTGGATACGCGAAGGCAAGGCCGCACTAATTGGTCTTGCGATTGTTGGTAGAAGTGGAACCTTTTCCTGAACATCGCGGGGTAACGCACCAACGACGAGTATCCCAATAACGACAAGCACACTGCCCACGAAGAGAAGTAACTGTGGCCAGCGACGAACGGCAACAAGATACAGAGTTGTGTACGCGCCACTAAAGATCAACATCTGTCCGAAATCCTTGAGCGCGAAAAAGGGAACGAAAGGAATCGCCGCCATTACGATGAGGGGCACGATGTCGCGTGCGCGCGGAATCCCCCAGTAGGTCTCAGCCAGATCTTTGTAACGAGCTGTTAAGATGCCGGCGAACCCGACCAGAAAGGGAATCTTCGAAGGCTCCCACGGCGTCATATTGCCCAGCGCTTTACCTGCACTCGAAGTAACAACCGCAACCGCCAGCGGTACCAACGTGAACAATACAATGATGAAGCTATTGCGTTGCAGCCAGAGTAGGAAACCATCGCGCACACAAAACGCATAGGCGAGCGCAAAGGCAAAAAAGGAGAAGACTGGTATCCAGGTGTAGCTGGACGTAAGTGCGTTCCAGAGCGAGTATGACGAGGGCTTGCGTGGCAACTGCTCTAAGGAGACCGGCTGTGCGGGAGTTGCTGGCAAGCCCATCATCTGTTTCTTGACCGGATCATAGTTTTCCATGATGTAACGCAAGCGAAGCGCTTCCATCTTCTCTTCACGAGCATCGGCCTTATTCCGCGCGTTGTATTCCGGATCGCTGTAGAGCCGGTACTGAATCAGCATGCCAAAGGAAAACAACAGGATCGCAGTAGTGAACAGGACCCAGTTACCGACGAACCGCATCGAACGCGAGAGCCACAAAGCAAGAAAGACCAGCGGTACGAACATCAAAAGATCGCGGACAGCCCCAATCGTGGATGTTTCGTATCCACGAAGAAGGGCCGCTCGATGAACAGCAAGGTATCCCGTGATCTCGAGACCGAGTATCAGCAGGATCATTAACAGATGTGATGACGCACGATTCTTCACGAGTTAATCAGTGGTCCCTGGCTCTCTGAACTCCCACCTCGGAGCAACAACAAACCTCCATATTGAACAACTAAGGAAGGGTGGTTAACCCCGCTGTTCCCGGATCATTAATGCAGGGGACGAGCGGAGGTAAACCACCCTTCTTACTTGTTCTATGTTTAGGTTCATCTTGTTATCTGCTAGCGTGACAAGAGGGCTTACTTCAAATTATTAACGCTGCCCGCTTGCTATTGCTGGCGCGCGTCCTCCGCTGAAATAACCAAGATCCCGAGCCTTCAAAACTAAAGCCGCGGCAATGGGTGCCGCAGATCTCGAACCATAGCCTCCACCTTCGACGATGACTGCAATCGCGATCTGCGGTCGTTCGATTGGCGCGATGCAGAGAAACCATGCATCGATTCGCGGATGTTCGTTGTCCATTATCACTTCGTCGTACTCACGAATAATGTTGCCTTTGTTGTCCTTCTCAACCCGATGGCGGGTTTTTGGTTCGCCGGTTTTTGGATCGTAGAGCGGCACAACTTTCTGCGCCGTCCCTGTTTTGCCCCCCGTATTAATGCCCGCTGCTTTCACTGGCGCAAATACTCCGCGTGCTGTTCCGCTTGGTCCACCAGTCACCAGATTCATGATTGATCTCATTTGTGCGGCGGTTGCTGGAGGCAACACTTGATGGAAAACTTCCGGCGCTCGGTTGAATTCCATTTTGGTCTTCATCAATTTGCCTTCCATGTTCCCAATGGTCGCGGCCGCCAAAGCCATTTGAAACGGCGTCATCTGGCCCGCATAACCTTGACCGTATCCCATCAAAGCCAGGTCATATCTGGTTACGCCCTTGCCGGTCACAATAGTCGCTTCACGAGGCGCCAGGGCGCGTTTGACGGCGTCGGAACTCGCGTTCCATATCTCAGGCTCTTTTCGCCCTCGTAACGCCTCAGCGGGCGTGTCGTAGGTACCAATGCCCAGTAACTGGGCGGCTGTTTTCAGTCGCTCAGTGCCCAGCTTTACTCCCATCTGTGCAAAGTACTGGTTACATGAAACCTCGTACGCAGTTTCAATCCCGATATGGCCATGTACTTCGCCTGGTCCACCGTCGTCGAGTATTGGATTTGCACCGGGGGCTGCCTGGAAACCACCGCTCGAGCAAGTGAACTCGGTGTCCTGGATGCCGGCAAGGAAGGCGGCCGTCATCGTGACTGTTTTGAAGGTGGAACCGGGAATGTAGTAGGCACCAAGTGCGCGGCTGACGAGCGGGTTGTCTCGTTGGTTTGCTTCCAATTTGATCCAGCTCGCTTCGTCCTCAACCTCTTTGAGGCTGTAAGACGGCTCGCTGTATAAAGCAAGGACCTCTCCATTTTGCGGATTTAGAACCACAACCGCGCCGTGCTTGCCCTTCAGTTGGTCCACAGCGGCGAGTTGCAACTGACGATCTATCGTCAGTCGAACATCCTGATTGCCTTTGAACTGCAGAGTTTGTCCTCTCACCACGTCCCAGGCCTCAGGCAGCGCGCCGCTCTGCACCCCAAACAAGGCCCGCTCCAGTCCCGGATCTCCACGATCCGAACCAAAAATGTGCGAGAGTGCCTTGTCAAGCGGGTACTCGCGATGAATCTCTCCAGTTGAATCACGTCTGTAATAGGCGAGCGGCTGATCCAGTCTTCCACTGCGGTCAAGAATCCAGCCACGCAGGGTTGATTCTGAAAGCCGTCGGGTTCGCAGATCTTTATAACTCAACTCCTGGAATTTCTCGTTGCGATCAGCAGCGTATCTGGCCCAGTAAATGTGGAACGCGAAGAGTCCAAGTGAAAGGAGTACAAAGAGCCAACGCAATGCGCGTAAACCGCGATTAGTTGAAGTGGAACCGAGACGTTTTCGTACCTCTTTTGGAAGGTCCGATGGTATCGCGGCAGTTGAGATTGGCTGTCGTCGATTGCGAACAAGGCTAAGCAGCAAAAGAAGAATCACGAAGGCGAAGCCACCGACGTAGATTAGCGTATACAAAGCGGGCATTCGCTCCAGCACGACTGGAGTTGGTGAGGGGGAGGGAGTTTGTAGTAGGAGCAGCAAAATCAACGGGTTCATGTTTCTATGTCCGATATGCTTTAGCTTGTCGTGACACAACCAACCAAGTCCACAGATTCACAGGCTTCTCGAAACTCAGGGCTCGGTTGGTTGCGTCACGACAAGCTAAAGCATATCGGACACTATTCGGTCTTGCGCAAACGCACCTCGACATCACCAAAGCCAACCACGTCTCCGTCTTCAATTAACCGCGACTCTCCATACGCTATCCGACGGCCGTTGATATAGGTGCCGTTAGTTGAACCCGTGTCGGCGACGAGCAGGGTGCCCTCAGAAGTCATCAACAATGCTCCATGAATTTTAGAAACGCTCGCGTCGTTCAGCATGAGTTCATTGTCGGACGCGCGTCCAACGTTAAGACGCTTGCCGCCAGGCTTAAAGATCAACGGAATTTCGCGCGTGCCACTGGGCTGGGTAATGCGAGCTATTACCTCGATATCAGGCATCGGAGGAGCTGCGGTTGGTATAACTATTCCTGCCTTCGCAGCACGCTTTGCTTCATCTTCCTGTCTGAGATCTTCTTCAAACTCGCCAAAGTTTGGATCGACGGAAATGCCGCTGGTAAAGATGTCTACTTCGGCTTCCACATTGACGGGGCCTAAAGTCCGATACCGGTGATCGTTGATGTGATCGATTGCGGCTGCCAAAACTTCATTCTTTAACTCATTCAGAATTTCTGGCGGCGCTTCGGAGTGCGTTCCCCATTCAACCTTCAGGACCAGGTGGTGTGGAGCAATTCGTCCCTTCCGTCCTTCGTCACGTGCCCGTTCATCGATGAGATGCTTCATTCGATCAATGAGCTTGGAAGTCGTTAGTCCACTCTTAGGTTCGACGGTACGACCGAACTTGCGATCGACCACGTCACCCATTCCCTCAAGCACACGGCGCAGCAAGCGTTCAGGCAGCGCTTCCTGCCGGCGATTCTTCGGAAGTTCCGCGTCAGTGGCCTTTTTATTCGTGTCGTCCGCCATGCAGTATCAATACGAAATTAAGTTTCAAGTGTTCTGACAGCTGCAAGTTCACCGCATGTTAAAAACGCAGTCCTTGCCGTGACTGCGCGAAAGGGAGCTAGTGAATGGGTCGCCCTCATTTTAGCGTAAAGTGAGGGTCGCTTGACAGCAGTCGGATTCGATCTCGAAAAGCTATAAACATCGCTCCTTCTTAGAACTCTCTGCGCTACCTCTGCGTTCTCTGCGTCTCTGCGGTTGTAGAATGTGCGCGCCCTATTTTCACCGTAGAGAACGCGGAGGTAGCGCAGAGATGACGTTTCACCAAGTTATCTGCTTGTTCATAAGCAGCGGGTTCCGAAGCAAAAGCTACAGCCACAAGTCTTCCTCGGCTAACAGCTATGCGCCAACCAGCGGGTAGGATTGATCTCTTTCAATCATGATTGGATCGGGCAGCGGCCATTGAATCCCAAAGGCAGGATCGTTCCAAAGCGCGCCTCGGCCGCATCCGGGGTGGTAATAGTCTGATGTCTGGTAAAAAACCTCGGACACATCTGTCAGAGTTTGATAGCCATGAGCACAACCTACCGGAATAAACAGCATTCGGTGATTGCTGTCATTCAATTCAACGGCTGTCCATCGATGTAACGTAGGCGAATTTGGGCGGAGATCAACTGCCACATCAAAAATCGCGCCTTTAGTGCAACGAACGATCTTTGTCTGCTCGTGGGGGCTGCATTGATAGTGAAGACCTCGCAGTATGCCCTTGCGATTATTGAACGAGATATTGCATTCAACCAGGGGCGCTTCGATCCCTTGCGCTTCGAATTCCGGTCTTGACCACAAGCGCGCGAAGAAGCCTCGTTCATCTTCAAAAGGCTGCGGATCAATAACGATGACCCCGCCAATCTCTGTTTTGGTAAAAATCATTTTGATTTGGTCTGTGGCCTTGGGTCTTGGTTGTCGACGTCTCACCTTGCGTTCCAAATGAATCTCCAGCAAGAGACTCCCGTATAATGTGTTCATTCTGGCATGAAGTGAGTACTTGTCTACAACTAAATGAAGAGCGAGTGGTGACCCACATTAGAATCCTTTCAAACCAGGTCACTACCAAAGAGCGTGATTCAACCTTGGATGAGTAAGGATAGTTCAAATGAACAAGAATGAAGATTTTGAATCGTTATTTTCGTATGGAACGCTGCAGGACCATGAGGTTCAAGTCTCGACATTCGGTCGCACTCTAAAAGGTGAACGCGACGCCTTGCCAGAGTATTGCCAAATAACCTTTGGGCCTCATCTAAATGTTCAGTTCACTGGCCACCAGTCAGACGTGGTTGAAGGTACTCGATTTGAAGTTACTCGCGCTGAACTTGAGGAAGCCGATATTTACGAGGCGACTGCCGACTACAAGCGCATCCACGTGCAACTGAAATCAGGAAGGTTCGCGTGGGTATACCTTAACAAAGAGTAATCGATATGGAATTCAAGCTCGAAGAAGGAATAGAAGTCTTACGTCAGACGCCGTCCGCAATTAACGCCTTGTTGCGTCCACTCTCGAGCGAATGGAGTGAACGGAATGAGGGACCTAACACGTGGAGTCCATTTGATGTAGTCGGACACTTAATTCATGGTGAAGAAACGGATTGGATTCCGCGCGCCCGAATCATCATCAACGATGGCGAAACTCGACCGTTCGAACCTTTCGACCGGGTGGCGATGTTCGAAAAGTCGAAAGGGAAGTCGCTGGTTGAGTTGCTCGACAGGTTTTCCAATCTTCGCAGTTCGAACATTCTGTCGCTCGAACAAATGAACCTAACTCCGGTCTCGTTAGAGAAGCGTGGTACACACCCGGAACTTGGCCCCGTGACGCTAGCCCAGTTGTTGGCGGCATGGGTCGTTCATGATCTTGGCCACATCTCGCAAATCGCCCGCGTCATGTCGCGTCAATATCGTGAGGAGGTCGGACCATGGTCGGCGTATCTGTCGATTCTGGGAAAGTAAGTGATTCAAAATAGAGCGGTCTTGGTCCCTGGGACCGCAGGCGTCCTCGCCTGCCCGCGTCGGGCGCAACCCTGATCGGGACATCGCTGTTTTCTGATGTGATGCTTCTGAATTGGTATTTAGGACGCGGGCAGGCGGGGACGCCAGCGGTCCCAGGACTATCGTCGTCAATATTCTCGACACTAGAAGCCAAATCACTCTCAAAATACGCGTTAGATATCGAGAGTTCATTTAACGATATGCGAATCACTTTGGTCGGCGCCAATCATCGCAGTGCACCACTTGAACTCCGAGAAAAGCTGTCTTTGACGGACGAGGAATGTGTTGAGACGTTGAGAACCTGGATTCGTCACGGAACCGTCGGTGAAGCGCTGATCCTGTCCACCTGTAATCGCGTCGAATTTGTCGTGGTCACTCCTGATGATAATGACGCTATCGCACAAATGCTCGACTTCCTGAGCAACGCCAGTTCGGTTTCCAAAGCAGACCTTCGCAAACACACTTATACCTACACCGACGAGCAGGCCGTTAAGCATCTTTATCGCGTTGCCGCGTCGCTGGATTCTATGGTGATTGGCGAGCCACAAATTCTCGGCCAACTACGTCGTGCCTACGCGCTGGCTTCTGAAGCCGGTTCCGCGGGTCCAACTCTACACAAGCTTCTGCCCCAGGCCTTTCATGTAGCGAAACGCGTTCGCAACGAGACCGACATCGCGAGCTGTGCAGTGTCGGTGAGCTACATGGCTGTTGAGTTGGGTCGAAAAATTTTTGAGTCGCTCAAGGGTGTGTCGGTTCTGGTGATTGGTGCAGGCGAAACGGCGGAGCTGGCCGCACGTCATCTGATCAAGTCTGGCGTTGGTAAAGTCATTTTTGCTAATCGCACACTCTCGAAAGCAGTAGAACTGGCCTCAAGATTTTCCGGTGAGGCAGTTACGATGGACGACTTAACTGCGCATCTGACAATCGCTGATATCGTCATCTGTTCCACGTCATCGCCCGATTACGTGATCACGGCTGACATGATGCGGACGGCAAGGCAGCGACGGAAGCTGACTCCGGTCTTCTTTATCGACATTAGTGTGCCGCGCAACATCGATCCCGGGATCAACGCCTTGCGGAATGTCTTTGTCTTTAACATCGATGACTTGGAATCTCTGGTGTTGTCAAATATCGATCAACGACGACGAGAGGCAGAACGTGCCGAAGTGATCGTTGATAAAGAAGTGCAGGCCTTTCGTCAGTTGTTACAGGGACTAACACTTGGCCCAGCGATTACAAAGCTTCGAGAACGAATGCATGAAATTGCATTGGAGGAACTTGCAAGACATCGTAGCCGGTTGGGTCTGCTCAGCACTGAACAGGAATCAGCGCTGCAAGAGTTACTAATTTCCACGATGAAGAAGCTCGCGCATCCTATTATCACGCAAATGCGACGTGATGCGTTGGAAGTGAAGTTGTAATCCCCGCTGGCGTTAATCGCTCGCGCGCTGTCCTGTGCTACCAAAGCCGACGCAATTCCGGTCAACTGGTGATATCCTCTGCCAACCGCAAAACGTTATTCTTAGGTCAACACCGTCGAAAGGGAGATTTACGTTATGTCAGCCACACCAACTCCACAAAGGCGTCGTGCAATCGACTGCAGAGATTACCCGAGCGAGAAGAACTGCTCGTTAATGATTTCCGGAACCGAGGATGAAGTACTCGACGCAGCGGCCGCACACGCGATCTCCGTGCACGGCCATGCGGATACACCCGAGCTAAGGGACGAATTACGTCAGTGCCTCAAGGATGACTAAGAGCAAGGTCCAGATCCACACGCAAACCTAACCCGACGATTTTCGCCATGGCTCAGAAGAAGCCAAACTCGGCTTATCCTCTATGGCGGTGCCCCACGTGCACGCGAGAATTTGTCACGCCAAACATGCCGCACTCGTGTGGGCGCTTTTCAGTCGACGAATTTCTGAAAGGGAAGAGCGCTCGGGCGGAGATGAAGACCTTTGAGGCAAAGCTACTACTACGACAGGCTGACAGCCTGTCGTACATTTTAAACAAACATGAAGAGACGAGAATTCTGCGCAGTATCAGGAGGTGCAATCGGTTCACTCATGCTTGGCTCGGCTTGTCGTCCGCTGATCACGTCTGCCGCTGGTGATGGTCGACTGTCAGCAAGAATCCTCAGCAACGTTAAGACAACGGTCAGTGGAAAAATTTCCCTAAGCGCAGGTGGAAACCGTGATGCGATTTTATTGGTTCCAGCAAAGGCTGCCAATTCTGCCGTTCCTCTCCTGGTGTTTCTGCACGGCGCCGGCCAAAGCGCCACTCGGATGCTGGAGTACCTGGGATCCGTACCGGCAGAGACCGGCGTGGCAGTGTTGGCCGCTAACTCCATCGATTACACATGGGATGCTGTCCACAATGCCTTTGGACCAGACGTGGAATCCTTGAACAGCTTACTCGGTCAGGTGTTTCAAAAACTCCTGGTGGATTCAGAGAAGCTCGCTGTGGGAGGATTTTCCGACGGTGCAACCTATGCGCTATCGTTGGGTCTAATCAACGGTGATTTGTTCAAGCGAATCGTTGCGTTCTCTCCTGGCTTTGTTGTCGAAGGCACGGTGAATGGTAAGCCCGACCTGTTTATCTCGCACGGTACACACGACCACATTTTGCCAATCGATCGCTGTAGTCGCCCGATCGCAGGATCGCTAAAGTCAAAGGGTTATAAGGTGATCCTGCGAGAGTTCGATGGTGATCACGAAGTTCCCGAGGAAGTTGCTCGCGAAGCCTTGTCGTGGGTCGCGCAATAGAATTGCCGGAATGAACGATGGACAAAAAACGTTTGCGGTTTTGAGCTTTGTTGGTGTTGTTTCGTGTGATTTCGTGGATCGCTAATATCTGGAGCTAACAGAGACGATCCACGAAGTCACACGAAATAACACCAACACGACTCGAATCATCCAGGGCCTGAAAGCCACACGGTACACCGTAAAACTGGCTCCGAATTGCTGCCACGCCTGCACCAATAAACTATTGGAACCCTGATTATGAACCCAAGACGAAACTACATAACCACACTTGCCTTATTGCTGCTTGTCTCCTTCGCGACGAGAGCCGACAAAGTTGACGACTTCGTTAAAGCCGCAATGCAGAGACAACACGTACCAGGTGTTTCTATTGTCGTCATTAAGGATCAGAAAATCGTCAAAGCTGAGGGGTATGGTCTGGCCAATGTTGAGCTGAACGTACCGGCTACAGCTGATACTGTCTACAAGATTGGATCGGTGAGTAAACAATTCATCGCGAGTGGAATCATGCTGTTGGTTAAGGAGGGGAAGATCGGCTTAGACGACAACGTCAGCAAGTATCTCGAAGGAACACCAGATTCATGGAAGCCGATTACGATAAGACATCTCCTGACTCACACTTCCGGAATTGTACGTGAGGCGCCGGGATTTGACCCCTTCAAGGTTCAGAATGACGTGGATGTGATCAAAACCGCATATTCTCTACCGCTGCGATTTTCGCCGGGTGAGAAATGGGAATACTGCAATGTTGGTTACTTTACGTTGGCGGAGATCATTCACAAGGTGACGGGACAACCATGGGGCGATTTCTTGCGTGAAAGATTATTTGCGCCTCTCGAGATGAAATCGACGCGAACGACAACGATCACGGATCTCGTTGCCAACAGGGCTAACGGCTATGTTTGGGAGAAGGGTAAATTTGAAAACGCTCCAAATTATTTTGCTTTGCGCCCGAGCGGCGCTTTTCTTTCCACAGTTACAGACCTGGCAAAGTGGGAGGCCGCATTGGCGACTCACAAGCTTCTGGATCAATCTTCACTTGACCAAATGTGGACACCCGTAAAGCTCAACAACGGTTCGACGTACACTTATGGTTTTGGGTGGGAGCTGGACGCAATAGCAGGTCATAAGCAGATTCATCATGGTGGCTCGCTGCCAGGTTTCAGATCACAATTTGCAAGATTCGTGGACGATCGGGTCAGCGTGATCGTTCTGACTAATGGAGACGATGCTGATGCGGCATTTTTCGCTGTTGGCGTCGCAAATTTTTATATTCAAGGCCTCGTTCCCAACAGGGTCGTTGCGAAAATCGATCCTAAGGTTCTTGATACCTATGTTGGCCGCTACCAGGGGACGTCCGTGATCTCGCTTAGTCGTGAAGGTGGCAAATTGGTGTTTCAAACGGAAGCAAATCCTGAGAAGGTAGAACTGTTCCCGTTAAGTGAAAACTCGTTCTTTAGCGAGGATCAACTTTTGGTTACCTACGTTTTTAAGAAAGATGAAACCGGTCAAATAACTCTGGTCCTGATGAGAGACGGCAAAGAAGTACGCCGCATAAAGAAGATCAATTAGAGTCAACGGAGATTGGTCCGTCGCAGACATAGCCAGCTGAAGTTTCGCAAAGAATGACGTCGTAGCTGTCAAGCATTGGCATCGCCAGATGCTCGAGTTCATTCTTCCAGAGCTCACCGCCATAGAAGTCATTCTTCATTTGTTCACGCGCCTCGAGTGAAGGGAAACTGCGAAGGAAAACGAACTTGTTTGGATTTTCCACATCCAGCAGCGGTCCAATTATTTTCATTCCATACGATCGAAGTGCCGGGATCGCGCGCTTCTCAAACAGATCGATAAACTCTGCCCTCTTGCCGGGCTTGATTCGATAGCTTCTAACTTCTACGATCATGTCGAACCTCCAAACTATCTGAAGCACTATAGAGAGACCGATGAGCTCCATCAAGAAGGCACCTGAAAGTAACTACTCCTCATCGCGGGCAAATGCAGTCGCCGGTTGTCCACTTACGGCAGCGTTGGCTGCAATTGGTGGGAAGTGGAAGATGATTATCGTCTACTTTCTTGCTGAATCCCCGAAGCATTTTGCGGCATTGCGGAAGTCGATTGGTATTTCACAAAAGGTTTTGACCGAGCAGCTGAATGAGCTAATCAGCGATGGCATTGTTCATCGTGATGAGCAGGGACCAATACCTACTCCGGTAATATATTCGCTCACTGATTACGGCCGATCTGTGTTGCCGTTAGTGGAAGAAGTTCGTGTGTGGGGTCGAATGCACATGGAGAGATGATGCGAAGTTGGGCTTTGCCCTAAAAGTCTTCATCTCATTCTCACCGGGCTTCAGCCCGGGTTGGACCGGGATGGAAATGGATAACCGTTTTAGCGGTTTACCTGGTGCACCAGCTTCAACATCGAAAACGAGGTGGTTCCAGTTCGTTGCAATCGAAAAACCATTGAAACGGTTATCCAACCGTGATGACCTTCTCACCGGGCTGAAGCCCGGTGAGAATGGGATGAAGACTTGTGGGGCAAAGCCGCGAAGTTGAGAGCTGCAACTGAATTATGCATTGCTTCTATCACGACTCAATTGATGCGATCGCGGTCTGCAAGAACTGCAGTCGCGGCCTGTGTCGAGAGTGTGCGACGGAGTTTCGCAATGGCATCGCTTGCAAGGGTCGATGTGAGAATGAGGTCAATGCAATCAACGAGATCATCAATCGAAACAAGACGTCATACAAAAAGACGAGCTCTGCCTATACTCGAAATGCTCTGACGTACTTACTGATGGGAATTGTGTTCGGTGTTTGGGGTGCGGCGGAGGTGGGTGCCAGGCCGATGCTTGGAATACCAATGGTGATCCTGGGAGCCATCTGTCTGGTTGCCGCAGTACTTAATTACTCCACAGGCCAGAGGTTCCTGCGATGATCGCTAGTCTGAACTCATATGCTTCCTGAAGGTTGGCATAACATTACCCCGCGAATCGTCGTTAATCAGGCCCGCGAGTTTGTTGATTTTCTCAAACACGTTTTCCTGGCGACGGGCGACTATGAAGACCAACGGCCGACAGTAGTTCAAATCGGTGATTCGAAAATAATGGTTACAGAGGCCGGGGTTCGGCCAGCATCAAACGCTTTCCTCTATGTGTATGTTGCGAACATGGACGAGACATATCAACGTGCATGCAATCTTGGCGCGAGAACGATTGAAGAGCCTGTGTTGACTCCTTATGGCGATCGACGTTGCATGGTTGAAGATCCCTGGGGAAATATCTGGCAAATTGCTACATACCAGCAAGCCTGAGACGGCCGGACGTTCTTTCAGCGATGCGTTCTGACTCGCAAATAAAAGGCTCCCACGTCTGGGTACTTTGGGTTGTCGCCATTTCGTTTGCTCTGCACGCGACAGAAGAGTACTTCACCGGTTGGCAGTCGTGGGCTTTGCAGATTTCCGGCATCGTTGTACCTACATCACTTTTCATCACCGCAAATGTCGTTGCAGTCGTAGCTGCTTTTGCTGTTGCCTGTAATGGGTGGAAATGGCCGGCAGTCAGCCTGATTTTCCCGGCAGCGACTCTCGTCAACGGAATTTTCTTTCACATCCTTCCAACCATCGCGATGCGAAGAACTTCACCCGGAGTCTATACTTCAAGTCTTCTCTACTTGCCCTTTTCGTCCTATGCGTTTTTTGTCGCGTGGCGCAATCGTGTTAGTAGAAAGTCAATGGCGCTGGCGTTTCTTCTAGGTTTCGCGCTGAACTGCGCGGTAGTCCTCGGCGTCTGGTTCATGAGTGACACATCAATGAGAACTGCACTATGAAAATCGCGTTTGGGTTGAAAGCTCATTCTGGTTGGGCCGCGCTAGTCGTAGTTGGATCGAAGAACGGTTCAATCGAAATTCGAGACCGAAGACGGATCGAACTCGCAGCAGAAGAGTGGGCAAAACAGCCGTACCATGCGGCGGAGGACTTGAAACCGTCAGAGGCGAGTAAGGTTGTGCAACGCGGAATACGAGACGCGTATAAGTACGCACTCCGTGAAATGCAAGCAGCTGTGAAGCGATACGGAGTTGATGGCCAACGTGTCACTGCTTGCGGCGTGTTGGTGGGTAGCGACATGCCGGACTGGAGTGTCGACGAAATACTCGCCGTGCACTTTCGCATGCACAAGGCTGAAGGAGTGCTGTTTCGGGAAGCACTCGCGGAAGCGGCCGCCAGTTGCGGACTACGAGTAGCGCGCGTTCCAGAAAAGAACCTCTTGGAGTATGGGCAGCGGGTCCTCAAGAAATCGCAGGACAGGTTGGTTAAGGAGATAGCCACGATTGGGAAGGAAGCGGGCGCGCCGTGGGGCAAAGACCAAAAGGACGCTGCGCTCGCCGCGATGATTGCGCTTTCCGAATAGTCCGACGAACTTTAGTTTGTCGTGCGTGAAGGCCAAGCTCCCTAGTTGTCACCGAGTGCTTAATGGTCACACACGACAAACTAAAGTTCGTCGGACATTTGTGTCGGAACCTTTCGAGGCATCTGGTGTCAAAATCCTGATCATTAGATTTCAATGTCGGTTGGACGTGTGTAATGACTCTTGTGAGGCTGCTGCTTGCGCTGGTCTTCGTCTCTATTCTCGCCGTTGCTCAACAAACAGAATCACACTTCCTCGTTATTAATCATCTAACCGTCATTGACATGACCGGTGCTCCTCCGCGTGACAACATGACGGTGATCATCGAAGGTGATCGAATCAAGGCAATCGGAGTAACCAACAAGATCCGCGTACCTCGCACCGCCCAAATCATCGACGCTAAGGGCATGTTTCTTATTCCGGGATTGTGGGACATGCACGTGCACTTCACTGAGGTTGCGCGTACTTTCCCGATGTTCATTGCCAACGGCGTCATTGGAGTTCGCAATGTTGGTGGCGACCTGGAACAGTTGCTCAAATGGCGCGCGGAAGTTGCGTCCGGAAAGCTACTCGGACCACGAATTGTAACTTGTGGCCCAATCCTGGATGGCCCCGATCCGGCTGCTCATGGGCCGACAGTTGTGGTTGGCAACGCCGACGAAGGTCGGAAGGCAGTGGATGATCTGAAGCAACGCGGAGCGGATTGCATCAAGGTATATGACCGACTTCCTCGTGACGCATACTTTGCCATCATCGACGAGGGGCGCAAAAAGAAGATTCCGGTAGTTGGTCATGTTCCGCTTTCAATCTCCTCGTTGGAAGCTTCCAACGCAGGACAGGCTAGCATCGAGCATTTGGGTAACTTCTTCGAGAGTGCGACAAGCCTGGGCTCGGCACTCTACAAAGACGAGACTCCAGTTAAAGATCCATCGGAGTTCCCGCGACGAATTGCGGCGAGAGGCGCGCGAATGCTGGATACTTACGATGAACAAAAAGCGCGCGAAATTCTGGCCGCCTTCGTCAGGAACCACACCTGGCAGGTCCCTACGCTGGAGACTAAATGGACGCAAACTTACATTGACGATCTTTCCTCGAAAGTGGACGACCGTTTGAAGTATATTCCTGCCGCTGATCTGCAGTGGTGGTCACCGCAGAAGAACTTCTTCGCTCGCTACCGGACACCGGAATACATCGCTTATAAGAAGCGGCTGTTTGAAAGAGAACTGCGGCTTGTGGGAGAGATGCACGACGCCGGTGTCCGATTCATGACCGGAACCGATTTGAGTGGTGCATATGTTTTCGCAGGTTTCAGTGTTCACCACGAAATGGAGTTGCTGGTGCGCGCGGGACTCACACCTTTCGAAGCGCTGCAGGCGTCAACCATAAACCCGGCGATTTTCCTGGGAGAGGAAAAGAATTCAGGAACCATTGAGTCCGGCAGGCTTGCGAATCTTGTTTTACTTGAAGCCAATCCGTTGACTGACATACGTAATACTCAACGCATTAATGCAGTGATTGTGAAAGGGCAGTATCTCTCGAAACAGAAATTGCAGGGCTTGCTGGATCAGGCAGCCGCGGCAGCAAAATAGGAACGTTAATATTCAGGGGAGGCGAGCGGTTATGTATAGTTTAAGGTTAGTGACACTTGCATTGGTAAGTGTCTTCTTAGCGACCGGAGTCTTTCCGTTAGTGGCTCAGGATAAGTCATCGGATGATGTTGATCGGATGCTTGAGGGCCTGAAGCTAAAACGTTCAGACGTGGTAGAGTCATGTCTTGAAAACTGCGAGAAACAGAAAAGCCCAAAGATCACCGACGGCGGCGGAATCGTCGACAAGGTGGCGCCTCAGTATCCGCCAATCGCGCGGGCCGCGCATGCCTCCGGCGCAGTTGTTGTGTTGATCGTCATAAACGAGAAAGGAAAAGTGATTGCGGCGCGAAGTGTCAGAGGGCATCCATTGCTACAATCGGCCGCAGTGGCAGCAGCAAGGGAATCGACATTTCACCCATATCTCGTCGATGGTGTTCCTGTTAAGGTTATGGGCACGCTCTTGTACAATTTCGTGCCGGAATAATTAATCACTCAGATGAACAGTGAATCAGGTCTTGAAGCCACAGCGCTACGGGCGTTGCGGGTGCGCGTCACAAGGGTGCTACCCTCGCAAATTAGATCCTGTCTCGACCAATTGAATGATGAACAGATCTGGTGGCGACCGAACGATCAGACGAACTCGGTTGGTAATCTCACGCTGCATATTTGTGGAGCGGTGATGCATTTTCTTTGTCGCGGGGTCGGTGGTCACGACTATCAGAGAGATAGACCTGCCGAGTTCGCCGCGCGTTCGGTCGAGAAGGCAGAACTACTTTCGGCCCTGGACAAACTGGTCGAGAAGGCTGAACAAACGTTCGACAATCTCAACCCTTCTCGACTGCGCGACGAGTCAACGGAACCAACCTACTACTCAACTGTGTTTGAGGACTTGTTTGGCGTCGCAATCCACATGGCCGTTCACACCGGTCAAATCGTGTACATAACCAAGATGTTGAAAGAGGGTTCGATTAACGACCTTTGGACACAAACACACAAGTCAACCGGAGCTTGGCGAACTTGAGTGACGAGATAAGACTCAATCACGCTGCGCCCACTTTCCTCGTTGCCGATGTGGGCGCAACAACTGAGTGGTATCAGAAAGAATTGGGTTTTGAGTGCTCTCACTTTCCTAAGAACCCACCCTTCGTTTATGCAAGCATGTGGCGCGATGGCGTTGAGCTGATGCTGCTGAGACTTGAAGGTTACCAAAAACCTGACACCGCAAAAGTGCGACCAGGCGGTTGTTGGGACGCCTACATTCGAATGAGTGGATTACATGACTTCTATGAAGTACTCAAAGATCGTCCGTTCATCAGAATGCAGCTCACGAAACAGAGCTATGGTGACAGTGAATTTGAAGTTATCGATCCAAATGGTTACATCCTGGTGTTCAGTGAATTGATCGAGAATGACGGAAACAACGACTCTATATAGACCGGTCGGTCAGAAGGAGCAATATTCGCAGAGCCAATTGAACGAGGAATAGACCTATGAACTACTTGAAAGCACGTTTATTCGCGCTGGTGATAATCGTCATCGCCCTTGGTCTTATCTATTACAACTGGCATCAGCTAAACACTGAAGGCAAGTATTCATTGAAACTTGCAGCATTCGGCCCTTTGTGCGTTGTCGGGGGCGTATTTCTACTGATGTTTCCGAGCAAGTTCGGCAAACCAACCACTACGGCGGATAAACTCATCACACTGGTTGTGTTTGTAATTGGCCTCGCCGCAGGCTTGGTCAACTGGTATTTAATGGATCCAGGATTCTTTGGTCGCTAGTCAATTAGGACTTATCTGACCTATTTGACATATTCAGTCTAATTAGATTCATCATGTGTCGAAATATAAAAACCCTACACAATTTTCAACCGCCAGCAACTGACGACGAGGTCAGGGCATCGGCAATTCAATTCGTTCGCAAGTTGAGCGGTTTTACAAAGCCTTCAAAGGTCAACGAAGAAGTATTCAACCGCGCTGTGGATGACGTCACCGAGGCTGCTCGCAAACTGATCGATTCGCTGCATACGACTGCACCGCCGCGCGACCGGCAGGTTGAAGCTATGAAGGCCCACGCTCGAGCAGTAGAGAGATTTGGAGCGAATTAGTTGTACGACAGGCTGTTAGTCTGTCGTTTTTCCATTTCGCGCACCTCTGTACTAAAGCGGGCTTGTACCCATCGACAGGCTGACAGCCTGTCGTACAAAATTAACGAAACTATGCATCGTTCCGGAACTGCAGATCTACCTCTTCACGGCGGGCGAGTTCCTCGCTGGCTTGCCGAACGCATGACCACGCTGGGATCTGCAATTACCGAAACAATCATTTACGAGTACGGAACATCGGCCTTTCTTTCACGACTTAGCGACCCTTTTTGGTTTCAGGCGATGGGTGCGGTGATGGGTATGGATTGGCACTCCTCAGGAATCACCACTTCGGTCATGGGGGCGCTCAAACGGGGTCTGGGACCAAAGTCAGACGAGCTAGGCATCTACTTTTGCGGTGGCCGCGGTAGATTCGCGCTTGACACACCTCATGAACTACGGAGCATCGCAAATAGACAGGGCTTTGATGGAGAGGCCCTCGTGCGAACAAGCCGGTTAACAGCTCGAGTAGATAACAACGCAATTGCTGATGGATTCCAAATTTATCTGCATAGCTTCATCGTCACTGCCAGTGGTGAATGGGCAGTCGTTCAGCAAGGCCTCAATGACCAAACTGGCATGGCCCGTCGATATCACTGGCACTCGACTTCAGTGAAAAACTTTGTTGCCGACCCGCATACAGGGATCGTCGGTGATAACAGAGGAATCATCATGAACCTGGTCGACGGTGACGCAAAACCTGCTCAATCAGCAATGCTTGAACTTGCGAGCGAGCGACCCGACAAAGTGCTTGCATCTGCACGCCACCTACGCATGCCTTCACATCATGAAGTACGCGAGTCTGATGTCGATCTGAAACGACTGGGTGCGGTTCTGGCCGTAGCTTATGAACGGGACCTTCATGATTTCGCGGAACTGCTATTACTGGAAAAGCTTGGCCCACGCACGCTGCAGTCGCTGGCCCTAATTGCGGAAGTCGTTCACGGAACACCTACGAGATTTTCAGACCCCGCTCGGTTTTCGTTTGCCCACGGCGGGAAAGACCGACATCCTTTTCCAGTGCCACTCAAAACCTATGACGAGGCGCTCAACGTCTTGCGCACTTCGTTGGATGCAGCAAAAGTTGGCGACCGGGACAAGTTAGACGGCTTTAAAAGACTGGATCGATTCGTTCGGAATGTGGAGACACACCTCTCTCCGCGAGCCGAATTTGACGCTCTGATTGCGCATGAGTTAGCGATTTCTCCGTCGCTTGATGGCCGGTCAGTTTTCGACGACAAACGAGTCCGCGCCACCCCAACTCAAAAGTTACTCTTCTGAAATCGCCCGCCGTCGTCGAACAGAAGTCCCGACCCCTAAACACGAAAGCTCTTCAGTCGGAGCGCGGCCGTCCTCGGCCGCCCCCGTCCAGCAGTAGCCTGAGGTTGCAAACGCAGCAACGCCAACTTAACCCATCAGGGCACTGCTCGACGGGGGCGGCC
>DATDFV010000208.1:0-36135 GCA_036522415.1 Pyrinomonadaceae bacterium | reverse complement strand
TTTAGACAATTCCATTACTGTGATCGACAACGGGCGAGGTATTCCAGTCGACGAAATCAAGAAAGAGAAACGCTCTGCCGCAGAAGTGGTGATGACGAAGTTGCACGCCGGCGGAAAGTTTGACTCAAACGCTTATAAGGTGTCCGGCGGTCTACATGGTGTAGGAGTTTCGTGCGTCAACTTCCTTTCAGAACGGCTACACCTCGAGATCTGGCGCGATAGCAAAACGTATGAGCAGGAGTACGCGCGTGGAATTCCAGTGGCGCCGCTGCAACCAACAGGCAAGACCAGGAAGCGCGGAACCAAAATCACGTTCAAGCCGGATACGCAGATTTTTACAGAAACGTCTTTCAGCTTTGACAAACTGTCAGAACGACTTCGGGAAAAAGCGTTTCTCAATAAGGGTATTCGGATCACGATCAGGGACGAGCGCGAAGAGCCCGAACGCTCGCACGAGTTTTATTACAAGGGTGGTATCGCCGAGTTCGTCAAACACCTTAATAAGAACAAGAGCACGCTTCACGATAAGCCAATCTATTTCGAGAAGGAAAATGATGCCCTCTCAATCGAGGTTGCCATTCAATACAACGATGGCTACGACGAGAAGGTCTACTCTTTTGCGAACAACATAAACACTGTAGACGGCGGTACACATCTCTCAGGATTTCGCTCGGCATTTACACGCACAATCAACGCCTACGCTCAATCGTCGGGATTAGCGAAAAACTTTAAGGGCAATCTGACTGGTGATGATGTGCGGGAAGGCCTTGTTGCGGTCATTTCAGTCAAGCTGCCGCAGCCACAGTTCGAGGGACAGACCAAAGGAAAACTCAATTCAGACGTAAAGGGTGCGGTCGAGTCGTTTCTAAACGACAGGTTGACGGAATTCTTTGAACAGAACCCGCCGGTTGCAAGAAAGATCGTCGGTAAGGCTCTTGATGCAGCGCGCGCGCGAGAAGCAGCGCGAAAAGCGCGTGAGATTGTGCGCAAGGGCGCGATGGGCTCGAGTATGTTGCCTGGAAAACTCGCTGACTGTCAGGAGCGAGATCCTTCACTATCTGAAATCTACATCGTCGAGGGTGATTCGGCAGGCGGTTCAGCGAAGCAAGGTCGCGATCGCAAAAACCAGGCAATTCTTCCGCTCAAAGGAAAGATTCTGAATGTCGAAAAAGCCAGGTTCGACAAGATGCTGGGTCACAGTGAAATCAAATCACTGATCACCGCTTTGGGCACCGGCATTGGTAAAGACGACTTCGATATCACGAAGCTTCGTTATCACAAGATAATCCTGATGACTGATGCTGACGTTGATGGTTCACACATCAGAACATTGCTTTTGACCTTCTTTTATCGGCAGATGCCGGAACTGGTTGAACGTGGACACGTCTTCATCGCTCAGCCACCATTGTTCAAAGTGAAGAAGGGTAAAAAGGAGGAGTATATAAAAGACGAAGGGTCGATGATCCGTTATCTGATGCGACAGGCAACGAGCGATATGAACGTAAAGCCAGTTGGCGCAAAGGAGGCGATCGAGGGTAAGGATCTCGCGAAGTCTTTGGAGAAGATGGTTGACTTCAAACGTTATTGTGAACGCGCGACCCGGCGTTTGGCGGGCGACGGAAATCTTCTCGACGTTCTGCTGGAAGTATTGGCTGGTCGAAAGGGCCTTCTGCTAAAGGATGGCTTGACGCTTCGCAAGGTCTTCCAGGATGGAGATCTGATGCAGAAGATCGACAACGCAATTAACAAAGCCGGTTATGAAACTGAACTAACTCCGGACGAGGAACACGGTCTCTGGGAAATTGAAACAACGACTCGCGCCGGCGTGAACATTGCCATCGACTGGAACTTCGCGAGTTATGTTGAATTCCAGAAGGCGGTGGAACTCTTCAAGAGTTTGGAAGAGAACCTCTCTGGTCCTTTCGTCTCTGGAGAGAACGGAACAAGCGAAGAAGTACCTACTCGCGAAGCGCTCCTTGACAAAGTTCTGACCGCCGCAAAAAAAGATCTGACGATCCAACGTTACAAGGGTCTGGGTGAGATGAATCCCGAGCAACTCTGGGAAACAACCATGAATCCCGACAAGCGGACGCTGCTTGAAGTGAGGATCGACGATGCGGTAGAGACGGATGAGATCTTTACGGTGCTTATGGGCGATGCTGTTGAGCCGCGTCGAAAGTTCATCGAAGACAACGCACTCGACGTTCGCAACCTGGATGTTTGATTAAATGTCCGACGAACTTCAGTTTGTCGTGACTTCCAAAACCTTTATCCGCAGATTACGCAGATTTCTTCCGAGCTAAGGCCTTGACCACTCTCTCACCAAAATCTGCGTAATCTGGGCAATCTGCGGATAAAACGGACGTCATTCTCTGTACCGCTCGACTTTAAACCGCCAGATCCGTACCGGTCGTCCCGGACGAATACCAGCCTTTCTTGCGGCAATTTCTACTTGCTGATTCGCATCATCAACACCCGCAATATCCGGCAGCAACAACCCTCGACGTTCACCTGACTCATCTTCCACAATGACTCCATAAATCGACGGATCCAATTCATCCAGTGTTGCCGGTTCGGCAGGCAGCAGCACATCGACCGAGTATCGAAGATCTGCGAGCTCATTCTGGCTCACGGGCGGAAATCGCGGGTCGTGTGTAGCAGCGCTAATGGCATTCGCGATCAGCTCCGCGGCAAGAGTGTTTTTCATCGGCTCGATCGTGCCGATGCACCCGCGCAATTCGCCGTCGCGCGTTTTTAACGACACGAAGCAGGGCGCACGTTCAGCAAGTATGCCTGACAATTCGGTGGGTGGCTCCAGCATTGTTCCCGTAGTAACAAAAGTCTCAACTGCTTCGCGGGCCAGGGCCGGTAATGAGCCATCTTCTTCCGGCAATTGAGAAGCGACGTTAGTCAACTGCGCAACCATGTATCCGACACCGAATGGCGCCTCATAACTGATCACTTCGCATTCATGCCGCATTCCTTCAGAAGCTCCAATCGCCACAAGCATGGAGCGATAGCCACATTCGCCGGCGAGCTTACGCAACTGATGATCGATTTCAACTATTCTGTTAGGCGCCGCCGATTGAATTGCATCGACAACTTCCTCATCGAAAACATGCGCGTTCGGATCGTAACCAGCTGGTGCATTGGGTTTCAGCCGGTGACTCAGGTCGCCGCTCGCGACAAAAGCTACGGGTTTGCCGGTTCCGTCCACTGCACGTTTGATACAACCGCCGAATCTTCTGTGATCGTCGTTCGAGAGAAAAGAATAACCAAGGGCGACGACGTTTCCTCGCCAACCGTTTTCGATCAGGAAATAGAGAGGCACGGCTGTTCCGTGATCCAATACACGCTCACCCAACCGCGTTATATGAAAGCTTTCTTTTCGAGCTTCCGCCGTTATCCGGGTTAACAGTTCGTCGTTAACGGCAACGTTGAATTGACAATCAGGAGCACGGAATCTACCAAAGTCGCCGTAGACAGTTGGCCCGTTGTAAGCGACAAACGACTCGACTTCCAACGGGGCATGGGGTGAAATCAGTATTACAGTTTGTGCGCCGCTTGAGATTACACGTTCTGTAAACTCCGCCATCGCATCGATCGATTTGCGCACCTCGACGATGGCCTCGCCACCCACCTCGGGAACCATGATCGGTGGATGCGGGGCAATGCCGGTAAAAACTAAGCAGCTATCCGTGCTCATAGTGGATGATCCACTTCTGAACAAGCGAGAAGACTCTGGGATGTCCTGATGGGAACGCACGTATTCTAGCGCCGCATCGAGTTGGGAACAATGTGAACACGCGGTCCTAGGAAGCGGTTCTTCTCTGCGCCTCACCAGAAACTCTGAACTCAGAAGGAAAAACGAACATTCGAAGTGAACAAGTCGGGAAGGGTGGTTTACCCCCGCTGTTTCCCGATCAATCTGGTGGAGGACGAGCGGGGGTAAACCACCCTTCCCGACTTGTTCTATGTGAGTTTCATCTTTCTTATCTGCTTGAATTTTGACCAAGCAGAGGCGCTCTGCGGTGCAGCTACCGCAGAGACGCAGAGAACGCAGAGGAAGCGCCGAGAAAAGATCTCCGTCTTTGTAGCTTTCGACCTCGATGGTTAGTATTTACGCAGATGAAGGACTTCGATGTCTTAATTGTTGGCGCCGGACCGGCTGGCTCGTTCGCAGCCGAATTACTCGTCAGGAACGGCGTGAGTGTCACGCTTTTCGATGGGCGTCCCGAGGGAGAACCGAAAGCGTGTGGCGGTGGTGTAACTGCTAAGGCATTGAAGGCCTGGCCACATCTCTTGAATGCTGTTGGCCGCACTGTTAGCGAGCTGGACATGTACTCACCTGCAGGCAAGCGACTTCATTTGCAGCTGGACGAGCCATTCGCAATCTACTCGCGTCTCGCATTTGATAACTATCTTCGCGACCGTGCACGAGACGAGGGCGCGAAAGTTTTTCATCAGAAGGTCTCGGCCAGAAAGATAAAACGATCCAAACAAGGCTGGACGTTGGTGAGTGAAGCCGGCAACGAATATGCAGGCCGTGTTTTGGTGGGAGCTGAGGGTGCGAACAGTGGCATTGCGAAGAAGCTTGCTGGACCATTGCCGCCATCCGAGATGGAAGTGGCTTTCGGCTATCGTGCTCCTCTTCCCGGTGATGCGAAAGCGCGGACAGTCGTCGCGTTTCTTCCGAAGTGGGTCGGGTATGCGTGGGCATTTCCGCGCCCGGACCACATTTCATTCGGTATCGCTACAACGCAGGATGCATTTGAGCATAGGCCGCTGGATGATTTGCTCTGGAAGTTCATGATTGCGTACTACACACCTCAAACGGAAAACAAGATGACCTTCTGGAGTGAAGTGGAAACAGAAAACACCAGAAGCATCCGCAATCATCTCGAGCAAACCGCTGAACGTTACGCCGCGCGCATTCCGGGAATCACCGATGCGACGTGGGCAACACGCAAAGTTTGTGGACCAAACTGGGCATTGTTGGGAGATGCCGCTGGTTTTGCGGATCCTGTAACCGGCGAAGGAATCTATTACGCGCTGCGTTCAGCGGAACTGTTTGCAAAATGTTATGTGGAGGGAGTGTTAAGTGACTACGAGATGGCATGGCGGAAAGACTTCGGTGCTGATCTACGTCGTGCTGCACAGATGCGACGACGGTTTTACGGCAACTTCTGGGGCGCTCCGTTCACTGAGAGGATGATCGAATTCGCTAAAGGTCACCGCGGGGTCAGAGGCGTGTTGGGTGAACTGATCGCCGGCGATCAAGGTTATGTGGATTTGAAGAAGAAGCTGGTGAAGAGCGCGTTGAAACCATTGTGATTCGCAGATTACGCAGATTTCATTTATTGAATGAGGCGATCTGCACAAGCCCGCAATGAGATTGTGTAATCTGCGTAATCTGCGGATAAAAGGATCTCAAGGTGCCAGGCGTTGAATGACCCACGAGGCGTCAGACTGCCTCACGTACAAAATCCGATCGTGAAGTCGGTCGCGCCGTCCTTTCCAGAACTCGATTCTTTCTGGTTTCAAAGAGTAACCACCCCAATGCTCTGGCCATTGTATTTCACGATCGCGGTAAAAATCCTCGAGCTCTGCACGGCGTTGCTCCAGGACCTCTCGTCCGGGAATGACCTCACTTTGTGGCGATGCCCAGGCACCGATCTGACTGCCACGTGGACGAGTCGCAAAGTATTCACGTGATTCAGCTGCCGAGGTCTTGCTGACAACTCCTTCGATTCGTACTTGTCTTTCCAGTTGAGGCCAGAAGAAGACAAGGCAAGCTGACGGATTCTCCGCCAGGTCATGTGCTTTCGCGCTGTTGTAGTTTGTAAAGAATACAAACCCCTCGTCATCGACTCTCTTCAGCAGCACCATTCGCGCCGTTGGCTTGCCTTCAGGCGTAATTGTTGACAGCGACATTGCCTCCGGAAGTGGCAATTCAGCGGCAACAGCATCAGCGAACCAGCGTCGAAACTGCGCAATCGGATCGCGATCGATCAATTGTTCATCAAGAGTCTCTTGAGTGTTTGTCATCTCGAGTCATCCGCCGTGTAGGGGGCAAGACGAACGCGCAACTCCTCAGGCACCGGCACGGTCTCGAAAGTATCCCTGCGAACTGCCGCAAGAACAAAATGAGCGGTAGCCACCAGCGAGTCTTCACCCTTTCTTCGTACTTCGAAGTTGAGTCTCATCGAGGATCGTCCAACACGTCCCACGTACACACCCACTTCCAGCAGATCATCCAAACGCGCAGCCTGATGAAAATCACACTCGAGATGCACACGTGGCAGCCAGATATCCGACTCGTCAAACATTACACCGTAAGGCAGCCCGACATTTCGAAACAGTTCTGTTTCCGCAAACTCGAAAAAGCGGATGTAAGCGCCATAGAAAATAATTCGCGCGGCATCAACGTCTCCCCAGCGTACACGCTCCTCAATTGTGAACTTTTTAAACTCTGACATGAACGCAGCTATTTGAATTTGCCCAGAAAGGATTTCAACACGCCATTGAACGACTCGGCTTGTTCGAGGTTCGAGATGTGTGCTGCATCTTCAAGAATTATCAATCGCGACTCCTGGGCACGTTCGTGCAGCAACTGACTGTCCTGAACCGGAGTAATTTGATCCTCGCGACCTACAATGATCAAAGTCGGGACACTTATTTGTTGCAGGAGCTCAGACTGATCCTCGCGAGTTGCCATTCCCGTAAGTGCTGCGGCTGCGCCAGCCGGCTTCGTGTTCACGATCATATTACGCACATGGTTGACGACGTCGGGGCGAGTACTGATGGTTTCGGGTGTTAACAGCTTCGGCAACATTGTGTCTGCGGTCAACGACATTCCCTCGCGCAATATCTGTTCACGTTGTTTGACTCGATTCTGTTTGCCTTCCTCGGTATCGGCCTGTGGACGCGTGTCGGCCAAAACCAGAGCATCCACGCGGTTCGGAAACTGTTTATAGAACGACAGAACAACGTAGCCACCCATCGATAAGCCGCCGATGATCGCTCTGGGAATGTCGAGAGCATCCATCAAGGCAGCAACGTCTTGCGCCATGCGCGCCATTGTTGCCGGTTCAGCAGCGTCACTTTCGCCGAAGCCTCGTAGATCCGGCGTAATCACTCGGAAACTGTTTTTGAGCGCTGCAACTTGACCGCCCCAGAGTGTTCGATTGAACGGATAACCGTGCAGAAGAATCACTGGCCGACCCGACCCGGTGTCGTCAAATGCCAAATTCATGTTGTCGATGTTTACTTGAGCCATTTATCAAGACTGTCCGATATGCTTTAGCTTGTCGTATGATCCCAAACGCGAAAGATAATTGCACTAGAGCGTGGTCTGCTCGTGTGATGCCAACTATCTTTCGCGTTTGGGATCACACGACAAGCTAAAGCATATCGGACATCAAAAATCTCTCCTCGCTGCTCGCGCGACTACCGAGATCAATTCCGACAGTTCCACCGGCTTAGCCAGGTAGATTTGAAAGCCTGATGCCAAGGCGCGTTGCCGATCTTCTTCCTTTGCATAGGCCGTTATCGCAACCGCAGGAATCGAAGATTGCGCTTCACCGTCCAGAGATCTTACCTTGGCTATCAGTCCGTAACCGTCTTCTTCCGGCATCGCGATATCAGAAATCAGTACATCCGGAGCTCTGACCTTGATGGCATCAATTGCTTCTCCTGCGCTACCAACTGCGGTGACGTTCGCTTTTCTGCTGGTCAGCGCTGTAGTCATGAGTTCGAGTGTGTCCTCGTCGTCGTCCACAAGAAGCACATGCAGACCGGAAAGACTCTGTTGATTAGCCAGCCGGACAGTTTCTGGTTTTACGTCGTCGGCAACCTTAATTTTGGAATCGAGCAAGGGTAAGCTGATAGTAAAACTGCTTCCCTGTCCTTTACCGGGACTGTTAGCACTAATAGAACCGCCGTGAATTTCCACCAGATGCCGCGCAATCGCCAATCCCAGTCCTAAACCACCATGTTGTCTGGTGGTGCTGCTATCGGCTTGCCGGAAGCGATCGAAGACGAACGGCATGAATTCACGACTAATCCCAAGCCCAGTGTCGGTAACTTTGATCTCAGCCTCAGTATCATTCTGGCAGGCGGCTACTAATACTTCACCGCCGGTGTTCGTAAACTTCACTGCGTTTGAAAGCAGGTTCCAGATTACTTGTTGGAGGCGATTTGAATCTCCCGACACCACTATGGGCGCATTCTTGATTCTTGTTTCGATGCGAATTCCCTTTGCATCGGCGGTCGGTCTAACAACATTGATGGCGTTTTCAACAATCGGAGCGAGTTCGACTGGATGAAGCTCCAAATGAAGGTTGCCCGTGATTATGCGCGACACGTCGAGAATGTCGTCGATGATTTGCGATTGAGCTTTAGCGTTTCTCCAGATCGTTTCAATTGCCTGTCTGGCTACGCCGTCTTCGAGCGGCTCCGAATCCAGTAATCGCGACCAGCCAAGGATCGCAGTTAAGGGTGTTCGCAGCTCATGTGAAACTGTTGCCAGGAACTCGTCTTTGAGTCGATTCGACTCTTCAGCTGCTTCGCGAGCACGACTCTCTCTACTGAGTAATCTCACGTTTTCAATTGCAACAGCCGTCAGGTTGGCCGCCATGCTCATGGCAGTTTGGTGTTCGTGGTGGTACGCATTTGGCTCGTAACTTTGGACCTCTATCGTCCCGATAATGTGCCCCATAACGGCCATTGGTACGGCAAGCGATGATTGAGGCCGTAGACCATTGTCCGGACCAACTATGACCGTCGGATGGCCTCGAGTCGCCGACATGTAATCGTTGGTGATGATTACCTGTCCCGTGCGTATAGCACGGCTGTTTGGTCCGTACGATGTTACTGGCATTGTTGGGAGGTTCGACACGTCAAGCTCTTCGCCATCGCCCCACGCGTAACACGCTGTTCTGATGTCGTGAATAGGATCGTACAAGGAGACGAAGAAGCCATTGCAAGGCACCGAAGCGTTGGTGAACTCGCGCAGCCCACGGAAAATGACATTAAGTTCTCGAGCGGTACCTAACGCCTGGGCGAGTCCCGATATTCTTTCCAACAATCGTTCGTATTCGGAAAGCGCACGCTGGTCGGCTTCCCGTAAAGCTTCCTCGGTGCGTCGTCTAATACTGATGTCGCGGGCTATTCCTTGTATGCCGACGGGCTGAGATCCTTTCGTGATCAGCTTGTTGCTGGTTTCGAGCCGCAGCACACGACCGCTTTTCGTAATCACATCAACTTCGTAGTTAGTGCGCTGATGACCTGAAGTAAGCATCTCCTCGCCTACGATAAAAGAATCCAGAGATAGCACCTCAATGATGTTCATCTCCAGCAATTCACTTTGAGAATAGCCAAGGATAGTTTCTGCCGCAGCGTTGATTGAGGTAATGCGACCATCGAAGTCGAGCATGTAAACGATATCGTTGGCGTTCTCAATTAACTCGCGATAACGCTCTTCACTCTCACGTAGTGCTTCCTCTGCGAGTTCTCTGGCCGTGAGAGTGTTTCTGATTTTTCCTTCCGACCAGGCAAGGTCTCTGGCAGCGGTTTCAGCACGTGCGCGCGCCTGAACTTCAGCCCGCGTCACCGCAAAGAACAACAGACTTAGCAACAAACCGGCGCCGATTGTGAATGGGACCGAAGTCCGGCTCGAGGCCGCATCAAATGACGGGACAGTTGCATATGCAATGGTCCACTTGCGTCCGGCTACGTCGAGAGTGGAAATCTTTGATAGACGAGGCTTGGATGTTTCCGACGGTGACCGGTTCAGGAGTTGAGCGGGATCGACGTGGTCTCCATCATACATATCGAAGCTTACATCGAACGCCTTCTCCTTAAGGATCGGATCAATAAAGTCATCGACTCTAAATGGACTGTAAACAAAACCTAGGAGGGCTGCACGGCGGGCTTCGATTGAGGATACGTCGGTGTTATTCCGATAGACGGGCGCATAAATTAAGAATCCCGACTGCTTCTGCGCGTCTGTTTCCTGTACCAGTTCTACCCTACCCGATGCGGTCGGAGAGCCACTGTCGCGCGCTTTCTCCATCGCCTGCCGTCGAACAGCCTCTGTAGACATGTCATAACCAATGGCAATCTTATTTCGCTGGTCCATTGGCTGCAGGTAAATAATCGTGTGGTACTCACTGCGCGCGTAGTCGGGCCACAATTTGAAATCGTTGACCCCTTCGAGTCTCAGCGTGGCAGCGAGCGTTGGTAGTTCCGCAGGTTCAACGCGGCGAGAGAATCCGATTCCCTGCACGCCTGGATAGTTCTTCTGCAATTCGAGTTGTTCAACGAAGTGCTGAAATTCATGCGCATCCACATCCTCACTTGCTGCGAAGAGGCCGGTGCCGGCACGCAACAATGCGATCGATGTTTGAATGCGAGTTCTGAGGCGGGCTGTTATCTCCTGTGTTGAATTGTCGAAGCGGGTTTGGTCCTGAGCAGCTGAGAGTTTCGAGAAATAAAATGAAACAACGATCGTACACAGAAGTCCCAACGCCAGGATCAGGTAAGGCAGGGCAGAGCGAAACGCTCTGGGTCTTTTAACTGTGAACCCAGGCGACATGCCAGTTATTTCAGATTTCAGATTGCGAAATGTCCGACGAACTTTAGTTTGTCGTGCGGAGGATTTAGGCCCACTGTTGTTCCTGAGCATCTGAGCACCACGCACGACAAACTAAAGTTCGTCGGACATTCTGCAATCTAAAATCTATTTGATCTTTCGTGTGCGACGACGAAGGAAATCGATCAGAACAAACTGTGACAGGTTGTCGGGGTTGGCGAAGTATGCCTTACCATTGGTCATCGCAGTCATCTGTTTTACGAAGTCGACCAGGTAGTAATCACTGGCCAACATGAATGTGTTGATCATTATACCGGCTTTGCGACAAGCCTGAACCTCTCTAAACGTCTCAGCCATTACAAACGGATCGCCGCCCATGGAGTTCTTGTAAAGACGCCGCTTACTACCAGGGCCCGGGGCCGATTCGCCGACAAAGCATGCCGTCGGCTTACCGTCAGTTACCATCACGATCTGTTTCATCTCTTTTCGTTGTGCTTGTAGCAAGCGGCGAGAAAGACGAAGACCTTCGGCGGTGTTCGTGTGATACGGACCAACCTGAGTTACCGCAAGTTTGCCCAGCGGAAGTTCCTCCGCAGTGTCGTGAAAGAGCACAACCTTCAATGAGTCTCCCGGATACTGAGTGCGAATCAGGTGCGACATAGCGAGCGCAACCTTCTTAGCCGGGGTAAATCGATCCTCGCCGTAGAGAATCATTGAATGTGAACAGTCCAACATCACCACGGTTGCGCAAGACGACTGGTAATCGCATTGATGTACAAAGAGATCCTGATATTCCAGATTCAATGGGACCTTCAGACCTTCCCGTTGGATAGCCGACAGCAGGGTGGCGTTAACGTCGAGATTGATAGTGTCGCCAAATTCGTAACACTTGCTGGCTGCCGCGGCTTCAACGCCAGTTGATAAGTAGGTGGTATCGTGCCGCCCGGAGACGCTTTTCCCCAAACTACCCAACAGACTTCTCAAAGTCTTATAGCCGAGGAAGTCCAGTCCTTTTTCCGTAAGCTCAAAACGGACGTCGCGAGGCAGAGGATTGGAGATCTCGCCGTAACCATTTCCTTTAGCTGCAGGTTCGTCTCGGCGTTGTGGCTGCTCGCGAAGGCTCAGGTAACCTTCCTCGACCAGCCGCTCAATTAACTGATTCAACAACTCTTCAAGTAGTGAGCCCTTAAACTTGCCTTCATTCTCGGCGAGCATCTGGCGGATCTGCTGCTCGTCCACGAGTCCCTTTTCCATCAACGCCTGAAGCAGCGCTCGCCGCAACGCGTCGAGAGAGGTATCGACCTGATTACGGCTGCGAGTCCAGTAATAATCATCGTGATAGCCGGAGTCCAACAACGCATCAGCCATCGCATCCATCAACTCACCGAGGTTGATTGATGAAATGTCGAAGCCGTTGAATTTTGAGTAGCGAGCAAATTTCATTGCCGATTTCCGATTGCCAATTGCCAATTGGTCTTTAGCTTTTGGCCTTAGGTTCGCTTTAACGTCGCCATTCTCTGGTTAAGCAGATCCGTTGGAAATGCAAATGCCAAAGCCAAGACCAAATCGGCAATTGGCAATCGGAAATCGGCAGTCAACTAAACTTTCCCGTTTCGGTCAGATCGTCGTAGATCATTCCGCGTCGATCCTTTTTAGCCTTAGTAACCGCCGCATAGCCGCCTTCTTCGTTTCGACTGATCTTGTTTTGCGCGTAGAGTCCCTCGAGTACAAACTCGCAGGCAGCGACGATACGAGGAGTGTCTGATTGATGATAGTCGAAAGGTATTAGCGCAGTCTCCAGCAGCTCCGGCACCGCTTCGATCAACATTCGGCATTCTTCTGCTGAAGCAGTATCAGCCAGTAACAACTTATTACCTTCGTCAAACCACTGAACCGTTCGCGAGAAGTCGATTCCGACAAAGTATCCTTCAAAAACTTCACCGGCAGCGCGTTTTATCAGTTCGCGAGCGATCTTATTTGCGCCAAGCTGTTCGCCTTCGTATTCCAACTCCATCTTGCCGGTCATCGACGGGATTGAAGCATAGATATCGGCAACCCTCGGAACGATTGTTTCATCGCCAGTCAGTAATGAACGCCGTTCCGCGTTCGAGACGGCAGACTCCATGACGGTAATGGGCAAACGCTGAGACACACCGGAATGCTTGTCCACGTGATTGTCGTCGCGCGCCTCGAAGGCGATCTGCTCGATTACTTCGCGAATGAAGTCAGCAATGACAACTGATCCACGGTCATCAGTCCATGCTTCTTGTTTTGTAATTTCAATCGCCGTCTGCAACTCCTTTGGATAGTGCGTCATGATCTCGGAGCCGATGCGATCCTTCAGCGGTGTAATAATCTTTCCTCGTGCTGTGTAGTCTTCCGGATTGGCGGAGAAGACCAGCATTACATCGAGCGGAAGCCGGATCGGATAACCCTTAATCTGCACGTCGCCTTCCTGCATGATGTTGAAGAGAGCGACCTGAATCTTTCCGGCGAGATCGGGCAACTCGTTAATTGCGAAGATCCCGCGATTGGCTCGCGGCAAGAGGCCGTAATGAATCGTAAGTTCATCACTCAGCAGGTGGCCGCCTTTTGCCGCTTTGATGGGATCGACGTCACCGATAATGTCAGCCACTGTTACGTCCGGGGTCGCCAGTTTTTCAACGAAGCGAGCATCGCGATCGATCCATGCGACCGGAGTGGAATCTCCATGCTGCATTAAGAGGTGGCGGGCGTATGCGGAGATTGGTCGGAAAGGATCGTCGTTACATTCAGAACCGGCGATGATCGGAATGACCGGGTCGAGAAGTTCGGTTAGCTGACGAATTATGCGGCTCTTCGCCTGACCACGCAGTCCGAGAAGGATGATGTTGTGACGCGAGAGGATCGCATTCACTAATTGTGGTATGACCGTGTCGTCATAGCCAACAATTCCTGGAAACAGCTTTTCGCCTGCCCGCAGTTTTCTAATCAGGTTCAAACGCAGTTCGTCTTTAACAGAAAGAGTTTGATACCTCGCAGCCCTTAGTTCGCGTAGAGTTCTTGGATAATCCATGGTTGAGTGACGAGAGTGTAACGGTTCTTAAATGATTAGCGAAACGACCTGAGGTTATTGCCGATTTCCGATTGCCAATTGCCGATTAGACAAAATGTCCGACAAACTTTAGTTTGTCGCGGCGACCAACCTCGCACCGAATGGATCTTATTAAACTCTAGTCAACGCTCGACAAACTTAAAGTTCGTCGGACATTTTGTCTAATCGGCAATTGGCAATCGGAAATCGGCAATCACTTGATCTTCCCTTCCGCTCGCAACTTCTCGAGATGTGCGATCACTGCCCGTTCCGCCATTGCGTGTGCTTTTGGAGAAACATCGGTATAGACCGCGCTGACGATTTCTCCAGCCTCTGTAATGCCAGACTCAACTGCCGCAAGAATGTTTTGCTCGCGCTCGAGCCGGTGATTTATGTACTCGTCGAGTTTTCTGTAAGGGGTGGCGACTGCAGGTCCGTGGCCGCCAAATAGAATCGTCACGTCCGGAATCGAACGCAGGAGCTCGAGCGTTTTCATATAGTCGATCATGTTTCCTTCAGGAGGGTCAATCAAGACAGAGCCAAGACCAAGAACATTATCTCCCGTCAGAAGAATTCCCCGATCGGCATCGTGAAAACAAAGATGACCGCGTGCGTGGCCCGGAGTGTGTAGCGCGCGAAGGTTAATCGTGGGTTCGCCAGGGAGAGCCAGAAACTCATCGTCCTCAATCAAATGATCCACTTCTATTTCACTGAGCGCTGCGGCAGTTGCTTTGTGTGCTGCAACACGAACGTTGTTACCGAGGTGTTTTCGTAACGCATTAACGCCGCCAACATGGTCAGGATGAAGATGTGTCAACACAATCTCGCGAACGCGTCGCCCTTCCAGCCGCAGGTCATCAATCGTGGAAGCAAGTGCCAACTGTTCATCTTCATAAGGTGAACCCGGATCGAAGATCAGCATCTCGGTCGACGAGTAAACAATGTAGCAATTTGTATGCGTGGCTGGTGGTCTCGTCGGGGTCCGAACAGGGAAGCAAATGTAGTTTGGACGAAACTCAATCCGGCGAACAGGTTCACCCTGGGCGATTGGCGTTGATAAGAAACGCTCGACTAAATCCGAAGTTAGTCCGTCGGACAAAGTTTTGAGGCCATGGAGAGTTGGTGGGACTGCGGTGATCTCAGATCGCAACCAGCGATTGTAGGCCTCACTGGCCTTAATCCACTCGCCGCTGGCCAGTTCACCAGGAATTACTTTGGGCTCTTGCCTGGGTGGACAGGTGGCGAGGAAGAACCAGGTATCAAATCGACGCAAACTGAACGGCGGCGTCACCCAACGACCTACAAAAGTGAAATCGTTCGCGTCCAGATGTAATTCGTAATGTCGCAGAAGCGTTGGCCATGACATGCGCCCCGCTTCGAGATCGTCCAGCAAAGATGCACGCTGACCTTTTGTAAGCAGTTCGCCACCGTGAACCAGCAATACGCCGAGCTCTTCGAACAACTCTCGGGCAGCTCCCGAGATCATAGTGGCCAGCTGCCGATCGTCACAGTTTCGAACTTCTACGTCGCGATCGCTTTCATCGATTTGGCCGCCGGGAAAAGCGTGGATGCCTGCGAGGAACGCGAGCGTATCGTTCCTCTTAACAAGAAACACTTCTGGTGAGTTTGGATCGGTGTCGGAGCGAAGGAGGATGATGGCGGATGCGTCAGAGATCATTGCCGATTTCTTTGAGGTCCGACGAACTTTAGTTTGTCGTGTGTGGCCTAGCGCCAGCTTGAAGAATCCGAGGGCCAAGAGTCCAACCCACGACAAACTAAAGTTCGTCGGACGTTTGAAACAAATCGGTAATGACTTAGCCCCACCTAAACCGTTCCCCGTCCCCCGGGCCCCACGGTACTCCTCGCATGTGATATCCGCCTTCTTCCCAGAAACCTGCTTGATCGTGTTCGAGAAAGCGGACGCCTTTGATCCACTTAGCGGATTTCCAAGCGTAGAGCTGTGGAATGATTAGTCTGACTGGACCGCCGTGATCTGGGGGGATCGGTTGACCATCGTGCGACCACGCAAATAATGAGTCTTCGTTTAAAAAGTATTCGATAGGAACATTTGTGGTCCAGCCGTAGTCATAAGCCAGGGCAAGCACAAACTTCGCTTCAGGTTTGACGCCCGCGAGACGCGCAATTTCGCGAGTTGAAACGCCACTCCAAATGTTGTCGAGTCGCGACCAACGCGTGACGCAGTGAAAATCGGCGTAAACGCGAACCGCTGGTAGCTGCATGAATTCAACAAGCGACCATTTCACGTTATTCTCAACCAGGCCTTCAACTTCAAACGTCCACGTTGCAAGATCGATGTCAGGAGTTCCATGTGCATCAAGCACAGGCCATTTCTTTGTGCGCGACTGTCCGGGTGGAATTCTTTTCTCACGCCTGGTATCAGGGCTAATGATGATCTCCGGATCAGAAATCTCCTCCGGCTCACGCGGATTCGCTGTCTGGTACTTTGGGTCTTTAATTAGATTGTCGAGGAAACTCATGGCCTTCGGGTGCTTAGTGCTTTGAACTTTGTGCTTTGTTTTGGTCCGTAGTCAGTGGTTTCGGATTGGTTTAATAGATAGTTCCCATACGACTAACCACTGACTACTGACCACTGACAAGAACAAAATACAAAGAACAAAGCACCAAGTTCACTTTTTCACATTCCTTTCCGCAAGCGCCACCAATTCTTCCGGCATCCACTTACCGACCCCTTTGGAAGTCGCCTCCTCGATGCCAACGTTGCGGTTATGCCAATCGTCGCGATCACCCTCTGGCCCGCGAGCGCTCATGTAGTTTTCAGTTTGTTCAAGACTTAGCACGATACCTTCGGCAATCTCCTTCCAGTCCTGAAACTGAATACCACGTCTAACGATGGGCAGCCCGGCTGTCCAATCTTCTTCGGGTGCCTTGTCGTCCTGTTCTGGTATGGTCAGGTTATTTAAAGGCGGAAAAGGCTTGCCAGAAAATTCCTTAACCAAAGAGTCTTTGATCTGTTTGTAAGACCAATCCGTGTGCTCGCGTCGCGCAGCCTGAGCACGACGAAAAATATCGGCGACAGTTACTTGATCCTGATCCATTTCCGCAGCCACCTCTATTGTCGATTGATTTGCTCGATACCTTACACGGGTCAGGGTAAGAGAACAAATTGTGCGTTCCGAGATACCAGAATCTAACAAGTCGGGTCGGGCCGCCCGGTCGATCAGAAGGCATTACCCCTAACACACGAAAGCTCTTCTGTCGGAGCGCGTCCGTCCTCGGGCGCCCCCGTCGAACAGAACCCACTTGACTGGAATTGGAGCAGCGCATTCCGTAACGTTCAATAGGAGCAAGTGTAATTACGAATAGTTCTATTCGACGGGGGCGGCCGAGGACGGACGCGCTCCGACAGAAGAGCTTTCGTGTGTTAGGGGTAATGACTTCTGATCGACGCGTGCAGCCGTTCCGACTTGTTAAGCTTTAGTACTTAATCAATGCTTCGCATCCTCCACAACCACAGAACGAGGGCCGTCAACGCGAAGGTGATTGCGGCTGAAAGCAAACAGAACTGGCAGAAAGCGTGAATCACAAAGGCCTGCAGATAAATCAACCAGAGACTTACCAAACACATTGCGACTACTAACAGAGTCAACAACTGTCCAGCGATTCGGTAACCAAACAGGGCCAGGATTGCCAAACTAAAAACCGTGAAGTAGGCCAGCGCCCCAATTGACGCCAACGGATATCCAGCTACGACTGCGTACGAACTGCTCAGCACTTCAGAACAGCCCGCGACAATCGTGCAGCGAACGCTCTGTCCGGTGATGTGTTCGATGGTGAGGTAAATCGCATCTGCGAGACCGCAGAGCGACAGGACACCAATCACGATGAAGAGGAGATTTCTACGTTTGGCAGTGATCTCAGGGAACGCCGTTGAACTTTCGCTGCTCATTTATGGTTAATTTGTTCCAGATTAATGAGTACGCGAAGTTTGTCAGACGGTAAAGATTCGAATGGTACTTCTCTGCCATTCAAGAAAACGGTCGGTGTTCCTTTCACGCCCATCGAGTGACCGCGTTTCCCATCGTTCAAGATGCGTTGAGCTACTTGATCGCCGTTCAGATCATTCTGATAACGGTTCATGTCTAACCCAATCTGTTTCGCATAGCCTTCGAAGATTGGTCGCACGTCGAACGCTTCATGCCACGTTTTTTGATTCTCATAGAGAAGGTCGTGCATCTCCCAAAACTTGCCTTGCAAACCGGCAGCTTCGGCTGCACTCGCGGCTGCGATTGCGTGTTGATGCGCAGGCGCTAAGGGAAACTCTCTAAATGTGATTTGCAGCTTATCGCCGAACTCCTTGTGCATCTGAACAAGGACGGGGTGGAACGCGCCACACGGTGGACATTCAAAATCCCCAAACTCTTCCAGTTTGGCCGGGGCACTGTTTGGGCCAAGAATGTGCGCCGGCTCAGCGCCGGCAACGCCAGTCACAACGGTGTCATTTGCATTGACGGGCGCCGGACTGTTCGGATTACTCGTAACGGGAGTAACTGTGCCTGAGGAGCGCTTCTTCAAAGCCCAGGCGCTGACAAGTGCGACACCGAGAACAAGTATGATGATGATAAACGGTAGTATTTTTTTCATATGTTTCGAAGCTTCTTCCTCAAACCACGGCTGCAGCCAAAGTAGCTGCAAGAGATCTGAAGATGTCGCGGCCATCGCTCGATCCAAGTAAGTCTTCACAAGCGCGTTCCGGGTGAGGCATCAAGCCCAGGACATTCCGACCAAGACTGCAAATTCCCGCGATGTTGTCGCGGGAGCCATTTGGATTTGATTCCGGAGTCACGTTGCCGTGAGCGTCGCAATAACGAAAGACAACCCGGTCCTCACGCTGCAGTTCGGCGAGCGTAGAGTCGTCACAAACATAGTTTCCCTCTGCGTGAGCAATTGGAATCCGCAACACACTTCCCCGGGTAAGTTCGTTGGTGAAAGGACTGTCAGACGTTTCGGTGCGCACGAAGATATGTTCGCAAATGAAATGCAGATCGCGATTGCGAATCAACGCACCTGGTAGCAGACCGGCTTCACACAGAATTTGAAACCCGTTACAAATACCCAGGACGAAACGCCCGCCAGCAGCAAACTTCTTGACGGAATTCATGACGGGCGAAAACCGAGCAAGTGCGCCCGCGCGGAGGTAGTCTCCATAGGCAAACCCACCCGGGATGATGACCGCGTCGTACGAACTCAGATCGGTGTCGCGGTGCCAGATAAAGTCAACCGGCTGCCCGACCTGTTTGGAAATGACGTGATATGCGTCGTGATCGCAATTGGATCCCGGAAAAACTATGACGCCGAATTTCACGTGTTGGGTCTCCTTAGATCAATCATGAATAAATGTATCACCGTGTGAGTTATTGCGACCAGTAACGCTGACACGTAGTTACTGGGCTACGAAATTGTAGGTGATGACTCCGGCCACACACACTGGCTGACCCTCTAAAGTAGTCGGTGTAAACCGAGCGCCCTTGGCTGCCTGAACGGACGTTGCGTAAAGAAGCGGGTGGCCATTTATCGCATGAGCTGACACTACGGTACCCGTCTCATCTATAACGACCTGTACCGTAACCGTCCCCTGAGCATGGGCTCTCTTGGCCAGGACAGTGTATTCCGGTTTTGGAAGATCTAACGCCTTGCCATTCAATACGGAGCCCTTCACGTCTTCCCCTTTTGCATCTGATTCGTCAACCACTTTTACAGCGACGACTCTTTTGCATTTGTCCTTCAGTCCCTGTTGTAGCTCGTCCAATGTTCCTTCGACGGGCGTGAGCTTGAAAGAATCTAAGAATTTGGTGGCAGCTTGTTCGTAAATAGCGATCTCATCTGCTTTAGAACCTTCCGTTGGCGGTAAGGTCGCAGCTATCTGGTATAACCTCTGGCCAACCAAAAACATTCTAGTCTGCATTATCGCTCCATCTTTCAGGCGTTCTTTGAGAGCGCGGCCAGGATTGCCAGACAGTGAGATCTCCGAAATGCTCAGCAGTTCCGAACTGACCCCAGCTACGGCACCTTTTGCGCCATCGTCGAGGACCTGGTTAATTGCCGCGGTCCCTTCGATTTTCATAGGATAGTCGGCATAGATAACTCCGTATTCCGCTTTGGTAGTAAGTGAAGATTTGTGCAAAACAACTTGACCGGCTGCATCGAGTGGCTCAGTGCCGACTTTCGGCGTCCCCGGAAACTGGATTGAGAACCGGCCTTCAGCAGATTCGAAGGTTTTCCAATTAGTTGGATTAGCTTCCGGCGAAGACGTTGGCGGCTGCTTTGTAACAGGTTCTTGTGAGAAGGCAAATCCGGTTGGCAGTAGCAGTCCTAACAAGATGAAGGAATAACGGATGAGGTGAATCAATCTGGTTCCTTTCGTGTCGAAGGATAGTGACAGTTAACCGTCGATTTCCACTCGATAGTCTTCGATGATCGGATTCGACAAAACTTCCCGCGCGATCTTCTCAACGGAATCGCGTGCCTGCGAATTGTCCACGGAACCATCAAGCGCGATCTCGAAGTATTTTCCCTGTCGCACATCCGAGATTCCGGAATATCCGAGTAGTTCAACGGAGTGTTGGATCGCTTTACCCTGGGGATCGAGCACTCCTGGTTTCAGGCTGACGTAAACTTTAGCTTTCATGCGTTTGCAGTCGCTCCGGAATTCTCAGTACAAAATAATTGCGGCAATTTGCCTGTTGGCATAATATCTCCGCCTTGTAACGTGGGACCTACAGCTATCTGTCTTCCATTTCCGACATTCGTGAAGGCAGTTTCAATTCGAAACTCTTAACAGGAGAAACTTATAATGCAAAATCCTCCGCCCGGCCAACAGTCCAGCACGGGACTGGCCCCTAATGTCGCAGGCGCACTGTCATACATCTGGATTGTTGGACTGATTTTCTTTTTCATCGAGAAAGAAAATAAGTTCATCCGGTTTCATGGTATGCAGTCCGTGCTTTATGGGGTTCTGTGGTTTGTGGTCATGATCGTACTGGTAATCCTGAGCGCGATTGTCACTGTCATTGGCGGTGTAGCTTCGGCCGCTGCGGGCGACGCTGGCGGTTTGATCGGTCTGTTGCTTTGGCTGATCTCGATGATCGTCTGGTTGTTCTTGCCATTAATTTGGGTGATCGGCCTCATCATATGCGCCATCAAAGCCTATCAGGGGAAAGCTTTCAAGCTTCCAATCATCGGCAACATGGCGGAAAAATTTGCCGGAGGCGCCGCGTAAGCGTCTTACTTTAAGCAGTCAGCACCAAAATAGGTCCTATATGATGTATAGGACCTATGGTGGTCCTGATTGATTCCGAGCCTGGATTCGCCACACCGTCAAAACTCACCCGAAAACTCTTTCGAAAACCAGCGGCACATTCCGTAAGTAATGATCCAACGAGAAGACCTGTTTTATCTCGACTTCAGATAGGTGTTGTCGAATATCTGAATCTGTTTGAACCAACTCAAGAAAGTCTTTGTTTTCGTCCCAAACTCTCATCGCATTTCGCTGCACCCACTCGTAAGCAGTTTCACGCAGCAGGCCTTTATTTGTTAATGCCAGAAGCAGCTGGCCACTAAAGATCAGCCCTCGTGTCGCCTTCAAATTTTCGAGCATGCGCTCCGGATAGACTACGAGTCCCTCAATTAAGCCGATTGCCTTTTGCAAAATGTAATCAAGGCCGATGCTGGAATCCGGCAACACCACGCGTTCGGCAGACGAATGGGAGATGTCTCTTTCATGCCAGAGGGCAACGTTCTCAAGACCTACAAGACTGTTCGCACGAATCACTCGAGCAATACCGCAAATGCGTTCTGAGATAATCGGATTGCGTTTGTGAGGCATAGCACTGGAACCCTTCTGGCCCTTTGTAAACTTTTCCTGGGCTTCGCGAACTTCAGTGCGTTGCCAGTGACGAACTGTTAAACCAATCTTGTCCAACGAAGAAGCTATCAAGGCGAGAGTGTTCAAGTACTCGGCATAAACGTCGCGTTGAATGACTTGTGTGGAAACAGGCGCTGCTTTCAAGCCGAGACGCAAACAAACTCGTTCCTCGACTGAAGGATCAAGATGAGCGAATGCGCCAACGGCACCGCTGATCTTTCCGACAGCCACCGCCTCGCGTGCTCTGATTAAACGCTCGCGGTTCCGGTGCATCTCGTCGAACCAAAGCGCGAAAGTCAAACCAAACGAAGTGGGCTCGGCGTGAATGCCGTGTGTGCGTCCAACCTGGGGAGTTAGTTTGAACTCGAATGCTCGGCGTTTGAGGGCTTCCATTAAGGCATCGATCTTTTTAAGAAGAATATCGCAGGAGTCTCGAAGAAGCAGAGCGTTTGCAGTGTCGACAACATCTGATGACGTTAGACCGTAGTGAACGAAACGGGATGCTTCGCCAATGGATTCCGCAAGGTTCGTCGTGAAAGCAATGACGTCGTGGTTTGTGGTCTTTTCGATCTCGTTTATGCGATCGACAGAGAAACTCGCATGCGACTTGATTTGTTCAAGAGCGTCGTGCGGAATCACTCCGTCCTCAGCGTGAACCTCGCAAACAGCGATCTCCACATCCAGCCATTTCTGGAACTTGTTTTGTTCGGACCAAAGTGCCCCCATTTCGGGGAGTGTGTAACGATTAATCATATTGGCGGAAAGAATAGGACCTATATGACCTATTCGACCTGTGCCCAGACTCACTTCAAACCAGTCGAGCTCACCAGATATCTAGCCAGCTTCCATTTGCCATTTTCTTCGATGACGGTAAACGTTTCCATTGCTTCGCCTCGCTCAAACTTGGTTTGGTAGCTGACGATGAAGGCGTGACCCTTGAGTGCTCCTCCGGAGTTTTGTTGTTCGGTTGCTGAATTCATGGCGCGGCTCTCGACTTTGCCAAGTTTAGAGTGAAGAGTCTTAAGTACTTCGGTGGATTGCTCCTGCGATGCGTCGTGTTTCCACAATTCCGATGATTCACTGTAAACCTTATCGTATCGTTCCTGGGCGATGTCATCAGTTACCGTGCCAATGACCGACTCCACTTCCGGCGGAATTCCAGCTCCCGCATTCTTCAATCCGCAACTCGTGGTCAATAGCAATGCCAACGCAAAGGCTATCGTCCTGCCCCTGCTCCTGCCGCCGGCCGGCTGTTTCACACCACTATCCAGGGCGTTGGCTCCTTTGGATATGACAAACTGATTTGTGTTTCAGTCGGAAACAGTGGCGCCCTTTCATAAAGAGCCACTTCAGCATTGATCTTTGCGAGATAGGGATTGTTGGCGCGCTGAGAGAGGTGTGCCAGGACGATATATCTTGCGCAACCATCGAAACCGCCCTTCAGCCAATCCGCAAGGTCCTCGTTCGAAAGGTGTCCGAGTCGCGACAAGATCCGTTGCTTGAGTTCCCACGGGTAATCGTCGCATGCCTTGAGCATATCGCGACTGTGATTGGATTCAATGACGATTGCTGCACATCCGCGAAGACGTTCGGTTACCAGTGTGGTGATATGTCCGAAGTCCATCAATGTGGCGATTTTCACTCCCTGATGAGTAGCGGTGAATCCAAAATTGTCGACAGCATCATGAGGAACAGTGAACGGATGAAAGTCAATCTCGCCGATGCGAAAATCACGACTCGACTCTATGGGTTCTACACGATCACGTAGCGCTTTTGAACGACGCTTTGGTTCATCGTTCGCTACGTTGAAACGCTCGCTTATATATGCGTCGCAGGTTTTGGCTGAGATGTAAACAGGACAGTCGACCGTACCGAGTAAGACGCGCAAGCCGCCGGCATGATCTCCGTGTTCGTGTGTTACAAGGATTGCGTCGAGGCGCTGAACGTCCTCGCCCATCATTGCGAGGCGACGAGTTATTTCTTTTGCACTTAAACCAGCATCGACAAGTACGCGTGTGTTTCCTGCAACGATCAGGACCGCATTGCCAGTTGATCCGCTACCGAGAACGGTTAGTTTCATGAAGCGTGCTCTTGCATCAGAAAAGAGGGCAACGTGAATTTAGCACTTAATGGTTGAAAGGGCTATTGATGATTTGAGAGGCTCTTGAAATAGGACCTATGCGACCTACAGGACCTATTTTTTACAGATCAAATCAGATCTCGAGGCGGGAGCGATCAATTTCGAAACCATTGAGATTTCCAAGCGCTCCAAGTGAGAGCACTTCTGAACGAAAATACTTCTTCGCCACGTCTCTCAATTGGTCAGGACCGATCGCTCGGATCTTTTCCACAACTTCATCAGGTGAAATGCGTCTGCCGTGAATGATCTCCTGGCGTGCGAGCGTGCTGGCGCGTGCGCTCGACGATTCGAGTCCCAACAAGATTGAGGAAATGGCCTGCTCCTTTGCGATTCGTAACTCATCGCCCGACACGTTCTCGTTAACAGTGTCGCGCAAGGCTTCAACCGATAAATCGACCACCTCATCAAGCTGTTCTGGTGACGTACCCGCATAGATGTTGAAAACACCAACGTCTGAAAATGCGCTGCCACCTGCACCGACTGAATATGCAAGCCCACGTTCTTCGCGGACCTTCTGCCACAACCGACTCGATGTGCCGCCACCAATCACAGATGCCAGAAGACTCGCCGCATATCGTTCCTCATTGAGTGCATCCGGCCAGGGTGTGGCAATCACCAAATGAGCTTGCTCGAGTTCGCTTTTCTGTTCGATCAGAATTGGAGACGCTGGGCGTGGCCGGCCACTTGTTACCGCAGTTGGTCGAGCACTGGCTCCGCCTTCACATCCATTGAGAGATCTTCCAATCAGATCGAGCAAACGCTCGTGATGCACGTTGCCGGCTGCGGCTATAACCAGGTTGCTATATGAAAACTCGCGAGCGTGAAATGCAACCGTTGTCTTGTGATCAAACGTGGGGACTGTTTCCTTTGTCCCTTCGATTGGCCGTCCGAGCGGTTGATTCGGAAAGTAAGCTGCATTGAAAAGCTCGCCGAGTAGTTCGTCCGGCGTATCCTCGACCATCTTCATCTCTTCGAGAATGACCCGTTGCTCACGTTCAAGGTCCTGCTGGTCAAATCGTGGATGTGCGACCAGATCTGCCAATAAATCGATCGCCTCTGCGAGTGACGTGTCCGCAACCTTTATTGCGAAGCCTGTCATCTCATGTGTCGTGTAGGCGTCAAAATGGCCACCCAGGCGATCGGTCTCAGCGGCAATATCGCGGGCGGATCGCTTTTGAGTTCCTTTAAATACGGCGTGTTCGATGAAGTGACAGATGCCATTCAGCTCGGGACTTTCGTGACGAGAACCGCGTCGGACCCAAATGCCGGTAGTCACAGAGCGGAGCCCCGGCATATGTTCTGTCAGGACGGCAATCCCGTTAGGGAGTCTGGTAGATTGAACCTCGTCTATCATCCAATGGAACCTTGAGCCCGAAAACCGGTCAGTGGGAATAGGGGAACTGAATCCTAGCACGCCCGAAAAGACTGGGCAAAGTCGCCCAAAACACCGGCCCAATCTTGACAGCAAATCCGTGGCTGACCGAAAATAAACGCCTGATTTTGTGAGCTGATCTGTATCAGCGGTCAGTAGTATATGACCTATACGACCTGTCGGACGTATAGCATTGACAACTGACACCCGACCAAATCGGCAATCGGAAATTGTTTAGAAGTCGGCAGTGGTGTGTAGGCGCTCCCCAGTACCAATCGCTTCCAATTGGGAGTCAACTCCCGGAGGATCCAGCAACATGAGAAGAGCTATCAGCCTGAGTCTATCTCTGATCGCCTTTACTGCTTTGGCGCTCGACGCCCGAGCCGGTACTCCAAAGGCGTCAAGCCTTGCGACAATTACCGGCTCCGTAAGAGATAACAAAGGCAAGCCGTTGGCTGGTGCGCTGGTTTCGTTAGTCCGAGAAGGTCGCAAACAAATTACGAAAGAGGCGATGACGGACGCGAGCGGAAACTTCATCGCCCGTGTGTTGCCGGGGCGCTACGGTATTAGGGCAATTGCAACCGGGTTCAACGCGGTCATCTTTGCTTCGGTGGAGGTAAGGGCTTCACAGGAACTCGTCTATAGATTCAATCTCGAGCCCGTTGGCGCGGGCAACACATTGCCGGAACGCAGACGCGACAGAGACGACGTCAAGTGGACGTTAAGGTCGGCGCAGAATCGCCGTTCAATATTCCAGATTCAGGAGGGTGAAGACTCCGCTATCAAAGCGGCAACCGCTGAAACCGCTGAAGCGGCTCCGGTGGAAACCACCCCCGAGTCAGCGACCCAAACAACTCAAGATAAATCGCGATCCAAAACCCACGGCGTTCTTGAGACCTACTTTTCAAGCGGTGCTTACTCAGCTCCGTATACGGGACTGAACTTTGCTATTTCAACGCCTGTATCAGACGGCGTAGAACTTATTTTCAGTGGTCAAACTGGAGTTGGCTCCGAAGCTCCGCAGCGGTTTGAAGCATCCACACGGGTTCGCGTTGGTGAGCGACATAAAGTTGGAGTCACCGCAGCCGGACTGAAGTTTGGAACTCCGATTTGGGTAAACCATCGGAATAAGCAATCTGATCTGTCAGGTCAGATGTCGATGCGAGCTGTTGATGAATGGATCGTCCGAGACGGCATCGTAATTGTGATGGGACTTGATTACTCGCGATTCATCGGAGACCGTGGTGCGCATGCGTTAACACCCCGGCTCGGAGTGCAATTCGATGCTAACGCTCGCACGAGAGTAAAAGCCGCGTTCGCATCTGGTGGCGACGAAGACGGCATTCAGAGTATTGCGTCGTTTGAAAATGATCAGGTCGTCTTCCGGCAACAATCAATTCGCCCGGTTGCATATGTTGACGGACAGGCGGTACTCGAAAGAAGTCATCGCCTGGAGTTTGGTGTAGAGAGGGTGATCGACAATAGCTCTAACGTCGAAGCCACCGCCTTCTTCGACACAACATCCGGACGAGGAGTTGGTTTTCTAAGCACACCGTCGACTGCGTTCGCTGGTGCCGCTGGTGAGCCCTTTCTTGGAGTTGCCAATCAACAGGGTTCGGCTCGCGGCATGCGCGTCGTTTATACGCGTCGTCTGAATCGAGTCTGGACCGCATCAGCCGGTTATGCTTTCGGACATGGCCAGCGGCTGTCGCCGGAAGGATTTACGAATCCGGCCGATATGTTTGCAGGCGCCCTCTTCCAAACTGCCGCATTGCAGATGGCAGCGGGATTTCAAACCGGAACGCAAATTCGAACGGTGCTTCGTTTTTCTCCCGAGGCTACGGTCTTTGCAATTGATCCGTTCGCGGGAAGGTTGGGTGTGTACGATCCGTCATTGAGCATTCAGGTGACACAAGAGCTCCCAAGCTTTGGGCTGCCTCTTCGTGCCGCAGCGATTCTCGATGCACGCAATCTTCTGGACGTTCAAGCGAGTTCGGACAATGGAGAGGTCCTAACGATAGTCGGTAACAATCGACGTTCTGTTAGGGGCGGTATCTCGGTCAGGTTTTGATGGCAACCTGAAGCGAGCAGCTAACCGAAGCGTCTACAAAAGTCCATCTGCTCACTTCGACCCGACCTTCAAGAAAATACCGTCCAAATTCTCGGAAAATCCGAAATGTCGGATGTCGTCCTTGTGGGCTCTCGATAGAGCTCATGATTTCTTTGCAGCTTTTTGAGCGCGACAAACATCAAGCGTGATAGCTAACCACATTGGCTCACGGGAACATACCTTGCCTAATCAGCAAGTTGGCCGTTGATTAGGCCCAGAGGAACCACCGAAGTGAAGGGATCGGTACTTACAACCAGGACGTGGCTGTTGCTAATCGGAGCGGTGCTCCTGATTAGCGCCGGTGTCCTTAACTTCGGGCAAAGGATCAGACACGAAACACCAGCGTCCGACGGGGTTGAGTGGATCGATACGAAGGATGGCGTAATAGCAAAATCTATCGAACGGAATTCTGCCGGCGATAGAGCGTGGCTACTTGCCGGCGATCGTCTGCTGGGAATTAGTTTGGATGTAAACAGCAAGCAGGAAGAGATCGTTCGTGCGCGAGATGTCCAGATTTATCTCGATCAGGCGCGAGTTGGAGGTCAGCTTCATTACTTAATGGAACGACCTTCTTATCCGGAAGAAACTCGTTTCTACTACGCCGACCTGGATAACCTTGGCGCTGTTCACAAGTGGACACCGCGAGTCATTTACATCAACTTGCTCGGGTTGGTGTACCTGTTCGTCGGTTTCTTTGTTCTGTTCAAACAGGGTGGCCGCGCTCCTTACGCATTGCATTTTGCAACGCTGTGTTTAGCTGCCTTCGTTTTCCATTTCTACACGCCAACGGGAACCTATCGAGACCTGGATCTAGGCATCGCTTTTCTAAGGAATGCGGCCTTTCTCCTGTTTCCGCCGTTGTTCCTGCACTTCTGCTTGCTTTACCCGACGAAGCAGCAGCTGTTTGCGAGCAGGCGCTGGCGGGCTTTGGGCTTGTACATCCCGGCCCTCGTATTGATTGTCCTTTCAGTCCCTATTTTCTTCCGCGATCAGCTTGCGAAAGGTTTTGCGCCGTTACATCAAATGCCGGTAACCGAGGGTGTCCTCGGGTTTTTCTATGGCATCAGCATGGTGCATTTCGTAATTGCACTGCTGGTTAGCGCGCTACTGTTGATTCGAACCTACCTGACTGCGAGAGCGACGATAGTCAGGCAACAAGTGAAGTGGGTCGTGTGGGGAACCGCTCTCGCGGTTGCACCATTCACTTTCCTTTACGCGCTGGTGTACCTGTTCGGTCTTCCCACTGACCGGTGGCTGACGGACATCGCAATCCTTCCGCTCGCGTTAATTCCATTTGCCTTCGGGTATTCAGTTCTCCGTTATCGGCTTATGGACGTGGAGCTGGTTGTGCGCCGTGTTTTTGTCTATGCACTGACGACACTCGGAATTTCATTACTGATCGGGGTAGTCGTTTATACGGGTGGCTTGTACGCGTTTGGAACCGATGCGGGATTCACTTTCGGCCAGATCACTCTGCGCGTTGTTATTGCAGTGCTCGCCATGGCCGTGATCGTTATGGTGGCGGCTCCTGTAAAGAACTTTCTACAGGAACATGTCGATCGATTGTTTTATGGCGAACGATACGACCTGCGAAACAGCTTGCTGGATTTTGGCCGCACGCTTTCGGCAACGACTGCTCTTGACCCGCTTCTCGACTCTTTAATGAAGCGACTTCAGGAAGTGATGAACGTGGGCCGCATCGCGATCTTCGTCGAAGACAAGCACGCCGAGTCAGGTTACTCCGTCGTTCGGGCCGCAGATCTCGAGAATGAAGTGATTGTCCCGCCTGACTTCCGCGAAATGATACGCGTCAAATCTGCTGACATCGGTATCGTTCGGGTTGACGATCTGGATCCAGCCACCGAAATCTCTGGCGTGGTAAAGCGAGCGCTTCACTATTTCGTTCCGTGTGTTGTGCGCGGACGAATGGTCGCTGTTATTGGCCTGGGACGCTCGGTTGACGGTGCTCTGCTCTCATCGGAAGACGTCGAAATTCTAAGGACCGTTTCCGGCTATGTTGCCGTCGCGATCGAAAACAGTTTGCTTTACAAGGACCAGCAGGAACGGGCTAGTGAGTTGAAGCTTCTAAAGGAATTCAACGAATCGATCATCGAGTCAATTAACGTTGGATTGCTTGCGGTGGACCTCGATGGACGCGTGACGCGGCTCAATTCGGCGCTGGAACACATACTGGATCTGCGACGCGACGCCGCTATTGGTAAACACGTCGAGGATTTGTTTAGTGAAGACTTCGCGGAAACTCTGACTCAGGTGCTTGGTAAGGACGGTTGGCGTCTCAAAGAGATTCGCAATATCTATAAGCTGCACACGGCAACGCGCGGTAATCGTACTCTGGTTCTGAATATCGCTTTGGCCCCGTTGCAAGATGCTCAAGGTCAGACGGGTGCGCTGGTTGTGCTTGAAGATGTGACGACTCGCATCAGTCTCGAAGAACAACTGCAGCAACGTGAGAAGCTGTCGTCGATTGGATTGCTCGCTGCGGGAGTCGCTCACGAAGTCAACACGCCCTTAACCGGCGTTTCGTCCTACACTCAGATGCTTCTGGGTATGTTAGGCGAGAATGATCCCAAACACGCGCTGCTACAAAAAGTTCGAACACAAGCCGAACGAGCAACCAACATCGTCAACAATCTTCTGAATTTTTCGCGCACCGGCAGTGCAACCGAATTCGCAGAACTCGATATTTCACGAGTACTCGACGACACTCTGCAGCTCCTAGAGCCTCAACTTCGTCGTAGCCAAATCCAGATACTGCGCCTGTATAACGACGAAGCCCCGTTGGTTTTTGGAAATGCAGGTAAACTTCAACAGGTGTTCACAAATCTGATCCTTAACGCTCGCGATGCGATTCTTGACGGCGGACGAATACAGATTTCAACGAGTCTTTCAGAAGATGGATCATTGCTTGTAGAGATTTCTGACACCGGCATCGGGATAGCTCCTGAGAACGTCGCAAAGATTTACGATCCGTTCTACACAACTAAAGGAGTTGGACAAGGGACCGGTTTGGGTCTTGCTGTTACTTACGGAATCGTTCAAGAGCATACCGGCCGGATCAGCGTCGAGAGCACACCCGGTCAGGGCACCACGTTTCATATAACTCTCCCCAGCGTTCGCACACGAGCGCGCTTGCAAGCTGTTGGCGATTAATGTCCGATATGCTTTAGCTCGTCGTGACTCACCCAACCCGAGCGATCCTTGGTTTTGAGTCACTAACTTTCAGCGCTCGTGTTGGGTGAGTCACGACAAGCTAAAGCATATCGGACATTCTGCTTCGCTCGGTCTGGTTTAGGCCAGGCCTTTTGTTTTAGAAGATGAAGTCGCCTAAACTAACGTGTTCTTGAGATGTCCTACCGCAGCTCTTATTAGATGAAGACCGAAAGACGAAACGCAAAAAAAGGCTCAGTTCTGGTTGTTGACGACGAAGAGATCATGCGTGAAGTGTTAGAAACACTTCTCACTTCGGAAGGTTATCGTGTCGATCTCGCAAAGACTGGCGAAGAAGGTCTGGAAGCATACGGACGCCGCGCTTTCGATGTGGTGCTGTTGGACGTTTCAATGCCGGGAATCGGCGGACTGCGTGCGCTCGAAGAGTTTTTGAAAATGGATTCGGAGGCCGTGATCGTGATGATCACTGCCTACGCGACTTTTGATACTGCCATCGCCGCCTGGGAACGGGGCGCCTTCGGTTGCATTCGCAAGCCATTCCAGAACGAACAAATCACCGCCACCATCGCCGCTGGAATTAAGCGACGTCGCAAAGAAGAAGAACGGCGCACGTTGCGACGCGCCATGAGCAAGGCCGTCGATCGCGGAGAGATCATCGGTCGCTCCGATCTGATGCAGGAAGTTTTTCGGTTGGTGGAACAAGTTGCGCCTGCCCGATCAACCGTCTTGATTACGGGTGAAAGTGGAACTGGAAAAGAACTAATCGCTAAAGCCATTCACGAAGCGAGTACACGTGTGGGCCGCCCTTTCGTCACAGTCAATAGCTCCAATATTCCTTCTGAACTGCTCGAATCAGAGTTGTTTGGCCATACTCGCGGCGCCTTCACTGGCGCGATCGCTGCGAAGAAAGGTTTGTTCGAAGTAGCCGATGGCGGGTCGATCTTCCTCGATGAAATTGGTGATATACCTCCGGAAACGCAGGTACGATTGCTCCGCGTGATTCAAGAGCGGGAGTTCACACCATTGGGCGACACTGCACCGCGTCGCGTTGATGTGCGAATAATTGCTGCCACTAACATTGATTTGAAGGAAGCGGTTCGGCAAGGAACCTTTCGAGAAGATCTTTACTACCGGCTCGCAGTGGTGCCCATTGAGCTGCCGCCCTTACGAGATCGGCGTGAAGATATTCTGCCGCTGTCACAGCACTTCATTCAGAAATACAATGATGAAAACGCCCGAGAGGTATCCGATCAGGTAGGTCCCGAAGTGCTGGCGTTGCTTGAAGCGTACTCGTGGCCGGGCAATGTTCGCGAATTGGAGAACACGGTCGAGCGGGCTGTTGTGATTGCGCCGGGAAATGAAATTACCAAAGAGTGTTTGCGTCCTGAGATTAGCGACCCGAAATCTGCTGGATCCACTTCGCATGATGGCGCAAGCTCAGGAGCAGTTGGCGAGATCGGCCGAGGTATCAACTTCTATGAGGAAGTGCGCCGGTTTGAGATCGATCTAATAAGACGAGCGTTAGAGCAAACCGGCGGACACCAATCACGAGCGGCGCGTCTGCTCGGGATGAACGCGACTACACTGAACTCAAAAATAAAAACATACAACATCAATCTTCGGCCGTAGCGCCCAAGACCAAAACCAAAGTCCAAAGACCGAAAGTGAAATGATCAGACGCGATCTCGATGGCTGTCCGATTACCGCGGCGCTTCAGATGCTCGGTGATAAATGGACGATGCTGGTTGTCCGTGAATTGGTCGCAGGTCCGAAACGAACGATGGAGTTGCTTACCGACTTATATCCGATCAGCAGTCGAACTTTGCTTGGCCGCGTTCGCGATATGGAGAAGGATGGATTGATCGATCGTTCGGTGTATGGAGGGAATTCGCGTCACATCCAATACTCACTAACCGAAAAGGGCCGCCTGCTCTTACCGTTATTGGAGTCACTGAGACAACTTGGACTGGCTTTGGACTGTAACGAGTGTGACGATCGAATGGAACGTTTAGGAGCTTATTGTTTGCCCTGCCCAAAGAATCGCCATCGCGGCGATCTCGAACCACCACCGAGACCCTCACGTCACCAGGAAGACGATTCGATAGTGTTGTTGTGAGGAGTTAATAGGACCTATTCATCAGGCTTCACTCCTGATTCGGAACCATGTGGCCATCCGCCGTGATGATCGCTTTATGATCTGGCGTGATGTGTTCACCGTCCATTGTGACTTCCTCGCCACTAGGCATCTCGACTGGCATGTGATCTAAAAAGCGTTCCGCATCAATCGCCGACATACAGCCAGTTCCTGCCGCAGTGACAGCTTGTCGATAAACTGAATCCTGCACGTCGCCAGCCGCAAATACTCCAGGCACGTTCGTCGCTGTTGAGTGACCAGATGTCTTGAGATATCCGACAGCATCCATGTCAAGTTGGCCCTTGAAAAGTTCAGTGTTTGGTTTGTGTCCAATCGCGACGAATACTCCGGAACAGTGAAACTCACGCTTCTCTCCAGTTACCAAATCTCGAAGCCGAACGCCGGTCACGCCTTCTTCGTGAGTGCCGAGTATTTCTTCGACGGCGGTATTCCAAATGAAACTGATCTTTTCATTTCGAAACGCCTTTTCCTGCATGATCTTCGACGCACGAAGTTTGTCGCGGCGATGTACGACATACACTTTGGCGGCATAGCGTGTCAGAAACGTCGCTTCTTCCATAGCCGTATCTCCTCCACCGACAACCACCAGAGTCTTATTCCTGAATGCCGGCAACGGGCCATCACACGTTGCGCAGGCGGACACTCCGTTCCCGCCAAAACCGTCAGGGACTTTCGCTTCGCCTGGAATCCCCAGCCATTTCGCTGAAGCTCCGGAAGCAATGATCAGTGTTTGAGTAAGGATCGTTGCGCCGTTTGTGTAAAGGACAAAGGGTCGTTCGCTCAGATCGACTTCCGTGATCCAGGCTTCCAGAAATTCCGTTCCAAATCGTTCTGCCTGCTTTCGAAACTCCTCCATCAACTCAGGGCCCTGAATTCCTTTCGCGAAGCCCGGGTAGTTCTCCACATCCGTCGTAATCATCAACTGTCCCCCAGGCGTCGTTTGTTTTACATGGTCTGCAGGAGCATCGATTAAAAGCGGCTTTAGACTGGCTCGCGCTGCATAAATGGCCGCGGTCAGTCCTGCTGGACCTGATCCGATGATTACGACATCTTTCTTCAGAGTTTCATCCATTGAAACGTTTGTTCTCCTTCGCGCGAGTTAGCGTATTTGGTCAGGAATGTTGGTGTTGCGAGCAAGAGAGTATAGCCTTTTCGGTTGAGCGTATAGTATAACTAGGCTTACTTACGGTAGTCGAACCGAGGCTTTGGCGCGCACATTCGAAGAGTCGCGGTTCTTTGAGAGATGAGTACCCGAGGCAGCGGTTCCCAAACTATTGAAGCGATCGCCGTGATTGGCGCCGGAACAATGGGTCATGGTATTGCCCAGGTCGCCGCCGCATCCGGATTTCGTGTTGTACTCTACGATGTGGATCGCGATTCGCTCGCCCGAGGGATTCGCACTATTGAAAAAAATCTTGCCAAGGGAATTCAACTCGGCAAGTTAACCGAACTTGATTCCGAACGCACTCTGCAACAGATTCACGGAACTACAACTCTTGAACAATGTGCTGAAGTCGATCTGGTGATTGAAGCGGCACCTGAGAACTTAAATCTGAAGCAGGAAATACTTCGTAAGCTCGAGGTCGTACCTGACCAGTCATTCATCTTTGCGAGCAATACGTCGTCGTTATCAATCACTCAGATAGCACGGGCTTCCATGCGTCCTGATAAAGTCATTGGAATGCACTTTTTCAACCCGGTGCACATAATGAAACTGGTGGAAGTGGTCGTTGGAAAAGAGACAAGCAACGAGATCGTTGAGAGAGTAAGCGAGGTCGGGCGGCGCATGAGGAAGGAGCCAATCGTAGTCAAGGATGTGCCGGGTTTTGCTTCAAGCCGGTTGGGGGTTGCGCTCGGACTTGAAGCGATGCGCATGCTCGAGCAGGGAGTCGCGAGCGCGAAGGACATCGACACTGCCATGGAGCTTGGCTACAACCATCCCATGGGTCCATTGAAACTGACAGACCTTGTTGGACTTGATGTGCGGCTGAACATTGCTGAGTATTTACATCGAGAGCTTGGAAGTGAAACGTTTCGACCGCCGGAGGTTTTGCGCCGGTTGGTGAGTGAAGGCAAACTGGGGAAGAAGACTGGAAGCGGATTCTATGACTGGAGTGCTGAACAGCAGGATGCGCGACGCGCACAGTCATCCTGAAGCGTTTGCATTTGTGTGTTAGCCAACATGAGCACACCCTGGAACAATGAAGAACGACGGTTTGCGCTACGCATGGCGCTGCGGCTGCCAATTGTGATCTCGGGTCGCACTGAAGATGGATCTGCGTGGAGTGAGCCAACCGAAACAGACGATATCTCGACCTCTGGCGCGCTATTTCACCTCAATCAAAAAGTGAATCGCGGGGATCGACTTTACCTGCGCGCGCATAGACCTGACGGCGCACCCATCGAAGTAACGGCAATCGTTGTTCGCACCGCACCTGCTATCTACGGAACCGCTCGCGTCGGCGTGCAAATCGCTGAGCCAACTGAAAGCTGGTTGCGACTTTTTGTTTCATGGGTCGCAGATGAACAACCGGCAAGCGGCGAACCTGAGACTCCCTCAGAATAAAACCCGCGCTTTGCACTTTGTTTTTGTGCTTTGTTCTTTGTAGGCGGAGGTTGTCTAGTCCGCGCGAACACATTTGACAGGCCGAACAACAAAGGACAAAGTACAAAGCACAAATAACCAAAGTCCAAAGTTCAATCACAAATCATGGATATGGAAACTCTTCTACTCGACAAGCAGGGGCGTGTCGCAATCATAACCATCAACAGGCCTGACAAGCGTAATGCGCTGAACATCAAGACTCGTGAGGAAGGTGCAGCGCTTCTCGAAGAACTCCGCAAAGACGATTCCGTCGGTGTCGTCATTTTTACTGGCGCGGGTGACAAAGCTTTCATCGCGGGAGCCGACATCGCTGAGTTTGCCGGGCGCACCTCGGTTACTCAGCGGGATGTGATGATGCAGCGTTCGCTCTTCAATGCGATCGACAGTTTTCCCAAACCCGTGATTGCCATGATCAATGGTTATTGTCTCGGCGGCGGTTGTGAACTCGCGTTGGCGTGCGACATCCGCGTGGCAAGCGAGTCCGCCTCGCTTGGCCAACCTGAAATCAACCTGGGCATTATTCCAGGCGGTGGTGGCACCCAGCGTCTGACGCGCCTGGTTGGTGAAGGCAAAGCGATGGAAATGATTCTGACCGGCGAGATCATCGACGCAAAGACTGCGTTCAATATCGGGTTGGTCAATCACGTCTTTCCAGCAGATCAACTGCAAGCGAAGACGATGGAGATTGCAAACCGAATTGCCGACAAGAGTCCGATTGCTTTGCAACTCGCAAAGGAAGCAGTGAAGCTGGCGTCTCGCTCAAATCTTGATGAAGGACTGCGACGCGAAGTTGATCTCTTTGCGCTGTGCTTCTCGACTGAAGACAAGGACGAAGGCGTGAGCGCGTTTCTTGAGAAACGCAAACCTGTGTTCAAGGGAAAATGAATTCAATGCCGATTTCCGATTGCCAATTGCCAATTTAAAGCAGGGCGATTGAAGAAGAGAAATCGGAAATGGCCAATCGGAAATCAGCAATTACATATGTGGTTCTGTT